>RDZG01000018.1 GCA_004293915.1 Bacteroidota bacterium | reverse complement strand
CCGTCTTTTTCTCTTGCTATCTGTGTTAATATTTCACTAATTTGGTCTTGTGTAAAGTGCATCTTTTTATATTTAAAGGGTGGTACCTCAAATATAATACCTTGATCGCTTTACACACTTTTTTAGGACAGTATCTTAGCGGTTTTAATAGTCTGGTCTAATCTTTTCTAATTTCTAAACTTTTCGAGGGTTTTCAACCGCTCGAAAAGTGTTGCCGCAACCCTCAAAAAGTTTTTTTACTTTTTGAGCGGTTTTTATAGTCAAGTCTAACTTTTCTGTTTTCAAACTTTTCGAGGGTTTTCAACCGCTCGAAAAGTGTTGCCGCAACCCTCAAAAAGTTTTTTTACTTTTTGAGCGGTTTTGTAATTTTCTAAACCAAACTTTTCCTGTTTTCAAACTTTTCGAGGGTTTTCAACCGCTCGAAAAGTATTGCCGCAACCCTCAAAAAGTTTTTTTTACTTTTTGAGGGTTTTTATAATAATTATTTTTTTTAAAAATTACTTACTAAAATTTTGAACATTAATTTTGATTTTTTAAAATTGCAAATATTATATTTTGTTCAATAAAATTATTTTAAAAAATGAAAAATACAATACAATACAATAAGTTTTTTAAACTTCTATTTGTAGGTTTATTATGTTCCTGCTTTTGGGCTTTGGCACAAAGTCCAAATAGATTTAGTTACCAAGCCGTAGTGCGAAATGCTGCGGGAGTTTTATTGCCCAATGCCAGCGTAGGAGTAAGGATAAGTCTTTTGCAAGGCTCGGCAAACGGAACGGTTGTGTTTAGCGAAACCCATACGCCAACAACTAACGCAAACGGGCTGATAAGTATTTTTGTAGGTGGTGGAACGCCAATAAGCGGAAACATTGCCACCATTAATTGGGGAAATGGCACTTATTTCTTGAAATCTGAACTTGATATTGCTGGTGGTAGCAATTATACCCTCAGCCAAACCGACCAAATTTTGAGTGTAGCTTATGCCTTACATTCCGCCTCAACTTCAAGTGTTGATTGGACAAATGTACAAAACAAACCTAACTTTGGCACAAGTACTTTCTCGGGTTCGTATTTAGATTTGACAAACAAACCCACTATTCCTGCCTCTTTCTCTGGTTCTTATTTAGATTTAACAAATAGACCTGTAATCATAAATAATACATTTACTGGAAGCTATAATGATTTGACAAACAAACCCATAATCCCTGCCTCATTTTCAGGTTCTTATTTGGATTTAACAAATAAACCAGTAATTATAAATAATACATTTACAGGAAGTTATACAGATTTGACAAATAAACCTACAATTCCTGCCTCATTTTCTGGTTCTTACTTGGATTTGACAAATAAACCAACAATCATAAACAACACATTTACAGGAAGTTATACAGATTTGACAAACAAACCCACAATTCCTGCCTCTTTCTCTGGTTCTTCACAATTCCTGCCTCTTTCTCTGGTTCTTATTTAGATTTAACAAATAGACCAGTAATTACAAACAACACATTTACAGGAAGTTATACAGATTTGACAAATAAACCAGTAATTATAAATAACACCTTTACAGGAAGTTATACAGACTTGACAAACAAACCTACGATTGTTACATTCACTGGCGGCAATGCCATAAGCATAAGTGGCACAAACCAAATTGTAAATACCGCACCCGACCGCATAGTAAGTATATTAGGCATTAACGTAACCGTTACAGGCACTTACCCTGCCTTTACAGTTACTGGAGCAAGTGCAAATGCAACTACATTTACAGGTGGTGCAGGCATAAGCATAAGTGGCACAAACCAAATTGTAAATACCGCAGCTATGCCAAACGGCACTATTGCTGGGCAAATGCTATATTGGAATGGTACAAAATGGGTAACCGTGCAACCCTCAAACTCGCATGCGGAATTTTTGAGATATTGCAATGGTGTGCCTACTTGGGGGGCATGTGTGCCTCAAGTTAGTACCAGTGCTATTACAGATATTTATGCAAACAATGCACTAAGTGGAGGTACAATTATTTCAGATGGTGGATTACCTGTAACTTCAAAAGGAATATGTTTTAGTACTTCTCCTAACCCAACATTGGCAAACACAGTTATTAACAACGGAACTGGAACAGGACAATTTTTAAGTAATTTAGGAAATTTAACTACATTAACCACATACTACGTTCGTGCTTATGCCACTAACGCAATTGGTACAGGTTATGGTAGTGAAATTTCTTTTACAACTACTACAGTGATAGTGGGAGCTATAGGTCAATTTTTTCAAGGTGGTAAAATAGCTTATATTTTACAACCAGGTGATCCTGGCTACGATGTTAATGTGCCACATGGCTTAATTGCTGCACCAACAGACCAAAGTACGGGAATACAATGGTGGAATGGAAGCTATATAAGTACTGGTGCTAATATTTATGCATTGGGAGGTGGCAACGCAAATACTAACGCTATTGTAACGGCACAAAGTGCTGGTAGTTATGCCGCTCAGTTATGTGCAGATTTAGTACTTAATGGGTATTCAGATTGGTATTTGCCTTCCACATTTGAGTTAGATGCGATTTATCCAAATAGAATAGCTATTGGAAACTTTTTTTTAGCGAATTACTGGTGCAGTACAGAGTTGAATAGTAACCTTGCTTGGGTCTATAATTTCTCAAATAGTGGTTATAATACCTTAGATAAAAACGAAACGCACTATGTTCGTGCTATTCGGGCTTTTTAACTATTTAAAAAATTATAGGAACACGCCTTGTGGCGTGTTCGTTAAAATAAATGGCGTAAATGAAAAAATAATAAAACGCAAATTAAAATAATACGCAATCAAAAGAACACGCCAAAAAGCGTGTTCTACGAAAAACAAAAAAATATGAAAAATGAAATATTAATTTTATCAATGATTTGTCAAACCATTTTTGCCCAAAAAGCAATGGTTTCAGCGGGAAATACACATGTTGGAAGTTTGGGTTCGTTTAGCTATACTTTTGGTCAGCAAGAATATAGTTTTAGTTCTATTTCTGGCACTGGAAGTTTCAAAGCTGGCGTTCAACAACCGTATTTGAACATTGATATGCCCAAAATCAACCTCCCCCAAACAATTTTAGGTTTAAATCCCATATCAAATAAAACCTATGGCGATTCACCTATAATTTTAGGAATTATTACTGCTACCAGTGGTTTGCCTGTAAGTGTTTCGGTGGTTTCAAACCCGCCAACCAATGTGGTTTCTTTTTTAAATAATCAAATTAATATTTTAGGAGGAGGAACAGTAACTGTTACAGCCGTGCAGTTGGGCAGTCCGCCAACGTATTTGCCTGCTAGTTCTGTTACTCAAATTTTTAGTGTATCAAAAGCTATTTTAACAGTTTCGGGATTGAATGCACAGCGTAAGTTTGGAGAAGCCAATCCTAATCTACAATATATTATTTCTGGGTTATTAAACCAAGATATACTCTCTTCAATAGATGTTGCTCCAACGGCTTCAAGCCCTGCCACCCTAGCTTCGGATGTAGGAACATACCCAATAAACGTTGCAGGTGGAAATGATAATGCCTATGATTATCAGTATATTGGAGCAACATTGAGCATTACTAGAGCAACAAATACCTTCACCATTTTGCCTAAAGCAATTACACTTTCAGTTGGCGATACCATCACAATTGGTGCCGAAGCCGAAAGCAAACTGCCGCTAAATCTTACGTTGGATAACAGCACTATCGCTACTTTAATTGGCAACAAAATCATAGGAAAAAATGCTGGTACAGGGTTGGTTTCTGCAAATCAAAGCCAAAGTTTAAATTACGATTCACTATCCACAAAAACTATTCCTGTTACTGTAAATGCCGCTCCCAGTCGTGATTTTGGAATAATTGGCAGCAACAAAGTTCCAGTTGGTATAGTTGTAATTTATACTCAGCCTTCGGTGCCAGGTTATACCTATTCGTGGACTATCATTGGCTCTGGTTTTCAGATTGTGCCTGGCACCGAAAACACACCCAATTTGCAAGTAATATTTTCTGAAAATGCAACACCAGCCGAAGTAAACAGTGTTGTAAAAGACCAAGACCAAAATGTGGTTTCAAACACACGATTGGCTGTTAATCCACTTGGTTCTGACGAAGCAAAATTAGTAAGAGATTTACAAAAAGTAGATTGCCCACCCGAAGTTACAGATTGCAAAAATGCTTATATCACTGATGTAGCTTTTGGCAAACTCAAAAACTTAGGCACAGGCTGCAGCCGTGCTGGTTATGGTGATTTTACAGTTGGTTTAAAACTCGATTCGCTTTTGATGGGAGATAGCTACGATTTAAGTTTAGGTTCGGTAGCCGAAGCTGGCAAAAGCTCGTTTTTTGCCGTCTGGATAGATTATAATAACAACGGTAAGTTTACAGACCAAGACGATTTTTTGGCTGCATCGTTCGAAAACGCTTCAAAATTTGAGATTAAAAATATCATTATCAAAAACCAAACCGAATATGAAGGTCCTCGCAGAATGCGTGTGAGCATGCGTGCCGATGCCGTAATTAGCCCAACCGACCCATGTGCCAAAACAGGAGGGTCAGGCGAAACCGAAGATTATTTAGTGTTTATTCGCAAGCCAGACGAATTGCAGGCTTGTTCGTTTATTTCGCCAAACAAAGATGGCAAAAACGATAATTTTATAATCAGAGGTATCAATCCAAAAGAATCAAACAAACTAATTGTTATGGATAGATACGGAAGTTTGGTGTACGAAAAAGAAAACTATGCCAACGATTGGGATGGTAAGAATAGCAAAAACAACGAACTAACAGAAGGTACATATTATTATCAATTTATTAATGGCGAAAACGAAATCAAAGGATTTGTAGAGGTAAAAAGGAAATAAAAAAAGTATTGCCGCAACCCTCAAAAAGTTTTTTTTACTTTTTGAGCGGTTTTAATAGTCTGGTTCAATCTTTTCTAATTTCTAAACTTTTCGAGGGTTTTCAACCGCTCGAAAAGTGTTGCCGCAACCCTCAAAAAGTTTTTTTACTTTTTGAGCGGTTAAAAAATAAAAATAGTCCTTTTTGAATATCTTATCTCAGTAAGTTTTGGATATAAAAAAGGATTTCGTTATACTTGCAGTAATGTTGTTTTTGGTTAAACTAAAAATTGTTTTCAAAATTTGAAGTTAATCTTTCAAAAAAATGTATATTTCTGATTTTAAATTAGTTGATATTTTACGTGATAAAATGGGTGAGGACGAAGCACGTGCCTTAGTCGAGTATATCGAAGTAAAAGTAGAAGATAAATACATGGAAGCAAAAAGTGTGTTTGCAACTAAAGAAGATTTACTAAAACTCGAACTGAAAATAACAGAAACAATACATAAAAATGGAATAGAAACACAAAAACTAATAGCTGATTCTAAAAACGAAACGTTAAAACTAATAGCAGATTCTAAATTTGAAACCATAAAATGGCTTTTTGGCTTGATTATAGGCTCAACTATTGCAATAATTGCAACAATTTTGACTGTAATGAAAATGGGAGGTTGGTAAAACTTAAAAATAAAAAAAATATGACAAAAGTTACTAAAATTATACTTTTACTTGCAACAATTGGAACTATTCATGCACAAGAATTGCCCCAATTAAATGGGTATATGTTTAATCAGTTTATATACAATCCAGCTTCTGGCGGGATGTATGATACCGATTTTAATGCCAGTTTTGCATTTCGTTATCAATGGGCTGGCACGAAAGGTGCTCCGTTATCAGGCTTTTTTTGGGCTGATCACCGTTTTAGAAAAAACTCGATGTCTATAGGCGTTTTGGCATCTTATGATTCTTGGGGTGCAAACAGAAACAGCGATTTTGCACTCAATTATTCGTATATTGTACGATTAACCAACAAAATAAAACTTTCTTTTGGACTTAGAGCAGGTATTGGTTCGTATCAATTTAACAAAACAGACTTAATTGCATATGATTCTGATGATATGTTATATATTAGAGATTATGTTCCTGTAAATTATCCTAAAATAGGCGGTGGGGCACAATTGTACGGTCGTAAATTTTATATTGGTATAGGTTTTCCAGATTTAGCTGGATTTAATAGTGATACTACGGTTTCAGATGCTAGGAAGCCATTTTTCAAAAAATCCCGAAATTTCTCGCTATTGGCAGGTTATAAATTAAAACTTAGCGATGGTTTGGGGCTGTATCCAAACGTAAAAGTTCACTATTTTGGAAACAATCAAAAACCGCTGCGAATAGATGCTTCAGTTTTGTTTGAAATCACAGATTATTTTTGGGCTGGTGTAAATTATGGTGTATTAAACCAAAATACCGCTTTGATGGCTGGCACTTTCATTAGTTCAAAATTTAGATTTATGTATGCTTTTGAATTCTTTTTGCAATCGAGAGCAACAAGTGGCGGAGCATTCAATGTGCACGAAATCAATTTGATGTTGCAACTTGATGATTTGTTTGCAAAGAAAAACAAAGTTGTAGTTGAATAAATATTACAAGACAAATTGTGATATGGAAAAAGAGATAAATGTTTGGTATGACAAAGAAGGTGATTTTCTAGAAGTGATTTTTGAGAAAAAAAAAGGCTATTTTAAACAAACAGAATCTGATGAAGTGATGGAAAAAATAGATTTGGATGGTAACATCATAGGATTTTCTATTCTTAATTTTAATGCTATTAAAAAAGGCAATGCAATTTCTGTATTGTTAAAATCATAAATATTTGATATGAAAAATTTACTGCTGTTATTTTATTTTTTTTCAATTGCTGTTTTTGCAAATGTAAACGATAGCAA
Source organism: Bacteroidota bacterium (assembly GCA_004293915.1). Taxonomy (GTDB): domain Bacteria; phylum Bacteroidota; class Bacteroidia; order Cytophagales; family UBA9547; genus REAG01. The sequence goes on along the minus strand of RDZG01000018.1, from coordinate 8,847 downwards.
ATTTTTGCTTTTGCAAACCCTTGTAAATCAGGGAGAATACGAAGAAGCATTGCGTACTGGTAGTGGCTATTATGCTTTGTATGCCGAAAAAGAACCCGAAACGGCTGTAATCACAAGTTCATTACTTAGCCAAGCTGCGTATCATTGGTATAGTTTCCCAACTTCAGATAGTTTTTTCCAAAAAGCCTATATGCTTTGGCAAAAACTTGATGAAACCTCAAACGAAAAATTTATTACTGGGATTTATTTGGCTGACGCAGCTTTTACGAGAGAAAACCCAATTTTAGCAAAAACTATTTTAACAAGTATTAAGCCATCAAATAGTATTTCTTTGGTTTTTCAAATCAAACATTCATTGCTTTTTGCAAAAGTGATTTCGAGTTTTGGCGAATATCAAACAGCTATAAATCAATTAGTTGTGTGTCAAGCTTTGATTGAAAAACTAAAGCCTACCAACACTGAAGCCACAAACAAATTGCAGATTTCGCAACAGCTAGCATTAGCAAATATTCAATTAAAATATGGCAACAGAATCGAGGCAGATACATTATTGAATAGAGCCAAAAAAATGGCGGAGCAAACATTGTCGTATCCAGACGAATTTGAGGTTACAACAAAAACATTAGAAGCAGAAATTTTGGTTGAAAAAAAGAATTTTGCCAAAGCCAGTTCAAAATATTTAGATGCTTATAATTTGAGAAAAGCCAACGAAGAAGAATATCGCAAATACGAATCGCTCAAAATGGCTACGCTAACAGCCTTAAAATCAGGACAATATTCTGAATTTAAAAAACTATACAGACGTACAGACATGCTATCGTTTAAAAAAATGCAAAATTATCAGCCTTTTAAACCTGGTTTGATGTATTTGAAAATTACTGAACTTTTGGAATCGGGTCAATATAAATTAGCACTTCAAAAAACAAACGAATCACTCAAAAAAATGCGTTTGATACCCGAAACACACAAAATAGTGAGCGATTTTTTAGAGTTAAAAGCCATTGCAACTGAAAACGCTGGTTTGATAAAGCAATTTAAAAACACTTTAGATTCAATTGAGATTATAACAAAAAATAAATTCAAAGAAAATTCGATTCCTTATGCCGAAATAGAACTTAAAAAAGCAAGATACGAAGCAAGATATGGTGGAAATTTAGCAAATGCGCTGCAAATCTATCAAACATATTATAAATCTTATTTCAACGATAAAGTTTACAGCTATTCGACCAAACACTTTGATTATTTGATGGGTTTGTCGAACCTTTATAACGATTTGAATAGTCATGACTCAGCTTTTGTATTAGCTCAAAAAGGTTTGAAAATTGCAAATAAAGTATTAGTTAAAAATTCGGCTGAATCGCAATATTTTAAGGCTTCATCTGCACTTTTTGCCTTTAATTTGGGAAAATATAAAACCGTAATTGATACGTTAAACGCCAAAAAATCGCCAAATCTTGCAAGCGTAGAATCCAATAATTATTACTTATATTCATTATTTAGTTTAATCGAACTTTATCAGTGGATAGGAGAATTTGCAAAAACAAATCAACTTATTGCTAATGCCCAACGCATTATTTTAGCAAAAGAAGAAACGGGCTTTTATGATAAGTCTTTGGTTTTAGATAATATGGCTAAAAACTTTTTGATTAATGGTAATTTCCTTAAAGCTGACAAAAATCAAAAAGCAGTTATTGCACTTAAAACCAATGCGTTAGGCGATGAAAAATTTATGCTATTAAATTCTTTAATTGATAAAATAAATCTGAAAGTACAAAAAGGCGAGTTGAAAGAAGCAAACACAGCACTCGATGCTGCCGAAAAAATAATTCCAACATATTATAAAACCGATTCAAAAACAAATGCACAATTTTTGTTTTATAAAAGCAAATATTACTATTCGATTGCAGATTATAAAAAAGCGAAAGAGGCTCTCCAAAATTCGATTGATATTCACATAAAAATTTATGGAAAAGAGCATGTGCGTTTAGTGCCTTTATATACCGAAATGTCGCAATTGATTTTGACCGAAAACGCCAAAGAAACCAAATCAGCAAACGAATTGTACGAAAAAGCACAAAAAATTGTTGAAAATGCCTTAGGAAGACAAAATCCTTCTTTTGCTGTTCTTTTGGTAAAACAAGCTGTACTTTTAGGAGAAATTGGCGAAGCCAATCGTGCTTTTGGAAATTTACAAGAAGCAGAAAAATTTTGGACTTCAAAACTAGGTGCACAGAATGTAAACAATGCTGAAATTCAACTAATTAGAGGCAATTTGTATTACAAACAAAAAGCATATACGATGGCTAACAAAGCTTATCAAGAATCGGCAACTAGCTATGGGACAATATTTAATAAAAACCATACAGGTTATTTGAGTGCAAACACAGGAATTGCAAAAGTTGCGTATATGAACAAAGATGCAAAAAAGGCTGCCGAAATCATGGAGCCAGTTTTGGATGCTCGATTGAAATTTACTGACAACAACTTTTCGATTATGACTTTTAGCCAAAAAACGGGCTTTTGGGCTATGTTCAAAGAAGAATTTGAGTTTTATAATGCTGCCGCATTTTCGCTTTTTAATGCTGGAATCGACAAATCTAAAACAGCAAAAATGTATAACTACACCTTGCGAACCAAAGGAATGTTGCTTAATAGCGATGCAAAAGTGAGGCGACAAGTTTTTCAGTCTGGCGATTCAAGTTTGATTCAACATTTTAACGATTGGCTCGAACAAAAAGAGTTTTATGCCATTGCAAGTAGTTATACAAATGCCGAATTAGAAGAAGAAAAAATCGATTTAATAAAACTTGAAGAAAGTTTAATAGACCTTGAAAAAAAGATAAATTCAAAAACAACTTTTGATTTAAGTTCTTCGCAAATCACAACGTGGGAAGATATAAAAACTGCCCTTTCGGCAAATAGTGTTGCTATCGAAATGTTGCGTTTTAGGCATTTTAATCACACTTTTACAGATACTATTCGCTATTTTGGTTTAATGGTTACTGCTCAATCAAAAGATTTTCCAGATGCTGTGGTATTAGAAAATGGAAAAAAAATGGAAAAAGGATTTTTGAATTATTATCGCAATGCAACAATTTCGAGAACCGAAGATGAAAATTCGTATGAAACGTATTTTGCTCCACTAAAAGCTAAAATTCCAGATGGACACACCATTTTTTTTGCTAGTGAAGGTGTTTATTCGCAACTAAATGTGGAAATGTTATATAACAATGCGACCAAAAAATATGCCATTGAAAATAATGGATTTGTGTTTTTGACCAATACAAAAGATATTATTGTTGCTGAAGTATCAAAAAATACTTCAACTAAAAAAATTGACGATTATTATTTATATGGCAACCCAAAATTTTATTTAAACAAAACATCGTTGCGTGAACAATCTGTACCATCGCTATTTGGTGCCGAAAAAGAGGTTTTGCAAATTGCCGAACTGCTTAAAAAAAACAATCGTCAAATGCTTCACATGACAGGTGAGCCAATTACAGAAGATACTATAAAATCATTGAATAGCCCGTCTGTTTTGCATATTTCTACACATGGTTATTTTATGGAACGCACCAAAGGTGGCAACGAAATTGTAAATAATCCGATGTTAAATTCTGGGCTGATGTTGGCTGGATCTGGCGATATTTTAGAACATGCTGATACGTATATTAATCAAAACTCTGGTATTTTAACTGCAAGTGAAGTTATGGATTTGAATTTTACAAACACTAATTTGGTTGTTTTGAGTGCTTGCGAAACAGGTAGAGGGCAGCTTGAAGTTGGCGAGGGTGTTTTTGGTTTGCAACGTGCTTTTTTGGTGGCTGGAGCAAAATCAATTATATTAAGTCTTTTTAAAGTTGATGACGATGCCACACAATTGTTGATGACCAAATTTTATGACAAATTTTTGAACAACGGTGGCGACTATAGAAAAGCATTTAGAGAAGCAAAATACGAACTCAGAAACAGCTCAAATTTCTCTTCGCCAGTATTTTGGGGTTCTTTTGTAATGATAGAAGGACAACAAATGGCTCAAAGCAAAAAATTAAATTAAGATTTAATCTCAATTTATTTCCAAAAGCGTTGGGCAATGGTCAGAATGTTTTGCATCGGGCAAAATTAATGCACGTTTCAAACGCTCTTTCATTGGCATTGTAGCAGCTTGATAATCAATTCGCCAACCTAAGTTTTTGCCTCTAGCACCTGCACGGTAACTCCACCACGTATAATTGTGAGGCTCCGTGTTGAAATGCCTAAACGTATCGATAAATCCATTTGTAAAAAACTTTTCCATCCACTCACGTTCTTCGGGCAAAAAACCAGAAGTTTGTGCATTCGATTTTGGATTATGAATATCTATGGCTCTATGGCAAATGTTATAATCGCCAACAATGATTAAATTTGGTATCGTTTTTATTAAATTTTGGATGTAAACATAAAAATCAGCTAACCACTTAAATTTAAAATCTTGACGTTCTTCGCCACTTGAGCCACTTGGCATGTACACATTCATCACGCTAAAATCTTCATAATCAGCACGAATAACTCTACCTTCGAAGTCGTAAATAGGAATTCCACAGCCAATTTCAACATGTTTTGGTTTGTGTTTTGTAAATATTGCCGTTCCGCTATATCCTTTTTTTTCGGCTGGATTCCAGAATAGTTGATAACCTAGTTTTTCAAACGCAGCTACATCAACTTGGTCGGGAGTAGCTTTTATTTCTTGCAAACAAAATACATCAGGATTTGCTGCTTCGAGCCATCCACAAAGATCTTTTGTCATGGCAGCTCTAATGCCATTTACGTTGTATGAAATTATTTTTGTAGGCATATTTAATTATATGCCCCAAATTTAATACAATATTTGGGTATAATTGCTACAAAACCTATCAAATGATATACTTTAACGATAAATTCAAAGTCTGAAAAAATATAAAACCTGTTTCAGATGCTTAGGTTATATTTTGATAAATGTTTCAAATTTACAAATTATTTTAATTCTATAATTACTTTACATTTGCTAAAAAAGTACAAACGGAAATTGGTTCAGTTAAGAGAGATACAAAACAGGAAAATACAAGTCAGTTTGAAAAAGGAGTTAAAAATATTATTCAGTACCAATATTATAGCATATGAATTTAGAAATTACTCCAAATGATTTTTTTGATAAGGTTAAAGATGCTAAGTCTATTTACGATGAAAATCTTTCCAAAACTGGTGATGATTTTAATTTGTTTTGGATTCTAGGAAATGAACAAAATGAATTACATCATTCTTCAATCATTGGTTGTTTATTAGATCCAAAAGATGCTCATGGGCAATATGAATTGTATTTAAAACTGTTTTTAGATGTAGTTTATGAAAAACACCCTGAAATAAAACAAAAACTGAATTTTGAAATCGATGCAAAATGTAATATTGAAATAGAAAAAAATATTGGTACAATCAATGAAGATTATCTTGAAGGTGGAAGAATAGATTTATACTTAGAAGACAATAAAAACAATGCCATTGTAATTGAAAACAAAATATATGCAATTGATCAACCAAAACAATTGGAGAGGTATAAAAATTACATTAAAAAAGTACGAAAAAATGGCATTATTTTATATTTAACACTATATGGCACTCCCCCAAAAGACCAAGAATATGATGTCAATCAATTACAGGATGAAAAAATTTATTTGATTTCTTATAAAGTGGATATCATAAAATGGTTAAAGCTCTGTAGAGAAGAAAATAATAAAAGGGGATTAGCTAAAATAAATGGCTTAATAGAACACTATTTGCAAATGCTTGAATATTTAACAGGAAACAAAAAAAATGAATTCACAATGGAAATTGAAAAACTAATCTTAGAAAACCCTGTAATAGCTCAGGAAATTGTTAAAACGTATGAAAACCTTAAAAACTCAGGAATAGAGTTGCTAAAAAAGGAAATTAAGGATAAATTCAAAGTCAACAAATTAGTATTTGATTTGGAGATATGTAAATTTAATGAAAAGCCTGTACTTTTATATTTGAATTTTTATGAAGAAGGTCCAAACCCATATTGTTCACTCGTTTTAAAAGATGTTGATTTAAATAAAGAAGAACAATTAAAACCCATTTTTAAATACATTTATAGTGTTGGATGGCAAAAGCCTTCAAACTCCCATGACTTTGGTTATAAAGAATTTGAAAAATTTAGATCCAAGGATAATATCGAATTTTTAATAAAACTAAATGATTCAGAATTCAGGGAGGGGTTAATTGAACCTTTATATTTGGAGATAGAAGAATTTAAAAAATCAATCATAGAAATGCTTTCTATCTAATGATAAGCAATATTTTAAAAACTGTAATTAAAATTCATTTTTAATTACTTTTCTTTTAAATTTGTGCCTAAGCAGCACAATTTACTTTTAAAAATGATTTGTATACATTAGAACATTATTAAGAATAGTGCAACTTTATAAAATTAATAACCATAATGCCATGAAAAAGTACTTATATATATTCTTTTTTTCGATAATAGTTTTTGAAGCTAAATCGATAAATGTAACTTCAACTGGTGCCGATTTTAATAATCCTTATTTGTGTTCAGAAGGTGTTTATAGTTTTGTGGCAACACCGGGTTTAAGCAATTATTCTTGGCAAGTAAGCGATGCTGATGATGCAATTATATTAACTGGCTCTGGTCCAACTTTCACTATTAATGGAGGATTATTAGAAACCATTCAGGCAGGAATGTTTACCGTATCTAATTCAATAGTAGTTACTGTAACTGCTTTTAATGGTGTATCAACAGAATCTTGGATTTCTCCTCTCAAACAAGTCAAAGGTTCTCCTTTGGTTAAATTAATGGAAGATGCAAGTTTTTGTCCAAATGCAACTGTTAGTATGAGCAATTTAACTTCGCCAGGTTCGGGTACATATTCTTATAATTGGTATTTTAATAATGGAAATACGGCAATTTCTACAAATGCATCACATACAGCAACTGCAGCTGGAATATATAAATTAGAGGTTACAGAAACTACTTTTCAGTGTATTGCAACAGACGAAGTAGTTTTGCAAGCTCAGCCCGCACCCGTATTTTCAGGTGTGAATTCACCCCAATTCAAATGCTATAGCGAAGATTATCAATTCAATATCTCAACGCCAACACAACTTAATTGGCCTATTACATGCAATTGGTCTGGAGCAAATAGTCCACTTTCGTTCAATGCTAGTCAAAATGTGCTAAATGCTTCTACAAATACAAATCCAAAATTATTTGCACCGCTTTCGCCAACTGTTCCTTCCCCAACAAACATTACAGTTGAAGCCACAAATTCAAAAGGTTGTAAAACCACTGCTGTAATAAATGTAGTTTTTAATTTACCTATTACAGGTGGTATAACTACACCAAACAATAGTGTATTGTGTAAATATGGAAATTACACCTTAATAAATAATTTTACAGGAGGAAATGGAGGCTTAACTTATCTTTGGTCGCCTAGCAACGGACTTAATAATGTTACGGTTTCTAGCCCAGCTATTTTACCACAATCAGAAACAGGTACATTATATACTTTAGTGGCGAAAGACAGTAGGAATTGTACGGTTTCTAGTTCTGTAACAATTAAAAAAAGTACATTAGGATTAACTTTTAAAAATCATAATTCAGATGCTATTACACGTTGTTTGGGTGCTGCTATACCAATTGAGGTTGGAAGATCAAAAGGAGTTCCAAGTTTTACCATTGCCGCTCCTGGTTTGATAGCTCAAGGCAACGATAGCACTTATTTAACGCCAGTATTGACAGGAAATGCAAAATATATTGTTACTGTTACAGATAATGCGGGTTGTACAGACAAAGATTCATTGGAAATTACTGCAGTTGGTTTACCAAGTATTGCAACCCAACCCCAACCACAAATTGCCTGTCCATCTACAATGGCAACATTTGATGTATCAGCCACTGGCACAAACTTAATGTACGCTTGGAGCAATGGAGCAAGTATCACCACAAGTATGATGACATCTACACTTGGCTCAAATTATACAGTTACAATTTCGGGAACGTGTGGTGTAGCAGTTTCAAACGCAGTTTCTTTAACCGAAAGAACTACTATTACAGGTATTGTATTGCCAAGTATGGTAAATGTAACAATCGGAGGTGCTTCAATAGTTATAATTCCAACCCTAGCGGGTGCTGGTTTAAACTATGATAGCAAATGGTCATACAACAGCAATTCCATTTCGGTGGCGTATGAAGGCAATGCCCAACCAAGCGACAAATACACCAGACCCATCTCGCCAAGCCGAGCCATACAAGTGCTATCTATCTCAGGCACAGATTTGCTTTACGACTTTGTTTACAGTCAAAAAGCTTGTGCTTCGCATCCTTTTACTGCATCAAACCCAATGCGTTTGGTAGATGTAAATGTGATAGTAGCTACCGTTACAGGCATTTCGGTAAGTGCTAATTTAACAAGCACCACATCAGCAATATTAGTTTCTATATTAGGTTCAGGCTTCCAAAACGGAGCAACTATAACCGTTGGCGGAGTGGTATTGACAAATGTAGTAGTTACAGGCAATATGATAACAGGCAATATCCCAGCAGGTTCGAGTGTATCAAACCCACAAGCACCAAGCATTTTGGTACAAAACCCAAATGCATTGGCATCGGTGGCAACAACACCAACTGTAGTGGTAATTAGCGCACCAACAAGCATTTACAGCAGAGAAAGTGCAAGGAACGAAGCCATCTATATTATATAAAGTCTAATAAATATTTACAATTAAATTACTGAGCGTTTTTCCTAATTCATTTTCATTTTCGAATGCAGTCATAAACGCATTAAATTTCAG
>RDZG01000017.1 GCA_004293915.1 Bacteroidota bacterium | reverse complement strand
TGTTTGAATTCTAAACTATATCTATTTACTTCAAATCTCTCTGTTTTTTCTTCCATATTTTACACTACTTTTGTGTAAACCTATTTCAGGACAAGACAACCTATAAAGAAACCATCAATAGCCGAGAATTTAATTCGAGGTATACATACGGACAATTTGGCAGGCTAACAGAAAAATCATTTCCAACGGGTGTAACCGAAAAATACCTTTATACCACCATTGGCGATTTAAACCGAGTAGATGCCACCCTTGGCGGCAGCACAAAAACGATATGGACTTACAATGCTGAAAACGCCATGGGGCTTGTAACCCGCTACACCTTGGGCAATGGCACACAAGTAAACATGGCTTACGATACCTATTTTAACAAAACCACCAAAATAGCGACCCTAAACGCCATCACGCTTTATAGCCAAGAAATAAACATCAATGGCAACAATGGCAACCTCAATTGGCGCAAAGACAACGTAAAAAATCAGTACGAAAGTTTTACCTACGACTTCGATAGACTAAAAGACGAGATACTGAAAAACTATACCACAGGTGCAACCATAAGCACCCGCACCAGCAGCTATGCCACCAATGGCAACATAAGCCAAACACCCGATTTGGGGCTTTATACCTATGCTGCACCCGTAGGCTCGGTTGGGCAATTTGCCGTTTCGAGTACTGCAAACAAAGGCACTTATGCCAGCCAAACCCAAAACATTACCTATAATGCCAACAACAAAGTATATGGCATAAGCAACAACAGCCCAACCACCAATGGCATTATAGACCAAGTGCAATTTACGTATGGCGATGATGGGCAGCGAAGAATGATGGTATATACCCCAGCAATAGTGCCACCAAGCACCACAGCAGCTGTGCAAACCACCTACTACATAGATGGAGGCGAATACCAAGCCGACCTCGACAGCTACCTCCACTACTTTGGCGGACCCGATGGCACAGTAGCCATTTATAACTCCAAACCAACCCCAACTGCGGTGCAAGGTGAGTTGTATTATACTTTTACCGATTATTTAGGCTCTTTAGAACTTGCCACCACCGAAACAGGCACCGAAGTTTTGCGCCAAAGTTTCGATGCTTGGGGCAACCACCGCAACCCTGCAAATTGGGCTCTAACACAAGCTGCTCCAGCTAATTCTAGGGCTTTTGGAAACAGAGGCTACACAGGGCATGAGCATTTGTATGCTTTTCAGTTGATAAACATGAACGGCAGGTTGTACGACCCAGTGCTGCACCGTATGCTGATCCCCGACCCTGTGGTGGCAGATGCCACCAATGCCCAAAGCTACAATTCGTATGCCTATGCCCTCAACAACCCGCTAAAATATACCGACCCCGATGGCAACGAAGTAGTAACGGTAACAGTACTAACGGCAATAGCTATTGGTGCAGCCATTGGAGCAGGCACAGCAGCAGTAAGCTATGTAGTAGCACATGGCATAGCCAACGATTGGCAATTTAATAATTTTAGTTGGGGAGAGTTCGGAAAAAGTGTTTTATTTGGGGCAGCCATTGGAGCAGCATCCGCAGGAGTGGGGCAAGCATTTGGTGGAGTAGCCATTGGTGGGCAAGCAGTAAAACAAGCAGGGTTACTTACCAAATTATTGAATGTAAATGCTCCCACAAAACTACTTGGGCAAATAGGCTGGGAAGGAGGCAGAGCAGCCGCACATAGTTTGGCACAAGGTGGCTTAGCCAGTTTGCAAAGTGGCGAATTTGAAGGAGGAGCCTTTGCCTCGGGTGCGTTTAGTAGCTTTGGTGGAAGTTTAACCCAAAACATTAAAGCACCTGTAGCGGTACATGTAGCTTTTGGTGCCTTATTAGGTGGAGCAGCCAGCGAAATAGGTGGTGGTTCGTTTTTGCAAGGAGCTGTGATTGGGGGATTTGTAAATTTGTTGAATCATCAAGCACATGGAGGGATATTGCTTACATGGTTAAATAAACTATTTCCTGGAAAATTAATGTCTGATGCTGTAGATGGCATGATTGATATTGCAGATGACATTAGGAATACAACACCATTGCCTTCTGGAGTTACCGATGAGCTTATTTCAATAATGGCAGACCCATCGGGTGGCGGAGCGATGAAGGCTAGTATAAAAATATCCCCATTCTTAGCAAAAAGGGCTAATTTATTAACGAAGTTTTTTAATAATGAATTCACTCCTAAAGCGTCTAAATATTGGAAAAATATACTTGAATGGTACAGAGACAAAGTAGCAAAACCACATTTGGATGGGACAACAGGAAAAAAAGTTACTGATGCTGCAAAACAATTGCATATTAATAGAACAAAACAAATAAATGACTGGATTCAAAAATATTTTAAATAAATCTTAATGAATACACTTTTGATATTATTTAATGAGAGTAAATATTTTAATATGATTTCAAAAGCCAAAAATCATGACTTTGAAGTAATCTTTGATGGCATTAGCTATGATATAAAAACTAATGAAAATCAAATGATAGGGTTCATTGATTGGCATTTGAATTCAAAGAATAAAATAATTAAAATTGAAGTTGATTTTTTAAGTGAGTTCCAAACTGAATTTATAGAAAAAACCTTAAATTCAAACTTTATTCAATTCGACCATGAGTATAATAAAGGTATATTAAATTTAATTTCAAATGATATAATAGTAACTAAAAGTTTTATGCAAACTTTTAATCTTAGTGCATTCTTAGTAAATAATAACTTAATAAGCGGTTTTCTGTTTGATATAGATTTACTTATTGAAGAAATCCCATCCTTATCCTTAGAAAAGAATGGATATTGGCAGAATATTATCGTGAAGCATTAAAATATTTACAAGGCAAATAATGGTTAAAATAAAGCCCCCACTAACGCAAGTTTAGCTAAGCGTCACTTCTGATGTTTGATAAGCAAAGTTTGTAACTTTGCATTTTAAAAAACCAGCAGCAAATTTTATTTTTTTAAGCAAAGCATTCAAATTATTGCCAAAGTATATAGATAGTTGAATAAAACGATTGTACATTTGCCACCCGTTTCGATTTGAAATAATGTCAAGCAAACCGAAATGTTTATCAAAACCCATACAGATGAGTAAGCAAATAAAATTAGGCCTTTTTGGCTTTGGTGTTGTCGGACAAGGTTTGTACGATGTATTGAATAAAGCAAAGGCTATGCGTGCCGATGTATACAAAATTTGTGTGAAAGACCGCAACAAACGCAGAACAATCCCCGATTTTCATTTTACCTACGATGCAGATGATATTTTAGAAAATCCCGAAATCGATGTAGTTGTAGAAATCATAAACGATGCCGATGAAGCCTATAATATTGTAACAAAAGCACTTAAAAATGGCAAACATGTGGTTACTGCAAACAAAAAAATGTTGGCAGAGCATTTGCCTGAGTTAGTAGAATTGCAACAAAAACACAATGTTTCGTTGCTTTACGAAGCCTCTACTTGCGGTGCGATTCCAATTATTAGAAACCTGGAAGAATATTATGACAATGAGTTATTACACTCTGTATCAGGTATTTTCAATGGCACATCTAATTTTATATTAACAAAAATATTTAACGAAAACCTAACCTATGATGTGGCTCTAAAACAAGCCCAAGATTTGGGTTTTGCCGAAACCGACCCCACATCCGATGTTGGTGGATACGATGCAAAATACAAACTTTGTATCATAGCTGCTCATGCCTATGGTTTGTTTGTGAAACCCGAAACGGTTTTTAATTATGGCATTCAAAATTTATCAAAATATGCGGTTCAATATGCATTTGAAAAAGGGTATAAAATAAAATTGGTTCCAACAGCTGTAAAACTTTCTGATAAGCAAGTTGCTATGTTTGTTATGCCACAATTTATTGATTACGATCATTATTTATATGATGTAGATAATGAAAACAATGGTGTGGTTGTTGAGGCTGCCTTTGCCGACAAACAGTTTTTCTTTGGCAAAGGTGCTGGTGGACATCCAACGGGTTCGGCTGTGCTTTCTGATATTTCTGCTTTGTTATATTCATATCGATATGAGTATAAAAAATATTTGCAAGACGAAAAAGTGCAGTTTACAAACGAAATCGAAATCGAAATTTATTTGAAATATACCAACGAAGAGGATATTAAAGATTTCAAATTCATTGCCATAAACGAAAAATATTTTGGAAAAGACCACAATTATATCACAGGAACTGCAGTTTTGAGCGATATTATAAATGCAAAAACAGCACTTGAAAATAAAAATGTTTTTATGGTAAATATGGGCAAACCAATTGTTGCAGTTAGCAAAAAATAAAGTATAATGGTTAGGTTATAAAAATTATAACAACCAAATATTTGCCACGAATTCACTAAAAAAACTAAACCTTTGTGAATTCGTGGCAAATAAAATTGGTTCAAGCTTTATGATTTAAAATACGTACTAAGCCCTAAAATAACCCATTTTTTTCTCCATTCCAATCGTTGTTTTGGGACCATGACCACAATAAACCACAAAATCATCGGCAAGTGCATAAAGTTTTGTACGAATCGAATGTTTTAATTGCTTAAAATTTCCTCCTAGTAAATCTGTACGTCCGATACTTTGTTTAAAAATTACATCCCCTGCAAATACTTGTTTTGATGCAAAATCTATAAAAGCAATATGCCCAGGCGCATGTCCTGGCACAAAAAGTATGTCTAAAACGGAGTTTCCAAAAGTGATTTTTTCGCCTTCTTGTATAAAAATTTCTGCTTCGGTTTCCTCATAATTTGGATAACCATACATGGCAGCATATAATTTTACCGAACGCAAGGTTTCTGTTTCTACAGGATGTATGCTAAGTTTGAGTTTGTAGGTTTGTTTCACAAAAGCATTGCCCAAAACATGATCTATATGGCAATGTGTATTGAGTAATTGCACAGGTTTTAGGTTGTTTTGTTTAATAAAAAATTCTAATTCTTGTCTTTCGGCTTTGTCGGCACAACCCGGATCGATGATTACACATTCGTTTGTTTCGTCAGAAACAATATACGTATTTTCTTGCAAAGCATTGAAAGTAAACACATTAACTTTTATTGACATATTTTAAATTAATTTTTGGGGTGGTTCCATTGTTGTACCACACTTTTTGCACATTCTTAAGTTTACAGAATCATAAAAATGATTCATCACAATTGGCAGTTGTTTTACAATATCGCTTACAGGCAAAAAATCTTCGTATAATTTGTTGCCACAATTTTCGCAAAACCACATAAAACCATCTAATTCTTCGGGTTTACGATAACGCTCAATTACTAAACCAATTGTTTTTTCGGGTCTTTGCGGACAATGCGGAATTTCTGGAGGCAATAAAAACAAATCGCCTTCGCTAATTTCTATAGCTTTTGAAATTCCATCTTCCATTATTTTCAACGTAATATTTCCTTCGAGCTGATAAAACAATTCTTCGCCTTTATTGAAATGATAATCTTTTCTAGCATTTGGACCACCAACCACCATCACTATAAAATCTTGATTTAATTTATACACAACTTGATTTCCAACAGGTGGTTTTAGCAGATGTCGATGCTCATCTATCCATTTTTTGAGATTTATAGGTTGATTTATAGGCATATTTCTACTTTTTATGAATTAATTTTCAAAAATAGTTTTGAATTAACAATGCAATTTATACCTTTAAAACCAGATGTTTTAAATCTATGTTTGATTTTATTACCGAAAAGCGTTTCGAACGCTTCGAACGCTTTATTCATATTCTAATTTTTTTAAATTTAATAGCCTTTTCGTTAGAATCGGTCGAGGAGTTTAAAGCCTATATTACTTATTTTGAGTTATTTGAAAATGTTTCAATTATCATTTTTATAATTGAATATTTTATTCGCATACTCAGAGCCTATCGCAAAGGCAATCCGTGGAGTTATGTTTTTTCATTAATGGGAATCATTGATTTGGTTTCTATAATTCCAGCATTTTTATCCGTTTATTCTGTTGTTGATTTGCGTTTTGCTAAAATCTTACGCTTTTTTCAGATTTTCAGAATTTTTAAATTATATCGTTATTCCGAACATTTACAGACTATTATCGAAGTAATATATCGCAAAAAAGACGATTTGATTGCCACCATGTTGGCAATAACATTGGTTATAATTTTCTCGGCTTCTGTAACGTTTTATCTCGAAAAAGATGTTCAGCCAGATAAATTTTCAAACATTTTTCAATCGGTTTATTGGGCTATAGAAACTTTAACAACTACTGGCTATGGCGATATTTATCCAAAAACAGTTGGTGGAAAAATTGTAGCTTCGGTATTGGCAATTATTGGAATTGGCTTAGTGGCTATTCCTGCCGCTATTTTGAGTGCTGGTTTTGTAGAAATTCAAGACGAAAAAGCAAAACATAAAGGCAGAAAAAAGTTTCAATCCGAAGGATAATTACTTCAAAATAGTTACTTTTTGCTCACAAAAAGTATATAAAATACTATAAATCAATAAAATGAACATAACCTATCTACTATACGATGGCATAACTGCACTGGATGTGGTAGGGTCTTATGAATTTTTGAGTCGTGTCCCAAACGTAAAAATACGATTTGCAGCACTTTACAAAGGTCCAATAAAAACCGATGCAGGTTTGCTTACGCTCCAAGCCGATTATAGTATTGATGAAATCACAAAAACAGATGTTTTGATTGTGCCAGGAGCAACAATAAGTTTTTTAGAAATGGTGCAAAGCAAACAAGTTTTGAATTGGATAAAAAACATTCATGAAAAAACAACTTATACCGTTTCGATAAGCTCTGGTGCCGTTATTTTGGGTGCTGCAGGATTATTAAAAGAACGAAATGTAACTTCGCATTGGTATGCCAAACGATTTTTAGAAAGCTATGATGTGATTCTTTCAAACGAACGATTTGTACAAGATGGCAAAATTATAACATCTGCTGGAGTTACAGCAAGTTTAGATGTTGGTTTATATTTATCCGAAAAATTATCTACTCCAGAAATTGCACATTCTATACAACTTATATTGGAGTACGAACCCAAACCACACACCGATAAAGGCTTTAAATCTAAAGCAAATGGCGATATAGCCGAATTGGCTAAACGAAAAATAAAAGATATGGCTTTTAAAAATAGTGCTGAGAGCATTATTTAAAGTGTTGAAAAATGGTCATTTGTAAACTTCAAACTGTTTCTTTTTTTCAAATATTGTAGCGTCTAACAACTAAATATGATATCGATAAACAACTTTTTAAAATGTTTAATCGTTGCTTTACTTTTCAGAAATACACTTTTGGCACAAGATAAAATGTATTTGAATGATGGAAAATCTTTTGGTATTAATTTACGAACTTCTGATATAAAAAAAGGATTGTTTATTGTTCCAAAATCAATAAATGGAACTCAGCTTTTTTATAATTACACACGCTTAGATGTTGAAAAAATTATAACCAAAGATTCTAATTTGGTTAAAACAATTTTAAATTTTGATTATGAGTTAGGGAGATTATTTGCTTTTGAAAAAGAAAAACAAACTATATTTTATTATGAATATTGGAATAATTTGAATGTTTTGAAAGCTCAAAAAAAAGATTCTATGCTTTTGAAAAAGAAAAACAAACTAATTGCAAAAGATTCAATTCAAAAAACATTTAAGAAATTGGATTTTAAATTTGGGTTAAGACTAACAAATACAATGTCCATTTTTTCATTTGATGAGATAAAACAATCTATAAACCCAGGTAATAACGATATTGATCAAGTTACAAC
This sequence comes from Bacteroidota bacterium, assembly GCA_004293915.1. Classification (GTDB taxonomy): domain Bacteria; phylum Bacteroidota; class Bacteroidia; order Cytophagales; family UBA9547; genus REAG01. Next base: position 6,507 of record RDZG01000017.1, on the reverse strand, counting down.
CAAAAAGCATTATTTAACTTTTTTTTCGCCATCATTTGGGTTTTCATATTTGGGAAAAAGGAAAAACTTACATGATTTTGAATTGGGCATAATTTCAAAAACCAACGATTTTAACCAAACACAAAAAACAACCAACCAAAGCACTTTTAATACAAGTGGATCAGACAAAAACAAATTTGGAATATCACTTTTTTATAGATTCAGCTATTTTTTCTTCAAAAATTCAAAAAGTAAATTTTTGCCTAGTTTGGGGTTAGGAATTGGGGCAATTTTTGAACGTTCATCCATAAATCCACTTTCAAAAGCATCATTTTCATCTTCATTATTTTCGATTTCTGTACCAATTTATATTGAGCCAACGCTAAATTATTTCTTTTCAAATAATTGTTTTTTGTTTTTAGCAATGCCAATAAAAATCAATCAATTGACTTACAAAAACATTTATTTGGATAATCCTGCAGTTCCTTTGGATTTGAGAAGAACCACAGAAATAAAAGGCGATTCTTTTTTTAATACCGATGTTTATAGTCTAAAACTTGGCTTGGTTGTTAAATTGAAATAAGATTATAATCCTCATTTTTATAATAATATCTTCAAATTCAAAATTTCAATTTTATTCAACACAATTATTAAACAAATTTAAAAAGTTTCAAAATTATTTCAATTTCTATGATTACAGCATTTAGTTTTTTTATGGCAAATTCTTTTTGTTTATTTGCACGTTTATTAGACAAATAAATAGCGAAGCAAACATTCGTAAGCAATAATTAAAATAAAAAATGAAAGGAATAATTTTAGCAGGTGGCTCAGGCACACGATTGCATCCACTCACACTTGCCGTTAGCAAACAACTAATGCCTGTTTACGATAAACCTATGATTTATTACCCATTGTCTATTTTGATGATGGCTGGCATTAAAGAAATTTTAATTATTTCGACACCGCATGATTTGCCACAATTTAAGAAATTATTAGGCGATGGCAAATCGCTTGGTTGCGATTTTCAATATGCCGAACAACCGCTTCCAAATGGTTTGGCACAAGCTTTTGTGATTGGCGAAAAGTTTATTGGCAATGATAAAGTGGCTTTGGTTTTGGGTGATAATATTTTTTATGGTTCTGGATTGATTCATCTTTTGCAAGAAAACAACAATCCTGATGGTGGTGTGGTTTACGCCTATCATGTACATGACCCCGAAAGATATGGTGTGGTTGAATTTGATAAAAACAATAAAGTGATTTCGATTGAAGAAAAACCCGAAAAACCAAAGTCAAATTTTGCTGTTCCGGGTTTATATTTTTATGATAACGAAGTGGTTAAAATTGCCAAAGAACTAAAACCTAGTCCGCGTGGCGAATACGAAATTACAGATGTAAATAAAAAATATTTGGAAATGGGCAAACTCAAAGTTGGGGTTTTGAGCCGTGGAGTTGCATGGCTCGATACAGGAACTTTTCCTTCGTTGATGCAAGCCGGACAGTTTGTACAAGTAATAGAAGAACGACAAGGATTAAAAGTTGGTTGTATTGAAGAAGTTGCCTACCGCATGGGATATATTAATGCCAAACAACTCGAAACAGTGGCTAAACCATTGATAAAAAGTGGCTATGGACAATATTTGCTCGATTTATTAAAGTTCGAGAATAAACTATAATTGAGTATGAAAAACAGCTTTATCCACCGTGCTTGGACAGTTATTTTTACTTTTTTATACCCCGTTGTAATGGTTTTTAGTGCCTTGCTGTTGATTCTAAATAAAATTATGAGTTATCCATCAAGGTTGCTTCGCAAAATATTTTCAAAAATTAATTTACCAAATCAAAAATCTGATTAAATGAAAAATTGGTGGAAAATATTAACCGTAATTTTGGTTTTTTATAGCATGATTGGCGGTTTGTTGTTTGATGTGCCTCGATTGCCCATTTTGAACGAAACCATCCGAAATTTATATTATCATGTGCCACTTTGGTTTGGAATGATTGTAGTTTTGTTGATTTCGATGATAAATGCCATAAACTATTTGCGAACTTCAAACATAACTTTCGACCAAAAATCAGTAGCCTATACAAATACAGGAATTTTATTTGGTGTTTTAGGTGTGATAACTGGCTCAATTTGGGCAAAATTTACGTGGGGAGCCTATTGGACAAACGACCCAAAACTGAACGGTGCTGCCATTGGACTGCTTATTTATTTGGCATATGTTGTGCTTAGAGGCTCATTTACAGACGAAATGCAACGAGCCAAAGTGAGTGCCGTTTATAATATTTTTGCTTACATGGTTTTTATACCTTTGATATTTGTATTGCCAAGATTAACCGATTCTTTACACCCTGGCAATGGCGGAAATCCAGGATTTAATGCCTACGATTTGGACAACAAAATGCGTTTGGTTTTTTATCCAGCTGTGTTAGGAATTATTCTTTTAGGCGTATGGATTAGTCAAATTCAATCAAAAATAAGTAATTTAATATCAAAAAATGAAGAAGTATAGCTTGTTGTTTATCTTATTATCATTCCAAACTTTTGCACAAAATGCCCCAGTAGAAATGGCTGATAGCTTTCGTTCGGATGGAAAAATCTATGTCGTAATAGCCGTAATTTCAGTTGTTTTAATAGGAATATTTGGTTATTTATTTAGTTTAGACCAAAAACTAAAAAAGCTTGAAAGTATAAAATAGTATTGTTTATTGTTTTGAGAATTAAAATCAAGTAACAATTTATTGACTTGTGTTTTAGTCAATCTCAAAAGTTTTTTATGTTTCGCATATTTTATTATGTTACTTTTTTAGCTAAATCAATATAAATAGTACAATACTAAATATGCCAAAAAAAATAATCCTAGTCGAAGATAATGTTGATGTGTGCCTTGGTTATAAAATGCTCATAAATATGACAAATGAGTATGAAGTTGTAAACTACTATCATATTGGAGATGAGGCATTAAAAAACTTAAATAAAGATATGCCTGATATTGCATTGGTAGATATTGATTTATTGTGGGTGCTATGAATGGCATAGAGCTTACCAGAAGGATAAAATTAGCATTTCCTAAAATTGAAATTATTATTATAACCATTTTTGAAAACAGCGAAAGGGTATTTGATTCGCTAAGTGCAGGAGCATCGGGTTATTTAACTAAAAATGCAAATCAATTGGAAGTGATTGATGCCCTAGATCAAATAGTAAAAGGTGGTTCGCCAATGAGCCCTGCCATTGCGAGAATGGTGGTAGGTAGTTTTAAAAAAAACAACACAAATCCATTTACCGACAAAGAACTTTCGGTTTTGGATGCACTTGTTCAAGGCAAAAGCTATAAATCTATTGCACTTTCGTTTGACGTAAGTATAGATGCCGTGCGGTTTCACATTAAAAATATTTACCTCAAATTGCAAGTAAATTCTAAAGAAGACGCCATTACAAAAGCAAAGAAAAATAATTGGGTATAAATATGTTTAATAAAATCACGCATGCTATTGTTCATCCTATTTATAGAAATATAGAACATCCAAATTATAAAAAGGTAGTAATTTATTCCAATACTTTGCTTCTTTGTGCCATTTCAATTATAATATATAGTACTTATTTTCTTTCAAAATATCCACTCGACACCAAAAACATTTCGAATATATTAGGCTGTCTTGATGTACTAATTTCAATCATTTTATTACGGGTTTTTTCTGATTTTAGAATCTCATTGGCTTTTATAATCTTAGGTTCTTTTCCATTAGTGGTAATGGGGGTATATCTCACTGGAGGAATTTATTCTTCCAATCTTATTTGGTTTATCATACTCGCAAATAGTGCATTTTTTAATGTGAATAGAAAAGTAGGTATTTTTTATGCGGTTTGCTGTTTTATTGTATACATATTATTTTATTATCTTTCTTTTAATCCCGAGAATGATAAACTATTTACCCAATTTATTTTTATTCATCATTCATTAGATAACTTTTTCAATATTTGTTTTGCAAGTGCTTTTTCTTTCCTTCTTGTTTATTCATTTGCAAAAACAGTAGATGAAGCTAATAAAAAAATCAAAAAAGTAAATGACGAAAAAGTAGAATCTTTAAACCTTAAAATAAAGGAAAAAACAAATGAAATAAGTGCTTTACGGTCAAGTTTGGCAAAAGATTTTCACGATGAAATGGGAAATAAATTGGCTGGAATAAGTGTACTTTCACAAATGTTGGCAAAAAAATTTAATGATAAATTTGATAACGAAACCATTGTAGCACTTGAAACTATACAAACCCGCAGCAACGAATTATTGCTAGGTACTAAAGATTTTATATGGTCGATAGATGTGAAAAGCGATTATGTCACACACTTAGGGCTTTTTATTCGCAATTTTGGTGAAGATTTTTTTTCGAAATTAAATATTAGTTTTTCCTATCAATCGGAAATAAGTGAAGATTCTACGTTACGGGTAAATGTTTCGTCTGGCAGACAAATTGTGAATATTTTTAAAGAAGCCATGACCAATGTGGCAAAACATGCTGATGCCAATGAGGTATCTTTTGTGATTTCAATAAATAAAAATACAATAGTTTTTACAATGAAAGACAATGGAAAAGGATTTGAAATTGAAAAGGTAAGTAAAAACGGTATTTTTAATATGAAAGATAGAACGGAGCAAATAAAATCTAAAATCTCAATTGTATCTGAGCATAATAAAGGAACTCGTATTGAGCTACATGTTCCATTAGAAAATTAATCTAAGCCCATAATCAATGTGTAAGCAGGAGTTTTGGGAGAAATGATATCTTCAATATAATAAATATCATCAAATGTAAAGTAGGTAATGTAGTATTTCATTTTACTTTTTGGATTGTCATATCTGGCATAATATTTTCCAAAAATAGGGTTTTTGCAAGTTTTGAGAGGCTGAGATGGAATGGTTTTTATGAATTCATAAATATGATTTACATACTCTTCAGAACTATCCCAAAATCTAAAATAATTTTTAACATACATTTCATAAACCATATTTTTTAATTTTTGGTCTAAGAAATCTGAAATAATTATTTCCCCCATAATTCTCTAGCATATTTTAAAGTTGATTGCCTAGATTCTTCTAAGGTCAAATTGCTTGGGTCGTTTACTTTTTTATAAAACGCCTCACGCTCAATATCTTCATCTGTTTTGGGTTTAGAGCTTGTGATTTTGCTTTTAAGTTTTGAACCAGTTGCAGTATTGATTCTTGCTAATTGTCCCATGATTTTATAGATTATGTAAATAATGATTGACTTTGTTAAATTAATTATAAACCCATCATTTGGTTGTAAGCAACGGTTTTGGGTGAAATAATATCTTCAATATAATAAATATCATCAAAAGTAGAATAGGTAATGTAGTATTTCATTTTACTTTTTGGATTATCATATCTAGCATAATATTTTCCAAACATAGGGTTTTTGCAGGTTTTAAGTGGTTGATTTGGAATGGTTTTAATGTATTCGCGAATTTTATAGACATATTCTTTTGAACTCTCTTTATAACCAAAATAGTTTTTATAATAAAGTACATCAACTAAATTATTTAATTTACCTTCTAATTTATTTGAATAAACTATTTTGCCCATAATTCCTCAATATGCTTGTTTACCCTTGAAAACAACTCTTCTTCCGTCAAATTTGTTGGGTCGTTTACTTTTTTATAAAACTCCTCACGTTCTAATTCTTCAGCTGTTTTGGGTTTAGAGCTTGTGATTTTGCTTTTAAGTTTTGAACCAGTTGCGGTATTGATTCTTGCTAATTGTCCCATGGTATTTATAATTTGTTCTTAGTACAAATATACGAAATTAGATTTTGATTTGTTAAATAAAGTCGATAGCATTTCTATACCTACATATTTTGGGTAGTATTTCTGCCTAAAATCTATCATTTATAGAATGGTCAAATGTGGCATTTTTATAACTATCTGAAAAATAGCACTTTGACTACTTTTAAATTTCCAAAATCATGTAGCAAATTCCCGATTTTTTGGCTATAATTTTGATGCAGAATTTAAAACATAAAAATTATGGAATTAAAAAAACGATTAAAATCCATTTTAGTATTATTACTTTTTACAGGTTTCACTTATGCTCAGACGATTATCCGTGTAGATAGAGGAAGCGCAGCAGGAAATCCAGACGGTAGTAGCTGGGCACAAGCTTATCCAGGTTTATCCCAAGCACTTACATTAGCAAATAGCACTGCTGGAGATGTCCAAATTTGGGTGAAGGGAAATAGGGCTTATGCCCCAACTTTAGGTAATGACAGAAGCCTTTCTTTTGTAATCAACAGAGCAAATATAACCTTGGCAGGAGGATTTGTGGGAACCGAAACAGGTTTTAATCAAAGAAATCCAGACTTAAACCCCACTATTTTGTCTGGAAATATTGGCACACCTGCTACAGCTACTATATTAAACCGAAAAATTAAGATTACATAAGTCAACTATAAATTCATTGGGTTTTTGGTATTGAGAAAACATTTTCCAAAACTGTTTCATTCTATCTT
>RDZG01000040.1 GCA_004293915.1 Bacteroidota bacterium | reverse complement strand
GAAGGAAAAATAAAAACAGATGTGAAAAAATTGCAAGCACTCACCAAAGGATTTTTCGATATACAGTCAGCTATAGAAAGTTCTGAAGCCAATGAGGTACGTAAAACAGTAGCTACCATAAAACCCGAAGAATTAGAGTCTTTTGAAGAAGAATTGGCTTTTTATGGACTTTATTCACACGGTACTCACGTAGCAGGTATTGCCCTCAAAGACAATCCTTTTGCTAGATTATTAGTAGCTCGTATGGGCTGGAACTATCATTCTAATCCTCCTGCACACACTCTAAAACAATCCAAGTTCCAAGCTAGTACAGTATTTTAAAGATAACGATGTAAGAGTAGTCAATATGAGTTGGCGTTATGGTGTTTCAGCCTATGAAGGACTACTCTCGCTCAACGGAATCGGTAAAAATGATGAAGAACGCAAAAAAATGGCGCGCGAAATGTTCGAAATAGAGAAAAAAGCACTCTACGAAGCCTTCAAAAATGCCCCTGAAATACTTTTTGTTTGTGGCTCTGGAAACGAAAACAATGATGCCTCTTTTGAAGAGTACATACCTGCCTCTTTTGACGATTTACCCAACCTCATTACCATCGGAGCAGTAGACAGCGAAGGCAAAAAGACAAGTTTCACCACTGAAGGTAAAAGCGTGCTTTTTTATGCCAATGGCTACGAAGTAGAGAGTTTTGTGCCTGGTGGCGATAAAGTGAAATTCTCAGGTACTTCTATGGCTTCGCCCAATGTAGTAAATCTTGCCGCTAAAATTCTTGCCCTGCGCCCCAACCTTACTCCCACAGAAGTTATAGATTGGATAAACAAAGGTGCTGACAACCTACCCGAAAACCCTACCTTAAAACTCATCAACCCTAAAAAGACAATCGAACTACTAACAGGGAAAGAACTAAAAGGCGATTTGAAAGAAAGTTTGCAGAAAAAATGGAAACCCACGCCCGAAACTGCCAATCTAATGGCAGAAGACTATATAGAAGAAGTAAGAAAACAAGATGCCAACCAAGCAAAAGCATTAGAAGGGCAAAAATCAATGTTAGCCCAAATGTTTGCACAAGTAGTAATAGACTACCAAACCAATGGAAAATTAGAAATATTAGTGCCTCAAAGCGCACCACAACAAGGCACTTGGTCTTTGATTACTGAAAATAACCAACCTAAACTAACAACCCAAGTAGCAGGACAAGAAGATTATGAATGGGTGAATGAAGTTGATGATAATACATTAAGAACAACCACCTCAAAAGGTAAAAAATATACCTATGTTGCTTTGTAATTTGTAAAAATCCAAATCAAGGGCGAGAATATTTTTCGTCCTTGATTCTTTACTAATCTAATAACAATAAATTAAAATCCAATAATAAAATATATGAGAACTAAAATAACAATATTATTGCTATTTATGGTCATCTTTGGGGAGTGTTTGCAATCACAAAATCTAAGCCGTAAGCCATGGTTAGGCGCGCAAGTACAGCCAATAAATGAAGAAAATTACCAAAAATTAGGCTTAGAAAAACCCACGGGCATACTCGTCTTACAAGTAGTAGGCGGTACCTCACAAAAACTCAACCTACAACCCAATGATGTCATCTTAGCAATCAATGACAATCCCATTACAGAAATCCAAACCCTAATGCAAATCTTAAGCAAATTTGTGGAGGGCGAAAAAGCAGATTTCTTAATTGTACGTGCAGGCAAACAACAACATATCAAAGGATTATTTGTAGGCAGACCCTTAGAAAATGACGCAAACGCCGATGTAATCTATGATTGGGCAGATTATAAAACAGGAAAATTAAGAGTCATCATTAATAAACCCAAAAAAGAAGGAAAATTACCAGCAGTTTTGTTCATACCCGGTTATACCTGCACAAGCATAGATGGACTTTCTGAAAATCACCCCTACGGCAGGGTTGTGAGGGCTTTTAGTGAAGCAGGATATGTAGTACTAAGAATAGAAAAAAGTGGTTTGGGAGATAGTCAAAATACTCCTCCTTGCGAAGATTGTACACTTAAAGACGAAATAGAAAGTTTTGAAAAAGGATTACAAAAACTTCAAAGTCTACCCTATGTAGATACAGATAATATATTCATCTTTGGGCATTCCATGGGAGGCGTAGTTGCGCCAGCAGTATCTGCCAAAAACAATGTAAGGGGAGTCATGGTCTATGGCACTACCGCTAAAAGTTGGTACGAATACCAATTGGAACTCAATCGCTTACAAGGTTTCTTAGCACAACCAGACCCTATGGAGTACGAAGCATATTGCAGAATACAAGCTGAAATAGCCTATCAGTATTTTATAGAGAGAAAAGAACTTGCTAAAATTGCCGAAGACCCTACTAAAGATAGCCTCCTTCGTACCACATGGGAATATGATGGTAAAGGTAGAATTTATAGCAGAAATGCTGAATTTTGGCGACAAATACAAGACTTGCCTCTACTCGATAATTGGAAAAATACTAAAGCAAAAGTACTTGTAATGTATGGAGAAGCAGATTTTCAGGCATTCTCAAAAGCCGATCATGAGCAAATTGTATATACTGTTAATTACTTCAAACCCAACAATGCTGCTTTAAAGGTATTCCCTGAAACGGATCATTACTTTGCCAAATCGGGCACAATGAAAAACGCATTTGATATGTTCAATCAAAGAAAAATTCTTGAATTATTCAATCTATTTAACCCTGACATAACCAAGACTATAGTGGAATGGGCTAATAGCACTAAAAAATAAGTCCGATTTTTCGTTTTTATTCCTTCAACCATGTAGTTTTTCTGAAAAGAGAACAAAAGTAAATCAGCCCACTTTTGTTCCTTTCGCTTTTCATATAATACCTTGATAATTGCATTCATCACTTATATACAACGCTCAACTACTTTTATTTTTTTTATATTATCAAACTCTATAATTTGCGATTGCAATTCATTAAAGAGAATTAGTTGTTTTATCCTTCAACCTTTATTAATAAGTTTAGAATAAACTTTTTCAATACAAAAAAAACTGCCTGATTTTTCAAGCAGTTTTTTTATGCTACTCCTCAAAACTACTACCATTAGATAAGGGGGGAAGTTAGTATATGCGCCC
>RDZG01000016.1 GCA_004293915.1 Bacteroidota bacterium | reverse complement strand
TTATATAAACCAAGATTTCATTCTGTTTCCAATAGGTTATATCACTCACATACAGTTGATTAGGTCTTGTAATAGATAAATCTTTGATTAGATTTTCCCCGCTATCGCAAGTGTTAAGCGAAGCGTCACTTGTGATAATAAATAAGCAAAGTTTGTAACTTTGCACAATCAAAAAATAAAACATGAGTAGATCCTATAAATTTCATAATCCAGCAGGCATGTATTTTGTGAGTTTTGCTACAGTAGGTTGGATTGATGTTTTTACAAGAGAAGTTTACAGAAATGTAATTATAGACAGTATAAAATATTGTCAAAAAAGCAAAGGATTAGAACTTTTTGCTTGGTGTTTGATGACAATCCATGTTCATTTGATTGCCAGAGCAGCAGATGGTTTTACGATGCCAGGCATCATTAGAGACATGAAAAAGTTTACAAGTAAAAAAATAATAGAAGCCATACAAACAAACGAACAAGAATCAAGAAAGGAATGGATGTTGGCTATTTTTAAATCAGCTGGAGAATATAATTCAAACAATAAAGATTATCAATTTTGGCGTCAAGATAACAAATCAATAGAGCTTTGGAGTGTGGATGTGATAGAACAAAAGCTAGATTATATTCATAAAAATCCAGTAGAAATGGGTTTTGTTTCAGAGCCTGAACATTGGAAATATAGCAGTGCCATAGATTATAGTGGAGGAAAAGGTTTGTTGGAATTGATATATGTGTAAAGTTGCAAACTTTACTTATTTTTGCTCACAAGTTACACTTCGTTAAACTTGCGAGAGCTGGGGAATATTTGACAACCTGATTTCGCATGGTTTTAGTTTTATAATCCGATTAATATTTTCTTTGAATTTTATTAATATTTCAAAAGTGATAAATTCTTAATTAATCATGAATTTATTGAGAAGAAGGATATAAATTATGCGACAAATGGGTGGAAATGTTTGTAGTGAACCAAATTCAAGCCGTTCGGAATCTCACTATTTTTATAGAAAACCAAGAAATTCCAACTGATAGAACTTTTTTAGAAGAGTTTAATAGTGGGTACAAATAAGTTTAAGTCTTATTGTGAATACCCGCTGAAATACAAGTATTTTTTGTTATATGGGATATTTACTGGGATTTTGAGAAGTATGAAATACAGCATTTAGAAAAACGGTTTTACTCGATTCGTTCACAATAAAAAAGGCAATATATGGAAACTTATCAAAAGGTAAAAAACGGTGATTGTTGTCGTGAAACTGGTAAAAAGGTTGATTTAGAGGGATTTATACAATTTTTTGTAATCTTTTAAAAAGTCAGTAGCTACTTTTTTGCTTACAAACTCAATATAATACTCAACGGCATTGGCAATATTTTGAGAAGCAATAGGGGAAACTTTAATTTTATAATGCATGTTTGCTTTTTAAATCATCAAAAAGAGCATCAGCATCAATATAATTAGATTTGTTACCATAAACTTGGCTATCTAAAATATTTTGTTGTTCAGATGTTAGCACAAAAGGCTTTTTGGCGGGTTCAATAAGGGCATCTACATAACCTACAACTCGATCAAGAATATCTTGAGGAGCATTTTTTAGTTTTTCTGTGATTAAAGCATCTGTCGGTGTGTCCATTTTATTTTTTTTAGTGCTAATGCAATCTTCGGTTATAGAAAATTTATCGTGGCATAACTAGTAAACAAAAATAATCAAAAAAATGTAATATTGCAAAATAAAAAAATGATTCAATATGTTTTAAATACCTTTCCTAAGGTTCGTAGCCAACATAGCTTTTTTGCATACAATAATTTACTGACTACTTTCATCGCAGAATTCACACCCTTCTTCTCATAAAATTTCTAGTTAAATACTAAAGCCTCATTTTTGACTCATTAAAATCAAAAAAGCATGAGGACTTTATTATCAATAGTATCAATTTCTTTACTCCTATCCATATCAGTAGCAGGACAACAACAAAAATTTACTATTAGCGGCTCTATAAAAGATGCTAAAAATGGGGAAGACATGATAGGCGTAGTTGTTGCCATCAAAGAACTTCCCAATGTGGCAGTTGCTACCAACGAATATGGCTATTTTTCATTGAGCATTCCACAAGGAAAATACAGCATTAGTATACAATATATTGGCTATGATAATATAAGTCAAGAAATCAATTTGGACAAAAGCACAAAAATTGATTTTAAACTCAAAGAAAAATCTCAGCAAATAGACGAAGTTGTAGTAACTTCAGTAAGAGAAAATGAAAATGTGACTCAAAATCAAATGGGTGTAACAAAAATAGACATGAAGTCTATTGAAAAGATACCCGTTTTGTTTGGCGAACGCGATGTGTTGAAAACCATACAATTAACACCAGGTATAAAATCGGCTGGTGAAGGGCAATCAGGATTTTTTGTTCGTGGAGGTGGAGTAGATCAAAACATGATTCTTTTAGATGAAGCTGTGGTGTACAATCCTTCGCATTTATTGGGTTTCTTTTCGGTTTTCAATTCCGATGCCATCAAAGATGTAAATATTTACAAAGGTACTGCTGGGGCACAATATGGTGGTCGTTTATCTTCTGTATTGGATATGAGAATGAAAGAAGGAAACAATCAAAGATATAGTGTTTCGGGTGGAATCGGGCTTATTTCTTCGAGAATAGCGGTTGAAGGACCTATAGTGAAAGACAAAGGCTCTTTTATCATCACAGGAAGAAGAACCTATGCCGATTTATTTCTAAAACTATCTTCCAACGAAGATCTTAAAAACACACAACTCTATTTCTATGACATGAATTTAAAAGCAAATTATCGTTTGGGTAAAAACGATAGACTATTTCTCTCAGGATATTTTGGAAGAGATAAATTAGCTTTCACAAGCTTTGGTATAGGATGGGGAAATTATACAGGCACACTGCGTTGGAATCATGTTTTTAGTGATAAATTATTTTCTAATACTTCAATGATTGTCTCAAATTACAATTATCAAATAAAAGTAGGGACGGGAACTGCAGAAACAACAATCGATTCAGATATTTTAGATTTTAATCTCAAACAAGATTTTCAATATTATCTCAATACCTCAAACACATTTAAGTTTGGTTTAAACTCGGTGTATCACAGCATGATACCCGGAAAAGTAACACAGGGGAGTTCCTCATCTCTCAATACACCAAGCTTAACGAATAGATATGGCTGGGAAAATGCCCTATATTTTTCAAATGAGCAAAAATTTGGAACTAGATTTACACTTGAGTACGGCTTACGACTATCTTCATTCTCGCAAATAGGAGGAAAAAATTTCTATTCTTTTGATGCCAATGGAAATGTAACAGATACTTCACAAACGAGCCAAATAAATTATATCAATCCCGAACCTAGACTTTCTGCTACTTACAAAATCAATGAAAGCTCTTCACTAAAAGGTTCTTACACGAGAAATGCCCAGTATATGCACTTGCTTTCAAATTCTACTGGTTCAAATCCAACAGATATTTGGGTATTGAGTAGTCAAAATATTAAAGCTGGCATTTCAGATCAGGTATCGGTTGGATGGTACAAAAATTTCAAAGAAGATAAATATGAGTTTTCGGTAGAAGGATATTACAAAGCCATGCAAAACCAAATCGATTACAGAAATGGTGCCGAAACAAGAGCAAATGAATTGGTAGAAGGCGATATACTAGCTGGCGTTGGAAGAGCCTATGGTTTAGAATTTTATCTCAGAAAAAAAACAGGTCGGTTTACAGGCTGGGCAAGTTATACCTTATCGAGAACCGAACGTCAAATCGATGGCATCAATGACAATAAATGGTATTTAGCAAAGCAAGATCGTACCCACGAAATTTCATTGGTAGGAATGTATGAGGTAAACAAAAAATGGTCTGTGTCGGCTACAGCCACATATTATACGGGAAATGCCATTACTTTCCCAAGCGGAAAATATGAAGTAGATGGCAAAACCACTTACTATTATACCGAACGAAATGGGTATAGAATGCCCTTCTTTTTCAGGTTAGATCTCGGAGCTACCTATATGATAAAGAAAACAGATACAAGAGAAAGCAGTTTGTCGTTTTCAATCTATAATGCTACGAATAGATACAATGCATATAGTATTTCTTTCAGAGACAAAGAAGGTGATGCCACCCGAACAGAAGCTGTTCAAACCACACTCTTTGGAATTATTCCTTCTATCAGCTGGAACTTTAAATTTTAATTTACAATCAATCAAAATCGATATACAAAATGAAGACTTTCATCAAAATCATAGCCATTGCAATCCTATCTCATGTGTTGTATTCATGCACAAAAGTAATAGAAGTCGATCTGAATTCTACTGACCCAAAATATGTAATAGAAGGCATTATTACCAATGAGTCAAAGCCTTTTTCTATTACAATAAAGCAGTCTGTAAATTTTTCAGAAACCAATAATTATCCCAAAATAAGTGGTGCTGTTGTAACTATTTCTGACAATGCAGGACAAAGTGAAACCCTCGTAGAGTCTAGTGCTGGAAAATATACCACAAGTAGCATTTTAGGTATTCCAGGTCGTACCTATCAACTTAATGTAAAAATAAGTGATAAAACATTTACTGCATCATCTACCATGCCCACATTAGTAGCTTTAGATAGCTTAAGTTTAAAAAAATCTAGCTTTGGTTTTAGTAGCAAAAAAGTAGTACATTATAATTTTAATGACCCTCTTACTCGTGGCAATAACTATAAAGCTGATTTATATATCAACAGGAAATTAGAAAAAATAGTTACCGTTTTCAACGATAGATTGGCTAATGGAATTAAAATTTCTAGTGCATTTCAAGGGCAAGATTTAGAATACAAATCTGGGGATACTTTGCGTGTTTCTCTTGCAAATTTAGACAATACTGTATTTGAGTATTTCTTTGAAATTTCTCAATTGAGTGGTGGTCCAAATCAAGCAGGAACGCCAGCTAATCCTACTTCCAATATTTCTGGTGGAGCTTTGGGGTATTTCTCTGCACAGAGTGTGAGTACATTAGAGATTGTTTATCCATAGAATATAAATGAAAAAGTACATTCATTTATGTCTTTTATTTCTGTTTGCTTTACAAACAGAATCTCTTGCACAAAATGTAGTTTCTATTCGTGCGCCTCAACCAAAAGCGCAACTATGGGTTTGTGTTGTAGATGCTTCGCTGATGAATGCTTTTGTAGAAAAAATAGCATCTGAACCTTCGATTAAAGGGTATAATTTCTTGATTTTCAATGCAAGTATATATGATAGCAGCAGTGTAAAAGATACACTTAATCAGATTTTTAATAAACACAAAAACTGGTACGAAATGCACAAAGTTTTTATGATAGTTGCAGGAGACAATCAGTTGATGTCAAAATATCATGAAATGGGAAGCCTACTTTTTGCTCGAAAAGCATGGCTTTCCACATCTGATCAGTTTTTTAAATGGAAAAACACAGATGCAATTTTATGGGATGAAGTAAATATGGCTTCGTTAAATAGTACCTTAAATAAACATTATACTTGGGAAATAAATTTACATGATATAGAAACATACCATAGAGACCAAGGGCTAGAAGCAAAGTATAAAAAAGTGCCTCATATATGGTTTGGCTTATTTCAAAAGTTCAATTTTACGAGTAAAGAAGGCTCTTCTGCCTATTTAGCTCCTATGATTTATAGTTATGGACTAGCTTTAAATTATACAAGAAGAAATAAAATGCTTTGGGGAATAGGCATAAATACATCTATAAATTTACCTAGTCAAAGTGCCATTCAAGAAGATGTTCAAAGCCAAATTCAATCTAAAATTTTTGCTGGCGAAACAGAAGATTCTATTCCAATTAATATAAAAGTAAATGGACATATTTATGTGGCATTATATTTAGAAGGAAAACGATTGATAAAGCTTGGTCCACGCACGCAAGGATGGTTTGGTGCAGGTATTAATATAGGCGGATTTGTTTCCATTCACAATTCGCTCGAACGAAAAGTCAAAATTGATGCCAGTAGCATTCCTAGTGGAGGTGTTCCACCAAGTGGTGGTGTACCGCCAAGTGGTGGCATACCTAGTGGCGGTGGATTTGGAAATGTTGATATTGGACAAACTGGTGGACTGCCTGCAGGTTCACTTGGTATTTTTTTGATGTTCAATCCCTATGTTACCATTGGTGCACAATATGATTTAAGCCCTAAAGTAAAAATATATGTTAATCTTATTCAAGAAACAAGTATGCTGCCGAGCATTTCAGTAGGAAACAGAAATAATTCTACAGAAGAAAACCCACCACAAATAGGGAAAATTACTTTCACTACATTTCAAACTGGTTTTTTGCTTAATTTCAGAAAGCCAGGAAATAAAATTTTTAAGTACGTAGATTAATAGGTTTTTTTTGAGTTTAATAATTTAAAAGGAGCTTTTTTTGAAAGCTCTTTTTTTGTTTATTTTTGATTTGAAAAAAGAATAAACTTGTTTTAAAAATACTTTTTAGAATAAGTTTTTGCTCTAAAAAAAGAAAATAAGCAATAGTTTAAATTGTAATTCAAACTATTGCTTAAATAGTATGTTTTAAAATGAACTATTAAAACTTCAATGATTTTTTCATAAATAGATAATTTGGATCAGCTGGGTCGATAGCACCGATTTTTTTCCAAATCTCAATAGATTTTGCCGTATTTTTTGAGTTTAAATAATAGGCACCCATGTAAGTATAGCCTTTTACAATATCAGATTTGTATTTTGCAGCATCTTTTGCATTTGCCATTTCGATGAATTTTTCGTAAAATGGTATGGCACCTCCTGTTTTTCGGTCTTTATCTATACTTTCGTTTGTAAATGCTCTCCATTTATGTCCAAGCAATTCTTCGGGTTTTTGAACTACTAATTTTTTGAAAACAGAATCTGCATTTGCAAAATCTTCGCCATTGTAGTAGGCTCTACCCCAAGCCAATAAATCATTTAATCCTGGTTTTTTGTATTTGTAATATTTTGTGAAATAGTCAGCCGCTTTTTTGTATTTTTTCTTTTCGTTTGCTGCTTTTGCCAAATCATTATATGTTTCAAAACGTGAAGAGTCTTTAGTTACAACTTTTAATAAATATTGTGCTCCCAACGAATCATTGCCCGTTTTTGAAAGCAATTTTCCATAATATTCATAATCAGCCGAAATGATTTTTGTGGTATCTTTTGTCATTTCAAAAAACTTTTTGATTTGCTCCAAGCCCGATTTGAATCCAGCTTTTGCAAAAACGGTATCTTTCGATGCGTTTGCTGATTCGTAATAACTATATGCCGAAATTCGATAAGGCACTCTATCGTTTGGATTTTCTTTTTGTAAAATATTAATTTGCTCAAATGCTGTGTTATAATCTTCGTTTTTATAACTCATAATCGCAAAACGCAATTTTGATTTATAGTTTCCATCTGACATACTTAAATATTTTTTGTATTCGGCAGGTGCAACCGTTCTGTATTGTTTTAGTTTAAAATACAATTCGGCACGTTCTCTGTATGCAGGAGAGTACGAAGGATCTGCTTCAACTCCTTTGTTATAATAAACCAAAGCTTCGTCATAATTTTTGGCTTGTAAATATATTTTCCCGTTTTTGATATGTGCTTTTGCCAATTTAGGATTCAATGTCAAGGCATTTCCATATTGTTTAACTGCTCGCGAGGCATTGCCATCGTCAGCAATTAAATAGGCATCGCCAAGAGCTAATAAATAGTCTGTATTTTTAGGTGCCAATTGAGCTGCTTTTTCGAGATGAGCAACCGCAATAGCAATATCTTTTTTGCCTTTGTATAAATAGGCTTCGCCAATTTTGTAAAGTACATCAGTGTTTTTGCTTCTAGTTAAATCCAATGCAGCTTTAAATTTATTTCCTGCTTCATTTGCAGCACCTTTTAAATACATTACCGCACCTTGCCCAACAAAATTGAGAGCAGATTTTGGATCTAAACTAATGCCTTTGTTAAATTGAGTAAGTGCCGAATCTAAAGATTCGGTATTTGAACTATCAATTTGGCTCATTTTAATATAAAAATCGCCTGTATAATACAGATTTTCAGCCGTTTGTGGCAATGCTAAAAAAACCTTTCTGGCATTGTTATATTGCTCCATATCCATAAATTTTAATCCATCAGCCACATTTTGAGCAAAAGAAAAGGCAGAAACGAGTAACGAAACTGAAAGTAATTTGATTTTGTTTTTCATTTTTAATTGGCTCATTTGAGCATTTTTTAGGGTTTATTTATTTGCTAATTTGATAACGAATCATTTTTAATTATGTTGTACATAAATATTTAGCGAAATTATAAATATTTATTGATTTGAATAAAAGATATTAAAATCAATAATCAAATCTTAACATAGAGCGTAAAATACAATGAGCTTAATCCATATAAAAAATCAAATTGATTTACTGAGTTTAAATATGATTGTCCAAATAAATCTTGCTTATCAGTTATAATTCTGTTTGGATAAATTTTAATATCACGCGGATTAACAATTAAATAGTGCGGGAGTAATTCTTCAAAAAGTTTTTTGTGGTTTATTCTTTTACCAAAGGAATATCCAAAGTTTAAATAATTTAAACTGAGTCTAATTTTGGATGATATATCAAAATAAAATGTTGGTCTGATATATATCGAACTCGTTTTTTCATTAAAATACAATGAATTGCGAAAAGTTAAATTTTTATAATCTATTTTTTCGTTTAAAAAAACATCGTTTTCTGTTAATTTAAATTTATAGCCAAGTTCTAGCATAAATCCAAATTTTGGACGAATTGGAAAATTATAAGTAAAGTATGGATTGAAAATATAACTTGATTTTATGTTTTGAGAAAAAAATAACTCATAAACATTTTTATCTTTTTGAGTAACATAACCTTTTGTGTTTTGAAAAATATTTCCATAGGTATAAAACCCATAATCGGTAGTTTCTATAGCCCTTCCAAAGCCTGCTCCTAGTCCAAAACTTAACTTTTGGGATATATCAAAACCTATCCTTAAAAGTACATTTGTTCCCCATTGTGTTTGTTTAAGTACATATTGTGTGCTATCAGTATTTATAAAATGTATGTTTGGGTTAATTTGTATTCCAATTTGAACAGGTAAAGTAGCACTACAAAAAATAATGTTTGAAATAAAAGTTAGTAAGAAAACTATCTTGAAATTCTTCATAAAATTTGTTTTTACAAAAACCGCTTTATGTACTTTTTGTAAAAGCTTTCAGTGTCAAGGTCATCTTCATAATAACCACCACCTTTCTTTTTTCTTTTTTCAGAATAGCCATATCTATAGCCATAACCATAGTTTTTGCTTTCATCAAAATCGTTAAAAACATAAGTAAGGTTTTTGATTTTATTAGAATCGATATATTCTGCTAATTCTTTGATGTATTTTGTTTGGGTATAATTGTGTCTAACCACATAAACATTCACATCTGCAAATGATGTAATCGACATGGCGTCCGAAACCAAACCAATCGGAGGTGTATCAAAAATAATATAATCGTAATTAGCTTTCAGGTTTTTTATAAGTTCTTCGAGTTTCGAACTCATCAAAAGTTCGGCTGGGTTAGGCGGAACTGGACCTGAACTTATAAAATATAAATTTTCGTATTTTGTATCTCTAATTATTTCATTTATCCCAGCCCGATTTGATAAATAATTACTCAAGCCTACATTATTTGTTTTGGTGTCAATATCCAAATATACTTTTGGCTTACGCATATCTGCACCAATAAGTACTATTTTTTTGCCCGAAGTAGCTATTATGGAAGCAATATTTAACGAAGCAAAAGTTTTTCCATCGCCACTTACTGATGAAGTTATCATAATAACTTTTTGGTTTTGATCTGGCATAAAAAAACTTAAATTTGCTCTTATCGAGCGAAAAGACTCTGCCAAACTTGAACGTGGTTTATTGATAATTACCATATTATCTTTGTCTGGAATTCTTCCAATTGTGCCCAAAAGAGGCATTGCACAAATCGAAGTAATGTCTTCTTTGTCCATTATTCGGTAGTTTGTGATGTATTTGAACAACACATAAAATAGTGGTATTAAAAGTGCAAAAAACAAGTTGGTCATGAATAGTTTTTTTGGAATTGGATAAACAATTCCCGAAAAATCGGCAAAATCTACAATTTTGGTATCTGGTACTAAACCCGCACGGGTGATGCCCATTTCTGCTTTTTTCTTTAAAAGTAAATTATAAAGCTCTTCATTTATTTTGTATTTACGTTTAAGTTCGGCATAATGTCGCTCATTATCAAGTATACTTATAGTATTCCCTCCAAGTTTTTTTATACGTGTATCTATATCGTTTAATAAAATTTGATTGGTGTTTTCAATGTTTTTAATTGCTTCAAAAATATTGTTCTTAATCTGGTTGATTTTGTTTTCGTTATCAATTCGGAATGGACTCAAACTTTGTTCGGTTTTAAACATTGTGTTTTGTTTCATTTTGAGTTCGATTAACTCTTGCAACAGTTTAGTCAAAACAGGATCTGAAAGCCCGATTGACGATGGCACAACCAAATCTGTATAGTCTGTTTTGCTAGTAAGGTATTTTTTTAAATACTCAAAATAGCGATTCCCAAGTTCGTATTTCGATTTTTCATCTTCGAGCAATTCGAGTTTTAAAAAACGTTTTTCTGCCAAAAGTTCCATATTCGAACCACTAAAACGTTTTCTGAAATAGGTCATTTCCGACTCAATATAATTTAGCGTATCGGCAATATCTTCCAACTGGGTTTCGATAAAAATAATTGCTCTTTCGTTTGTTGCATTTTTTTCATTCAAACTATTTTTTATAAACATATTTGAATGTTGGTTTATAAATGCCTTTTCTTTTTCAACATTTGGACCTTGCGAAATAATAGAAATTACCGAACTGTTTTTGTCTAGTTGATAAACTTTTAGCTTTGAAACATATTCAGACACAATTTGATTTTGGTTTACAAATACAAAGCTATATTGTTGATTATCCCATTCTGAGGAAGGATTCTTTTTTGTTATTTTAAATCTTGTCCCATTTATATTTATTTCTTCATTGGTGCTATATTTTGATTTTAAAGCATATTTTTCCTTGTTTTCTTTAAAAGAAAGTACAAATTCATTGTTTGGTAAAGCGTTAAAATAGATTCGAGCATTAGCTATAGTGATTGTGCTGTCTAATAGTTGTATTACAAAAGGTTCTTCGCCATAAAGCAATGTTGCTTTAATTTTCCCTTCTATAAAAACATTGTATTTCCAATTTAAAGCTCTAACAGTTTGTTCGATTAATCTGCGTGAAGTCAAAACTTTTATTTCATTAATTAGATTATAGGTTTTTCCATAACCATAATCGGCAAAACCTTTATTTTCGAATGGGTTGATGTTTTGAGTTGCATCTTTTACAAGCAAAGATGCCGAAGCAGAGTAAATAGATGTTGTATATTTTAAATAATAATAAGTGCCAGCGTATGCTAACCCTAGTGAAATTACAAAAAGATGCCAATGGCTAATTATTCTGTGAAACCAACGCTCGTACTGTGTGGTATCTATTTTTCTAAATCCTTCGCTATTTGATTTTCCTTGCATAATTATTTACCTAAATTTCGAAGGTTAAAAAACAACAAAATTGCAACTGACAATGTAGTTACAAACAACGATAGATTTGTGAGGGTATAATTTTTTACATTTCTGCTCCGGAGCGGATCAACTACAATTACATCGCCTGGCAAAAGATAAATCTCGGATTTTGATAATAAGTTTTGGTCTAAAAAATCTACATAATAAATATGTGTTTTATTGGCTAAGTTCCTGATTATTTTGATTTTAGCACGATTTGCAAATTCTTTAAATCCACCCGACAGGGCAATGGCTTCGAGCAATGTAATGCGTTCTTGATTAACTATCAATCTGCCTTGCAAATTGGTTTCGCCAATTACATAAACATAATAATTTAGCATTTTTACATTTACAACTATATTATCAATGTATTTTGTTGCCACAAGCTGAATCTGCCTTTCGGCTTCTTGCACACTTAGTCCTTCCACTTTTATATAACCCAAAATCGGTAACAAAATTTTTCCCAACGAGTCTATTTCATAGCCTTGCAACACGCCATTTTGAGTGGCTTGAGACTGATTTTGAGGTCCGCCTGATAGTGCAGAAATATCATATTCGGTTTTATTAATAATGTTATTCATGGTTACCGAAAGCATATCTCTTGGTTTGAGTTTATATTTAAACTCTGTTGTTTTTAATACTGTATCAACTTGTTGCAGTGATTTTAGCGTTTTTCGAGATTTGTCTTGCAAAATAATTTGCTTACGCATCGGAACGCAACTAAAAAAAAGTACAACAATTAAAAAAGGATATATTTTTTTCAAATTAATTAAGAATAGGAAACAAATGTAAAAAATAATGTCTGGTTTTTTATAAGAAAATTACAATTCTAATCATTTAATTTTCAAGGTACTATCATTTTGTTTAACCAAAACTGCCGAAAAATAAAATGCAAATGCTACACAATATATTGGCGAAATCAAGAAAAACATTCGGTCGATGTCGCCAGAAAGAAACATTTGTGCCAATGTAATTGCAGAAATATATAAAAACTTGCCAATTTTAGACTTTTCAAGCAATAAAAATCGTTGCTTTGTTACAAAAATCCCAAACAAAAGTATCAAATTAAACCAACCAAATACAAAAAATAATTCTCCTAGTCCTTTAAACGAAAACATTCTTGATACCGAAAACCAAACCATTTCGATATGGTTTAGTGCATTGATAAGTCCATTCGGATTTGAATTTGGGAATAAATAGTCTATTTCAAACCGAACTAATAAAAACATTGCAATAGAAAGCAATGTAAACCCAAGAGTAAAAATGATTTTTGGCTTTTCGATAAAGAAAAACAGCATTGGCATATAAAACCAAAATGATTCTTTTGCAATTGGACCTATGAGTATAAATAGGTACAAAATTTTATATTTTTTTGCTATTAATGCATATAAAAATCCGCAAATAGAACAAATATATAAACTTTCGACTAATGGCAAAGCACTTGCAAACACAGCCCATCGGCTGGTTAAAAAAGGCAAAATACTTAGCACTGAAATCAAAAACGAAAAGCCAAAACATTCTAAAATCAAAAAGATAAAAACAGCAGCAATAGCCATCAACACTGAATTAATTATCATAAACAAAACCATTTGCAATCGCTCTGATTTTAGTCCTAAGTTGTTTAAAATTATGCTTAACTTATTTACTACCAACGGTATAGCAAAACGGTATTTGTGCGTAACTGTAACATTATAATCGCCATTAGCCATTTTTATATATGATTTTGAGTCTGACGAATGCTCAAAATTAAAATGCCTATTTGTGTTATAGGCTGCTCCAAAAAGCACAGAAATACTAAAAACAAAAACCAGAAAATAGTTATTCATAAAAAAAATATATACAAAAATAAGTAAAAAATTATTGCCTTACCACCATGTTTTTTACTCGCTGAATATCCATTCCATCGCCTAAAAATTTTCCATAGTACAAATCCTCTATGTTGCCATTCAAATCGACCACAAAATCTGCCCCCATGCGGTTAAAATAACCATCATCTTTTCCTCTTTCGCCTTCTGTATGCCAGTTTTCACGCAACATTTTTCGTGTTTTTTTATTTAAAAATCCTGTAAGTGCTGTTACCGAATTTCGTTTGACTCCATAAATTTTATAATACTCACTTTTTGGGTCTGGAATAACATAAAAAGGAATTTCTAGTCCTTTAGTGGATTGCAAAATTTTTTCTTTTGAACTTTCAATAAACATCACAATCTCCATTCCATTTGTGGCTAAATCTTTATAGTTTTTAATCAATTCTCTGATTTTGAAATTACAAATTGGGCAACTGGCATAGCGATGAAACGTAATCAATACTTTTTTTGCACCAGCAAATTCGGTAAGATTTATTTTTTTGTCCGAAATATCTGTTGCGATAATATTAGGAGCTTTTGCGTTTTTTTGCAATTTTTTCGATTGTGCAACTAACATAATCGAAACGAAAAAAAACAAGGATAAAAGTAGTTTTTTGGTTATCATAAATTTATTTTAGCTTTGATATATAACCTATACACCATAAAACTGTAATTCGTTCGATATTGTTGCTTTTATTTTTTGACAGCTAAAAATCAAATCCATTTCAAAAAAAGTAAACGGTTTGTAGGATTAAAATAAGATGTAAATTTGTAACAGGATTAATCGATAAACAGTAAACTTTTTTAGGACGTGACATTAAAATAAAAAAAGGATTATTTTTGTTTTATGTTTTAGTCGGAGACTAAAAATTATTTATTAATCCGTAGTGTCGCTTTGCGAACACCTACGGACAGAAAGTAATTTTAGATAAATAATATTTATGAATAATTTCAAATTTACTATTTTTGCTTTTATTGCTCATTTTGCTTCATTTTATATTTTATATTAAACCGAAAAATTAAGATTACATAAGTCAACTATAAATTCATTGGGTTTTTGGTATTGAGAAAACATTTTCCAAAACTGTTTCATTCTA
>RDZG01000015.1 GCA_004293915.1 Bacteroidota bacterium | reverse complement strand
TGTTTGAATTCTAAACTATATCTATTTACTTCAAATCTCTCTGTTTTTTCTTCCATATTTTACACTACTTTTGTGTAAACCTATTTCAGGACAAGACAATTCCTCAAAACTTTCAATTGGTTTTTGGCAAGTAGTTTTTTAGCATATAAAAAATTGAA
The DNA here is from genome assembly GCA_004293915.1 of Bacteroidota bacterium. Classification (GTDB taxonomy): domain Bacteria; phylum Bacteroidota; class Bacteroidia; order Cytophagales; family UBA9547; genus REAG01. The sequence goes on along the minus strand of RDZG01000015.1, from coordinate 21,867 downwards.
CTCAAAAAAAAGCCTCCTAAAAGCTAATCTAGGAGGCTTTTGATGCATGTTAATGAAATTATAATGCTACTTCAGACATAAATTTAATACGAATCAATCTGATTTCTTCTAAAGAATATTCGTCTTCGCCTAAATCTACATGAGCTTGCGCAACATTATCTGTTTCAGAAGTCATAAAATAATCATAGATTTCATCTTGTTTATCAGGATCAATAACTTGGTCGATATAGTAATCAATATTTAGTTTTGTGCCTGAAAAACAAATATGTTCAACTTCGGTCAATAAATCGGGCATCGAAAGTCCTTTTGCTTCTGCGATTTCTTCCAAATCTACTTTTCTATCAATTTGTTGAATGATAAAAATTTTGATTTTAGATTTATTAACAGAAGATTTTACAACCACATCTTGAGCTGTAATGATGTCGTTTTCGACAACATATTTTTTGATGCTATCAGCAAAAGGTTTACCAAACTTTTGAGCTTTTCCCATTCCCACACCATTTACATGGCTCAATTCTTCAACTGTTGTAGGATAGGTTGTACTCATCTCCTCTAACGAAGTATCTTGGAAGATAACATAAGGAGGCACATTTTTTTCTTTGGCTAATTTTTTGCGCAAACTTTTGAGCAAATCAAGCAAGATTGGATCAAAAGATTTTCCACCAGCCGAAGCCGATTCTGGAATATCCCCATCCTCATCGCCAGCATTGGTATAATTATGATCTTTGCTGAGTTCGATTTCTTGCGGATTGTCTAAGAAATTTTCGCCTTTGTCAGTAAGCTTCAACACACCGATGTTTTCAACATCTTTTTCAAGATATTGATACACAATACATTGGCGAAGCACCGAAACCCAAAAATCAGCGGGTTTATCGCGTCCTTTACCAAATAATTCTAACTCATCGTGATTATAGCTTTTCACATAATCATTCTCAACTCCTCGCATAACATCTACCAAATGGTCGATGCCGAATAGTTCTTCTGTCTCATTGCTCCGTATTTTTCTTTAGGTTTGAGGCAATTATCGCAGAATCCACAATCTTTGTCAAGTATTTCGCCAAAATAATTTAATAAATGTCTTCTGCGACACACAGAAGTCTCTGCATAAGAGGTCATTTCGGCAAGCAAAACTCTTGCGTTATCTCGCTCACTTACAGGCTTATCCTTATTAAATTTCTCTAATTTTTCGATGTCATCGTTGCTGTAAAACATTAATAAATTTCCTTCGAGTCCATCTCTGCCTGCACGACCAGTTTCTTGGTAATATCCTTCCAAAGATTTGGGAGCATCATAGTGAATAACAAAGCGAACATCGGGTTTGTCGATACCCATTCCGAATGCAATCGTAGCAACTATCACATTTGAATCTTCGTTTAGAAAAGCGTCCTGATTTCTCATTCTGACATCTTGGTCTAAACCAGCATGATATGGCAAAGCATTTATACCATTTACACGAAGTAAATCTGCGATTTCTTCAACTTTTTTGCGACTAAGGCAATAAACAATGCCAGACTTGCCATGATGTTGTTTAATATATCTGATGAGTTGTTTTTTTGCTCCAAGTTTTGGACGAACTTCATAATATAGATTTTTTCTATTAAATGAAGTTTTAAAAACCTTAGCATCTTCCATTTGCAAGTTTTTCTGAATATCAATCTGAACTTTTGGAGTTGCCGTAGCTGTGAGTGCTATCACAGGCGGATTGCCCAATGTTTCTACAATTGATTTGATTTTTCGGTACTCTGGTCTGAAATCGTGTCCCCATTCTGATATACAATGAGCTTCATCAATTGCAATAAAAGCAATATTTGCAGTTTTTAGAAAATCAATATTATCTTCTTTCGATAACGATTCTGGGGCTACGTAAAGCAGCTTTACTTCACCACTTAAAACCTCTTTTTTTACCCTTGTTATTTCTGATTTGCTCAAAGTAGAGTTCATAAACTGAGCATTTACTCCAAATGCATTCATTTGATCTACCTGATTTTTCATCAAAGCAATAAGAGGAGAAACCACAATTGCAGTACCCTCTCGCATCAATGCTGGAAGCTGATAACACATCGATTTTCCTGCACCTGTAGGCATAATGGCAAATGTATTATTGCCCTCCATGAGGCTATTTATAACCTCTTCTTGTATTCCTCTGAATCCACTAAATCCAAAAATCTCTTTGAGCGTGGTTTTAAGTTCTACGTCTTGTTCTAATAGCATTACAATAAGTTTAAATTGTACTTAACAATTATTTAATATAACAAAATGTTGATTGCGACAAAAAATGTAATTGCAATATGAAATTAAGTAGAATTTTGGAATTAGCGAAATAAAGTTTATTCTTTTTTGTTTAAAAAGGTAACTTTTTTTACATAATAAAAATCTTGAAAAAAAAGTATTTTAAACAAAAATATCTGCTAGAATTATATATTTATTCGTCTATTTCAGCCTAAAATGCAAAACAAGATTTTATTGTAAATTAATTAGCGAGTGTTTTTTAATAAAAACATACAATTTGGTACAGTAAAAATACTTTTTTTGGGCTTATTTTTCGATGTGTTTATAACTCAAATCAATTAAATATTTTTTAACGAGCAATTTTTAAGATTTTTGTGGTACTAAATTTTAATTCTTATCGCAAAAAAATCGGCAAATAGCTCAAAAAAAGCATCGGCAAGTGCCACCAAAAAGAAATCTAAATCAAAAGGGTCTTTTTGGCAAAAATTAATACACTATATAATAATAAGTGTAATCGTTTTTTTTGTGTCCACAATTTCGTGGGTGGTGTTATATAAATATATCGATCCGCCTTTTACCTATTTGATGGCTAAGCGAAAAATTGCACATTTATTTAGTGGCGAAGGGTCTAGCAAAATTCGATATAGTTTTGTGCCATATTCCAAAATATCAGACCAAATAAAATTAGCCGTAATTTCATCCGAAGACCAAAAGTTTCCAGACCATAATGGATTCGATTTGGTGTCGATAGCTAAAGCGATGGAAAAAAATAAATTTGCAAAAAAAATCAAAGGTGCAAGTACCATAAGCCAACAAACTGCCAAAAATGCTTTTTTGTGGGATGGACGAAATTTTATCAGAAAAGGCTTAGAAGCCTATTTTACATTTTTGATAGAAATTATTTGGGGCAAAAAAAGAATTTTGGAAGTATATTTGAATATTGCCGAAATGGGTTCGCTCACTTTTGGCATCGAAGCAGCCAGTAAACGCTATTTCGATAAACATGCTCGCCAACTCTCACAAGCAGAAGCTGCTTTGATAGCCGCTACCTTGCCCAACCCCATAATTTTTAAAGCTGATAAGCCATCAAATTTTATATTAAAACGCAGAAATTGGATTCAAAACCAAATGAATAATTTAGGCGGCATAGAATATATCAAAAATTTGTAATAATTTTTGCAAAATATTTTGTGCATTCAAACCATATTGTCTAATATTGCAACCCGATTCAAAAACAACCGATTTGAGTCGTTATAAATTCTTCCTTAGCTCAGCTGGTTAGAGCACTAGACTGTTAATCTGGGGGTCCTTGGTTCGAGCCCAAGAGGGAGAGCGATAATTGATAGTTCAAATTAGCCTTTAGATTTTAATTAATTTAAAGGCTTTTTTGTTTTATGTTTTAGCTACTCAAATCCAAAACTATGTTTTTTAAGATTCATCATACCGACACACGATCTAATGCACGTACAGGCGAAATAAAAACTGATCATGGTGTGATTCAAACCCCGATTTTTATGCCTGTGGGTACAAATGGTGCGGTAAAAGCTGTACACATGCGTGAGCTAGAACAAGATATTAAAGCTGAAATTATTTTAGGAAATACCTATCACTTATATTTAAGAGCCGGAACCGAAATGCTCGAAGGTGCAGGCGGATTGCACAAATTTAATGGATGGAACAAGCCTATTTTGACAGACAGCGGTGGTTATCAAGTATATTCTTTGGCTCATGCACGAAAATTATCGGAAAACGGGGCAACTTTTAAGTCTTTTTTAGATGGTTCGATGCATACATTTACGCCAGAAAATGTGATGGATATTCAACGGAGCATTGGAGCCGATATCATAATGGCTTTTGACGAATGTACTCCTTATCCATGCAATTATACATATGCCAAAAACTCGATGGAAATGACACATCGCTGGCTCAAACGTTGCAAAACACAGTTTGAAAACACTGAACCTAAATATGGTTATAATCAGTTTTTGTTTCCAATTGTTCAAGGCAGCACATACACAGATTTGCGTGAACAATCAGCCGAATTTGTTGCTAATCAGAACTTTGAAGCAAACGCTATTGGTGGATTATCAGTTGGTGAGCCTGCCGAAGAAATGTATGCCATGACCGAAATTGTTACCAAAATTTTGCCTAAAAATAAACCCAGATATATGATGGGAGTTGGCACTCCGGCTAATATTTTAGAATGTATCGCACTTGGAATTGATATGTTTGATTGTGTAATGCCAACACGAAATGCCCGAAATGGCGGACTTTTTACATCTGAAGGAATAATAAATATTAGGAACGAAAAATGGAAATACGACTACTCACCAATTGACGAAAATTTAGGCGGGTATTTTAACACAAACTACTCAAAAGCTTATCTAAAACACTTATTAAAACAAGACGAAATGCTTGGTTTTATGATTGCTTCTGTACATAATTTGCAATTTTATATGTGGTTAGTAACCGAAGCACGAAAAAAAATAGCAGAAGGTACATTTGTTTTTTGGAAAAACGAAATGGTAAAAAAAGTGAGTCGAAAGTTATAATTAAGTATTGGGTATAATGGTTTTTAAAATGCTGTTTTAAAATTTAAGTTTTTTACATTAAGTTTTTTACATTAAGTTTTTTGCATTAAGTTTTTTACATCATATTTTTGATTATATTTGTACTACAAAATACAATAATATGATTGAAATTAATCCCTTTATATTACGAAATTATTTGACTGCCGAATATTTTTGTGATAGAAAAAAAGAAACCGAACTTTTACTAGAAAAGTTTAATAATCAACGCAATACAACACTTTTTGCAAATAGAAAAATGGGCAAAACAGGTTTGATATATCATTTTATGTACACCGCTACACTACAAGAATCCGACACGGTTTGCCTTTATGTTGATTTGTTTGATAGTGTGAATTTAGATGATTTTATAACAAAATTAAGTAAAGAAATAGCCATAAAAGTATATTCGAAACCCAAAAATATACTGTCTGGGTTAGGTAAAATATTTAGTTCTATCGTGCCAGTTGTAGCATTTGATTCGCTTTCTGGCATGCCACAACTCGAATTTAACTTTAGAAACGAACAACAAAAGCAAAATAGTTTGAGCGAAATATTCCATTTTTTAAATAATTTGAACCGACCCGTAATATTAGCATTAGATGAGTTTCAACAAATTTCAAAATATCCAAATCAAAATATGGAAGCCATTTTACGAACACATGTACAAAATATGCACAACGTTAATTTTGTTTTTGCAGGAAGTATGAAACATATTATGTTAGAGATGTTCGGCTCTGTGAAACGTCCATTTTATCAAAGTACTGATGTGATGAATTTGGGACCTATTCCAATTGAAGAATATGCACCATTTATTCAACAAAAAATGAGTTTAGGAAGAAAAACTATTGATAAAGAGGCTATTGTCGAAATTTTAAACCAATGCAGAGGCTATACTTATTATATACAAAGTGTTTGCAATAAACTTTATGCTTCGACATATAAAAAAATTGACATCACACACGTTTCGTTGATTTTGAATAAAATTTTGGACGAAAGCGAAGATTATTATGTAAATTATAAAAAAATATTACCCGAATTTCAATGGAAATTAATGCGAGCCATTGCGTTAGAAAATGGAGCTACGGGCATGACATCCAAAAACTTTATTCAAAATTATGGATTAAGCACGCATGGCACCATACAAACGGCATTAAAATCGCTAATAGAAAAGGAAATGGTTATTGAAGACGATAATAAATACTATATTCAAGATGTGTTTTTAGAAAAATGGCTTCAAAAAAGAGGCTAATTTTCAACACAAAACTTTATCGACTAAGAAAATAATGCTTTCATAATTCTTTTGTGTGGCTTCCGAAAGTGCCATTTCGCAAGTTTTTGAAGAAGAAAAATATCCGTCCGAATGCGTTGAGCAAACTTCTGCAGCTTCGGCTTTTGTGGCTGATTGCGTAAGTTCTGGAAACAAAAAACCTCTATCGCCTGCCATGCCACAACAACCTGCATTTTTAGGAATCAATACATCTTTGGCACATTGTTGAGCTATTTTAGCAAATTTATCTGCATTTCCAAGTTTTTGAAGTGAGCAAACAGGATGCAAAACAGCTTTTTCGATGGGTTTTATCGTTATATTTTTTGATGGCAAAATATAGTCAGCCAAAAAATCTACCGAATCAAGAATGGTTAATGCACCGAATTTTTCAATATTTTCGGGATATAAAACAGATTTACAGTTTTTCAATGTTTGTGTGCACGAACTCAAATCCATCACAACAGGAATTTTTCCATTTTCTGATAACGTATACAGCAAAGCAACCGATTTATTTGCCGAAACCGCAAAAGCATCCGTAAATCCTTTTGACGAAAATGGTTGTCCGCAGCAATTTCCTTGCTCGTATTTTGGTATAATTACTTCATAATCAGATTTTTTGCAAATACTAAAAAACGAGCCTATAATGGTTTTATCATCATCGCTGCCCATTAATCTATTGATACAAGAAGCATAATACACTACTTTTTTATCTGATTTTAAGGTCGAATAATTTGATTTTTTAGCCAAATGCATTTGATTCGACCAAAGTGGAAAAGTTGGAATGATTTTTCTAAATCCTTTGGTAATATTTAACATGGAATTTGACCCAAAAATTGTATTCACATTTTCTCCAAAACCTATGCCAAATCGCATAACTTTTTCGGTAATTATAAAATTATTAGCGATTGTTTTTGCTACTGATTTTGCAAAATCAGAATGATTTTCTTTTCGCAAACGTTTTACTAAATCGCCAGTATTGATATCCACTGGGCAGTCGGTGGCACACATTCCATCAACAGCACATGTTTCTAGTCCATCGTATTGATATTCTTCTAACAGTTTTTGATAATCTACTGAATTTGAGTTTTTTAGAATTGCTAATTCTCGCCTAACTTGTATGCGTCTGCGTGGGGTCAAAGTCAAATCTCGGCTTGGGCATACCACATTCTATACATTTATCAACTTCGGATTCAACACTTGGAAGTTTTTTTAAATTTTTAATATGTGCTTTTTCGTCTGCATTTATAATTACACCTTTATTTAGCAAATCGTGGGGGTCGATAATTGCTTTGATTTGTCGCATGATTTGATAGGCTTCTGCTCCCCATTCGGTTTCTACAAATGGTGCCATATTTCTGCCTGTTCCATGTTCGGCTTTCAAGGCTCCATCGTATTTTTTTACAACCAAATCAACTACTTCTTGCATAAAATGCTCGTATCGAGCCACTTCTGAACTGTCATTGAAAGATTGTGTAACCACAAAATGAATATTTCCATCTTTTGCATGACCAAAAATTATGGCATTTTCATACTTGTATTTCGTGAAAAGTTGTTGTAAATCTAAAATGGCATCGCCAAGTTTTTCTACTGGAAAAGCTACATCTTCTAAAATTACAGTTGTGCCACTTGCACGCACTGCACCCACTGCTGGAAACATTCCTTTTCTGATTTTCCACAAAAAAGCCTGCTCTTTTGGCTCAAAAGTAAAATTTTTAGCAATGTCAAAATTTGCATTTAATTGAGAAGCATTATATATTAATTTTTCCAATACTTCTTTTGTATCAGCTTGAAATTCAACCAATAAAGCCGATGCATTAGTAGGTAAATACTTTATTTCAGATGGTATTCCTTTTATATTCTCAACCGAACGCAATGAAGCTCTATCCATCAATTCTATCATGGCAGCACCAGCTTCAGAAAGTGATTTTATTTCTTTGCAAGCGGCATAAATATCATCAAAATAGAGCAAACCTGTAGCTTTAAAAGCATATTCTGGTACAGTGTTCATAACCGCTTCTGAAATAAATGCCAATGTGCCTTCGCCACCAATCAAAAGGTGTGCAAAAATATCGAGTGGATGCTCAAAATCTACAAATGCATTTAGCGAATAGCCAACAGTGTTTTTGGTTTTGTATTTATTTCTAATTTTTTCTAATAATGCAGGATTTTCAAAAATTTGCTTTCTAATTTGTGTCAAAACAGATGCAACATCTTCATTATCAACAACAAATCGCTCATAATCGTTTTGATTCTCAGTATTAAAAACCTGCTGATTTGGCAACACAAAACGCATATATTTCAAGGTGTGAAACGAATTGAGTGCCACTCCACAGCACATTCCGCTCGAATTGTTCGAGATTATGCCACCCATCATGGCAGAGGCAATACTCGAAGGATCCGGACCTATTTTTCGTTGGTATTTTTTAAGATGAATGTTTGCCGTTGCTCCAATTACTCCTGGCTGAACTCGAATCGAATTTCCGTTTTCTTCAATTGTAAGTTTTCGCCAATTTTGACTCAAATCAACCAAAATACCATCTGTTATAGACTGTCCAGAAAGACTAGTTCCTCCAGTTCTAAAAGTAATTGGAATAGTAAATTCTTGACTAATTTTAAACAAAAACTGAATTTCTTCTTCGTTTATAGGCTGTATAACAACTTTGGGTTTGAGTGTATAAAACCCTGCATCTGAGGCATATGCAGCAATATCAATTAGACGGTGCTTAACTCGTTCGATTGGAATTTTAGATTCGAGTGCTTCAATTAACGTTTTCATTTTTTTCAACTTTTTTTCGTAGTGGCAGTGTGGATAGTACGCTTAACATTAAGCCAGGTACAATTAAATTCGAGATAAAATAACGAGTCGTGCTATTATATGCATTTATTTCAGGAATGCTTTTTAAGTAAGAATCATAAATTTCTTGACTCGAATCATCTGTTAATTGTTTTTTATTTTTAACTAAATGCACCATCGATTCGGATTTATATAACTCAATAATTTCTGCAAAATATTGATTTACAACAAAATAAATAATAGTAGCCGAAATTATACTCATTATCAATAAACTCAATCCACCAATTGCGATTCCTTGCCCAAACGAAAAACTGTCTAATGGTTTGGCATAAAAATATATAGAAAAAAATACCGAAATTCCTACGATTACAATTACTAAGTTTCCCCAAAAACTAAAATATGGATTTGATTCAGTTATAATATAACTACCAAAGAACCAGCTAATTATAAGCAATGAACCTATAAATCCAAATATTAAAGCATGTTTAATCATGATACAAACGAATGTTGATTATTATTGATAATTCCGATTACTTTACCTTTAAATTTTGTTCCTATAAAAGGTGTATTTTTTGATTTTGATTTTATATCTGAAATTGCAAATGTCCATTCCTTAGTTTCGTCAAATACAGTAAGATTTGCAACACTATTTTCAGAAATAGTTACAGCTTCTAATCCCAAAATCTTTCGAGGATTTTCACTAATTTTTTCTATAACTGTTTCAATATCAACACCTAAAGGTTTATTTGTGTTTAATGCTGCGAAAGCGGTTTCGAGTGCAATCATACCAAATTCAGCATGATCAAATTCCAGAAATTTACTTTCAGTGTCTTGTGGATTATGATCGCTCACAATGGCATCGATAGTGCCATCTTTTATGCTTTCCCAAAGTGCTTTTATATCTGATTTTGTGCGTAAAGGTGGATTTAATTTAAAATTTGTATCAAAATCTTTTAAAATCGAATCGTCAAAAACCAAATGTGCAACAGAAACATCGCAAGTAATATTTTTGCCTTCTTTTTTAGCTTTTTTTATAATTTCTACCGATTTTTTAGTGCTAATTCTCGAAAAATGGATTTTCCCCAAACCTGCATAATCGAGTAATTCGATATCACGTTTTATTATTAACTCTTCTGCGAAAGCAGGAATTCCTTTCAAACCCAAAAAAGTGCTGGTTTCGCCTTCATTCATTTGTCCAAATTGCGTAAGTTTTTTGTCTTCTGGATGTTGAATAAGCAGTGCATCGACTTGTTTTAAATACTGTAAAGCCTTGACTAACAAGCCTGTATGCGAAATACTATGGTGTGCATCAGAAAAAGCTATGGCACCATGATGATGCAAATCGAGCATCTCGCTCAATTCTTCGCCTTTTAAATCTGTTGTTGCTGCTGCAATAGGATAAAGTGCTGTGATAGAACCATTTGCTACCGTTTTTATATACAATAGCGTATCTTTTGATTGAACAATGGGTTGGGTATTTGGCAAACAAGCTACACCGGTAAATCCACCAAATTGAGCCGCTTTTAAACCTGATTTTATGGTTTCTTTATGCTCTAAACCTGGTTCGCAAAGGCTCACACGCATATCAAACCAGCCTGCGGAAACCGAAAAACTACTACAATCAATCGTTTTTTCTGCTTTAAAATCTTGATTATCAATAGCTTTAATAATTCCATTTTCTATCAAAATAGATTTTCGCTGCCCATGATATGGCGAATTTTTGTCAATTATCTTACAGTTTTTTAGAACTAAACTACGCATATTTTAATTTTAAAATTGTATAATATTATATTACTTTAAATACCGAATAAGCAAAGTTTCTGCCAAAAGCGAAACTAAAGCTAAAATCACAAAATATTTCCAAAGTGCTATGCCTTGACTTTGATTTTTCATATAATCTCCAATAGTTACATTTGCCTCATTGTCAATAATTTCAATATTTTTGTTGTTTTCGAAAATACTTGAAAGTTCGTTTTTTGAATAAAACTCTAAAACACTTTCGGCTTTTGAAGGATTTATTGCAATGGTAGTGAGTGTGGAATCGTTCCATTTTATGCCATAATATCCTGCATCAACCGAAAGATTTGGCATTTTGAAAACCAATCCATCGGCTTGTAAAATTTGTTCTGGAATGTAACTAAATTTATTGCTTGTAATTTTTATTTTTTGATCATTATTGGGCAAAACAAAAGGCAATTTAATGTTTTTTTCGCCAGCAACATAAGCCATTTTTTGAGAACTATTATTACTTAAAAATGCTATTTTGTACATTGTTGGCACAAAAATACTATGTATAAAAAAGTTGGAATATTGTGTTTCGATGGGAACAGAAAACAAATATATGTTGCCTTTTGAGATTGTTTTTTTGGTTAAAAATGGAAGTTCATTTGCAGTCGAAAGCAAAACAGTGTTTTTATTTTCTGCCTTAAAAACAGGAAATACATAAGGCATTGTTGTAGATTTATCAATTTTTTCAAAAACACTTTCAAATAAAGGATTTTTTGTATCAGGAAATTGCAAATTTGTTTTGTTTTCTATAGCTAATGAATTGGTAATCAATAAATTATTTTCGATTTTAAATTTTTTAAGCACATTTTCTAAGTCCGTTTGGTTAATGTTATTTGTTGGAAAAAAAACTAGATTTCCTCCTTTTTCTGCAAATTCTAAAAGTTGATTTTGCTCACTTTGATTGAGTTTATCAAACCCATTTACAATGCACAAATTTGATTTTCCTAAATCTTTGGCTGAAAGCGAACCCAATTTGTTTTCTTGGTATTGAAATATTTTTTCGCTTTGATAAACACTATTTATATAGGTATTATTTTCACGACCGATACTCAAAATCCGAATCAAAGGCGAGGCATTTAACATAAAAAAATATTCGTTATCAAAGGCAATTACATCGTTTTCTATTTTTAATTTACACTTTTTTGCATTTCTATCTTTAGTAATAAAATCAAATAAAATTTCTTTTTTTTCATTTGCTTCTAAACTTATTGAAGTGTTTGCGTTTTGAGCTTCATCAATAAAAAATTTAATATTGGGATTAATTTTCTTTTTGCCTGAATTTTTGATTACAAAATGCAAGGTGTTTTTGGTATTTTCTGTATTAAACAAATTTTCGACCCAAATAGTATCAATAAAAACATTGCTAACATCGCTGTTTTGCATCGGAATCAAAATTATTTTCTGAGTAGAATCAAAATTTGTTTTCAAAAGATTTCCGATTGTACTTTTTTGGAAATCGCTAAACAATAACATGGTATTGCGCTCATTTTCACTTGTTAAACCTTTTGTAAGATTTATTTTTTTATAAATATCTTCGAAATTTCTAACTGTCGAAGTTGGTTTAGTTTCGGTTAATCTATCTTTAAAACGATCTTTGCTCAGTTGAAAATTGTCTTTTGATTGGAAATTATTATCAAGAAAATAATATTTTGTGTTTAGTTGTAAACTAGAAGCCATTTTTTCGAGTTGTAGCAACGATTCGTTTAGTGGAGTAGAACTGCCATTTGAGCTATTCATACTCAGCGAATTATCTACAAAAACAGAAATAACGGAGGATGTGTTTTTTTCATTCCCTGTTTTTATAAATGGTTGTGCAAAAGCTAAAACTATAAAAAGTACAAAAAGTAAACGCATCAATAATATTAAAATATTTTTAAGTTTACGAGTCGATACCGTTTGTTGATTTACTGATTTTAAGATGTTTACATTTGAAAAAAATACTTTTTTAGGCTTTTGCAAATCGAAAAGATGAATGATAATTGGCACGAAAAGTGCAAAAAGTCCATATAAAAATAAAGGAGAAGCGAAAGTCATCAAAAGCCAAAAATACAGATAAAATTGAATATATGGCTAGAACAAAAAATATTATCTTATTTTATGCGTTTCGAGTTGCATGTTTACCAAATTGGCATATTTCCCATTTAGAGCTAATAGTTCGGCATGTGTACCAGATTCGGCAATTTCGCCTTTGTCGATAACAAAAATTTTGTTTGCATGACGAATAGTCGAAAGCCGATGGGCTACAATAATCGAGGTTCTACCTTTGAGCAATTTTTCCATTGCAACTTGTATAAGTGCCTCTGTTTCAGAGTCAATTGAAGATGTGGCTTCATCTAAAATTACGATTTTGGGTTCGTGAATCATGGCTCGTAAAAACGACACCAATTGGCGCTGCCCAACCGAAAGTGTGGCTCCACGTTCCATAACCTCATAATGTAATCCATTGGGCAGTTTTTTTATAAATTCCTCAGCACCAATAGCTTTTGCCGCTTCTAAAATTTGTTCGTCAGTAATTTTTTCTTTTCCCAAATGAATATTATGTGCAATCGAATCGGAAAACAAAAACACATCTTGCATGACTGTGCCAATAGATTCTCGCAAAGATTGAAGCGAAAATTCTTGAATATCAATGCCATCAATTGTGATTTTTCCTTTATTTATGTCATAAAAACGATTTAATAAATTAATGATCGAAGACTTTCCAGCACCTGTTGAACCTACAAAAGCTATTGTTTCGCCTTTTTTTACTTCAAAAGATATATTTTTTAATACATAATCATTGTCATTATAAGCAAAATAAACATTTTCAAATTTTATATTTCCTTCAATTTTTTCTTTTAAAATATTACCTTCTTGTGGTATAAAATCTTCATTTTCAAGCAATTTCAAAACCCTAGACGAGCCTACAATTCCCATTTGCAGGGTATTAAATTTGTCGGCAATTTCTCGAATTGGTCTAAAAAACATTTGGATATACATGATAAAAGCCAAAAGTGTACCAAATGTGATTTCATTAGCCAAAATACCTCCTCCTGCATACCAAACCAACACCCCAATACCTATGGCACTCAACACTTCGGCTACAGGAAAATAAACAGAATAATATAAAACCGAACGTAAATTTGCACTTTTATGTTGCTCATTAATTTTCGTAAACTTATGATATTCAGTATTTTCTGCTGTAAAAATTTGCACAATATTCATACCTGTAATGTGCTCTTGTACAAACGTGTTGAGATTGGCAACTGCGGTTCGGACATCGCTAAATGATGCTTTTACTTTTTCTTTAAATATGTAAGTACATATTAATAAAACAGGAATTACTGAAAGACTAATCAAAGTGAGTTTCCAATTCATATAAAACATGATAGCCATAATGAATGTAAGTTGCAAAATTGAACCTGCAATATCAGCCAAACCTTCGGTAAAAATATCTGCAATGGTCTCAATATCAGATATATTACGCGTGATTAATCTACCAATCGGAGTTTTGTCATAAAAACTTAATTTATGTTTTAATAAATGATTATATAATTTCAATCGCACATCACGAATAATAGTTTGCCCCAACCAACCTGATAAATAAGAGTTTAAATATTCGATAAAAGCAACTGAAAAAAGCAAACCGATTAACAATATTGTTACCCATAACAATCCATTAAAATCGCCTGTAAGTATATGATTATCAGTAGTATATCGAATTAAATATGGTCTAATTGGTGCTAATATTCCTGCCAAAAGTGTTAGTCCAATCAAAGTATAAAATTTGGTGCGGTATGGAATTACAAAAAGATAGACTTGGCGCAAAACTTTTCCATCAAACACTCGACCCGATTTTTCTTTTTCCTCTAGCATACTATCTTTTTTCTCCAGAAATTATTTTTTGAATATTCACAATAAAACTGTCTTTTTGAGCAACTTCGTGTTTGAGTGAATCTAGTTTTTTCGCCAAATCAATAATAGTATGTTTATATTTTTTTTCGGCTCTATCAGCACCATTATAAAAACCAGAAATTGTATTGAATATCAAGTAATTAACAACCATAAATGCAATAAAAAAAACAGATAATATGGCTAATATTTTTGCATAATTGGTTTTGAAACTATATTTCAGTGCCAAAGTATCTTCTTCTCTTATATTGATTAAAATATTACGAGTTATCCATTCGTAAATAGTTTGTTTTTTATTTTTGTGCATTATTTTAGCTATTTTGTACCCGTGCTTCCGTATCCACCTGCTCCTCTTTCAGTATCGGAAAGTTCGTGTGTTGGATTCCAAACTATGGTTTCGTGTTTGGCAACAATCATTTGGGCAATACGCTCACCTGATTTTATTTCAAAAGTATCGGTTGATAAATTAACCAATAAAACTTTGATTTCGCCACGATAATCAGCATCAATTGTGCCTGGGCTATTCAAAACCGTAATGCCATTTTTATATGCCAAACCGCTTCTTGGTCTAATTTGTGCCTCAAATCCAGCCGGAAGTTCGATAAACAAGCCAGTTGGAACAAGTGTGCGTTCTAAACTTTTTAAGAAAACAGATTCGGTAATATTTGCTCTTAAATCAAGCCCTGCCGAAAGTGGCGTTTGGTAACTTGGCAAGTCGAAAGCCGATTTGTTGATTACATTTATTTTCATTTTTGGGAAATAAATTTTTGTTTTGATTTAACAAAAGTATAAAAAAAGGATTACTAAGTAGTTTTAATATACAAAACTTTTAAGATTATTAGACGAGCTAAAAAGTAATAATCATAATATAAATAGTCATTATCTTAAGTTGTTTTATATCTAAACCAAAACCAAAAAATGAATTGAAATAAATTTTAAATGTCGAGAACTAATGCTGTAACAATTATATCCTTTTAATACATAAAATATTTTTATAAGTTTGAGCAACATTTCTATTATGCTCGAAATCAAAAAAGATTTTAATCTTAAAAATTATAACACGTTTGGAATAACCGTTTTTGCCGATTTTTTTGTAGAAATTCAATCAATATCTGATTTTTTAGCACTTTTTAAAAACCGAATTTTTCAAACTAAATCGCATTTTATATTAGGCGGTGGCAGCAATTTGTTATTGACCCAAAATGTAAATGCATTAGTTATTCACAATAAAATTAAAGGAATTAATATAGAAAAAGAAGATGATAATCATGTATATATAAAATCAGGAGCTGGAGAAATTTGGCATGATTTTGTTTTGTATTGTGTTGAAAATCAATACGCTGGCATCGAAAATATGTCTTTAATTCCTGGAACAGTTGGTGCTGCCCCTATTCAAAATATTGGTGCTTATGGCGTTGAATTGAAAGATACTTTTTGGCAACTCGAAGCCATTTCGTTAAAAGATGGAGAAATAAAAATATTCAATCGAGACGAATGCAAATTCGGATACAGGGAAAGTGTTTTTAAAAACGAAGAAAAAGGAAAATATTTTATCACTTCTGTTACTTTTCGGATGAATAAAACACCAAACCTGAATATTTCGTATGGAGCAATTAGTGATACTCTCAAAAAATATAACATCGAAAAACCATCCATAAAAAATATCAGTGATGCCGTAATTGAAATTCGAAAAAGCAAACTCCCAGACCCTGCAAAATTGGGCAATAGTGGCTCTTTTTTTAAAAACCCAGAGGTTGAAAACGAAATAGCAACAAAATTAAAAGCACAATTCCCAACTTTACCAGTTTATAACTTTACTGAAACCACTTCAAAACTTGCAGCAGGTTGGCTTATTGAGCAATGTGGTTGGAAAGGAAAAATTGTTGGCAATACAGGTTCACACAAAGACCAAGCCTTGGTATTGGTAAATTATGGTAATGCAACAGGGAAAGAAATTTGGGATTTGGCAATTAAAATTCAAAAATCTGTTTTTGAAAAATTTAACGTTTTAATACAGCCCGAAGTTAATGTGATATAACAAAAAAGACTTTCAACAAAATTGAAAGTCTTTCTAAACTACTAAAACTACACTACTTAATCTTTGATATTGTTGATGTTTAAATATAAAACATCTTATTTTTTTATTGTGCTCTTAGTACTGTTTACTATTGGCGTTTTTTCGATGTGTCAAAATTAATAATAAAAAGTAAATTTCCACTATAAAAGTTCTAAAACTATTGTCTTTATGTGTATTTTGTATTTATAAAAACAAATATAACTATCTGAAAATCAGCAACAAATCAGTATATCAAAGTGTATAAAAACTTTCAAGAATATAAAAACAAAAAAGCTGTAAATTCTAAATTTACAGCTTTTTTAATGAAATTAAGTTTAAACAAATACTTTTAAATGATACTCATTTTTAACATATTGGTACGAAATTCGCCATCAATTGGCATACTTGCAGTGTTTAAAATAAGGTCTCCTTTTTTTACTAATTTTTTATCAACCAATATTTTGTTTACCATTTCAAGCATCTCATCTGTAGATTTGAATTTAGCATCTAAATAAAAAGGTTTTATCCCCCAAGATAAATTTAACACATTAACCAAATCTTTATTATCGGTAAAAGTAAAAATCAGTGCTTTAGGTCTATGGCTCGAAATCATATTTCCAACAAAACCAGTTTTTGAAATATTTACAATAGCTTTTGCATTTATATCATCTGCCAATCTGCATGCACCTGCCAAAAGTCTTTCACGCAAGAAATCAGGAGATTTTTTATCTAATTCGTATTCTTTATTATATACATTCGTACCCTTTTCAATCGCACCAATAATTGCGACCATAGCTTTTACAGATTCGATAGGAAACGAACCCGATGCAGATTCTGCACTTAACATCACTGCATCGGCACCATCGATAACCGCATTTGCAACATCGCCAGCTTCGGCTCTTGTCGGACGTGGATTTTTAATCATACTTTCCAACATTTGCGTTGCCACAATTACAGGTTTTGCAGCGGCATTACATTTTTTAATCATCATTTTTTGAGCCAACGGCACATCTTCCATCGGAATTTCAACGCCTAAATCGCCACGAGCAACCATCAAAGCGTCTGATTTTTCGATAATTGCATCAATTTCTAATAAAGCTTCAGGCTTTTCAATTTTGGCAACAACTTTTGTGTTTTTACCTTTTGATTTTATAATTTCTTTAATATCATCAATGTCTTTTGCATTGCGAACAAACGAAAGTGCAACCCAATCAACACCGTGTTCGAGTCCAAAAAGCAAATCCTCTTTGTCTTTTGCTGTAAGTGATGGCTCCGAAACTTTCGTATTAGGTAAATTTATGCCTTTTTTAGATTTTAATAATCCACCATAAACCACTTCAGTTACAATGGTATCTGTGCCATTAGTCGAAATTACTTTTATTTCTAAATTACCATCGTCAATCAAAATTCTATCGCCAGGACTTACATCTCTTGGCATTAGGGTATATGATGTGTAAATTCGTTCGGCATTTCCAATAACTTTTTCAGTTGTGATAATCAGTTTTGCGCCATTTTTCAGTTCTACACCATTATTTTCGACTTCGCCAGTACGAATTTTTGGACCTTGCAAATCTTGAAGCATGGCAATCGAAGTGCCATATTTTGCATTTAGGGCTTTGATGTGATTAATCACTTTCAGATGATCTTCGTGTGAGCCATGCGAAAAATTTAATCTAAACACATCGGCACCTGCTTGCACAAGTTCCCATAATTTTTCAGGTGTATTACTTGCTGGACCAACCGTTGCAAGAATTTTTGTTCGGTTAAAAGGTATTTCCATGATTAACTTTTAGTATATTAATAAATTTTCTTTTGAAGGTAATGCCTCATAATCAACCTGTTTTACAAGCTGAATTTCAGGAATATCCCTTATTTTGGATAAATATTCGTGATAATAAGCGGCAAACTCGCCATTTAGTATCACAAAATAATCATAACTCTTCAATTCTGGTAGCAAATATGGCTTTTTTATATTAAAAAACTCAACAGCACGGTTTTTTATTAATCTAAAAATGCTAAAATCGGTTTCATAACTGTAATTTGATATTAAAAAAGTATCTTCTTTTGTAGAATGATAATCCAAATCATTGGTTTTGGCAAGATTAATTTCCAAAAACTGATTGAGATACCAAGCCAATTTAAAATCTCGTGCTGCCGATATAATGCCAATCAACACAAAATCAAAATCATAACTAACATCAAGTATAAATTTATTTTTTTTCACAGATAATAAACAAGCTTTGTAAAATAAGGGCTTTGTTCTATAAATCTATCCACATAAAGAGAATTTGTGCGTTTTTTTGTATTGTATTATAATTTAGTATTCTATCAACTTATCGCAATACTTGTATCCAACCTTTGTAGTTTTTTGTGGTAAACGATAAAATATAATAATACAAGCCATCAGGAGAGTTTTGTGCATTCCAACTCACATTTCTATCTGTTTGGGAATAAATTTTTGTACCCCAACGGTTATAAATATCTATTTTTTCAAACGATTCGGCACAATTGTTTTGAGGTAAATTTTTGATTTCAAACACATCGTTTTTACCATCATTGTTGGGTGTAATGATATTAGAAATAAAAAAATCTGATTTAAAGGTACTATCTACAATATAAATTTTGATTTGCAGCGAATCGGTAGTTTGCGAAAAGCAGTTGCTATCTGTAGCATAAATGGTGTAAATAAATGGACTAGCAATCAAATCGTTGCATTTAGCAAGGTAATTTACACTGGCATTGGTTTGATATAAATTTCTAACATTAAATTCGGGAATTGGATTTTTTGAAATAGACTGCATTTTTACTAAATTAGAATCTTGCGACAAGGCATTTACATCAAAATTTAATACTGAATTTATATAAACAGTATCATTGTCTTTGTTTTTTAATGTGGTGATAATCAAAGGTTTTAGCGATTTTGCAGTATTTGCGAGGCGAATATTCAAACCCGTAAAACTTGGCAAAGCACAATTATTTTCGTTTTTCAATAAAAAATTGATGTCATAATTTTTAGAACGATTAGGGATGCATTTATCCAAACAATAAGTAAAAAATGCTGTATCAGATTTTGATTTTGTTGGATATTTTGATGGAGATAATTGATAAGAATCGTCTAAAAAAACATTTTTTGGAGTTGCAGAAAGTGTTAAAATTTGCCCTTGAACGGTATCAATACCTATAAATGTGAGGCAATAATTTTTTCGAGCATCAAAATTGATGCTCGAAACGGTGCTTACATATTTGTTTTGAGGTAAATCAAAAACTTGAAGCAAGGGTTTGGTATTTTTGGCAAAACAGTTTGAAATAATAAGCTGATAATCACGATTTACCTGCCCAAGATATGTGCCAGAGCGATAAGAAGCAGCCTTTATCCGAACAGCAAATATT
This sequence comes from Bacteroidota bacterium, assembly GCA_004293915.1. Taxonomy (GTDB): domain Bacteria; phylum Bacteroidota; class Bacteroidia; order Cytophagales; family UBA9547; genus REAG01. Next base: position 1,882 of record RDZG01000015.1, on the reverse strand, counting down.
CCTGCCAAAGTTGGTGTAAAACTCAGTATGCCTGTAAGCGAATTTATGCTAATCCCCGACTGGTTTGGAATAATATTAGTTAGCGAAATACCCCTTATCAAAAACACATTGGAATACGGACCAGCAACAGCCCATCCAAAAGGATTTCGGAAATCTAAACTACCTTTGAGTGGCACTTCGAGCGAATAATTTTGTAAATCGCCATCGGCATCAGAAACCAAAAAGTCATAATTCTGAGGAATATTTACGCAACCATAAATACTTTTTGTGGGTGTGGCAAATTCGGCACTATTATCAACAGTTGTGATAGCTGGAAATTCGCTGTAAAAAAGTGTGCCTTCGTTTTCTGCATTGGGGATATTTAAAATATTTGCATTGCGACAACAGCGATCATAACTGGCATAAAAACCTTGCAAACCTGCATATTTGGGAGCTGAAAGCACAATATCTTTGGCATAAACCAATTTACTAGTTTTGAAATTTACAAATTCGCAAATACCTTTTTCGGTAGGAATGTCTAAGGTCGAAAACTTGGGGAGTTTTATTGTATCTAGCAATGAATTGGTGGCTTTATCAAAAAGTGAAATATAGGCAAACTCTTCGAGTGCTGTTGGATTGGCACTGGTTTCGTAATACAAAGCCAAACGCAAAGTGTATAAATTGCCTTGTTTTAGGCTTAGTGTGATTTCGCCTCCTATTATATGCGATGCAAAAACAGATTGTGTGATTAAAATCGAAAAAATTAGTATGTGTTTTTTGAGATACATTATGATCTGTATTTGATTTATAATTTATCAAAAGATCACTTTAAGTTAATTCTAGAAGATCAAAATCAAGTTCTGTTATTTTTTTAAATACATTCATTTCGTATTTGTGTTTGAAATTTTAAGCCATCATTTTCTTTTTTTAATTTGCCAAAAATGCAACCCATTTTGGCATTGTATCTTTATTGGGTTTAGTATCAATATCTTTTTTTAATACACTTTTCATATTCTATTTTTTAAGTTTTTAAAAATCTAAAAAATATCTTTTTTGATTACAACAAATGAAATTTCGCAAGTACATTTTTTACTTTGGGGTCGTCTTGGGCTAGCTCTCGCATAGCTTTAATGAGTTCGGGAAGTTTGCCTTCTTTTTGAAGAACTTTCAACTCGCCATCCACCATTTCTTTGGCATTTTGCAATGCTACAGTCATAAATGTTTTTCTGTCCCAAATGATATATACAAACACGCCACCCGCTGTGGCAGCAAAAACTGTGATGATAATCAATAAAAAATTGTTCATATCCTCAAATCGTTTGTTCATGTCTTCAAAACGTTGATTTGCATCTTCAAAACGCTTGTCGATGGCTTCAAATCCACTATTTGCATTTTTTTCAATAAGATCAAAACGTTTGTCTGTAGCTTTCATAAACTCTTGCAACGTTACTTCTGTGCGTATGGCACGCTCACGGTCTGATTGTGTAAAGCCATTTTGGGCTATGCTGCTTGTTGTAAATGCAAAAAATAATGATAGAAACAGAAATTTCATTATTCAAAAATACGATAAAATAGTTTACATACAAAAACAAAAGCAGAAATATAGTCGCCTTCGGCTGGTAGAGTGGTAGTCGCTTCGCTGGGTAGGTTGGTAGATTGCTTCGTTCCTCGCAATGACGTTCTACCAAACACGCTTTGCGTCTTTGCGAACGGAGTGAAGCAATCCTATTTAAAGATTAGATTGCTTCGTTCCTCGCAATGACGTTCTACCATCCTACCATCCTACCAACCTACCAACCTACCAACCTACCTACCTACCTACCTAAAAATTGTAGAACGGAGAATTAAACTTGCGTAAGCAACATTCTCCATTCTCCATTCTCCATTCTCCATTCTCCATTCT
>RDZG01000056.1 GCA_004293915.1 Bacteroidota bacterium | reverse complement strand
TGTATTGTTAGAATGGGTAATAACTGGATTATTAGATTATGGGGCTTATCAATTATTTAAAAACTATAAATTAAATGTTGTTAATATAAGAACATAGCCCAATAAAGGTATTAATTTTAATGACAATCACACTGGCGCAAGCATCCTCTTGTGCCTGAAATCAATTAACCCACTCCACCTAGTTTACAACGAGGTAGCTTGAGACATTCGTTTTCAAACGAATATAAATAAAACATAAAAACTAACAAAAAAGCCAATAAAGATTCCTAAAAATCTTATTACAAATAGCTATTCTATGCTTTTTTCCACCATTTTCTAGCAAAGTAAAAAATTACAAAAGCCAAAATCACAAATGGCCAAATGCTAATTATCCATAGTCCTAGATTTAAAATAGCTGACCAGCCATCTGCAAACGATGATTTTATTTTGCTCCAAAAACTAATATCAGGAGCTTGGGTATTTTCTAAATTTTGGTAAAAAGTTAAATTTATGGTGCTATAAGCCACACGATCTTTGAGGTATTTTAATCTGCCTTCTTTGGCTTCGATTTCTTCTCTGATGATTCTGATTTGGTTTTCAACAGCAAGTATATCATCAATTTTAGCTGCTTTTTTCAGAATTTCCAAGTATTTTTGTTCTACAGCTTTTTTGTTTTTGAGGCGAGATTCTATATCGATAAATTCTTCTGTAACATCTTCTGCATTGATGTTTTTAAAATTGAGATAAATAGACTCAGCTTGCAAAGCGTTTAAAAGCGTATCAAATTTTGAGTTTGTGATCCGAACCACAAAACTAGCTTCGATATTATATCCATTATTATTTTCGTTGTATGAAGTATTAATCCCGCCAAAATCTTTGGCAATGCGTTTTAATTTTTCGGCACTTTTCTTAAAATCTTCTACTTGAAAACGTACCGAAGCCGTTTTTATGATTTTTTGTTCGGTATTTTCACTAATTTTTACATTATTTTCGTCTGGAGATGGAGCGTCAATAGCAGACATAGCTTCTTCTTGCACTGCCATATTATCCATAGCATAATTTGGACTTGAAACGGCATTTGCCATATCTAAACCGCTTCTATTTTCAGATTTAGAACAGCTAAAAGCAACTAAACCTATGAATATTAGGCTAAAAACAATATTTTTCATACAAATACATTTTAAATTCACAAAACTAAAAACGACAGATTTGAAATTTTATTTTCTCATTTCCATATAATATTTATAAAAATACGGAATAGTTTCGATTCCTTTTAAAAAATTGAAAACGCCAAAATGCTCGTTTGGAGAATGAATGGCATCAGAATCGAGTCCAAAGCCCAAAAAAATTGATTTTAAACCCAATTCTTCTTCAAATAAAACCACTATTGGAATACTGCCTCCACCACGAGTTGGCACAGGTTTTTTGCCAAATGTAGTTTCCATTGCTTTTTCGGCAGCTCTATAACCAATTGAATCTATGGGAGTTACATAAGCTTCGCCACCATGATGTGGCTTTACTTTTACTTTTACAGATTTTGGTGCTATTTTTTCAAAATGAGATTGAAAAAGTTTTGTAATCGTTGCCGAATCTTGGTTTGGAACCAATCGCATCGAAATTTTGGCATGTGCTTTTGATGGTAAAACCGTTTTTGCCCCTTCGCCAATATATCCACCCCAAATTCCGTTTACATCCAATGTTGGTCTAATCGAAGCTCTTTCGTTTGTAGAATAACCATTTTCTCCCAAAACTTCTTCGATTTGCAAATCTTTTTTATAGTTATCTAATTCAAATGGTGCTTTTGCCAATAATTCTCGCTCTTGTTTTGATAATTCTTGCACCGCATCATAAAAACCTGGAATCGTTATTTTTCGATTTTCGTCATGCATAGATGCAATCATTTCGCACAAAATATTAATCGGATTTGCCACCGCACCGCCATAAACTCCCGAATGTAAATCACGACTTGGACCAGTTACTTCTACTTCTAAATAACTCAATCCTCGCACGCCACAATCTATTGATGGAATATCGTTTGCAATCATGGCGGTGTCGGAAATTAACACAATATCTGCCTTAAATTTTTCTTTGTTTGCTTTAATAAATTTTGGCAAATTATCCGAACCTACTTCTTCCTCACCTTCAATCATAAATTTAACATTGCAAGGTAACGTGTTGGTTTTCAGCATGATTTCTAATGCTTTTATGTGCATAAAAACCTGACCTTTATCATCGCATGCACCGCGAGCATATATTTTTTCGTTTTTAATAATGGGTTCAAAAGGAGGATTGTGCCACAATTCGAGCGGAGCGGCAGGCTGCACATCATAATGCCCATAAACCAAAACAGTTGGTAAGGTTGGGTCAATAATTTTGTCGGCATAAACCACGGGAAAACCATCTGTTTGGCACAATTCCACATGTTCGGCTCCAGCAGCTATAAGTTTTTTCTTTACCTCTTCGGCAGTTTTAACTACCTCGTTTTTATAACTTGGGTCGGCACTGATAGAAGCTAATTTGAGCAAATCGAACAACTCGGCTATAAAACGGTCTTTGTGGGTTTGGATGTATTCTTTAATCATTTTGAGCAGAAATAATATATGTTAGAAACTACTTGTTATTAGATTGTGGAGCATATTGCTCAATATATGCTATTCCATTGTTATTTTCAATGATTTTTACACAATAAGTGTTTAAAAAAGTGTGCATAAATGCGTGATGAGTAGTTAATACTGCATCTTGAAAGTCTTGATTAGATTCTAAGTCTACTATTTTTAAACCCACCTCTTCGCATTCTTTTTTTGAAATATGCCTAGCGTGAGATTTTTGTATGGTATGATTTGCAAAAATGTCAATTATTTTTTTCACTTTGTCTTTGTTTCCATCACACATATTATATAAAAGCCATTCTGACACCATTTTTTCAGACCATTCAATCGCTTGTTTACAAGCACCTAAAAAAGTTGGATGATATTTACCAATTATAACTTGCCATAAAGCTGCTGCATTTGGATTCTGTTTGATGTCATTTTTGGCTTGTTCAAACTCATCAAGTACTGCTTGGCAAGCCAAACCTCCCATTTGTGGGTCAATTGGACCTAAATTTGAATGTTTGCCCATAATAATTTCTTTAGATGCCAAGGCAATCATTGTGCCAGCAGACATAGAAATTTGTGGAACAATTACTCTAATGTTTTTACCAAACATGGCGAATAAATAATCAACTAATGATTCTGTAGCTGCTATATCTCCACCTGGGGTGTGTAAAATTAAATCTAAACCTTTTGACCTATCCAACTTATTTATAGTTAGCATAAATCCAGATTTGTCTTTGTCGTTTACAGCTGTATTAGCAATTTGAGGCTTTTGCAACCAACCCGAATAATATGCAATTGTGTTTCTACCTGTAATTTCGGATATTTTTGCCAAATACTTTTTTCTAACCGTATCTAATGCACTTATTGATGGGTTTTTTCTTTGCTCTTGTTGAATTTCAATAAGTACTTCACTCCAATTTGGCATTACTATATTTATTTAATTAAGGTCGTTCCTTCTAATGTACCAATTGGAATATAAGAATTGTCATATAATGAAAATTTATTAAAAAAATCGCCTTCTTTTAGCCATTGTTTTTGACTAATAATTGGAATTATAGGAGTATTAAATAACTGATTATAATCTGAAATAAAATTCATTTTTTCTGCTGAATCAACCGAAATTTTATCTTTTTTCATGATAATTACAATAATATTATGTAAAGTTATATTTTCTCGATTTCATTTACAACATCTTCTGCCACTTTATTTTTTGATTTCAAATCAAAAGTTTTGGGTGGATTATGTTTTGAAATTATTGTGATTTTATTGGTATCGTGTCCAAAAGTTGCCCCAGCATCTTGCATAGAATTTAAAACAACTAAATCAAAATTCTTTTTGGCTAATTTTGCTTGGGCATTTTCAAGTTCATTATCGGTTTCGAGTGCAAAGCCAATCGAAAGTTGATTTTCCTTTTTTATTTTTCCAAACTCAAAAGCGATGTCTATGTTTTTAGTAAGCTCTATAACAAAACTTTCTTCGTTTTTTTTTATTTTATTTGTTGCAATTTGTTTTGGTTTATAATCGGCAACTGCCGCAGCAAACACAGCAATAGATGTTGTATCAAAATACGTTTTACAAACTTGATACATTTCATCGGCCGATGAGATTGAAATTACATGCAAATTATCGTGTTTTTCAACCAAGTTTAAGTCGATTTTTCCAACTACTAGCGTAACAATTCCACCCTTTTTGGCAAAAGATTGGGCAATAGCAATGCCCATTTTCCCCGAAGAATGATTGCTTATATACCGCACAGGATCAAGCGCTTCTTGTGTTGGACCAGCCGTAATTAATACTTTCTTTCCCGCAAATGTTTGTTTTTCAGTAAAATTTAAAACCAAGTTTTCTATAATATGCTCAGGTTCAGCCATTCTGCCAACTCCGACTAAACCACTAGCAAGCTCACCATGTTCGGCTTCAAAAACAAAATTTCCTACCGATTGCAATTTTTGTAAATTTGTTTTTACTGATTGGTGTTTATACATATCAACATCCATAGCTGGGCAAAACACAACTGCACATCGAGCCGATAAGTATATGGCACTGAGCAAATTATCGCACAATCCGTTTGCCATTTTTGCAATTTCGTTAGCTGTGGCTGGAGCAATTAAAAAAACATCAGCCCAAAGTCCAAGCTCAACATGGTTTGCCCATTCGCCTGTTTCAGGGTTATAAAACTCTTGTTCTACTGCATTTTTAGAAAGTGTGGAAAGTGTAAGTGGAGTTATAAAATCTTTTGCAGTTTGTGTCATTACCACACGCACAATTGCACCTTCTTTTACCAAAAGTCGAACCAAAATTGCCGATTTATAAGCTGCAATGCTCCCACAAACCCCTAAAAGTATTTTTTTGTTTTTCAATCTATTCACGCAACGAATATAAATTTTTATTTTTATGCCGTAATTGTTTTTTTATTGATTTTAAAAATATTTGTATATTTGTAACGAAAAGTATAGTTGACAAAACTGGTGCTAGTTGGGGTTTTAAATCGTGGCTAGCCCTTTTCATTTATTGCAGTTTCTTTAAATATTTTATATACTCCTCTGATTCGTACATTTTTCTTGTAATTTCTACAACAACTTTGCTTTTTACCAGCTTTACAGAATCAATGGCTTTATTAAATTTAAAACCTTTTGATACACCTTCAATCAAATCTTTTAGACTAAAATTTAAAGTCAATTCACAAACAAAGGTTTTGATATTTTGCTTTTGAGCATTGCTAAAGGCTGTATTTATAGAACTTAATTTGGTTGGAGTTTTTACATCAGAAAGTATATTGTTTACCAATAATTCGGGATTTTTGCCTTTTTTGAAATGTTCTCTAATTATTACGCTATCGCCATTTTCTTTTGCTAATAAAATTGCTATTCTTTTATTCAATTCTATATCGTTTAAATCTGCATTTTTATGAATAAATACATAGCCCACGTTTTCTTGAATAGGCAAAACCTCAATATAGCTTTTGCTGTTTTTGGCTATGTCTTGAAATTTACAACAAAATATGAGTTTAAAATATTGGGATGAAAATCATTCTTACTAAATAATAGCCACGAATGCACGAAAAAAACACTAAAAATTAGTGAATTCGTGGCAAAAAATAATAGAATTAATTTGTATTTTAACTCGTCAAATAAAATAATGAATTTAACAAATGTTGTTTAATTTAGAATATAGCCCTGTTTTTGTATTTTTGATATTCTAAGAATATTATATAATTTTCGCAATCGAATCCATAAATTTAGCAATACAGTCCATATTCTATTGTATTTCATAAATCATTGTTAAAAAATTAACTACTTTTTTTGAACCAAATTCTATTTTTCATATTTTTATAAAATGTATGTTTAAATTTAATTATAAAATCTATATTTTGCAGCGGTTTATAAATGAAAGTAAAAAACATCTATTTATTACTCTTTTTTTTAATCCAAATTCAAACTTTTGGATGGGGATTTTTTGCACACAAACGCATCAATCGATTGGCTGTTTTTACACTTCCTGCCGAAATGCTGCCGTTTTTTAAGCAAAATATTTTGTTTATAACCGAAAACGCAATCAACCCCGACCAAAGAAGATATGCTGTTGATGGCGAAGCACCTAAACATTATATCGATATTGATATTTATGGCGATAGTGCAATATACAAAATGCCAAAATTTTGGAAAAGTGCAGTAGAAAAATATTCGGAAGATACGTTAATTGCTTATGGCACAAACCCTTGGCATGTTTATAAAATGAAGTTTGAACTTACAGAAGCATTTAAACAAATGGATGCAAAACGCATTTTGCGTTTGGCTGCCGATATGGGACATTATATTGCAGATGGCAATGTGCCACTGCATACCACACATAATTATAATGGACAATATACCAACCAAGTTGGGATTCATGGCTTTTGGGAAACTCGTTTGGTAGAATTATATTCTGATGAGTATGATTTTTTTGTTGGAAAAGCAGATTATATCAAAAACCCGCAATTGAAAGCGTGGGAGGCAATCACAAATGCACATTTGGCTCTCGATTCGGTTTTAAAATTTGAAAAAAAATTAACGCAAGAATTTGATGTTGATAAAAAATATACGTTTGATGAACGTGGTGGAATGACAGTAAAAACCTATTCTAAAGCATTTTGCAAAGTATATCATACGATGTTAGATGGGCAAGTAGAACGAAGAATGATTGCTTCTATAAAAATGATTGGCGACTTTTGGTACACCTGCTGGGTAGATGCCGGTCAGCCAGATTTGAGTTTGATTTTAGATTTCAAATTTAGTAAAGAAGATGAGGCAGAAATGAAACGAGAAACCGAGCAATGGCAACAAAAACAAATCGAAACTAGACCAGAAGGTAGCCTCAAAGGCGAACATGATAATCACCATGCACACCAAAACTGCTGCGGACACCACGATTTTTTTACCTACAAACTTCAGCTTGTAAAACAATTTGAAAAATAAAAATTGGTAACTATTGGCGTATTAATTGCTAAAAAGTAACGAAGCCCAATTGTTTAATACTATTCTTTTTTCTAGGCTCAAACCATGCAATTTAGCTTCTGAAACCAATGAATCAATATCGGATTCATAAAAACCACTTATGGCAATTTTAGCTTTTGGTGCTAAGTATGTGGCATATATTTTAAATTCTTCGAGTAATATATTTCGGGTAATGTTTGCTAAAATAATATCAAAATGTTCGCCAACACGATTCAAATCTTCGATTTTTGTGTTTATAAATTCGATTTCGTTTGTATCATTTCTTACTTTGTTTTCGTTTGCATTTTCAACTGTCCAATCTTCTACATCAAATCCAATTACTTGATTTGCACCAAGTTTGGCAGCTGCAATAGCCAAAATACCAGTGCCGCAACCCACATCCATTACTTTTTTATTTTCCACATCCATTTGTAAAAGATGTTCAATCATCATGCTTGTGGTGGCATGATGCCCAGTGCCAAACGACATTTTTGGGTCGATAATTATTTCAAGCGGAAATTCTGGCTTTGGTTCATGAAAAGTTGCTCGCACATAACATTTATCTGCAATCACAATGGGTTCAAAATTTCGCTCCCATTCTTGGTTCCAGTTTCTGTTTTCCAATTCAGAAACATGATAGGTGATTTTGTTTTCATTGTAATCTTGCAAAAGCAATTTCAATTGATTTTCGTTGAAAAACTCGGCTTGAATGTATGCAGTAAAACCATCTTCTTTTTCCCAAAACGAGTCATAATTGAGTTCGGCAAGTTCGGCAATCAAAATTTCGGTAAGCTCTGTTGAGCATAAAAAATCAACTTGTAGGTACTGATGTTGTTGCATGAAATATTATTTGCAGCCCGCAAAACTTTCGGTTTGGGTATAGGCTATTGTAAAATCTGATAAACCTTTTGAATCTACAAAATAGACCCAAAAATCGGCTTCGGTTTTGTCTTTTGTAAAAAACCATTGCCCTTGTTTGTCGGCATAAAATCTGTTGTCTTGTTTATAAACCACAAGTTGTGCAAAAGCTTCGGTTTCTTCTTCATAAATTTTATAATCGGCTTGTCTTTTGTCCGTTACAATAAATATTTTTCCAAAAATCTTACAAGGCTCGACCCTTCCAGGTGCGATTTGTGAATACACCTTAAAACTTGAAATTACTATGAAAATAAAAATTAACTGTTTCATTTTGGTGATAATTTTGTTGGATTGTTTTTGTGTACTAAGTTATATTACGATATTAAATTATAGTCTTATAGAAAGTTGTAGATGTCCTCCAAAACCTACTTCTACAATTCTTTGAAGCGTTGATATACGAACTTCTTTAAGATTATTTTCAATTCTTGAAATATAAGATTTGGTTGTTCCACATTTTTCAGCAAGTTGTTCTTGAGTCAATCCCTTTTCAAGTCGTGCATCATGAATCATAGCACCAAGCTTAAACTGCTCATAACTAGCTTCATAAGCGTCACGCTTTTCTGTGCCTATTTTTCCAAAATGTTTGTCTTTATAGGAGGCAAATGATGTTATATTTTTACTATTATTCATATTTGTTTCTGTCTAGTATAGTTAGTTTTTCTTGCTCATATTCATTTTTAATTTTTAAAGCTTTTTCAATTTCTTTCTGAGGGGTTTTTTGTGTTTTCTTTTGAAAACCATTTGCTAATAAAACCAGCTTTCCCTCATCAAAAAACGCAAATATTCTAAAAATATTGCCTCCTTGTTGAACCCTTACCTCATATAATCCATTTGTGTTTTCAATATACTTCAAATAAGTTTCAGGAATAAATTCAAGCTCTTCAATTAAATCAATTGTCCAAAACACCTTTTGTTGAACTTTTTCATTCAACTTACATATAAAATCATGAAAATGGTTTTTATAAAACAATACTTTTCTAAATGTATGTTTTTTCTTCACAATGCAAAGATATTAATTGTTTCCCAAAAGTACAACATAGTTATAACTACAGTAAGACTAAACTAAGTACCTATCGCCATACGAGCATTTGGTACTGCATCTAACCATACAAAATCTTTGTTATTGTATTTGTAATACGCAGAAATGGCAATCATGGCTGCATTATCTGTACAATATTCAAAGTCTGGAATAAAATATTTCCAATCGTTTTTTTCTGATTCTTCAATTATTCTTTTTCTCAATTCGCTGTTTGCAGCCACTCCACCAGCAATAGCAATGGTTTTGATATGAAATTGTTTTGCCGCTTTTTTGAGTTTACGCATCAAAATTTCTACTAATGTAAACTGCACAGATGCACAAATATCAGCTAAATTTTCGGATATAAAATCTGGATTTTGAACGGTATTTTTTTGAATAAAATATAAAATAGAAGTTTTAATACCACTAAACGAAAAATTAAAGTCTGGGACTTCTGGAATAGAAAATATAAAAGCTTTTGAATTGCCATTTTTAGCCATTTTATCAATCAACGGACCACCAGGATAGGGTAAGTTTAATAATTTAGCGGTTTTATCAAAGGCTTCGCCAACGGCATCGTCTATGGTTTCTCCCAAAATTTCAAACTTTCCAAAATCGGTTACTAATACTATTTGTGTATGTCCGCCACTTACTGTAAGGCACAAAAATGGAAATTCGGGTTTGTTTTCAGCAATAAAATGAGCATTAATGTGTGCTTCCATGTGGTTTACGCCAATCAAAGGAATATTTAAAGCCATAGCCATTCCTTTTGCAAAACAATTGCCAATGAGCAAAGCACCCAACAAACCCGGACCTTGTGTAAATGCCACTGCATCAAGTTGTTGTTTTGTAATATTTGCCTTTTCTAAGGCTTGTTGAACAACAGGAACAATATTTTTTTCGTGAGCTCTCGAAGCCAATTCTGGCACTACGCCACCATATTGTTTATGTATGTCTTGTGTTGCAATAATATTTGAGCGTATTTTGCCATCACTTACCACCGAAGCTGAGGTTTCGTCACAAGAACTTTCGATGGCTAAAATTGTGTGCATAGTAAAGTTTTATTATTTGAAAACGATATAAAAATAACCAAAATAAATTGAAAAAAGAAAATGTAACTTTATACTTTAAATACCAAAAACATTATTTGACAAACAAATAAAAGTAAAATACGTTTGATATTATAAAATACTATTAGCATATTTGCTTTATGGAAACAGCATTTAGCTTTAACATATTAAAAGAAGAAGAACAAAAACGTGAGCTTTGGTTTGAAGAATTTATTAATTCCATCAAAGTACATAAGCTTCAATTAGACACAAAAACAGCATCTAAAGAAATAGATAATTTATATAGAGCTGCAATTGATGGAAATTTGGATAGGATAGCATTATTAAATAATGAAGCCATAAATCAATATTTTACAACAAAAATCATTATTGATTTCATTGATTTATTGAATGATAACTTGCCTATCAAATTAGCTTTTGACTATAAAGGTTCCGAAATTTTAGTATGGGCAGAAATACCAGATAACGATTCTGAGTTTGAAAAAAAACTAATTTTGTCTGAAGCAAAAGTAAATGCTAAATATCATGATTATGGTTTTGATATAACATCAACAATTGTTGAAGCATCTGATAATTTTAATGTTCCAATTCATTATAAAGTTGTAAAATAATTTGATTTGGCATCATTTGAAGATCATTTTCAACAGGCAGTAAAAAATATAAATTTTCTGCAAAACATTAATAATCAAATTTCTGATTGTTATGATTGGCAAATTACATGTGGATTTTATTCTTCGTTGCATTTAGTGAATGCACACTTATCAAAATTTAAATTGCATTACAGAACACACACAGATGTAAAACATGCCCTTAATCCTGAAGTTTCTACTTCTATATCTAAAATTCCCGAGGATGTTTTTGTGGCATATATTTCATTACAATCTTTATCACGTAGAGCAAGGTATTTAGTAAATGATAAAGAAGTTGCTTTACAGGAAACACAAGCTGCACTTGTTTATGAAAAGCACTTTGAAAAAGCTATAAGACACCTAAATACAATTATTGATTTTATTGTAAAAAAATATGATTGTAAAGCATTTCCAGTAATAAAAATAAAAACTAGCTCAACAAACTTAAACGATTTGAGCTGGATAAAAAAGAAAACAGATTGAAATTAATGCAATCTGTTTTCTTTTAAAAACTAAAACTTAACTTCTGGTGCTTTTTCGGCACCTGCGGTAGCTTCAAAATATCCTTTTGGATCAAATCCATACATTCCTCTCAAAATATTTCTTGGAAATGCTCTGATATAGGCGTTATAGTCTTTTACTACTTCGTTATATTTTTGGCGTTCAACCGTGATTCTATTTTCTGTACCTTCTAACTGCGATTGCAATTCCAAAAAGTTTTGATTTGCTTTCAAATCAGGATAATTTTCTACAACTGATAGCAATCTGCCTAAAGCTTGACTCAAACCATCTTGCGCACCTTGAAATTTTTTCAATTCTTCAGGCGACAAATTATCTGGTTTTATGTTTACAGAAGTTGCTTTTGCTCTAGCTTCTACAATTTGTGTAAGCGTTTCTTTTTCAAAATTGGCATAACCTTTTACTGTATTTACCAAATTAGGAATCAAATCTAGCCTGCGTTGATAAACGTTTTGAACTTGAGCCCAAGCACTTTTCACGGCTTCGTCCTTTGTAACCATGCTATTAAACGAACCTGCAAAAAAGCTATACAAGATAAATCCTCCTACAAGAATTACACCTCCAATAATTAATAATTTTTTCATTTTTTTGGTTTTGATTGTTAATTTAATTCAAAATTAGTTAAAATTAAATAGTTGTACACATTTCCTTAAAATTTTAATTTTGGTAATACCATTTTATGTATAAAATAGGCATAAAAAATGCCAATAATCGCACCAAAAAACACATCAAGCGGAAAATGCACCCCCAAATATACACGACTATATGCAATTAAGAAAGCCCACAAAAAGCCTAAAATGCATATTTTTTGAGCAGAAAATAGCAAAAATAAAAATGTGGCTATGGCAAAAGTGTTTGCTGCATGCGAAGACACAAAACCATATTTCCCTCCACAATCGCCAACTAATTTCATTTTTGTAAAAATTTCTGGTTGGTGGCATGGTCGAGGTCTTTCGATAAGCGGTTTCAAAACTAGCGATGATGTCAAATCAGCACAAGGAATCAATAAACCAATACAAATTAAGATAGCTTTATAATTTTTTCTAGTTTTAAATATATAAAAAAGTATAATTAAATATGCTGGAATCCAAATCCATTTGTTTGATAACCAATACATTAGCCAATCAAAAATTGGCGAATGAAAATTGTTTATTTTCAAAAAAATAGCAATATCTATTTGATTAATACTTTCGATTAAGTTAGCAATTAAATCCATGAAATGCCTTTTTTGAGTTTCGACAAAGTATAAGCCTCTGGCGAATTTGATTCTACCTCAAATTGATATTCCCAATTGGCTTCTTTGGGCAAACTCATCAAAATACTTTCGGTCCGACCATTGGTGTCTAGCCCAAATTTTGTGCCTTTATCATAAACCAAATTAAATTCTACATACCTACCTCTCCGAATCAATTGCCATTTTTTTTCTTGTTCTGAAAAATGTTTTTCGTGATTTTTAATTAGTAAATGGCTATAAATTGGTACAAAAGAATTTCCAATTTCTTTCACAAACTCAAAAATTTGTTCTTTGGGTTTGTCATTTAATTGGTCAAAAAATATACCGCCAATGCCTCGTGTTTCGTTTCTATGTTTGATATAAAAATAATCATCAGCCCAGTTTTTAAACTTTGGATAATATGCTTCATCATGTGCATCGCAAGCATTTTTTAAATGCTGATGAAAAAACTGGGCATCTTCTTTATTAATATAATGTGGGGTTAAATCTATACCGCCACCAAACCACCAAACTCCGTTCGACATTTCAAAATAACGTACATTCATGTGGATTATAGGCACATGCGGATTGTGGGGGTGCATCACAATAGACACACCTGTAGCAAAAAAATCTGCATTTTCGAGTTTCAATGCTTCTAAAATTTTGGTTGGTGTTTGCCCCCAAACAGCAGAAAAAGCAACACCTGCTTTTTCTAGTATTTTTCCTTCTTTTAGCACTCGTGTTTTGCCTCCACCACCCTCTTCCCTCGACCAAATATCGATTTCAAATGTGGCTTTTCCATCAATATCAGCTATAGTTTTGCAAATTCGCTCTTGCAAATGCTCAAACCAATGTTTGATGTTTTCTTTTGTAAGGGTATTGTCTAATACTTGCATATTTATACTCAAAAAAAAGAGGCTTTTTAGAGCCTCTTTACATCAATTACATCATGAATACGCTGCACATTGGCAAAAATTCGATTCGATGCCAAAGGCGTTTCTTCAAATTCTATCGTGCATTTCGATTTGAATTCGTCTAATTTTTCGTAGTTCAATTTATTGAGCATTAAACCACGTTTGCGAAAATTCATCACTATTTTATCTATGGTTTCGGGTGTGTGCATACACTCAAACTCCCATGTATTTACAACTAATTCGGGTGTCGAAACAATCATACTAATTCGATTTTAACATTAAATTTTTTAAAGCTCTTTCTTCTTTCATCGGATCAAATTCATCTTCAGAATAATAAATGGTTTCGCTCAAGCTAGTGCCAGGAGCAACCATTGGCAATACATTCTCAGATCTCAATACTTTTGCATGAAGCAAAAATGGACCATCATGGTCTTGTGCTTCTCTTATTGCTTCTTCAAAATCGGCACCATTTTCTACACAAACTGCTTTTACACGATAGGCTTCGGCTAGTTTTACAAAATCTGGATTTAATAAATCTACTCCCGAATAGTTTTTTGCATAAAACTGCTCTTGCCATTGGCGAACCATACCCAAATAGCAATTATCTAAAATCAATATTTTAACTTTTATATTATCTTGAACTAAAGTAATCAGTTCTTGAATATTCATTTGAAAACCGCCATCGCCACTGATAGACCAAACTTCGTTGTTTGGTTTGGCAACAGCCGCACCCATGGCAGCAGGAAATCCAAAACCCATAGCACCTAAGCCTGCCGAAGTAAGAAAATGATTCGGTTCGATACGATCCATATATTGAGACGACCACATTTGGTGTTGCCCAACATCAGTTGTTATCACAGCATCTTTTGGTATATTGTTTCTCAAAATCGTTAACGCATTTACCATATCAAACTTTTCTGGATTTGCTGGTTTGATTGGGAAACGTTTGCGTAATTTACTCAAATGCTCAATCCAGTTTTCTCTATCTTCTCGGTTTGAAGCAGAAATTGTGGAAGGAAAATTTTGATAAAATAATTTTAAGTCTGAATGGATAAATGCATGCGTTGGCACATTTTTGGCATATTCGCTTTTGTCAATATCAACATGAATTACACTTGCTTTTGGTGCAAATTTATCTAATCTAAATGTGATTCTATCATCAAAACGAATACCTAATGCAATAATCAAATCTGCTTCTTGAACGGCATCGTTGGCATATTTCATGCCATGCATTCCCAACCAAGAAAAATATAGTGGGTCAGCATTTTCGAAAATACCTATTCCTAAAATAGTTGAAACCGCAGGAATGCGTTCTTTGGCAACAAACTCACGAATTTCTTTCCAAGATTCTGACAATAAATTACCATGACCAGCAATGATTAATGGTTTTTTTGCATTTTTTAATAATTCTTTTGCTTTGTCTAATTCTGAAACTTCAGCTTTGTTTAATCTTTCTATTTTAGGAATTTTAAAAGTCAATTCCCAGCCTTCTTCAAGCTCAATATCAGCACCTTGAACATCACGTGGAATATCAACTAAAACTGGACCTGGACGACCAGATAGAGCAATTTTATAAGCTTCAGCTAATATTTTTGGAGCATCTTTGATGTTTTTCATCAAAAATGCTTTTTTAGTTATTGGAATACAGATTCCAGACATATCGGTTTCTTGAAAGGCATCAGTACCAATCAAATGTGTGGCTACCTGACCAGTAAGTGCCAAAAGCGGTACAGAATCTGCCCAAGCATCGGCAATTCCTGTTACTAAATTTGTTGCCCCTGGACCCGAAGTTGCCAAGCAAACACCTAATTTGCCAGTTACACGAGCATATCCTTCGGCTGCAAAAGCAGCAGCTTGTTCGTGGCGAACAAGTATATGTTTCATAGCACTATGCGGAATTTCATCATAAATTGGCAAAATTGCTCCGCCTGGATAGGCAAAAATGTCTTTAATTTCTAATAGTTCTAACAACCTAACGATGTAGCGAGAACCTCTTAATTTAACTTTACTCATATTTCTATCGAGTTGATTTTTAAATTCGTTATTTAATCGTTTCATCTGTTGCAAATTTTTCTATTTTTAGAAAAACGCTAAAGCGAAACTAAAATTATAAAATGGGGATAAATTTATAAAATAATTTTCTTAATTCCTATATTATTTTACTCAATTATATAAATCTCAGCACAACTTGTTTCAATATAATTAAAAAATATTACTATTTTTGAGTTGTATCTGTTGGTGCAACTTCTTCTTTTATTGGTGTTTCAACTTGTGGCTCTTTTGAAGTAGAATCTATACCCGAAAAAAGTGCAGTGCCTTTGATAGAAATCACTTTCATTTCGATTTCAGATACATTTCTGGCTTTTGTTTTTGATGTTTTTGATGCCGTTACAAGTCCATTTACTTGGTATTTTTTACCAGATTTGTCTTTAGGATTTGAAGTTTTGAGTTGGAATTTTCCCGACTCATTTGATTTTATATTTTTGTTTGCCAACGTATCATCTGTATCTGTTGCCGATGTAGATTCTTTCAAACTATCTTCTACAAATGGCATAAAAACTTTGTCTCGCTCTTTTTGATCGTGAATAAAATAAGTCGTATATGCTGGACAGATATATTGTTTTTTAGAACAAAATAACAAGCATAAACTTACAAAAAATAAAGAGATTAATGTTTTGAAACGCATCAACTGTTTTAACCAATTTGTAATCGGTTTTTAAAACTACACATTTATACGGTTATAAAGCAAATATGTGATTGAATTTTTTAATTGATTTTATCCATTTCTGTTTACAATATAAATTTTTTGAGTTGGCATATAAAATAATTGTTAAAATCATCGAATAATTGCCTAAAGAATTTTTTGTTGTTACCTTTAATCGCTCAAATATTTGTAAAAAGTAAATAAAATGAAAGAAAAACTGATCACAATAAAACCATTTTTAAACACGAAATTATCTCCAAATGGTGCAATGTTGGGGCAGAAATTATATCCACTTTATTATCAAATCACATATAATAGAAACAATACGCAAATCAAAAGTGCTTTTGAAATTTATTTGAATACCATTGCAAGTGCAAACAGTAGTGAAAAAAATTTGATGCAAACCGAAATCAAGAATCTTGAAAAAATTGTGCAAATGAATTCCAAAGCAAAAACAATTTCTTTGGCTGGCATCAAAACAAAACACGCTTTTTATTTAAAACCAATAGATGAAATCGTACAAGAAGTTATGATTCAAAAAATACAACGTGCTGTGAGCCAGAGCAATAGCGAGTTTCAAAATTGCATAAAATTCGAAGGTGTTGGTATTAATATTTTGTTGTTACATAAAGCCACGAAATTGTTAATTGAAAACATAAATAAGTTTTTGCCAGAGGATTTTAAAACCTGTTTAGACTCATATAAAGCATTTTCAAAATCACATTTTAGTTCAGCCAGAGTTATAAATTGGTTTGATGATACTTTTAAAAATGAATTAAAACGAGAATTTTTATCATATTTTGAGGGAAATCAAAAAGAAGCAGAAAAATCATTCATAATTATTGATACTATCGTTGCGGAAAGAATAAAATTTTTGTAATTACGTGCAAA
Organism: Bacteroidota bacterium; assembly: GCA_004293915.1. GTDB lineage: Bacteria > Bacteroidota > Bacteroidia > Cytophagales > UBA9547 > REAG01. The sequence continues at coordinate 73,258 of RDZG01000056.1, read as the reverse complement.
ATTTAGAAAATATGCCTTCAAAAAAAATTAAAGTTGCTATTGCACGTAATTTTATAATGCCCGTGCAAAAATATTTTGCAGACCTCGAAATTGGTGGTTTGATATTATTATGTGTTACAGTTTTGGCTTTGCTCTTTGCAAACAGTTCATTTGGCGAATCGTTTTTACATTTTTGGCATACCGAATTTGAATTCCATTTTGGCGAATTCAAAATGGTTATGGATTTACACATTTTGATAAACGATGTGTTGATGACCTTGTTTTTTATTGTGGTCGGTGGCGAAATCAAAAGAGAAATCATCGAAGGTGCTTTGAGTTCTAAAGAAAAAGCCATCTTGCCAGTGATAGCAGCACTTGGTGGTATGCTTTTCCCAGCACTTATATACACAGCCTTTAATTTTGGAACTCCAACTGCATCAGGTTGGGGAATTCCAACCGCAACAGATATTGCATTTTCGCTCACGGTTTTTTCGCTTTTAGGCAAAAATGCACCTTTTAGTTTGAAAATATTTTTGGCTGCCCTAGCCATTGCCGATGATTTAGGTGCCATTATTGTAATTGCACTATTTTATTCAAATTCACTCGATTGGTATCATTTGGCAGGTGGAATAGCAGTTATTGCATTGCTTTTTGGAATGAATAAAGGCGGAATTACTGATTTGAGATTGTATTCTTTATTAGGAGTTTTGCTTTGGTATTTTTTCTATATGGCTGGCATCCATCCTACCATTGCTGGGGTAGTTTTTGCAATTGCTGTGCCATTTCGTTTAAACAACTATGAAACCATTTTTGCAAAACAATTAGCCCTTGTCAAAGACTGCGTGAATCAACTTTCGGATAAATCAATCACAGATAAATTGGTTCGTGGCGAGTTGATAGAAAAAATGCAACACGAAAGCAATAAAATGGAAGCTCCGCTACATAATGTTTTGATATTTTTACATCCACTTACAAACTATTTTATTATGCCACTTTTTGCTTTTGCAAATGCTGGTGTAATTATTGATAGTGAGGCATTTGCGAATATATTTTCGCCAGTTGCACTTGGTATAATATTTGGCTTGATGTTGGGAAAATCTACTGGAATATTTTTAACTTCCAAATTCCAGACGATGTAAATTGGAAATACATTTATGGAATGGCTTGGTTGGCTGGTATTGGTTTTACGATGTCGATGTTTGTAACAGGTTTGGCATTTACAAACAAAAACGATATTGAAACTGCCAAAGTTGCCATTTTGATTGCATCATCTCTTTCTGGATTAATTGGTTATTTTTATTTGAAAACATTGACTAAAATTTTAGTAAAAAGTTGATTATTTGATTTCTTATGACATTAATTAAAAATAAATGTACGAAAAAATATACCATATTATTACCGACATAAACGGAAACTACATATATATTAACCCACATTTTAAAGAAAAGTTTGGCTTCTTGCACAATAATTTTATTGGTACTCAAAGTATAAAAAGTATTCATGAAGAAGATGCACATTTGGCAATAGATGCTATGCTAAGACTATTTTCAGGTAAATCTACAGTTGAATATCTTGAACTAAGAAAACCCAACCCTGATGGTAGTTTTTTTTGGACTTATTGGGAATTCAAAATCAACTATAATGAAAACAAGCTTCTAAATGGTGTTGTTTGCATAGGATATGATATTGCAAAAGTAAGAAAAACTGAAATTGAAAAAATAGATGTTCGGCAATTGATAAATCATTCAAATGTGATTACGGATTTATCCACATTCTCTTTAGATATTGCTTCAGATAATATTCAGTTAAGCGATGAGTTTTATACCATTTATAACTTTGATAAGCAAGATAATATTACGCTCGATCATATTTTTAGAAAAACTTACCCAGAAGATTTACCAATTGTGAATCGAAGTATAATTGCTGAACTAAAAACAACTAAAACTATATCTGCAAAACAGTTTAGAATTTTAGACCCAACATTTGAAAATGGCACAAAATTCATAGAAGGTATTTTTGAATATCATTTTAATTCGTTTTCCGAAAAAGAATATATTAATGGAATAATTATAGACATCACAAAACTAAAGAAAAAAGAAGCAGAATTTTCACATATTATTTCGCATTTAAAATCTATTTTGGATAGTAATGAACGTTCTATTTCCGTAATCAATAAAGAATATAAACTGATAACTTTTAATGTAGTTAGTATCAAAATAGCTGAAAGATTTGGAGTTACACCCTTTGTGGGACAATATGTATTAGATTATATTCCTGATGTATATAAACAAAGAATTTTGACAATTTATGATCGTGTATTTAATGGAGAAACCATTAAACTTGATTTTAACATTTATTATGATACAGGACAATTTCTTTCAGACGTAAATTACTCTCCGCTCAGAAACAATGCTGATGAAGTAGAATTTGTGGTTATAAATTGCAAATTCAATGATTTAAACATTGAACAACCAACTGAAAAAATAAAAATAGCCAAATCAATTATTGATTTTCAAGAGGTTGAAAAAAACAGAATTGCAACAGAATTGCACGACAGTGTAAACCAACTTTTATATATTGCTAAAATTAATCTTACTCGAATTGAAGAATCCGAAGCAAAAACCAAAGTTGTAGAAACTCTAGACCTAGCAAGTAATGAAATTAAGTCAATTATAAATAATTCAAGCCATTTTTTATTAAAAAATATTTCGTTTGGCGATTCTGTAAGTCATTATTTATCAACCATATTTAAAGATTCTCAAATAAAACATAATTTTGAAATCCAAGACAAAATAAATGCTGATATACAATATGACTTAAAACTTAATATTTTTAGAATCATTCAAGAAATATCTCAAAATGTTTGTAAACATTCGTCAGCATCTAATTACAATATAAAAATAAAAATTTATAAAACTGAACTATATTTGATTACATCAGATAATGGCAAAGGATTTGAATATTCACAAATAAGCACTGGAATGGGATTAGATAATATTAAAAATCGAGTTGCTTTTTTGAACGGCAAAATAAAAATATATTCAAAATATAATTATGGAACGCTTTTTGTAATATCAATACCTTTATAATGACAATCACAAAAATATATATTATTGAAGACCATCGGCTGTTGAGAGAAACGTGGATACAGTTTTTGGAATCGAAAACCGATCTTGAAATAGTTGGAGATTCAGACAATATTATTGATGCCTATAAGGATATCGAGCGGTTGAAGCCACACATTTTGATGCTTGATATTAATCTAAAAGGTGAATCAGGAATTACACTTATTCATAATTTAAAAATGACCATGCCCTTTATTAAAATCATTGTTGTTTCGATGCATGATGAATATGCGTTTGTTAAAAAAATGTTTTCGCTTGGTATTCAAGGCTATGTTAGCAAAAATGCAAAATTTGCAAACCTTTTTGATGCCATAAATTCTATTAAAGACAATCAAATCTATTTGTCTGATGATATAAAAAAAACATTTCTAGATTATGCTATTTGCAACAAATCTGAACCAGTTTTGACATACAAAGAAACACAAATCATAAGTTTTATTTGCCAAGGTTTTTCTAATAAGCAAATTTCTAATAAAATGAGCCTTTCTATAAAAACTATTGAGGGACATAAAAGCAATTTGTACAAAAAATTAAATTTACACTGTACTGTTGAATTAATAAAATATGCTAGAGAAAAGGGCATATTTTAAAAGATTCAAAACAAATCTCTATTTTTTGTCGAACAATTTTGCGGATTAGTACTTGTTTTTTGCTTGTTTGTCGAAATATTGGCTTGTGCATCAAGTGCAAACCCTTATCTATAAATATATTAACCCTTAAGATAATAAATTTATAACCATTAACTTACTAATAGTACGATTTAATTGCTTTATTTACAATATCTTACAAAAGTAAAACTTATAATTTACTTAACATGAAAATAATACTTAATGATAATCACGAAATTTGTGTATTTGCTACAAAAACAATTTTAAATAGATATAATAACTGTTTAAATATTATAAGTTTTTTGTTACCAAAAAAGCTTTTCTAATTTAAAAATAACTTTTTAGGGTTGGTTCTAACTTCGTAATTGGATTGAAAACAAATAAATATGTACAAAAATATATATGAAAAATAAATAAAAATGATTATAAGTTCATATATCCATATTCATTTTGCAATTTTGATACATACAAATTGATAAGCACAAAATTATATATTATTGAAGATCATAGGCTGTTGAGAGAAACGTGGATACAGTTTTTGGAATCGAAAACCGATCTTGAAATAGTTGGAGAAGCTGATAATATTACAGACGCTTTCAAAGAAATTGAACGACTAAAACCACATATTTTGATGCTTGACATAAACCTTAAAGGCGAATCTGGAATTACGCTGATACAAGAAATAAAAAAGACTATGCCCTTTATTAAAATCATTGTTGTTTCGATGCATGATGAATATGCTTTTGTTAAAAAAATGTTTTCGATGGGAGTTCAAGGATATGTGAGCAAAAATGCAAAAATAACAAACCTTTTTGATGCCATAAATTCAATTAAATCTAATCATACTTATTTGTCAGATGATATAAAAAAAACATTTTTAGATTATGCTATTAGCAACAAATCTGAACCAGTTTTGACATACAAAGAAACACAAGTCATAAGTTTTATTTGCCAAGGTTTTTCTAATAAGCAAATTTCTAATAAAATGAGTCTTTCAATTAAAACGATTGAGGGCTATAAAACAAATATATACAAAAAACTAAACCTACATTCTACCGCAGAATTAATTAAATATGCTGGACAAAAAGGCATTTTTTAAAATCTTTAATTTCTATTTTGTCGAATTATTTTATGTATTAGTGCTTGTTTTTTGCTTGTCTGTCGAAATATTTGTTCGTATATCAAGTGCGAACCCTTGCCAATAAATATAATTACCCTGATTTTTTAAAATATTAATTCAAATCTTACGAAAATAAAAATCAAATTGCTTTATTTACATATGTTTAAAATATGCTACTTAGATACTTGATTAATATGAAAATAATGCTTATAGATGATGATGAAATTTGCATATTCATCACAAAAACTATTTTGAAAGGATATGATAGTGGTTTAAATATTATAAGTTTTTTGTCGCCTTATGAAGCCTTAGCAAATTTAAAAACACGTACCGATTTAGATTCGTTACCAGATTTGATATTGCTTGACTTAAATATGCCTAGTTTAAGTGGTTTCGAGTTTTTAGACCAGTTATATGCAAATATTGTCTTTTGTAGCAATATTCCAGTTTGCATATTGAGTAGTTCGGATTTAGAGCATGATAAAATTAAGGCATTAAGCTATCACTCAGTTATTGATTACATGCAAAAACCTTTGCTATTGGATAGATTTATTAAGTTGCTTAAGAAAATTGATTTAGACAAGATTCAAAAAAATACAGAAACAAATTTTAATGAACAGTAGAAAATGAGAACCAAATTTACTGTAACTGTTTTAGTTGTTTTTGCACTGTTTTCAGGAGTTTTGTATATGTTTTATCATGCCGAAATAAAAGACAGCTTGCCAACGCCAATACCTAGTGGCTATGTCAAAAAAGAATTTGGGATTAAATTGAGTGATACGACAAACAAAAAATTAAAACTAATCCACTTTTTTAATCCAAACTGCCCTTGTTCAAGATTCAACTTAAAACATTTTGAAAAAATTGTTAATAAATATACTTCAGATATTGAAATTTTGGCTTATTCCACAGATAGTTCAACCTCAGTTGATTTCCCAATCAATATTAAATATGACAAAAATGGAGAAATGGCAAAACATTATGGCGTTTATTCTACACCTCAAGCAGTTTTGCTAAATCAATACGGCAAATTAATTTTTAGAGGTAATTACAATAAAAGTAGATTTTGCGGAAATTCAAAATCAGAGTTTGTGGTGAAAGCAATAGAAAATGCACTAAAACAAAAAAACACATTTGAAATAATGCAAAAATCGGGTAAGCCTTATGGTTGCTCAATTTATAATTAAAAATAATTTGAAAATGGAAAACAGAAGCAAATACAAATTTGCAGATAGAATAATGGATATAGCATTTGCTATACTTTCATTGACGTCACTGGCTATTAGCCCAATTTACGACACGTTTAGTATTTCAATACCCGTTATTAGTATGCTTCTTGGGGCATATTATCTAGCTAAATTACATTTGTTAGATTCACTACTTTATCAATACATAGGAAGTGCTTGTAGTGCATTGTTTACAGCATTGCTAATCTACCAAATGCACGGAATGATTGAAATGCATTTTGTTGCATTTATTGCCTCTATTTTGCTTATAAACTATAAAAAATGGCAACTTCAGCTTCCATTAACACTTTTGGTTGTGGTTCATCATGCCGTTTTGGCTATATTACAATTTTGGGGATATAGCGAGGTTTATTTTACAACTAGTGATTACATGGATTTGCAAACTTTTTTGATTCATGTATCGTTGGCAGCAGTCATATTTTTTCTTTGTGGCTATTGGGCATATGAACTCAAAATTACACATGAGCTAATTGAACAAAAAAACCATCAATTTCAAGTTCAAATTGATGACATAAATAGAAATGTTGCGATTGCAAACGAAATTTCAAAAGGAAATTATGATATTAATTTACAAGCAGAAGAAAATAACGAATTAGGTATCGCCTTAATTACGATGAAAAACAGCTTGTCGAATGCTAAAAAAAGAGAAGAGGAGGAAAGATATATTAATCTTGGATTAGCACAATCGGCTGAGATTTTGCGAAATAATACAAATAGTTTACAAGCATTATGTGATGCCAGTTTGGTGTTTTTGATAAAATATTTGTCTGCCAATCAAGGTGGAATATTTATTGTAAACGATACTAATACACTAGACCCACACTTTGAATTAGTATCTTGCTATGCGTATGACAGGAAAAAATATCATAAAAAGAAAATTTTAATAAATGAGGGATTAGTTGGAGCATGTTATTTAGAAAAAGATATAATTTATCTTACGAAAGTACCTGAAGAATACATAAGAATAACGTCTGGCTTAGGCTTTGCTACACCAAGATGTTTGCTAATTTATCCGTTAATAGTTAATGATATAGTGTATGGGGTTATTGAAATGGCATTTTTTGAAATTTTAGAAGAGTATAAAATTTCGTTTATAAAAAAAATTAGTCAAAATATTGCCTCAACTATTTCAACAGTAAAAATTAACGAAAAAACCAAACAACTGCTTGAGGCTTCGCAACAACAAGCCGAAGAAATGAGAGCTCAAGAAGAAGAGATGCGTCAGAATATGGAAGAACTCCAAGCAATACAAGAAGAAATGACTCGCAAACAAGATGAACTAACAAACGAACTCAATAATTCCAAAACGATAGAAGCGAGAATGAAAATGCAAGAAGAAATGATGCAACAAGGCATGGAGGAACTTATGACAACGCAAGAAGAAATGGAACAAAAAAACAAAGAGATTGAAAAAATGTCCGCAGAACTTTTGGCTGATAAAGAATCCAGAGATGCTAAAATAGAAATGTTAGAATTAAAAATCAGAAAAAAAGATAAAGAAATAGAATCGCTCAACCAATTAAAACCCGAAAATAACTTAAATTAATATGGAAAATTTTAATAAAATAGAAGTAAACGGTCAAACCATAAACTCATTTTTGGATGCTTTAAAGGAAGACCAAGATGAAATAATCATGATTTTAAAAAATTGCAAAATCAAAGATATTAATCTTGATAGTTGGTATTCAATTACAGATTGGCTAAAAGCGTTTAAAAAAATTACTGATGATTTTGGACAAAAAACGTTATTTATAATTGGAAAATCTATTTTAGACAATGCGTTGTTGCCGCCAAATATAAACGAAATTCATAGTGCTTTAGCTCTAATAGATGTGACTTATCACATGAACCATAGAATTAATGGAGAGGTTATGTTTAATCCCTCAAATGGTGAAATGTTGGAAGGAATTGGCAATTATAAATACAAAAAAACATCCGAGAATACAGGTATTATGATAGCAGATAATCCTTATCCATGTGAATTTGATAGAGGAATTATTATTTCAATGGCTCGCAGGTTTAAGCCGCTTGTGCAGGTAGTTTTAGACACAACCAAACAAAACCGAAATGACGGTGGCGAAAGTTCAACGTATTTGATAAGTTGGTAATTACGTTTTAAAATCAATCAATATTTACAACCAAACCTACAATGATTACAAAAGTTAAAGATTTAAAAACATGGAGTGACGGTGAAATATCGCCTTTCGCTTGGCAACGAATTATGTTTAGGCATCTAGCTGATTTTAGAGAAACTGGTTTGTTTCTTCAAAACATAAAAGACGATACTATTTTAGAGCAAAAAATTCTCGAAAAAATAAATAAATCTTACTTCGATGTTTACAATATAAAGCTACCAAACCATCTTTTTGCCAATTAAATTTTACAATTTAAACCTTAAAATCAATATGAATAACTTAAACGGAACGTTTTTGCCAAACCGAAATGCCTATATTGCTGAGCAAGAACCCATGATTTTGCATTGCCATCATTATAATACCTTTTTACAAGCATCTCTCGAGGACACAAAAAGCTATTTGCCAATTTATCCCATTTTAATAGATTCAGCACGTGATATTGTTTATTTGCAATTAAAAAATCATTTTATAATTAATCAAATTAAAACAATAAATGAAAAGTTGCAAATTGCTTCTGATTTTTTTAGTTTTTGTGGTTTTGGAAAAGCCGATTTAAGCAAATTAACACCAGATGGTGGAAATATTGTTTGTATTGCAGAACATTACAGTACAGGCTGGCTTGATAAATTTGTACCTCGCAAATTAGATGAACCTAATGTTTCGTTTTTTGCGTCTGGATATTTTTCGGGAGCTTTTGAAGCCATTTTTGATAAAAATCAAGGGCAATATAAAACCACTCAAACCAAATGCATAACAAAAGGTGATGAGTTTCCTTGCTTTGAAATTACGTTAAATCATGACATTCTTAACCACTTTGATTCACCTCAAGAAGGCGTTTTTAATATGTTTGAGCCTTATGATTGCTCTAAAGATGCCATAAATGCTGATGCAATAAAACTTGCATTAGTACAAATGCCAATCATGGGCAATCACAAAAATGGTCTTATAGAAGCTTTTGGAGTGTTCTTAACTCGTATGTATGCCAACTATTATTGCCTAATATCTTACCGAACATTGCAAAAACTAAAAGAAAAAATGGGTGAAGATGGTGTTGCTTTAGGGTCAAAATTATTAACTGAGGCTGGGCATGTTTGTGCCTTTAATACTTTTGGTGGAATAATGAAATCTACAGAATGGTCGGGGTTAATTAAACCAATGATAAAATCAAAAGAAGATTGGGTGTATGGTATTGTAGCAGTTGTTAATGCTTTTGGATGGGGGCAATGGGAAGTTTTAGAACTTATACCGAATACAAAATTAGTAATAAAAATTACAAGTGGCTATGAGGCAAATAGCTATTTAAAAATGTATGAAAAAAGCGAATATCCTATTTCATTTTTAGCAACAGGAGGTGTTGCTGGTATCATGAATTTGATTTATAACGGAGATATTTCGCAAAATCCTGAGCTTAACGAAACATACTATCAAGAAATACAACGCTCAAAACATTGTTTTGAATCTAAACAAACCTATTGTAGAGCCAAAGGCGATGAATTTGATATTATTGAGGCAATTTTAAAAAATCAATAGCCGATAAAACATGCCAATCAATGCAACTGTTTGAAGTAATTGAAAATAAAAACTGCAGAAAACATATCAGAAAATGTTACACTTTAAAAACTCCACTTCTGCCAAGTCTAATCGAAAGTTTGGCAGAATTTGGGTTTTTAGAAGTTCAAAATTTCAGTCAATTTTCGCCATTATCAAAAGACTGTTTCAAAATTTATGCTGACGACTCGTTATATATAAATGGAATTTTATATGATTTTCAAATACACCTTACTGTTTCATTAGCAAACATAAATTTCATACCCATATTTGAATCCGAATTAACAAAATGGATTTTATTACAAAAAACTAATTCTTAAATAATCCATTTATAAAAAACAATACGAGACTATGCAACCCAAAGACATCCCCAATGGTTATAAATAATAAAAAGCATCAAAAAATTTCAAAATTTTGCACTCCAAAAGAAATGCAAACAGCGTAATATAAAAAGTAAGATTTAATTCCAAATTCTTAAAATTTAAAGGAGTTTTATAGTTTAGTAAAAAATTGAATTTAAAACTATATTTAAAATTTGACAATAAAATTACCAATATTGATGAGAACGAAAAGAACTACAGGTCTACCTCAGCATTTGAATACGACTTTAGATTTTATATTGTTTGAAGCAGATGGTTTTTTGGCAAATCATGAAGGAATTGAAATTATGCTTAGAGCGTTTTAAAGAAAGAAAATGGATTAGTAGAAATAGTTGCAAAATCTCTCGGCTACAATTCAAAGCTTTATCAAGGAGTTTTTGTGGATTTTAGAAATATGTGGAGAAACCAATAGTAAAGTTACTCTGATTGATATAGATACATTTAGAATTGAATAATTATTATATATACAAGTGTTTGTTTATATAGTTATTATTGTATCTAACGAAAAAAACCGAAACCTAAATTATACATGAATACCTATTTTACAAAATTACATACCAATAAATTAAAATTTGAGGATTATAACTTTAATACTTCATTAAAACTTGCATCCTTACTATTTGATTGTAATAAAGTAATAATTTCTATTTTTGATAAAGAACTAAATTCAATAATAAAAAACCAAGCAATTGATACAGATAGTTTACAATTATATCATACAGAACATTTTTCGTATTCATTTCTTTTAAATAAAAAGAATGAAATTTTAGGTACTATTTCTTTTTTTGATACAAAAAAAGAAATTGAGACTCAATTATTAAATCAATTCTTGCTTCATATATCAGAATATTTCGAGCTTAACTTAATTGCAAAAAAGTCCTTAGATTCACAATTTGAAATGTCAAGTTTGCTGGGTGCAATTTATGAATGTACAAATGAGGCGTGTACTTACATTAATAAAAACCTAAAAATTGTTTACTCTAATAAAATTGCAAAACAATTGTGTTTTCAGATTTTCGGACGTGAGCCAAAACCAAACGACAACTCCATTGATTTTATGTTGCCACAATTTCAGGCAGAATTTATAGACTATTATCATCGCGTGCTTAATCATGAACGCATAGAAGTAGAAAAAACAAACGGAGCTGGGTGGTGGAAATTTATCATTTTCCCAGTATATGATTTAGATAATAACATGCTTGGAATAGCTCACAATGTGCAAGATATTACTACTCAAAAACTTAATGAAATAGCAATTTGTAATCAAAACGAACAACTAAAAAAGATTGCCTGGCAACAATCTCACGAAGTTAGAAAACCCGTTTCGACTATTTTAGGACTAATTAATTTGATTGAATCAAAAAAAGAAAACGATATATCACTTGAATTAGAATATTTAAAACAAGCCGCAACAGAATTAGATAACGTTATTCATGAAATAGTAAATAATAGTGTAATGTAAATTTATAATAAAATATCACTTGATGCAATTCTGTACTTTGTTTCAAATCCAATGAATTTTATTTTCATTGCAAACTGTTCTTAACTTATAGGTACTTAGCACTTTTGTATTAAAATTCAATTGAAATAGTACTTTATACGCTTATCATGTCTTTGAAAGCTGTAGTTTACTAATTTTAGAAAAAAAATAAGCACAAGGACTAGAATTTAAAGTAATATTTTTTTTAATTTGGCAAAAAGAAATTGTTTTTTTGACTATAAAATAAAAAACATAGTTGCTTTTACGTTTGGTTTATGAAAAAATATGATGTTTGTGTGATTGGTGGTGGTCCATCTGGCTATGCAGCAGCAATGCGTGCGGTAGACTTCAATAAAAAAGTGGTGCTAATTGAGCGTCATAAACTTGGTGGAGCTGGAGTTTTTAATGGTGCTTTGGCATCGAAAACGATGTGGGAAATTTCGCATGATATTTTAGCCGAAAAAAACCAAGCCGAACGCTTTGGTAAAAAATACGAAGTTCCTGATTATAAGTCTATTATATCCGAAGTTCGAGATGCCGAAATGGAACGAAGCAACCAAATGCTGAATCATTTGCAGCTACTCGAAAAAGAAGGCAAATCAAATACATTTGATTTTATAACTGGCGATGCCAGTGTGCAGAATAAAAACGAAGTTTTAATAACAAAAACAGATGGTCAAGAAACTATTTTTGCAGAAAATATAATTTTGGCAACAGGCAGCCGTCCTCGCTATTTGCCACATATTGCCATTGACGAAAAAACAATTGTTACCAGCGATGGAATTAACAATTTTGAAGAATTTCCCAAAAGTTTAGTCATTTTAGGTGCTGGTGTGATTGGTTGCGAATATGCTGCCATGTTTAGCAATTTTGGTAAAACCAAAGTTCATTTAATATCAAAAGACGACCGCATTTTGCCATTCGAAGATTTAGATATTTCTGCCATTTTGGAAGAAAATTTTATTAAAAATGGTATTACAATTCATAAAAATGCAGAACTAAAAGAAATGAAAGTGGTTGGAGGAAAGGTGAAATACGAACTTTGCTTTTCTGACAATTCTTGCGAAATTTTTGAAGTCGAAAAAGCCCTTATTTCTGTTGGTCGTGTGCCAAATATCGAAACATTAGGATTAGAAAAAGTGGGTGTAAAACTCAATAAACGTGGTTTTATCGAAGATGACAACACCATAACGAGTGTACCAAATATTTTTGCAGTTGGCGATTTAACTGCCGATATAGCACTAGTAAATGTTGGCGAACTAGAAGGCAGACATGCAGTAGAAATGTTATATAACAATGTTTCTGAAAAATTGCGATACGATAATATTTCGACAATTATGTTTTTGAATCCAGAAATTGCTTCGGTTGGACTAAACGAAACCCAAGCTATAGCCAAAGGCTTAAATTTTAGGGTTGCAAAAGTGCATTATAATACTATTGCCAGAGCGATTGCCATGCGAAATACACATGGTTTTTTCAAAATTTTGGTAACTGATGATGCCGAAATGCGTGTGATAGGAATGCGTGCCGTTGGCGAACATGCTTCAAGTGCCATTCAGGCGGTTGCTTTGCTGATGGCTTTCGACAAAGGCATCAATACATTAGCAGAAATGATACATCCGCATCCATCAATTATTGAAGGAGTGCAAGAATGTTTGCGTGCATTACTTGGAAAATCGATTTATAAACCAAGTGTATTTAGTAAACACATTTCCATAAAAATATGCAAAAGCGGAAAATATATATAACGTCTTTTTTAAGACTCAATTTTTGTTTCTTGATATTTTGAAGGGCATTTCATCAAAATTTTATCACATACAAAAACATCATTTTTCATGCTGCCGATAATTACAACTTGTTCTGAGCGTTCAAAATCTTGTGGTTTTGGGTTGGCATAAATCACTTTTTTGGTTTCATTGTTTTGATCTACCAACTGAAATTCAAAATAATTAGGATCTAGTTGCGGAGCATAAACCATTCCTTCTATTTGTCCAGATGCAGATTTTGCTAATTTACCAACCACATGTACTTTGTCGTTGTCGCCATCTTTTGCCATTTCGGTTGCTTCTTTAAAACAAACATAACTACTTGCGTCTCCAGCCGTTGAAAGTATAATGCTTATAGCTAAACCTATAATTACTATGGCAATAATGTGTGAAGTTTTCATTTTAAAGAATAATTTTTTTGCAAAAATAAGGGATTATTCTTAATCAAAACACTTAACAAAAATGTTTGGTGTTTTAGGCAAATTATTTTAATTTTCACAATTTAATAATCTTATGGTAATTTTAAAGTAATACTTGGTGCTTTATTTTGTATTTTAAAGATTATATCCTTGCAAAATTTACAAAATCATTATAGAACTATTGTTGTTTCTGATGTTCATTTGGGTACAAAAGGCTCAAAAGTTAAAGAAGTAGTTCGTTTTTTAAAACTTAATACAGCTGATAATCTGATACTTAATGGCGATATTATAGATGGTTGGCAACTAAAAAAATCGGGAGAATGGAAACGCAAACACACTAAATTTGTACAACGAGTTCTCAAAATGATGAGCGACCACGACACCAAAGTAACTTACCTAAGAGGAAATCATGACGATTTTTTAGAACAATTTTTGCCACTCACGATTGGGAATTTAAAATTAGTTCGTGATATGATATATGTTGGAGCCAATGGCAAACGCTATTTGGTTACTCATGGTGATATTTTCGATTCTGTAACCTCAAAATGGACTTGGTTAGCTCATGTTGGCGATGTTGGCTATACATTTTTGCTTTGGATTAATCGTATTTACAACAAATATAGAGAAAGCAGAGGTTTACCTTATTATTCATTATCAAAAGTAATAAAAGCAAAAGTAAAAACTGCTGTAAGTTATATATCAAACTACGAAGAAAAATTGGTGCAATTGGCACGAGCAAAACAATGCGAAGGTGTGATTTGCGGACATATTCATCAGCCTATTATTACACAATATAATGACATAACCTACTTAAATTCAGGCGATTGGGTAGAGTCTTTGAGTGCTTTAGTAGAAGATTTTAATGGCGAATGGAATTTGGTTCATTTTACAGAAACCAAAAAGCTAACTTTAGAACATCCACAACTCGAAGAAGTTGAAGATGACGAAGAAGAAGTTGAAATTCCAGCAGAGTTTTTAGATTACAAAGCTCGACTAGCTAGTTTTTAATTTTCTATTTTTTACAAATTATTTTTGGTGGATAACTTCTCGTAAAACTTGTTTTCATTTGCATATTGACATTTGCAAATATTATGGCTGAAGAAATTAAACCAGATTATAACGAAGATAGTATAAAATCGCTCGATTGGAAACAACATATTCGATTGCGACCTGGCATGTATATCGGCAAACTTGGCGATGGCTCGGCTTCTGATGACGGTATTTATATATTAGTAAAAGAAATTGTCGATAATTCTATTGACGAACACACGATGGGCAATGGAAAAACGATTGACATCAAAATTACAGAACATAATGTAGAAGTGCGTGATTATGGTCGTGGAATTCCGCTAGGCAAAGTAATCGATTGTGTGTCGAAAATCAATACAGGAGGAAAATACGATAGCGGTGCATTTCAAAAATCTGTTGGTTTGAATGGTGTGGGAACAAAGGCTTGTAATGCACTTTCAAATTATTTTAAAGTTCAATCTTTTAGAGAAGGCAGAACAAAAATTGCAGAATTTTGCAAAGGCGAACTTACAAAAGACCATCCAGAGCAAGACACAAATAGCAAAAACGGAACTTTTATTCAGTTTCAGCCTGATGATAGTATTTTTAAACACTATCGTTTTATTCCCGAATTTTTGGAAAATCAAATGTGGAATTATGCCTATTTGAATTCGGGTCTTACCATTTCGTTTAATAACAAAAAATATCATTCGGAGAATGGACTTTTAGATTTATTAAAATCAAAAACAGACGAAGAATCGCTCCGATACCCAATTATTCATCTTAAAGGTGCAGATATTGAACTATCTTTAACACACAACGATGCTTATGGCGAAGAGTATTATTCGTATGTAAATGGGCAATTTACCACACAAGGTGGCACACATTTGGCTGCTTTTAGAGAATCGTTAGTAAAAACAATTCGAGATTTTTATAAAAAAGATTTCGATGCTGCCGATGTGCGAACTTCTATCGTAGGTGCAATTAGTGTGCGAGTACAAGAGCCTGTGTTTGAGAGCCAAACCAAAACCAAATTAGGTTCCCAAAATATTGCTATCGATGGCATTTCGGTACGTACGTTTGTAAATGATTTTATTGGCAAAGCCTTAAATGATTATTTGCACAAAAATCCACAAACGGCTGATGCAATTTTGAAAAAAATTATTCAATCCGAACGTGAGCGAAAAGATATTGCAGGTATAAAAAAACTTGCTAATGACAGAGCTAAAAAAGCAGCTGTACACAACAAAAAACTGCGTGATTGCCGCATACATTTAACCAATGAAAAAGCCGAAAACCGATATGGAAGCACCTTATTTATAACCGAAGGAGATTCTGCCAGTGGCTCGATCACAAAAGCACGTGATGTACAAACCCAAGCTGTTTTTAGTTTGCGAGGCAAACCTCTAAACTGCTTTGGACTTACAAAAAAAATAGTTTACGAAAACGAAGAATTTAGCTTGCTTCAACATGCCTTAAATATCGAAGATGGTTTAGATGCCTTGCGATATAACAAAGTGGTAATCGCTACCGATGCCGATGTAGATGGAATGCACATTCGTTTGCTAATTATGACATTCTTTTTACAGTTTTTTCCAGATTTAGTCCGCAATGGACATGTGTATGTGCTTGATACTCCGTTATTTAGAGTACGAAACAAAAAAGAAACCATATATTGTTATAGCGACCAAGAACGCATTGATGCTATTGCCAAATTGGGTGTAAAACCAGAAATCACACGATTTAAAGGCTTGGGAGAAATATCTCCTGATGAGTTTGCCGATTTCATTGGCGAAAACATTCGTATCGACCCCGTGATTTTGCAAAAAGACAGCTCGATTCCAAAACTATTGAGTTATTATATGGGCAAAAATACACCTGATAGACAAAACTTTATTATTGATAATTTGAGAGTCGAAAAAGATGAAGCTATAGAAGCTGCTTAAAATAGATTAAATAGATTTAAAAGTTTTGTTGGTGAAGAACACCAAAAGGCGGAAGTCAGGAAAAACCAAAAAAACTTGTTATCAAACCCTTTCAGATTTGAAAAAACGCTATAGTCTAAAAAACCATACGAATAGGTATCTAAAATGATTTTCATTACAGCGTTTACTTCTTATATATCTCCAATCGTCATCGCAAATTTAATGACACAAAAAAAGAGCTTTGGAAAGTCTCCAAAGCTCTTTTTTTTAGTGAAGTTATAAAAATTAATGTTTTATGTCTATTTGACCAGCACCATGAGCCGAATGATGCGAACCATGCAAAATTCTCTCCACCCAAGCCAACAACAATGCTGAAACTATAAATACAATATGAATCACAATTTCGATAATCACACTATCAAAATTGCTATCACCAGCTGTTTCTTCGTGAATATCAATAAATGTTTTTAGCAAATGCACACCCGAAATAGATGCCAAAGAAGAAGCCAATTTGATTTTCAAAATACCAGAATCCATGTGGTCGAGCCATTGTGGACGGTCTTCTTGGTCGCCAAAATCGATACGAGAAGTAAAAATAGTATATCCTCCAATCGTAACAATTATTAATAAATTCATAACCATCGAAATATCAATTAAGCCCAAAACAGTAAGCATAACTGTGATTTCATTCATAGTGCTCACATCTCCAACCAAATGGATAAGTTCTTGCATAAATTTATATACATAAACGCCAGTAGCTACAATTAAGCCCAAATAAACAGGTGCTTGCAACCAACGTGCCGCAAAAATAAACTCTTCGATAACGTTTTCTATTCCTTTTATTATTGGTGGTTTTTTCATAAAATATTAATATAAATGTTTTAATGCAAGGCAATATATAAGGTAATTTTTGTTTCACAAAAAAATTAAAAAAGAATCTATAATATTTTTCATTAATTTAATATAATGTTTACTGCCTAAAAATAATTTTTTGTCTTATTTTAAAATTAAATTTTGCCTTTTACATCAAATAAATATCTTTACAACGCATAAATATTTGCACAAAATCTAAAGCAAATATGTCAGTCCATTTTTTTGGCAAGGCAATTGCATTAACTGTTTAAAAAAATTCCTTATTTATGGATTACGGAAAAGAATTTAGAAATTACGCCACCAAGCATCACAACATCAGTAGTATGGTTGTGGATCAAGTAATTGAAACCAACATCACAAATCTTACACCAAATATCATTGAAGAACGCAGAATGAATGCCGTTGCAATGGATGTTTTTTCGCGTTTGATGATGGACAGAATCATATTTTTGGGTACAGGAATAGATGATTATGTGGCTAATATTGTGCAAGCACAGCTTTTGTTTTTACAATCGACAGATGCAAAGCGTGATATTACTATTTATGTAAACAGTCCGGGGGGTTCTGTTTATGCTGGTTTAGGAATTTACGACACCATGCAGTTTGTTAGCCCTGATATTGCAACGATATGCACAGGCATAGCTGCTTCGATGGGAGCAGTATTATTGGCAGGTGGCAAAAAAGGTAAACGTGCAGCTTTGCCACATTCGAGGGTAATGATACACCAACCTTCGGGTGGAATAGGCGGACAATCGTCTGACATCGAAATCACAGCCAAACAAATTGTGTTGCTTAGAGAAGAACTTTACGCCATTTTGGCAAACCATACGGGGCAGAGCATCGAACAAATTGGAAAAGATTCGGACCGTGATTATTGGATGAAATCTGACGAAGCTGTGGCTTATGGTTTGGTCGATGAGGTTTTGAGAAGATAATATTGTGCAAAGAGTTGCTAAAAAACATTAAAAAATTAATTTCTTAATTAGTTAATACTATGATATTCGGAGAAGAACAAGATAAGGAAAAAGACAAAAAAGAAGAAAATGGAATGCCTCAAATTGGTAAAAAATTCTTGGAACAACGCAAGATATTTCTTTGGGGACAGGTTGATGACGATTCGGCAAAAGATGTGATTGCAAAACTTTTGTTTTTGGATATGGAAAAACCAAATACTGAAATCACGTTTTATATCAATAGCCCTGGCGGAATGGTAACATCTGGTATGGCAATATATGATACCATGAAATTAATAAGTTCGCCAGTAAGCACCGTTTGCATGGGCTTGGCAGCTTCGATGGGTTCGATTTTGCTATCAGGAGGCACAAAAGGCAAACGTTTTATATTTCCGAGTGGCGAAGTAATGATACACCAACCAAGCATTGGCGGAATGTATCAAGGCAGGTCTGTAGAAATCGAAACGCATGCTGCTCAAATCAGAAAAACAAAAGAACAAGGAGCAAAAATTTTGGCTGATAATTGTGGCAAAACGTTTGAACAAGTGATGAAAGATTTTGATCGCGATTATTGGATGGATGCCAAAGAAGCGGTTGCTTATGGTATTGCCGATAAAATTGTTGATAAAATATAGTTTTTTTTATTCGACCTGTAAGTTTTCTTGCAGGTCGAATTATATACACACTTTTTGATTTTTTATCTAACAAATAACCTCAATTATTTTGTAATAATAGCGGTGCCACCAACATCAGAAATTGGCACATAACCAATATTGTATTTCGTACAAAAGTCAATCACAGCTTGTTTTGCTCCACTATAACTGCTATTATTAAAATCATGTATAAAAATATAACCACCACATTCTAATTTAGGATAAAAAAACTCAAGTCCTTGATAGATAGGCTCATACAAATCAGTATCTATACTTACAAAGCAGTATTTATCAAAAATATCTGATGCTGTTTCTGGAAAATAACCCTTTTTGAAGATACAATTTTCGGGGTATTTCATTTTGTTTTTTACTAATTCGATACTTGTATCAGAAAAATTTTGAGAACCATCAGAAAACATTTTTTCTTTTTCTATATTTATATCTTTTGTTGCAAAGCCTTCGAACGTATCAAATAAATATAGTTTTTTATCCATAAAAATTAGATTGATTTTTTTAGCAAAATCTCCTTTATATACGCCTAGTTCGGCTACATTTCCAACGATTTTTTTTGATAAAATCTGTTCGGCACAAAGTTCTAGCGTTGAATCTCTAATATAATCTGCTGAAAGTGGAAGTTTTTTTAAAGCATCTTTCTTATAAGTAAGTGATTTGGTGAGATACAATGCTTGCGAAAAAAGCATTGTTGATATTTTGTACAATAAAAAACGTAATAATCTCATTTTTTTGTTTAAAACGGTGTAGCAATTGGCTAAAAATATTTTCAAATGTAGCTAAACTGCTAAATATTTGCAAATGACTTTTTTAGAAACAAATTTGCTAACTAAGTTTACAAAAATACAATCTGTTTTCGCTCAAAAAAATGGAGTTTCCCATTTTTTTCAATCCCAATTCTGCCATCTGTTAAAACTGTTTTTATTTTTCCTTCAAACATTTCGGTTTCGGTTTTGTATTTTGCTAAAACATCATATTGATACAAATTTTTGAGGTATAAATTTTCTATTATAGAAATAGAATCTAGTGTGTTTAATTTGAAATAGGATTCGATTTTTTGACAAATCACTTCCAGCATTTTAGCTAAATCTAATTCTTTATTAATAATATTTCGGAGCGAAGTTGCGTTTAAATAATTAAAGTTTATTTGGTTGATATTCAATCCAATACCAATGATTATATTTTTTTTTAATTCATAATTTGTGATGGATTCTATTAAGATTCCACCCATTTTTTTTGTTTTAAAATAAATATCATTGGGCCATTTTATTTTAAAATCTGTATCATATTCGTTAAAAAAATCTATCAAAGCACAGCTCAAAAGCATATTGTATTTAAAAACTTCTTCCATTGAATTGGATTCGGTTTCTATAACGATACTAAATGTAAAGTTTTGGTTTTTCTCCGAAAGCCACTTGTTTCCACGCTGTCCTTTGCCTGCAATTTGGTCTGAGGTTATAAAAATTGTGCCGTTTTCTGTGATTTGATTTTTACATTTTTCGACTGCAAAATCGTTCGTTGAATGACATTGTGGCAGATAAACCAAATTCTTGCCTATAAATTCTGTATTAATTAACGGATTAAACAATATATTTGCTATTTTTGTGGCTTGCAAAATTAGTAAATTTTATAATGGCAAAAAAGAAAGGGCTAACCGACTCTGATGTTCTGTGCGAACTCATAGTGAAGGGAATGGAAGAGAAAAAAGCTGAAAATATAGTAGTAATCGACCTAAAAAACATTAAAAACGCAGTTGCAGACTATTTTATAGTTGCCACTGGCACATCAGGAAATCATGCCGATGCGGTTTCGGTTTCGGTTGAAGAAGAGGTTTTTAAAGGTATCAAACAATGGCCTTGGCACACCGAAGGTCGAGAAAATAAGGAATGGATTTTGATAGATTATGTAGATGTGGTGGCACATGTGTTTACGCAAGACATTCGTTCTTTTTATGGACTCGAACAATTGTGGGGTGATGCAGTTGTTAAACAAATCAAATCATAAACTTATTTTTATACGATAAGAAAATTCATGGCTGAAAACAAATTGAAAAATACTGAAAATATGGATGCAAATCAAGTTGCAGAAGTGAAAACGCCTAAACCTAAAGTGAAGGCTAAAAAAGCATCTACAGATGCAAAAAAGCCTGATGCAAAAAAAGCAGAGGGACAAAATAATGCCAAAAAACCTTTTAAAAAACCCGAAAATTCTAACATGCAAACCTATTTAATTTTGGGTTTGATGTTGTTTTTTACGATTTTGGTTTATTATACTCGCACGGCTTCCACTATCAAAATTGATCAAAAACGTTTTGAAGAAATGCTTTTGAGCTATGATATAGAAAAAGTTTCGACTATTGATGAAGGCAGCGAAAGTATTGTAGAAGTAACGCTAAAACCAGAAGCAATCAAAAATAAAAAATATAGAGATGAGATAAATTCTCGTGGTCCATTTCCGATGACAACTGGTCCGCATTATTATTTTCAAATCATAAAACCCGAAATTTTTAAACAAGATTTTGACAAACTCAACAAAACCATTCCTGCTAGCAAACAAATTGGTTTGGAAATAGGAAAAAGAGAAACGTTTATGAATTTCTTGGTTGGATGGGGCTTTTTTATTCTTTTGGGTGTAGGTTTTTGGTACATGATGCGCAGAATGAGCAGCGGTGGCGGTATGGGAA
Organism: Bacteroidota bacterium; assembly: GCA_004293915.1. Classification (GTDB taxonomy): domain Bacteria; phylum Bacteroidota; class Bacteroidia; order Cytophagales; family UBA9547; genus REAG01. Next base: position 51,344 of record RDZG01000056.1, on the reverse strand, counting down.
TGGGTGCTGGCGGACAATTATTTAATATTGGAAAATCTCGTGCAGCACTATTTGACCAAGATAATATGGTAAAAATTACTTTTAAAGATGTGGCAGGATTAGACGAAGCCAAAGAAGAAGTAAAAGAAATAGTAGAGTTCTTAAAAAGTCCTGATAAGTTTACCAATTTAGGTGGAAAAATACCTAAAGGTGCTCTTTTGGTTGGTCCTCCAGGTACAGGTAAAACCTTATTAGCCAAAGCAGTAGCTGGCGAAGCAGGTGTACCATTTTTCTCACTTTCAGGTTCAGATTTTGTCGAAATGTTTGTGGGTGTTGGTGCTGCTCGTGTTCGTGATTTGTTTAAACAAGCCAAAGAAAAAGCACCTTGTATTGTTTTTATTGATGAGATAGATGCCGTTGGTCGCCACAGAGGTAAAGGTGGAGCAATAGGTGCAAACGATGAAAGAGAAAATACATTAAACTCGCTTTTGGTAGAAATGGACGGATTTGGAACCGATTTGGGAGTTATTATTTTGGCAGCAACAAATAGACCAGATGTGTTGGATGCTGCATTGATGCGTCCGGGTAGGTTTGATAGACAAATTTCGATAGATAAACCAGATGTAAAAGGAAGAGAACAAATTTTCAGAGTACACATAAAAAATTTAAAACTTGCACCAGATGTAAGCACCAAAAAATTGGCAACCCAAACGCCAGGCTTTGCAGGTGCCGAAATTATGAATGTGTGCAACGAAGCTGCTTTGATTGCCGCTAGAAACAGCAAAGAACAAATCGACATGAACGATTTTCAAGCTGCTTTGGATAGAGTAATAGGTGGATTAGAAAAAAAATCAAAAATTATTTCGCCTGAAGAAAAACTTATTGTTGCTTATCACGAAGCAGGACATGCAGTGGCAGGCTGGTTTTTAGAACATGTAGATCCGTTAGTAAAAGTTAGTATTGTGCCTCGTGGAGTTGCTGCTTTGGGCTATGCTCAATATTTACCAAAAGAACAGTTTTTATATACTTCCGAACAACTTTTTGACGAAATGTGCATGACTTTAGGAGGTCGTGTAGCCGAAGATATACAATTCAAACGTATTTCTACAGGTGCATTGAGCGATTTGGAACGCATTACAAAAATGGCTTATAGCATGGTTACTATTTATGGTATGAACGAAAAAATTGGAAATATATCTTTTTATGATTCCAAAAGCTCCGAATACCAATTCAATAAACCGTATTCGGAGCATACGGCTCAAACTATTGACGAAGAAGTTCGCAAATTGGTCGATAAAGCTTACAAACACACCAAAGAATTGTTGATATCAAAACATGAACAATTAGAAATTGTGGCTCAAGAATTACTCAAAAAAGAAATTATTTTCCAAGCCGATTTAGAAGGGCTAATCGGAAAACGACCATTTGAAAAAGCCACAACTTATCAAGAATTTATGGATACAGAGTTGGAAACCGAAACGCCAACCGATGAAAATGCAGAAGAGCAAAACGAAAAACCCGAAGAAACTCCAGCATAATTCATAATTGATTTGTTAAAAAAACGGATAGCAAGAAAAGCTATCCGTTTTTTTGTGTAAAGTATTATAGCCCTTTGTCTTGTTCGTTGATGATTTCAATAAATTTTTGAAGCTCAGTTTGTCGTTCAGCATCTGGTTTTGGATATTCTATAGACAAACTTTCGAGTTTTTCTTGAATGATTTGGCTAATAATCAATCGCATATTTTTTTTGTCATCAGCAGGAATCACATACCAAGGGCATTTTTCACTAGCCGTTGCATTAATACATTGCTCATAAGCATCCATATACTGATTCCAAAAAGTACGTTCTTTAATATCGCCTTCCTCAAATTTCCAGTTTTTGGTTTCATCCAAAATGCGTTCTTTTAGTCGCATACCTTGCTCTTTTTTAGAAACATTCAAGAAAAACTTAACCACATGAATACCATTTGTGGTCAAATATTTTTCCATATTGGCAATATCATCGTATCGTTTTTCCCAAAGTTTTTCCATATCTTCGGTATATTCGATTGGTAGTTTTTGATAGTTTTTAATGATTTCTGGATGCACTTTTACAACCAAAACTTCTTCGTAATACGAACGATTATAAATTGCAATCGTGCCTCTTTCGGGCAAAGTTTGGTTAGTTCGCCACAAATAATCGTGGTCGAGTTCGGTTTCTGATGGACGTTTAAAAGTAAAAACTTTTACTCCATGTGGATTTATACCCGACAACACATGTTTTATCGTGCTGTCTTTGCCCGCAGCATCCATTGCCTGAAAAACCAACACAAGTCCAAATTTGTTGTGTGCATACATTTTAGATTGTAAAGCATCAATTTTTGTTCTATAAGAAGCTATAAGTTGCTCATATTCAGATTCATCTGAATAAAAATCTTTAACTTTTGTTTCGCAATTTTTTATTTTAAACTTTTCGGAACCATCCTGTAAAAAAGGTTTTACTTTGATTTGTACACTCATTTCGTTTTTATTTTTTTTGACAAATACTTATTTATAAAAGTAGTAATTTCCATCAAATATTTATATTTTAAGTATTATTCTCTTAATTTTAGGTAGATATTATTTGTAGAAATCACAATAAAAATAGATTCAGCTAAAGTTGTGAGTTGGTTTCTGTAACTTTGCTTACACCAATATTTTTCGTGTACATTATTATTTTTCAGATTTGTTACGCTTCCAATTTTGGAATATTATCGGAATTATCTTTTAAATCTACACCCGAAAGTTGTAATCTAAAAGCTTCATTAATAAGGTAAATAAGTTTATCAACGGCAAATGCTATGGGCAATCCTTTGGGACGAATATTAGAAATGCAGTTTCGCTTATCGTCTGTAAGACCTATTTTAGGATGAAAAGTCAAATAAATTCCCATGCTATCGGTAGCACTCAAGCCTGGTCTCTCCCCTATAAGTACTACCACTAATTTACTGTTTAAAGAAGCTCCAATATCGTCTCCTATGGCTACTCTACCGTATTTCACCAAAGAAATAGGACTTAGCGTATACTGGTATTTTTGTATTTCTACTAAAAATAATTTTATGAAGTCAAATGCATTGGTGCTAATGGCATTTGCTGCCAAGCCATCGCATACTACAATAGCAATATCTTTGGCTAAATCTGTAGGAAACCGTGTTTTAGATTCTTGTTCTAATTTTCTTCCTAAATCTGGTCTTTGCAAATACTCGGTTTTGGAACTACAGCTACTTTGTAGCAATATACATTCCTTGCCAGTAGATTGAATTTGTGTGGCTATTTCTTCGAGATTTAATTCAGATTTCACAGCATCTTTGGCTTCGGCACAAGCCAAATTAAAAGCCAACAATTGTTGTGTGGGCAAACTGCTGCCTTTGATTCCAAGACCTATTCTGGCATCGGTAAATTGTTTTAAAAAATCATGTGGTGTTTTTTCTATTTTATTCAATAAGTTGTTGAAATATCGAAGGTCGAATATAAGGAGAAATTTGTAAGGCTTGATCCATAATGCCTTTTTCTTTTAACCAAGATTCAAATTCAGGTGCAGGTTTCAGTCCTAGTATTTTTCTAATATATAAAGCATCGTGAAAACTGGTACTTTGATAGTTAAGCATGATATCGTCTGCACCCGGCACACCCATGATGAAAGAACAACCAGAAATAGCCAAAAGGGTGAGTAAATTGTCCATGTCGTCTTGATCGGACTCGGCATGGTTGGTATAGCACACATCGCAACCCATTGGTAAGCCTAATAGTTTTCCACAAAAATGATCTTCTAATCCAGCACGGGTAATTTGTTTGCCATCGAAGAGATATTCGGGACCTATAAAGCCTACCACTGTATTCACTAAAAATGGGTCAAATGCTCTAGCTACCGCATAGGCTCTAGCTTCGCATGTTTGTTGGTCTACGCCATGGTGGGCATTGGCAGAGAGAGCAGAACCTTGTCCAGTCTCGAAATACATGACCTGATGCCCTCTTTTTAAACTCCTTCCCGCCTCTAGCCCTTCTTTCAACAGATTTAGATTTATTCCAAAACTGCTATTGGCAGCTTCTGTACCAGCAATAGACTGAAAAACCAAATCGACAGGCATCTGATTTTCAATCATTTGAATGGTATTGGTAATGTGAGTAAGCACACAACTTTGGGTAGGAATCTGGTATTTTTCTCTGACAGAATCGAGCATTTGAATGAGCTTTGAACAGCCCTGAATATTGTCGGTAGCAGGATTGATGCCTATTAATGCATCGCCAGAACCCAACATTAATCCATCTATAATACTTGCAGCAATTCCTTTGTAGTCGTCTGTAGGATGGTTGGGTTGCAAACGGGTTGAGAATCTGCCCTCTAGCCCAATTGTGGTTCTGAACTTGGTAACCACCCTGCACTTTTGAGCCACGAGTATCAAATCTTGATTTCGCATGAGTTTGCTCACCGCTGCAGCCATTTCGGGAGTAATGCCATCTTTTATCAGAGACAATGTTTGTGTATCAGTTTCATTTAGCAATAGCCAATCTCTAAATCCACCTACGGTAAGATGAGAAATCTTGGCAAATGCTTTAACATCGTGAGTGTCGATGATGAGTCGCGTAATTTCATCTGTTTCATAAGGAATAATTGCTTCTGATAAAAAATTCTTGAGAGGAATATCTGCCAGTACCATTTGTGCAGCTATTCTTTCGGTTAGAGAACGTGCTGCAATACCTGCTAACTGATCGCCTGACCGCAAAGGACTTGCCTTTGCCAGTACTTCTTTCAAATCTTTAAAAGTATAGCTTTTTTGATGGATAGTGCTGGAATATATGGGCATTGTAACAAACTTCTCGAGACTCTAAATTAGTATAAATTTATGATGGATAGATTTTTTATCTATAATTTATTTAAAAAATCCATTTTCATTTTTGCAAAAACCTTATTTCTCTTGATGTTATTAACTTTGCTCAAATCTGTATTATTTTTGAAATGTATTTCGGCAAAATGTTTTTTATAACATGTCCATAAAATCAAACATATTATTACGTGTTCGAATCGCATTTTTAGTGTGTGTGCTGTCGGGTTTTGCAGTAATTGCAAAAATTGTTTATATACAAACTGTTCAAGGCGAAAAATGGCGTAAAAAAGCCGAAAAACTTAGCTTACGATATAAAAAACTTCCTGCAACTCGTGGAAATATTTATGCCAACGATGGTAGTTTACTTGCAACATCTTTGCCTTTTTACAAATTGGCAATGGATCCCAAAACACCACATGATACCACTTTTAATAAAGGAATTGATAGTCTTTCGTTGAAATTATCACGTTTTTTTGGCGATTTGAGTCCACAAGAATATAAACGAAAAATCAAAAATGCTCGATTAGAAAAAGACGAAAAATACATTGTTTTAAATGCCAGAATTTTGAATTTTCAAGAAAAGAAAATGATTCAAAAATGGCCCATTTTTAGAGCTGGTAGGTATAAAGGCGGAGCTATTTTTGAAAAACAAGAACGTAGATATCATCCTTACGGAAATCTTTTGGCTTACAGAACCATTGGATTTATAAACGAAAATAATGCTGGTGCAGGCTTAGAAGTTAGTTTTAATGATATTTTGGGTGGCAGAGATGGTGAAGCTCTTTTTAGAAAATTGGCAGGTGGCGCATGGAAACCCATTCATGGTGAAAACGAAATTTTGGCTGAACATGGTTTAGATATCAAAACAACTATTGACATAAATTTGCAAGATGTGGCAGAAAGTTCGCTTTTGCATCACCTTACCAAAAACGATGCCGAATATGGCTGTGTGATGCTGATGGAAGTAGCCACTGGCGAAATAAAAGCCATTGCCAATTTAGGTAAATCATCGAAAGGAGGATATTTTGAAGCTTATAATTATGCCGTTGGTGGACAGGGACTTACAGACCCAGGCTCAACTTTTAAGCTTGCTACTTTGATGGCTATTTTTGAAGGTTCTGGACTAGAACTTGACGACTCAGTAGAATGCGAACATGGAAGTTATAGAATTTATGACCGAGTACTTAAAGATGCCAAACCCGAAGGCTATGGAACACTTTCGGTAAAAGATATTTTTGCAAAATCATCAAATATTGGTGTTGCTAAATTGGTTCAAAAATATTTTGGAGATAATCCGCAAGCTTATTTAAAATACATTCGCTCTTTTGGATTTGATAAACCAATTGGTTTTCAAATGTCTGGCGAGGCAATGCCATATATCAAAAATCCATCCGAAAAATCGTGGAGCGGAATCACATTGCCTTGGATGTCAATTGGTTATGAACTTAAACTATCTCCCATTCATACGCTTACTTTTTATAATGCGGTGGCAAATGGCGGAAAAATGATTAAACCCATTATTGTAAAAGAAGTATATCGCTCGGATAAACTCATAAAATCGTATGAAACAGAAGTTTTAAATCCTAAAATTTGTTCGGAATCTACACTCGAAAAAGTGGTTCAAATGATGGAAGAAGTGGTTGAATCGGGTACTGCAAAAAATATCAAAAACGATAATTATAGAATTGCGGGCAAAACGGGTACAGCACAAATTATCAAAAAAGGACTTTACACTAAAAATTATTATACTTCTTTTTGTGGATTTTTTCCTGCCGACAAACCCAAATATAGTTGTATCGTAGTAATTTCCGAACCAAAAGGCTTTAATCAAATGGGAGCAGATGTTTCGGCACCCGTTTTTAAAGAAATGGCTGATAAAATATATGCCCTCGACCCCGAAATGCACAAACAACTCGAAAAACCAGAAAAAAATATAATGTTTAACTTTCCTGTTTTGCGAAGTGGAAATGCCCAAGATTTGAAATATTTGTGCAACGAATTTGGTATTTCAAACTATGGTGGCGATGACGAATGGGTGATGGCAGATATTTCGAACAATGCAATCACTTGGCGAAACCGAAAAATGATTCAAAACTTAGTGCCCGATGTTTCTGGAATGATGCTCAAAGATGCTTTGTATATTCTTGAAAATAAAGGACTTAAAGTAACTTTTAATGGCACAGGAAGAGTGCAGTCGCAATCTATTGGACCAGGAAATAAGGTATATAAAGGCAATACTATATTTTTGAAATTAGGGTAAATTCATTTCACGTTTTCCAACAACTTTTTCATACGAGCAGTTTTTTCTAGAAATAAATCTTTGCTTCTGTTTTGGTGGGTATTACAGTTGCAACTTTTAACATAATTATAAAATACTAAGTTTTATAAAAAATAGAGGTGTTATAGCTAGGCTTTTTGATTGTTTTTGCTCAAAATAGGGTCGAGCCACAATTTATCCCTTTGATATTCCTTTTTTACTTCATTTAATTTGGCTTGATAGGCTTCAGATTGCTTATATTTTTCTAATGAAGTCATGGCTTTTGTCATGTCAATAATAAATGGCTTTTTCATGGCGTTTAATTATTTTTACAAATATAGAAAATTTCGTGGATAATATCAGATTTTGCCTCTACTTTACCATTACTACTATCAGTCAATACACGAATTAATGGTGCATATTCCAGATAATAATTTCTAAAGATACGATTATAAAGTAATCTTTTTGTATCTGAATTTGCTTTTACTATGATGATTGCATTATGATTTCTTTCCAAAAAATCCAACAAAATTGCCAATACAGTTTTCATCGTACGAGAAATATCATAATTGTTAGTATTCGACATATCAGACCAAGTATTTAATACGTTATCATAATCTAACAGTGCAAGATTATACAAAAAATCATCAACTTCTTGAAACACTACAGCTTTAAGCACTTTTCCGCTTATACCTTCACTAATGTATAGGAGAACTCTGCGTTTAAACTAATTTCGTAAGGTGTTTTTTGCATACTTCTATTTTTGCACTTTTTCCAGCACAGCTACTTTTTCTTCAAGAAGTTGGATAGTTTTCTTAAAATTTTCAATTATATCATTGGAAATAGAACCATTGTAAAAGTGATTAATTCCTGTTTGATTGTGCATAATGTTAAAAACAGTTTGTTCATCAAAACCAACTAAATCTTCGGTCTTCATATTGAAAGTTGCAGCAATTTGCTCCAGTCTAGAGAATGGTACATCAGTTTCTTCCCTTTCAATTTTACCATAGCCAGCCACCGACATTCCTAATTTTTCAGCTAAATGTTCTTGCGTAAAATTTTTAAATTCTCTTACTTTCTTTATTTTTTGACCAATTGCCATGTGTATTATTTTAATTCTACCGCTAAAGTAAAATATTAGTCTTATAAAGGCAAATTAATTTTACCTATTTTAGAAAATAATTGTGGTGCTTTGTAAAAAAATATAGGAATGCACATAATAGGTTTATTATTAATTTGGGGTAGTTTAATATACCTAATTTATTTTCATTTAAAGTCAAAAAGTGAATTTAAAAAGAAAACTGAGTCCCTTGAACAAATTCATCATGAATCAACAAATGAAGTAAAGAATCAATTACGTGAAATTTATGGTGATGAAATTGCAGAATCTCCATATAAAAAAGAAATGAGAAATATTCAAATTGGAATGCCTGACATTTTGGTTAAACTTATTTGGGGGAATCCAAATGAAAAAAAAGAAACATTTGACGGAATCACAAAATCTGAGCAATGGTTTTATGGAGAATCTACATATAGATACGCGGGAGAAACTAGGAAAAAATTTAATACAAAATTAGTGTTGGAAAACGGATATTTAGTTAGTTGGCAAGATTTATGAATATAAGAAAACTTAATCAAGAAGAGAGAAATAGACTTGAAGTCGCTATCAAAAAAAATGATATAGACTTTGAAAATTTAATGAATCATATTGCTCCATCAACTTCTAAAGACTTTGACTGGGAGAATATTCCTTGGTACAAGAAATTAACAATAAAAGAAAAACTAGGTATATGGGCTGTGAGTTCAATAGTTGTTTGGTTAGTAACTAAATAAAAAAATAAGTTCGATAGTCAAGTTTGTACAATGTATGAAGTAGTAAGTGCTAAAAATTTTTTTAAAGCTTGGAGTGAAGTAGTTGAAAAACACAAAACGGAATTATTAAAAATTTGGCGTAATCAGCGAGAATTTACCTCATATATTAAAGGATCTGAAAATTCTCTTTTAAGTGAAATCGCATCTAAGTTTAATTTATTGACTTATGAAAATGACTATTATTCGATAGACTCGATTTTTTATAAGCCTGAAGATAGAACTCCCAATGTTTCATTAAACTCGTATTGGTTTAGAAATATTAGAATAGCATTCGAACACGAAAATAATTTTAAGAGTGGGTTATATCAAGAAGTTTCTCATCTAGTGATTACCAACTGCGACCTGAGAGTATTAGTAGCATATCCAAATGAAGATGTAGAAAATGAGTTAAGCTATTTACATAGTGTCATAAAAGGAAACAGAAATGCAAAAAATATTTCTATTGAGGAAAGTTTTATTATAATTTTTGGATATGAATCTGGTTTTGAATGGGATGGCTACATTTATAAAGATGAAGGTTGGAAAAAAATAACTTAGCTCAAAATATTACATGAATTTCCTAACGCTATGAAAGTTTTATTACTACCACTATTAATTATTCCATTCTTTGCATTTTTAATAGGCTGGAAGACTTCATATTTATTCATTTCGAAAAGTGAAAATTACAGAACAAAGCCAATTGAGATATTCTTTAAAAGGTTAGGCATTAGTATCTTTTGGTGTTTGTTTTCTCTGTGTCTTGTAATACACTTTATAAATAAGTAAACTTTTACTCATTAAAATTCTGTTTTCTTTTTATTTACAGACCTTACATAAAAAACAATAGTCCTGTTGTTTTGCTTTTGCCAATAATAATTAAAAATTTAACTTAAATTAGTTTTTTCCCCCATTTCACTAAATCTTTCAGCCTTTAGTTGTAGTTCTTCTACAACAAATCAAATACTTTTGAATTCAAAGATTACAATATTTGCTCATTAGTATAGTTTTCAGTAATAAAAAAATAGTTAAGTAAATATGAAGATTGTTTATTGGTGAAGAACACCAAAAAGGCAAAAGCTTCTGTTTTGGTGGGTATTACAGTTGCGACTTTTAAAATAATTATAAAATGCTAATATTCAAATTTAACAATATTCGTTCAAATGAGATATTTCCTTAAATCTCAAATTATATTTTTAATATGTCGCATTTTTTTTTGTTAATTTGAAATTAAGCTAAAAAATGTGCGAAAACTCTCTGTTTTAATTTTACTTTTTTTGGTTGTATTGCTTACAAACACATCGTGCATTGCACCAAAATGCAAAGATGATATGGCGTTTAATTTCAATTTCGATAGGCAAGGTAGACCGTTAAAAAACAAAAAAAAAGGAAAGAAAAAGGACCCACCAGCCATTTTGATGAAACGCTGCCATGTGGATCAATGTAAAACCAAAAAAATTCACTGTCACGGAAATTTAAAATACCGTGGCAGTGCTTGGTGGAAAAAACAAAATCCGCATACAGGCGAGTAATTTTGTTAAACTTCCATTAATTTAAACTCCGATGTGCTATGAAATTCGATATCTGGATAGTTTTCTTGCACTTGTTTAAGTGTATATGGACTTTCGGCTAAAAACACAGGATTATCGTCTTTATCTATGGCAATGTTATTGAATTTGCGTTTTTTGAAATCGTCAATTTTTTTGGCATCTGGACATGTTATCCAGTAGGCTTTATAAATTTGAAGCGGTCTAAAACTACATTTTGCACCATATTCTCCCATCAAACGATACTGAATCACATCAAATTGAAGTTCTCCCACCGTGCCAACTACTTTTCGGTTTCCAATTTCGAACGTAAAAAGCTGTGCAACACCTTCGTCTGTAAGCTGTTCGATTCCTTTTTCTAATTGTTTCGATTTCATAGGGTCGTTATTGACCAGTTCTTTAAAAATTTCGGGAGAAAAACTCGGTATTCCTTTAAAAATAAAGTTTTCGCCTTCTGTTAATGTGTCGCCAATTTTAAAATTCCCGGTGTCATACAAACCAACTACATCGCCAGGATAGGCTTCTTCAACAATATCTTTGCTTTGTCCCATAAATGTAACTGGGGCTGCAAAACGTATATTTTTATCTAATCGCACATGATGAAAAAATTTATTTCTTTCAAATTTTCCGGAGCAAATCCGTAAAAATGCAATTCTGTCTCTGTGTTTTGGGTCGAGATTAGCATGAATTTTAAACACAAAACCACTAAATTTTGGGTCTTCGGGTTTTACATCGCGTGTAGTTGATGTTCTGCCCAATGGGTTTGGGGCAATTTGTATAAATGTTTCTAATAATTCTTTTACACCAAAATTATTTACTCCAGAGCCAAAAAACACAGGAGCTATTTGTCCACTTAAATATTTTTGTTTGTCAAAAGGCTCATAAACACCTTCAATCAATTCTACATCTTCTCTTAATTTGTCTGCATCACGTTTTGATACATATTTTTCGATTGTAGGGTCTGATAAGTCATTTATAACAATACTATTATCTTCTGTTGCTTTTTTGTTTGATTCAAAAAGTAATAATCCCTTATCATAAAGATTATAAACTCCTTTGAATGACGAACCCATGCTAATTGGCCAGCTCAAAGGTTGTACTTTTATGTTTAGTTTTGATTCTAATTCGTCTAGCAAATCGAAAGGGTCTTTCCCATCTCTATCCATTTTATTGATAAACACAATTACTGGCGTGTCTCGCATGCGGCAAACTTCCATTAGTTTTTCGGTTTGCTCTTCTACTCCTTTTACACAATCAATTACCAAAACCACACTATCCACAGCAGTTAGTGTTCGATAAGTATCTTCTGCAAAATCTTTATGTCCAGGTGTATCTAACAAATTGATAGAGAATCCTTTATATTCAAAATTCATAACCGAAGTAGCCACAGAAATTCCACGTTGCTTTTCGATTTCCATAAAATCTGAGGTGGTAGCTTTTTTTATTTTATTTGATTTTACTGCTCCTGCCGTTTGAATAGCACCGCCAAAAAGTAAAAACTTTTCGGTAAGTGTGGTTTTACCCGCATCGGGATGGGCAATTATGGCAAAAGTTTTTCTTTTGGCTATTTCAACTGAAAACGACATAGTTATTTTTTTTACAAATATCTTATTTCTTTAGTCATAGCTTGTAATTTGAAAGTAAATAATTTAATTTTTTGTTTTAACAAAAAATTAATATGAATAATCTAACATTTTTTTGTGTTATTACGTTAAATTGATAAAAATTAAACAATGAAAAAACGATATCTATTTATATTGGCATTGCTTTTTCAAATGACATTTAATGGTTTTGGAAAAGGAAAAGAGCCTAATCAACAAGCTGATGAGCGAATTCTGCAAGCCGAAAAACTTTTTAAACAAGGCGATATAAATAGTTCGCTTGATATTTATTTGGAAGCTGCATTGGCTGATCCCAAAAATTATCAATTAAATTTTATGACTGGCGAATGTTATCTTAGTACTCGTCACAAAATTTTAGGCGCAGAATTTTTTTTAAAAGCCTATAAAGTAGATTCTATCTCAAATCCAGAATTGCTTTATAAAATGGGACTTTGTTACCAAATGGGTTTTAATTTTGATGAAGCAAAAAAATATTTTATTAAATACCAAAATCGAATTTCTAATCCAAAATATAAAGGTAAAAACCTTGAGGATGACATATTTAAAGTAGATAAACGTTTGCAAGAATGTGTGGTCGGAAAATCGTTTTATGAAAATCCAAATCCACATTTTACAATAGACAATGCTGGTCCGATTATAAATTCAATTTATGACGATTATGTACCATGTGTTACCAGCGAAGACAAAATGATGATTTTTACTTCACGTAGAGAAGGTGGTATGCACGATAAAAAAGATAAAGACAATGGTTTTTTTGAAGACATTTGGATTTCAAATAAGAATGCAAATGGCATTTGGTCTAAACCGCAGATTTTGGGAGGTTTATTAAACACGCAAGAACATGATGCGAGCATTTCGTTGTCATCAGATGGCAAAAAATTGTTTATCAGAAAAGATAAAAATGGTGGAGATATTTATGTGAGCGATTTTGTAAACAATGCTTGGTCGGCACCTAAAAGCATTGGTGATAAAATCAATACGCCAAAATATAACGAGCCATCTTTGTGTATTTCTCCAGATGGAAAAACGGTTTATTTTTCGAGCAATAAACCTGGCGGTTTTGGTGGTTTTGATTTATATAAATCTACAATTACAAAAGATGGAAACTGGACTGAACCCGAAAATCTAGGCTCAAAAATCAATACCGAATATGATGAAGACGCACCTTATATTGATGCAAAAAATCATCTTTTTTTTAGCTCAACTGGGCATCAAGGAATGGGTGGATACGATATTTACACCGCTAAATACCAGGATTTGACAAAAACTTTTAGCGAACCCAAAAACTTAGGTTATCCTATCAATTCTCCCGAAGATGATATTTATTTAGTGATTTCTGGGGATGGCAAAACAGGCTATTTTTCAACTGAAAGAGGCGATGGATTTGGCGAACGAGATATTTATAAATTTACAATCACTACCGAACACGATATTTTGGGCACTACACACTCAAAAAAACATATTGTACATAGAAAAACAGATGATTTTGAATCTAATAGTTTTACAAATAAATCGGTTATAAAAGGTGTGGTAAAAGATAATGTTTCAAACCAAGCTGTAGAAGCTAAAGTATATATTTTTGATGCTAATGATAATTTGGTTTCTACAGCAAATGTTGATAAAAACGGACAATTTGCCGCAAACGTACCCGTAGATCCAGATGCAGTTTACTCGATGACAATTTCTAAAAAAGGATATTTACCCGAAACTTATTCAAATATAAAATACGATAACATTAAAAAGAAATTTACGGATGTAAACATAAAAGCATCCAAAATTGTGGCGGGACAAAGCATCAATGTTGATCATATTTATTTTGAAAAAAACAAAGCTTTAATTAAAGAAACTTCGTTTGGTTATTTAGATGTTTTAGCAGATTGGCTTACTGAAAACATCGAATTGAAAATAGAAATCGGTGGATATACCGACAATGTTGGAAATGAATTTTATAATAAATCGCTTTCAAAAAAACGTGCAAGTGCAGTAATGCTTTATTTGGTTGCCAAAGAAATCCATCAAGATAGATTTTCGGTAATTGGATACGGACAAGATAACCCCATAGCCGACAACCAAACCGAAGAGGGAAGAGCTAAAAACCGCAGAACAGAATTTAAAATCATAAAAAATTAAGCTTTAAGGTAGATAATTTAGGTTCTGTTTATAATTTATAAAGATTTTTATAGCTTTTAGATTATTTTATGGTATATATTTGCAAACCATTACTGTTTTGGAGCAACAAGCATATATACTTTATAAAAAAATAGTTGATGATTTGTTCGATATCGACCATTTGCACCATTATACACTCTCGCTCCAAGTTAGCCAATTTCATTTCAAATTTTGTATTACCGATAGCATAAACAAACGTTGTATGCTTGTCGAAGATTATATTTTTGAAAATCCTTTAGCAGCAATTGATTATACCAAACAACTAGAGTTGCTTTACGAAGATCATTGGCTGTTAAAAGCTGGGTTTTGGAAATCTATAAAATTATCTGTAAAAAATCTCAAATTTTCGCTCGTTCCTGCTTCGCTTTTTGATGCAGAATATGCTCCAGATTACCTAAATTTTGTTTCAGAAATCGATAAATCCGATGAATTATATCATTTTAAACATAGCTCCAATGATATGGTTAATGTTTTTGTAGCAGAAAAACACATCACAGATTGGTTCAAATCCAAATATCCGGGCAAAAATTTAGAAGTTTTTCATCATACAAGCTTGTTTATAGAAGCGTTGTTGCAAAATAATGCAAAATTTACAGACCGAACCATGCATGTAAATGTAGAAGTAGGTATGATGACAATTGTGGTAAAAAATGGACATCATATCGAATTTTGCAATTCTTACAAATATAAAACTGCTAACGATTTGCTTTATTTTGTGATGTTTGCTTTTGATGAGCTCAATTTAGATGCAAACGCCTTGCCTTTAATATTGACAGGAAACATCAAAGTGGAGTCCGAGCATGTAGAAAAATTATCGAAATACATTCGATTTGTATATTTTTCAAACAGAACACAAACACTCAAATTTGGGTACAAATTTGACGAAATTGCAGACCACAACTATTTTGATTTATACAGTTTGCATTTATGCAATGCTTGATATTTAAAGTTATCTATGTGAAACTTCAGGCATTCTACAAAAATGATACGACAATTTAAATATAAAAAGGTAATAGCCAAAAAAATCTAACGTACTTATTCTGTTTTTATCTATATCGATTTTTAACATTTTTAGCTCTTCAATAGAAATATTATGAATTTCGTCTAGAAAAACAATATAGTCTTTGTTTAAACTATTTGGTGGCAAGTAAAATATATTAGAAAATTGCTGTGATTTTATATCAGAAATAATTTGATTGAAATTGTTTGGTTTCAAATTAAGTAGAACTTTCTTGTAATCATCAAAAAGTATTAGCTTACATATCAAAATTTCTTTTTTAATTTGCCTATTATTATTTTCGTCCATATCACATGTATTTGATAATAAAATACAATCAAAATATTCTTTTGAATATGTTCTTTTTGTAAAATCGAATCTAGGAAATCTGACATCTCTAATTACATCACCTTGTAAAAAATAACTATATTTTCTGCTACTGAAAAAATTAGTATAGTTTTTATCTGAATTATTATTGACTTTGAATTGATTCAGAGCTTCTCTCAATCGATCTTTATTAGTTTTTGTAAAATCAGAAGGTAATAAATTATCATCTAAGTAAAAATTCATAATCTATTACCTAATAATGGTTCTTTTTTACCCAAATTTTCTAAACAGTATCTTAACGCATCCAACGCAACTCCATTTATTGGCTTAGAATTGTTAAAAATTGATTCACTTAATTTTATGACTTGTAAATTATCTTGGTTAATATTAAAATCATTGTTAAAGTAAGATTTTGTATGATTTAAAAATATAGTTTTGTTGTCTGATGTAAAGAAATACTTTTCGGTTTCAGATAAAATATAATAAGGATTTTTTATCACAAAATTTAAATACTCTAAGGATTTTGATTCAACCTTATTTATAGTTAAAGCTGCTAGAGGTAAATTTAAATTATAACTTGGAGGTTGAGTGATTGTCATTTTATTTTTTCTTTAAACTTTTCTGTCACAATTTTAACAAATAAATTTCTTGCGCCATCATGTGCTTCATTAGCTAATTTGCTCCATTCTGATGATTCTATTTTTTCAACATTCTCTGTTAGACAACTACATTCAAGAAATATATTTCTAGTTAAATTATCTTGAGAAGTTAAAAAAGTCCTTATCTGCAACTTTTTATTAGGAATTATACTATATGTAGTATGATATTGTTGCGAAATTTCACTTCCCTGTCCAAAGTTTTCTGTTTTAGGCATGAAATTAAAATAATCCGAAAGATTTTCATCATTAGATAATGTAAAAGTATTTATATAAATCATCTGAGTACTAATTATAAAACTATTATGATGAATTGATAAATATTTTTCTAATACATTAGCCGTTTCCTTTAAAAAAAAATCCCAACCTGGATAAAATCCTAAAGTGTGAATCGAAACATAGCCATTCGAATATATAATAGCATATTTTCCATCAGCAGTTTTAAAAACCATTTGTATGTCTTTCTCAACTAGCTTTGGAGCCTCAATAGATTGATTTAGATTCAAATCAAAAGAAAGCTGAATTGGTTTTATTTCTTGTTTTACTGAATACCCAATTAAATTAATCAAATCATAAAACTTAGCAAAGTATGTAATGTCCCAGTCAGGAATTAAACTAAATCTCATTGCACAAACAGCCTCCGAAATTTTATGATTTTTAAATTCCATTATATCTAATTACTTAAGAAAAGATTGCTTATCATTTTTACAAACATATATAAATTATGTTGTATACACAATTTATGAAATTAATTTATATAAATTATAATTCTATCTTTTTGATATACAGCCTGATAACTAAAATTATCCACCAAAATCCTAGAATAACTATTCCGCCAAATACAACAGGAGCATAGCTCGAAAACGTGCCATATTGCACAATATTTACCAAAAACAAAATCAAAAATAAAGAGCCTAAAAACAGATTAAACATGGTTGCAAAACTCATCATCCAAACTTGATGTGCGTTAACCAAACCCTCTCTGCTTTCTTGATTTTGCATCCAAAATGTTTTGTTTGGGAATGGAAATAGAGAAAAAGGGAAATTTACAATGATTTTTCTAAACACAGCAACTAGCGCAGTGATTAATAAAAACAACCCTGCTCCAAAATAAAACAAATGATGTTTTGATTTGTATTCTGTCATTCCTGATTTCTCATTAAATCCAATGCCTACAAATTCTGGCGATTGGTAATAACTAAAAAAAATATTTATCAAAAAGTATATGATGGATAAATAATATAAAAACTTTATAAATGATTTCATTATCAGGATATTAAAGAAAATGTTAAACTAAAATTACAACTAAACTGCGGCTGCCATGTGCACCAATTACCAAACTTTGTTCTATATCAGCTGTTTTTGATGGTCCAGAAATAAAAACACCATATCCATCTGCTTTTGTAATATCCAACCGTTGATAGGCTTGATGCATATTCCAAACAATTTCTGATTTTTCAATAATAAAAACCATGTGTTGCGTGATAAAAGGCAAAGCCCTGAATGCCAACGAACTAGCAGGAATCCAAACAGCACCATTTTCTGCCACACCAAATTCGCCTTTTATGATAGCCAAATCAATATGACTCAAATCGTGCGGGTCGTGAATTTGAGAAAGGTCAATCAATGGCAAATTTAAGCCAGTAAAATTGGCACAAATATTTTTTAGGTCTGGATAAATGGCGTTTATCTCATCTTCAATAGTTCGGTTTTGAGCCAAATCAATGGTTCTGCCACCGACAAAAGAAACCATTTCGACAAAATGTTCAACCAAAGCCATTTCTGGACGTTCAAAAGTTTGCAAATCGGGCAATGGACTCGGTTCGGGCTTATTTGTTTTTATTTTTGAAAGTATAAGTTCGCGAGAAGTCATAAAGATTTGAGATATGGAGAGGCAAATTTAAGCTTTAATGCTTTATTTTTATAACTTAAATTTAAGTTGATATGTTTATTTCAAAAAAACTTGATATAAATATTCTTTTCCACTAAAACTTTCGGCAGAATCTATACAAATCGTTTTATAGTTTTTATAAAATGCCTGATTTTTTTTACCAAAAAGTATGCTTTCGGTATTAATTACATTTCCTGATTTAATACAATCTGTATAGATATTAATATTTGAAACTAATAAACTATCCATTTTGCTTTTTTCTAACAAACTAAAAAATACATTTTGTTTTAAATTTTGGTTATTAAGATATACCAAACCCGATATTTCACCATAATTAGTCATATAAAAAATTGAATTTGGCTGGTTTTCTATTTTTTTAGCCCAATAATTATCTGCTCTAAATTTTATAAAATGATAGGGCAATACGCCTAAAATGATATTCCAAACAAACTGAATACCAACGAAATAACTCAAAATTTTTGTGTTTAAATTTGTATACAATCCAAAAAATAGTGCAATCAAAAATGGCAACATTACCATAAATTCTGAATTGCCAAACGAAACCAAAGCAAAACATAGAAAACAACCAATTAAACTCAAAAACAAATAATAGAATTTAATATTTATAAAAGTTAGTGATTTAATTTTTTGAACATTTCTAAAAAATAAAAACATTGAAACACAAATCATCGAAATTGGAATAATCCAAAAAAAAGGAAACTTTTGAAGAAAAATATATTGTGTATAATGTAAGTTAAAAAAAGTACGAAAAATGCTTACCAGCCATCGAGTAATACCTAGCCATTTTATTTCAATTGTAGCTTTTCCGTGCGAAAAACTTTCAAATATAAATGCAAAATAGGTTGAAAATGTAAAATCAACATTTCGATAAAAAACAAGTACCAAATAATAAAAAACAGGAACTAAAACTGCCGTAGAAGCATAAATAAATGTAGATTTTAACGGTTTTTTAGCTGAAAAAAATATAAAAAGAAGTAAAATAAACCACCAAAAAAAATGTAATTGATGAAATA
The DNA here is from genome assembly GCA_004293915.1 of Bacteroidota bacterium. Lineage (GTDB taxonomy): Bacteria > Bacteroidota > Bacteroidia > Cytophagales > UBA9547 > REAG01. The sequence continues at coordinate 32,173 of RDZG01000056.1, read as the reverse complement.
AACAGGCTAAAGTGAGCCAAAATCCAGCTACAAAAAGTTGTGTTTTTTTTTGGTCATTATCAAACTTTAAATAGTGATAAGTACCTAATAATGAGAAAAATATTGGCAAAATATAGGTTTCGTTTTCGGTTGCAAATCTAAAAATCGCAAAACTACTTCCAACAAAAGCCACAATCCAAAATTGTTTTTGCGTATCTTTTTGTAAAATCGTCAAACATTTCCATAAAACCAGTAAACTTGCTGCTGCAAATACTGCATTTATAAGTTTGCCAAGTGCTAAAAAATCAATTGGAACTAAAAAATGGATTAGGTATAAAAAAGCGGTATAAAACAAATGGTGCGATTGGAACAAATCTTTACTCCATTTTGCATCTGCCGCATAAACAATGGCATCCATACTAGAGTTTGCCGTTGGCAAAAGGGCATATATAACTCCAAAAAAAAGAATCAAAAAGTAAGTTTTGGAATTATATTTACTAAGTATTTCATTCACTTTTTCGGTTGTTGTTCATAAGCTAAAAACTATAAATAATTTTGGGACAAAAATCTTCAGTACCTTTTTTTGCCAAAACCTACTTCAAGCCATTTAGCCTTTCTAAAAGCTCGATTTTTTCTTTTAAAAAAGTAATTTCTTGGTCTTTTAATTTTACTTGGTTTTCTAAATCTAATACGATTTGGTCTTTGTTGTTATAATTGTAAATATTACCAAACACTAACCCACCTTGTCCTTTACTATTGGCTTGATTATTATTAAAACTGACTGTATCAGGCAAGAACTCATGTATTGGTATTTGCAACTGTTTTGAAAATGAAACTACTTGGTCTAAGTCTGGGCTAGTTTCGTTTCTTTCAATACGTGCATAAGTACTTGTAGAAATGCCCAAAAGCTCAGCCATTTCGGTTTGGTTCAACTTTCGGTCTTCTCTAATTGCAGTAAGTTTGTTTCCAATTTTGATTTTCATAAATAAACCATTTTTAGGTTGATAATAATCGCAAATTGGTTTTAGATATTTAAAAATGCTAACATTATTTGTGAAAATTTTAAAAAAGTAATATAAATTAATATTTGGCGTAATCCGAAAAGCCTAAAAAGAGAAAAAATGATTTTAAATTTTAATACAAATACTTACAAAAAAATGAAAAAGTTGTTCTATACTTTAGCTTTTCAAATGACTTTTTTAGGTATCCAAGGGCAAACAATCGAAATTGGTGATGACGCCTACAAAGTAAAGGAGTGGATACAATATACAACTAAAAATAGTTACGGTTTTGATGAAGTAGGAAATTCTAAAGGTAACAATGTTACTTGGGATGCAAAATATAAAAATGGTGAAATAACTGATGTAGTTCAATGCGTTACTAATCAATATTCGTTAGATTTCAAAATACCTATAAATTTTTGTGATTATTATATTATGGTATCTGAAAAACTCGTTTTTATTGTTAAACAGTTTGAAAATGTTTCATTAAATAATTTAAAATCTAATTTCGACAAACTATTTAAGGAACGAAGATTTGGTGATTACTATTTTACAGAAGACTATAAATACTTTTACTTATTATACCTTGCCCCAAATGGCTATGCTTCAACTAGATATGGTCTCGTAAAGTACTTGCCAGAAAACATCAAAATAGGTATTCAACAAAAGATAAACCAAATTGAAGAAGAAATAAATCTTCAAAAACAATTACAAGAAAAATACAATGCTTTAATTACTAAAGCTGATATACAGTTTCAAAACAAAAAATGGATTGCTTCTAAAAAATCTTACGAAAACGCATTGCAATTAGATATTGATAATATTTACCCTAATGAAAAAATTGAAGAAATCAAAAAGATGCTTGCATTTTTAACTGAACGAAAAACCAAAATCTATGATTATTCAGAATTTGATAATCCGACTTACAAAGATGTTAATTCTCAAATAATTCAAAATGTGAAAGAAAATATATCTAAAAATGAATTAACAGGAAACATAAATGCAACTTTTAGTTACCAAATTGATAGTCTTGGCAAAAATAATTTGAGTACAAAAAAAGATATGAACTCTGATAAAATATTACTCAATAATATTTCTTCTACTTTAAAACAATCAACCTTTAATAAATTGATTATTAAAACCTATCCAGTAAACTCATTTGCAGATGTGAGTATTAATTTAAGCTCTTATGTTAAAGATTTATCTTTAAAAAAATCATCAAAAGGAATAGAAATAGATGGCAATTTCCCTCAAAAGTATAACACGTTTTTAAGCTCCGAATTTAGTAATAATCCTTACGGAAAGTATAGAATTACTTACTTTGACAGACAAATAAATTTACAAGATTTCTCTTCAGCTAAAGTTAAAAATTTTAGAGGTGCAGGTGGTCCATCAAATGCATTATTATCAATTTTAGTGCCTGGACTTGGCGATAGATATGTGTCAAATGGCGAAAAAACAGGTGTTGGCATGATGCTTTGGACTTATGGATTATTAGCTACTGGCGTTGCTAGTAAATTATACTCAAATGTTCAATATACTAAATATCAACAAGCAACAAACCAAATAGATATTGACAAATATTACGATGATGCAAATGCTACAAACAAAGCATTTTATGTTTTAGTAGGTGCTGGAGCATCTCTTTGGATTTATGATGTAGTTTGGGTACTTGTAAAAGGAAGTAAAAATGCTCGAATTGCAAGGGATTATAAAAAAAGTCTTACTACTTTTTACAATCCAATTGACAAATCAATCGGAATAAATCTTAAAATAAATTTCTAAAAAAAATGAAAATAACCGTTTCAATATCTACTGTATTAATCCTTTCAATGTTTTCTTGTCAAAAATTTGAGTGGGATTTGAAGCGTAATAATCCAAATGACAACATGGCTTCAACGATTACTGGAAATAATACTACCAACCCAAATATAGCTAAAACACCATCTAAGATTGAGTTTTCTAAATTTGAAATGACTTCAGATGACAAAGGGGAAACCAAATACTTGAAAATTTATTTAAAAAATACAGGTGGCAAAACTTCAACGTCTGTAAAAGGAATAATTTCAACAACAAGTAGCTATGTTTCAGGTTTAACACCCTCAACTCAAATATCTTTCAATAATGGCTCTTTTAGTGCATCAGATGATGAAATTGCTTCTAATAGCGAAAAATATGGATATACTTCAAGTATAAGTTTCTATGGTCATACCACAGTTTTATTTAAAATATCCTCAAATACTCCTTCAAATTCTATTATTCCGTTTACAATTAAAATTTCAGATAAAGAAAACAACAATTGGACGGAAAATTTCAATGTTACGATTATTAAATAATTACTAAAAAAACATGAATCCTAAAATAAAATTCTTAAAAAGTGAAGCCATTGCTTCGTCTATAAAAGCTGGATTATCAACAAGGAATAAAAATTCTCCTATTTATCTTACTCAAAATGAAACAGAAAGAGAAAAATTCAAAGACTTTCTGAAAAAATTTTTAGAAAAAATGGAGGTTTTAGATAATACCAATAAGGAAGACAATTACAAACTTGTTTTACTTTTAAATCAAGAAAGCAAACAATTTACCAACAGTTTAAATTTCGGAGAATTAAAAATAGGTGTTTGCCAAAAAATCATAAATCTATATTTAAAATATCTTTGGTGCTTAGATTTGATTACAGAACCGCCACTTATGCCATTGGATGGACGAGTATTAGCTTATTTCAAAAATAGTAATTTTCAAAACTGGACTGAGATTACAGATATTAGTATGTATAAAAATATTATGCAAAGTATAGAAAATCAACTCAAAGAAAACACTAATTTTATCTCGCTATCTCAGTGGGAATTAGATTTTTGGAATAAATACGTAGAATAGTTTTGGTTTCAACTATCTATAATATATTTGTATTATGGCACATATAAAATTATTCGAAAGCAATCAAATTCGTTCCATTTGGAGCGAAACAGAACAGAAATGGTATTTTGTAGTTGAGGATGTAGTTGCGATTTTGACAGATAGCAAAGACCCCAAACAGTATATAAAAAGAATGCGATTAAGAGACGCGGAGCTTTCTAAAGGGTGGGTACAATTTGTACCTACCCTTACGGTTCCTACGGCTGGTGGAAACCAGAAAATGGGCTGTGCAGATTATGGTGATTTTTAATCTGTGTTATCAACGGTGTTTTTCTGTGCATATCAGCGGGAAATTTTTTAAAGCAGATTTTCAATAGCATCCCTGAAAAGTTGAATATAAACATAGAAATAAGGCTAAAAAGTCATAAAAGTTATAGGAATTTTTGACTATAACTTATTTAAGAATTTGTAATTGAACATAAAAATAAACCAAAATTTATTAAAGTTATTTTTTTTGCCTTTTTTCTTACTGTAATTTTTACTGTAAGAAAAAATAAGTTATTTTTGAAATCGCTCATGTTGTGGATAACAGCGTTTGAGTTAAAAACAAAGAAATTTACTTCTCATATAGTTTTATGAAAAAAATATACACCACACTTGTCATCACCATTAGTTTAGTAGTGTCTTTTGGTCAAATACCAACTTCCAATCTTAGCTTGTGGCTGAGAGCAGATGCAGGAGTAACAACAACAGTTGGCAATGCTATTTCTGCGTGGCAAGACCAGTCGCCTTTTAATGTGCCGATTTCTATAAACAATACGCCAAGATTGGCTACTAATCAAATAAATGGGATGCCAGTTGTGAGTTTTGCAGGGTCTGCCTATTTTTCTACAAACAATAGTAGTTCGTTGGTTACGCCTACACGATTAACTTATTTTGTGGTTTGTAGGTATTCAAATACTAATGCTGCGGGTATTTTTTCAACAGATGCAAACAATTATGGATTATATAAAACCGCAGGGGGAAATACCAATACTAGTTTTTATTTTAATGCATCTACATTAAACGCTATTCAATATCCAAACACTGTTGGTACGAATTATATCTATTCTGGCAGATATGACCTAAGTTCAATTACCGGAAGTATTAATACTACTGTGGTATCAGGTCTTGGTTTTTCTTCGCCAATTAATGCAGGCGGCAACACTTTTTATATTGGTTATAGTTCATTTGGAGGATTTTTAAATGGTTCTATTGCAGAACTTATTATTTACAACGCTGCTTTAAATACTACGCAACAAAATCAGGTTTATGAATATCTTTCTGCCAAATACAATGTAGGTATTCATCCCAATGCCCCGCAAGTCAGCAATTTTGGAACATCAAATCCTACTTTCGACCCACTTTTGTTGGGTACAAAAGTGGCTGCATCGGGTTTTGGAGGAACTGGCGATGATGTTACCATTTCAGGTACAAATTTTACTGGAACAACGCAGCTTTTTGTAAATAATATTTCTATTACTGGGCTTACTGTAAATTCTAATAACCTTATTACTTTCACACTTCCCGATGGTTTGGATTATGTAGGGCAAGATTTTACTGGCAAAATCAAGCTGGTTAATAGTTTTGGGCCAGGCTTTTCTGCTCAAAATTTGCAAGTTATTTATTCAAATTCTGCTCCTGTAGGTATAATATCGGTAGCTCGAGGGGGACAGTTTGTTATAGAAGGATCTGATTTAAATCAGCTTTCTGCGATTTCGGTTGGCGGAATAAATGTGCCATTTACTTATAGTTCAATCACAAAAAAGATTACAGTCAATGTTACTACTTTGGTGGGATTAGGAAATCAAACTGTAAGAGTACGTCAAGCCACTACAATAGGAAATCTGGATTATGATTTTGCAGACCCTGTAAATGTAGTTTCTTCTATTTCAGCACCTACCATTACTTCTATTTCTCCTAATGCAGATGGAATCAATAGTACATTTAATATCGTAGGTACAAATTTTGGTGCCAGTTCAGGCGATAATGTGGTGTATTTGGGTGCTGTACGTGCCGATGTGGTTTCCAATACGAGTACAACAGGAATTGTTAGAGTACCTGCGGGAGCAAATTATCAAAGTTTAAGTTTGGTAAATTTGAATAGTGGATTGCAAGCTTATTACGATTCACCCTTTGTTACAACTTTTTTAGGTGCTGCAATAATTGGCACTGGCACATTTGCCACACCAATCACACCTTCGTCAAGTACAAACTCTTATATAACTGCTTTAGGAGATTTGGATGGAAATGGTAAACCTGAATTGATTTCTGCTCGATATACAAGCTCTACTTTATTGGTAAACATTAATACTACTAATGGTTCGCTTACTGGAACTGATTTTAATTCAACTTTTTCATTATCAGTAGGTGCAAACCCTTACGATGTTGAAATTGTAGATATCGATAATGATGGCAAATTAGATATCGTTGTTTCTAATTTTGGTAGTACTTTTATTACTATCCTTAAAAATATACACAGCTCAGGAACGCTTAGTGCTGCAAGTTTTGTACAAGTAAATATACCTACAACTTCTAATGTATATGGTTTAGCAGTAGGTGATATTGATAGAGATGGCAGACTTGATTTGGTAGCTGCAAATAATAGTACCAATAATTTACAGATTTATAAAAATATTGGTACTACAGGTACAATAACTGCCTCATCTTTTGCAACTGCAGTAACTTATGGCATTGGAAGTGGTACAAATCCTTATGATGTAGAATTGGCAGATTTGAACAACGATGGTAAATTGGATATTATCACTGCCAACTTTGGTCAGTCATACTTAACGATATTTGAAAATATTTCTTCTAATGGTTTTATTAACGCTAGTTCTTTAAATACACCTATTTCAAGCCCAATAGGTACTATATCGGTTTCTGTAAAAAAAGCGGATATTGATGGCGATGGTAAAATGGATTTAGTAGCTGCAAATTATAGCACCAACACAATATCTGTTGTTAGAAATAAATATACATCTGGCTCAATTTTAGGAACACATTTCAATGAAAAAACAGATTTTACTGTCGGAACAACTCCCTACAAATTATCTGTTGGAGACATAAATGGTGATGGAAAATTAGATATAGCAGTTGCTAATTTGAATTCATCTACAATGTCTATACTATCAAATTCGGCTACATTAGGTACTATAAATGGTTCTTCATTTGCAACAAAAGTAGATTTTTCTGTTCCTAACTCTCCTGTTACCCCAGCGGTAGGAGATTTGAATGGCGATGGAAAACCTGAAGTAGTAATAGGTAGGTATTCAACTTCATTGTTTTCTATTTTCGAAAATCTACTTACCGACCCCGCTTCCATCACAGGTTTTACACCTACTTCTGGTTTGCCTTTGAGTAGAGTTACACTTACTGGGAGCAATTTTGCTAATGTATCACAAGTGCGTATGGGTACTATAACAGGTGGAACTATTATTGAAAAAAATCTCAATTCAATTGTAGTCAGAATACCTGCGGGAGCAACTTCTAATCAAATTATATTGGTTAATAATTCGGGAACGCAAGCCACAAGTGCTGGAACATTTATTATTACTGGCGTTACTCCTTTTGCAAATATCACAAGTGTTTCTCCAATTAATGCAGCCTTAGGAGCAAGTGTGATTGTGCAAGGAAGTGGTTTTGATGCTACGCCAAATCTAAATAATATTTGGTTTGGAGCGACAAAAATGCCAGTAATTGCAGCAAGTGCCAATCAAATGACGGTTTCGGTAACTGGCGGAGCATCATCTTCAAAAATTACCTATCAAAATTCATTTGGATTGAACGACCAATGGAAATTGCCATTTGGATATTTATTTTCTGGCGGTAATCTTACGAATGGTTCGTTTACAAATAATGCTAGTTTTAACACGGGCATTATACCTTACAATGTAATTTCGCATGATTTGGATGGCGATGGAAAACCGGACTTAATTGCTACAAATTATAATTACAATACTAATAATATTTCCATTATTAGGAATAATGCTATCAACAACACGATAAATGGAACCAGTTTTTCAGCACCATTTTCATTATCAACTAGTTATTTTTATGCCTTTCAAACAAGCTTAGGAGATTTAGATGGCGATGGAAAACCTGAAATTGTAGTTCCTTCTGAAAACTCTTTATTTTTTTCAATATTCAAAAATAATAGTACGCTTACCACTTTGACAACAGCCAGCTTTGGAAGTCAAAATAGCATCTCATCTGGAAGTTATCTTACCAAAGGTTCTGCCATTGCAGATATTGATAATGATGGCTTTAATGATTTAATTTTTTGTGGAAGTAACCAACTCCAACTTTATAGAAATTTGGGAAATGGACTATTAAACGCACAAGGATTTCAAACACTCGTAAATATTCCTACCAATTATTCTTCACCAAGTTTTATCCAAATTACGGATATTGATGGTGATAGAAAAAAAGATATAATTTTAGGATTTGAGGGTAATAATTATGTTTCAATTTATAGAAATATAAGTACAGTTGGGGGATTAAATGCCGCTTCTTTTGCTCCAAGTGTAGATTTGCAAACTACAAGTCAAACTTATGGAATTACATTTTCGGATTTAAACAACGATGGAAAACCTGACATTATTGCCTCAAATTTTAATACTGTAAATCAAATTTCTATATTTCAAAACAACGCAAATGTTGGCTCAATCACAGCTTCTAATTTTATCAGAACTGATTTACCAACTATGTCCAATGGTAATCCTGCCGCTATTCATGCTGGCGATTTGGATGGAGATGGTAAACCAGAAATTGTTTTAGGTTATAGATCTACGTCAAATTATTCGGTATTTAAAAATAATTATACTTCTGGAAATATTTCAACTTCGCATTTTAATAGATTGGATTTTACTAACAATGGTTCTCAGTCATTTGGAATTGAATTGTGCGATTTAGATTTGGATGGCAAACAAGAAATTATTACTGCAAATAATAATGGTTCAAACGGAATAACAGTTTACAAAAACCAAATTGGTAATGGCATAGTGCCTACTATCACTGGTTTTACTCCAACGAGTGGTTTGGCGTTAGCAACTTTTGTAACTGTTTCTGGAAGTGGATTTACAAGTGTAAGTGGTGTAACTTTGGCAAATAATCCTGCAACTTACACACTCGTTAATTCAACTACACTTATATTAAGAGTTCCTAATTCTACCATTTCTGGAAAAATAGGTATTGCTAACTCTTTTGGAACAGTTGGCTTATCTAGTGCAGATTTTACGGTTACAGGAGCTGCTCCAATCCCAAGAATAACAAATATTACGCCTTATATTGCCTCTGTTGGCAGTTCTGTGGTGATTACAGGAACTGGCTTTGACACAAATCCTGCCAATAATAAAGTGAATTTTGGAGCGATGACTGCAACCGTTACGGGTGCTAGTTCAACTTCGCTTAATGTAAATGTGCCATCGGGAGCAACTTTTGAAGCTGTTCGAGTTACTAATCTATTGACTGGTTTAGTAGGGGAGAGTTTTAAACCATTTGTTACCACTTTTCCAAGTTCTGGAACAATAACTGGAGCTACTTTTGCACCTAGAGTAGATATAGCAGCTGAGACCAATGTTCATCAAACTATTTTAGCTGATTTAGATGGCGATGGTAGAAATGATATGCTTTCGGTAAATTATTGGCTAAATACCTTTTCAGTATATAGAAGTACTGGAACTGGTTCAAATTTAGCCACACAATTTGCATCTCGTCAAAATTTTACAACTGGCTCTACTGTTTATAAAATTTCGACAGGCGATATCGATGGTGACGGACGATTAGATGTTGTGGTTGTCAATTATGGCAGTAATACTATTTCAGTTTTTAGAAATATATCAACGTTAGGGAATATTAATTTTTCGGCAAAAGTAGATTTTAGCACTGGTACTTCTACAAATCCAAGCGCTGTGGAGTTAGCTGATTTGAACAAAGACGGTGCTTTAGATATATTAATATCCAATTATAGTCAAAATTACTTCTCAGTCTTTAGAAATAATAATATCACGGGAACAATCACAAGTAGCTCATTTGGATCTAAGCAGGATTTTCCTTGCGATTTCTCTGCATATGGCATTGCAGTAGGCGATATAGATAAAGATGGTTTACCTGATGTAGCGGTAAGTTCTGAAAATCAATTCAGAATAAGTGTGTTTAGAAATACGAGCAGCGGTGGTAATATAATTTTCTCGCCTGTTACCTACTTTTCGAATTCAAATCTTTCTTATGATGTAAAATTTGCAGATATAGATGGAGATAATAATTTGGATTTAATTTCTTGCCGTTCATCTTTTGTGTCTGTTTATAGAAATTTAGGGGTTGTAAATACAATAACAAACGGTTCATTTGGTGCCAAACAAGATTTTACGGTAAGCAACAACACAGAACAAGTTACAATTATAGATATTGATGGCGATGGCAAATTGGATATTACTTCTGCACCTATGGGAACTCAAAATATCTCTGTTTTGAGAAATACAGCTACTCTAGGAGTAATAAATTCAACTTCTTTTGCCTCTAAAATTGATTTTCAAACATTTAATACCAATAACCGCTACCACACACTTGGCGACATAGATGGAGACGGAAAACCTGAAATGATTGTGCCTCAGTATAATTCAGGCTTAATTGGCTTATTCAAAAACCTCTCATCTCCCGCTCCAACTATTACAGGTTTTAGTCCGACTTCTGGTCAAGCGGGTGTAGACAGAGTAACACTCACAGGCGAAGCATTGGCTTCAGTTTCTCGCATTTCTATTGGTGGTGGAGTAACGCAAAGTATTATTTCAGCTAATAATAACACCTTGGTTTTTAGATTGCCAGCAAGTGCAACAACAGGACAAATTATAGCTCAAAATGGCTTTGGATTTACTGGAACAAGTACAGGAACTTTTACGATTTCAAGCTCTTATCCTTATCCAAGTATTTCGGGAATTGCACCCATATATAATAGTGTCGGTAATTCGGTTTCTATCAATGGAACAAACTTTAGTGCCACAGCAGCCAATAATGTGGTTTATTTTGGTGCTATGCGAGCTACCGTTACAGGTGCAAGCACCACCAACGTAACTGCTTCTATTCCTGCTGGAGCTACTTACGATGCTTTAACTTTATTGAACCGAGACAATGGAAATTCGCTCACAGGAGCAAATTATTTGCAAATTCCATCTTTAACTTTTGCAGGAGCAAACACGATTAATGGCAATACTTTTGCTCCTCGTTTTGATATTAATGATGGTAATGGCGGACAATCTAGTTCGGCTGCAGATTTTGATGGCGATGGAAGAAATGATATCGTGATTGCTTACAATTCACAAGTAAAAGTGTATCGCAATACTTCTATAAATGGAACTTTGGCGGGGACTTCCTTTGTGCCTTCTACTTTTAACACTTTCGTAAGTCCGTTTGATGTAGCTACTGCGGATATTGATAATGATGGTAGATTAGATATCATAGTTGGAAACCAGTCTTCAAATTCATTTGTAATTCTACGAAACATAAGTTCTGGCATTGGAAATATTGCTTTTGCTCCAAGTGTTAGTATCGTTACTTCTGCATCGAGTACCAATAGAAGCATTGGTGCAAGTGATATTGATTTGGATGGCTATATTGATATTATTTTAAATGAAATAATTACGGGTTCTAATCGAGTTACCATTTATAGAAATGCTGGTTTGCAAGGCACTATTACCGGAAATTCGTTTACAGAAAATTATACTTTAGTAAATTTAGCTTCAGTACAACCCAATGATTTTGAGATAGCAGATTTGACTGGCGATAATTATCCTGAAATTACAATAATCACAAATCAAAGTTTTAATAACATTAATATTTTTAGAAACCAAAGTCAAGCTGGATTTTTAGATTTTGCAACTCCTACCATTTTTAATTCTGGTATTGGTGGTTCTACTTCCATAAAGGCAGCAGATTTTGACAACGATGGCAAACGTGATTTGGCATTTGCGCATCAAGCAGGTTCTACTTCTGATTTGAGATTTTTTAGAAATACTTCTACTTTAACAAGCATTTCTGGCACTGTTTTTAATTTTGTCAATACACCATCGGTCTATTATTTTGGAATAGATGTAGGAGATGTGGATGGAAACGGCAAAATAGATGTTGTTGGAATGAATTCTTGGACAAGCGATATCCGTGTTTATCGTAATATTTCTTCTGCATCTGGTATTAATCAAAATTCTTTTAGTCAAAGTGTAGGATTTCCAATTTTCAGCACACAAGGTTTTCCGCATTTGGCTGATTTTACGGGTGATGGTCGTCCAGAAGTATTTCAATTTAATACCAGTGGTTATATATTCATTTGGAGAAACCAAATTTCAGAACCAGCCACTATTACAGGCTTTGCTCCTAATCCAGCCGTTGCGGGAGTTTCTATTGTTACCGTTTCGGGTGTTGGTTTGCAGACTTCCTCGCATTTGAGTTTAACTAATGCTCAGCCAATTACCATTTTGGGTGCAAATGCTACAAGTTTTACCTTTAGAGTTCCTGCAAATGCCATAAATTCGGTTTTGACAGTTGCTAATCTTACTGGCGGTTTGGCAGTTTCCGCTCAAGTTTTAACATTGACTGCTTTCCCATATCCAACTATTACTTCTATCATTCCGCTAAAAGCAGCTCAAGGACAAAGCATAGTGATCAATGGAAATAACTTTGGTTCGACTGTAGGACAAAATTTAGTTTATTTTGGAAATACAAGGGTCTTACCATCAGCGGCTTCAGAAACACAATTGACTGTAAATGCGCCATTTAATGCTACTTATAATAAACCAAGAGTAGTAAATGTAACAAACGCTTTAAGCACTGATTTTACATTTCCATTTACACAAACGTTTACAGGATTGAGTACCATTACAAATGCAACTTTTGCAGCTCCAGTAAATGCTACTGCACTTTCAAATCCGTTTCATGTGGCCATTGGCGATATAGATGGCGATGGAAAACCCGATGCTGTTAGTACAAGTTATTTGAACGGATTTGTGTCTATTCATAGAAATGTGGGCAATCCTGGTACTTGGACTGGCTCATCGTTTGCTACAAGAGTAGATATTAATGTGGGTGGATATTATCTTTTTGAAGTCAAATTAGCTGATTTCGATAACGATGGAAAATTAGATATTGCCCTTGTCAATTATAATAATAGTCAATTATTTATCTTAAAAAATAGTTGTACGCCTGGTAACATAGCAGCAGCAAATTTTAGTCAAGTAACCTATTCTACTGGTGCAAATCCTTATTCTCTTAGCGTAGCAGATTTTGATAACGATGGGAAAATAGATATCATCACTGGTAACTATAGTGCAAATACTTTATCAATATTTAGAAATAATGGCATTGTGAGTACCATTACTTCTGCTTCGTTTACCAAATTAACTGATATTTCGGCTGGTGGATATACTTATCAATTAGAAGCAACCGATTTGAACGATGACGGTAAACTGGATTTGGTTTCTGCTAACTATATTTCTAGCAATTTTACTATTCTTCAAAATAATTCTACACCAGAAAATATATCATTTAGAACACCAATAACTTACTCGGAAAGTTCACAACCAGTTGGGGTAAAATCGGGTGATATTGATGGTGATGGAAAATTAGACTTACTTTTTTCAGGGTATTCAGGTGCTGTAAATGTAGCCTATCGCAATGTGATTTCGGTAAGTGGTGCGACTATTACGGGTACTTCATTTATCAATAGAACCACATTTGCGGCAAATGCAAATCCGTATGGATTAGATTTAGGAGATTTGGATGGTGATGGAAAAGTAGACATGGTTTCCGCTAATTATAGCTCCGCAAATATTTCGATTTATAGAAATGTTGCAGCTTTAAACACACTTACTTCTACCTCTTTTTCGACAAAATTAGACCTTTCTGCAAGTACAAATGTAAGTTACCCACAAATAGCAGATATGGATTTGGATGGATTTCCAGATATTGTTGTTCCGAGCTATGGCTCTAATCAAATTTCAGTTTATAGATTAAACTTGAGTTCTACGCCAACAGCTACCGGTTTTAACCCAACTTCTGCATCGCCACTTTCTGTGATTTCAATTGCTGGTTTTAATCTAAATTCGATTAATCAAGTTGCTTTTGGAGGCGTTTCAAGTTCCATTATTACGGTTGTAGGAAGTACAGGAATTTTGGTAAGAGTGCCTACCAATGCCGTTACAGGAAATATTGTCGTTACCAATTCGCAAGGCGTAAGTTCTACTGCCACGGGAGGCGTGTTTACGGTTATTCCATTGCAATATCCAACCATTACAGGTATTTCGCCACTTTTTGCCACAGTAGGAAATACCATACAAATTAATGGTAATAATTTTAGCACATCAGCAAGTAATAATGTAGTGTATTTAGGTGCAGTTGTAGCTACGGTTACCTCCGCAACAATCAATCAATTAACTGTTACTGTTCCTCAAAGTGCCGATTATGGTATGGTTTCGGTTCTTAATTTGGAGTCGGGTTTGGGAGCAAATTATTCTATACCACTCCGAAATACTTTTGCGGGTTCTGGTACGATAGTAGGAAGTTCGTTTGCCAATGCCGTTAATTCAGCCGCTGTGTTGAGCCAACCTTATTTCTCTTTTCAAAAAGATTTGAATGGAGATGGGAAACCCGAGATTTTAGTTGCTAATGTGGGTTCAAATTATATTACTATTTTTACAAATAATACTTCTGGAAATACCATTACTGGAAGTTCGTTTACCTCGTTTAATATTGTATTAACGGGTGTAAATCCATATCATGTTGTAGCCGAAGATTTGGATAACGATGGAAAACCTGACTTGGCTATTGCAGATTATGCAAGTAATAGAATTGCATTACTCAAAAATAATTATTCTGGTGGGGCTTTAAGTGCTTCTTCGTTTGATGCAAGTCCTAAATTTTTTACTACTGGCTCAAATCCTCAAACTTTAGCGATTGGCGACATAGATTTTGATGGATTTAATGATATTGTAGTTGCAAATACAAATTCTTCAAACGTATCAGTTTTTAAAAATAATATCACGCCAGGGCAAATTAATACCAATAGCTTTGCTGCCAAACAAGATTTTACCGTTGCTTCTTCTGCTATCGAAATAGCGTTAGTTGATTTAGATAATGATGGAAAATTAGATATTGTTACTTCAAATTCTAGTTCAATAGCCATTTCAATTCTTAAAAATACTGCTAATAGTGGCGTAATAAATGCAAGTTCGTTTGCACCAACAATAAATTTCTCAACACCATATTCTGGCTATGGATTAAGTATTGGCGATTTGAATAACGATGGCAAACCCGAAATTTTGACTGCATCTTCAGCTTCGGCTTTTGTGATGTGTTTTCAAAATAATACTTCTGGAAATACAATTACTGGAACTTCATTTACAAGAATAGATATTGCAGCACCTATTTATGGCAACCGAAATGCTAAAATTGCCGATTTTGATGGCGATGGAAAAAACGATTTCGTTGTGGCTACTGGTGCATTTCAAGAAAGTGTATATAGAAATATCTCGACTGGCGTTGGCTTAAATATAAATAGTTTTGCTACAAGAGTTAATTATACGACTCAAACTTATCCTTGGGGATTATCCGTTGGAGATTTGGATGGGGATTTCAAACCTGAAATAGTATCAGTAAATTATAGTTCTAATTCTATTTCTATTCTAAAAAACTTACAATCGGGTTCAAATCCTACCATCACTTCTTTAAATCCTACTTCTGTTATTCAAGGCGGAGCATTTACTATCAACGGAACTAATTTTGCAGGAATAACAAGTTTGAGTATCAATGGAATTTCATCTTTATTTTCAGTAATAAATTCACAATTAATCACAGCAACGGTTGCGGGAAATGCAACTACGGGTTTAGTAAGTATTGCAGGATTTAATGGCACTGCAGTTTCGCCAAGTGCTTTAACAGTTATTCCGTTTTTAGTACCAACCATCACTGGCTTTAACCCAAGTTCTGCTTTACCAAATGCAGAAGTTTCCGTTTTGGGAAATAATTTTGTAAGCATTACTGGAATAAGTATAAGTGGCATCAGTGCTCCATTTATAATTAATAATTCATCATTAATAATTATAACTGTTCCAAGTGCCATCACAGGAAAAGCTTCTATCATTAATTATAGTGGACAAACGCAATCGTTAACTAATTTACAAATATTAACCAATGCAGGAGCAGACTTTGGAAGAATGTTGGTAATGGATGGAAATAACAATCAAATTTCTATTCCCGATGGCAATGAAATAGATTTTACCAATAGTTTCACTTTCGAGACTATGGTGAAATTCAATCAAATCACTCGTGCTACAAACGGGTTTGATTGGCAAGCTTTATTTACAAAAAATGCCTATACACAAGCGTATGGATTGATGTTGCAAACAGGCACATCTCAAAAAACACTCCGATTATATTTGAATGGTTGCTCGCCTTCGAGTATTGCCTATGATTGGACAAATGATTTAAGACCTAATATTTGGTATCATGTAGGTGCAACTTACAACGGTTCGGCAGCCCGAATTTATATCAACGGACTATTGGTATTGCAACAAGCGGTAAGTGGTAATATTTCTACAAATACCTCTAATTTAATTTTAGGTGCAAGTCCAGCTAATGGACCTTACCCACTCGATGGAGAAATGGATGAGGTGAGATTTTGGAATATAGAACGAAATATTACTGGTCTTCAAGCCAATAAATGTGCAGAAATCAATGGTAATGAAGCCAATTTATTCGCTTACTATCGTTTCAACGAAAATGCGAGTTCGACTACTGCTTTAGATGCTTCACCAAGTGGGTTGCATGCCCTAGCTCAAAACTTTACTTTGCCAACCGAAAGACCAATTTCTACTGCCAAATGCTATCAACCAGCTACCGTTTCTGGACTTTCTCCAAACCCAATTGTAGGAAATGGAACTAATATTTTAACCGTTTCTGGACTTGGATTTACGGATATTTTAGCAGTTCGTTTAGGGAATTTTAATCTTCCAAACTTTACAGTTTTAGGCAATAATATTTTTGTACAAATGCCTATCACTGTTACAAATGCCAATTTAATTGTTGTGAATGGCACTGAAACAAGCACTTCGACAGGAATTTTGACGGTTACAGGTTTAATTCCAACTTATACTTCTATTTCTCCAAATGCAGAAAGAAGAGGAAGAATAATTACCATTTCAGGAACAAATTTTACTAATATTTCTTATTTCGGAATTGGAAATGCTACTGCACCATTTTCTATTATTAACTCTTCTTTAATCGTAGCCACAGTTTCAGGAAATGCGAGTGTTGGAGCTGGCGTATTGACAATTACCAATTTAGCTGGAAATGGTTTTAGTAATTTCACGGTTTCAGGTACTCCAAGTCCGAGCGTTACAGGCGTTTCACCCTCTTTTGCTATCAATGGAAATACAATAAATATAACTTTAGATGAAATCGAATTTTTGCAAAACCCATTAACTATTGGCGGAGCAATCTTAACTAATTATACTCTTTCAGGCAATAATCTTAGTTTTGTAGTTCCATTTGCAGCTACCACAGGTCATGTAAGAGTTCGTACTTTGTATGGCGGAATTTCTCCAACTATTTCAGGTTCTTTATTAACGATATTGCCTCCGCCAACAATTTCAGATTTTGGTGCAGTTTCAACTGGCATTAAATTAGCTTCATCTGGTTGTGGTGGTTTAGGAGAATTAGTAACAATTTCTGGAATTGGCTTCGCCTTTGGATTAACGGATTTAACTTTAAATAATTTTAATGTCCTCAACCCAACAGTTACTTCCGAAAATTTAATTTTGGTGCGTGTTCCTGATTTATCGGGTTCGCCTAATCAAAATCTCACAGGTAAATTTAAAATTACTACACCGGCTGGAAGTGTAACTTCGCTTCAAAATATGGTCGCTCGTTTTTGTGCATCAACGCCAACTACAACTCTAGGAATTAAAAATAACGATGATTTTGAAGTTACAGGAAACGATTTAGTGAATGTTACTGCTGTTTCGGTTGCGGGACTTTCGGCTTCTTTCAATACAAATGCAAGTAAATTAACGGTTATTGTTCCTAATTTAGCTCCATCGGGATTGGTAAAAGTACATATTGCACAAGGTTCTTATATATTTATGTTTCCTTTTGATTTTTATATTTATCCAAAACCAACGATTACAGGAATTTTAGGTTCTCCTGCACTTGAAGGAGCTACAATTTCAATTGTAGGTTCTGCCTTGAGTAGTACTACTGGAATTGCTTTTAATGGAGCAAATCAAACGATTGTAAGTAATATTTCAGATAATTTAGTAACCTTAACTGTTCCTGTTAGTGCTGCCAATGGAAACTTAAATTTGACAGCGATTGGTGGAGTTGCTACAAGTCCACAACCTTTTGTAATTGCTCCAAAAATTACTGGAGTGTTGCCAACCGCTGCTGGCGTTGGTCGTGCGGTTACGCTTTCAGGTTCGGGTTTAAATTCAGTTTCTCAAGTATTATTTAATGGTTCTGCTGGTTCAATTCAATCTAAAACTGCTACTAGAATTATTGTAAATGTTCCAAATGGAGCAACTTCAGGCGATTTAACGGCTCGCATCACAAATTACACTACGCCAGGTATTTTCTTTAGAATAATTCCTGCTCCAACCATTTCGAATATTCAACCTGGAAGTGCCATTGCAGGTACAGTTCTTACTATTTCGGGAACAGGATTTTCGGCTTCGGGTATCAATACGTTATCTTTTAATAATACAGGAAATGGTATTGCAACCATTATAAGCGATAATTTATTGGTAGTTTCAGTGCCAGGCACTGCAAGTTCTGGTTATCTTACACTCTCAAATTTGGGAGGAAGTACCACAAGCGACAACCAATTTTTGGCAATCCCTTCGCTTTCTGGCGAATTTAATCCTTACGGTTTGGGAGCAGGCGGCACAATCACTATTTTTGGAAATAATTTATTTAATCCAACTTTAGTATCTTTCAATAATAATCTAGCTACTACATTTAGTTTTCAAACTGCAAATCAATTGATTGCCGTTATTCCAAATATTAGTTCCAACACGCCAATTCAAGTAAAAGTTACTACCGATGGAGGCACTTCAAATATTGCACTTTACACCATTGCAGGAGCACCAAGTATAACGAGTATTGCACCTGGAAGTGGAAAAGCTGGCGATGTAATTACTGTTAATGGCGACAATTTCTCTCTAACATCCAATACTGTTTTAGTGAATGGTGCCAATGCCAATCATGTTGCATTGAGCAAAACCTTAATGCTAGTAACTGTTCCTGGAAATTGTACACAAGCAACTGGGAATGTGCAAGTGCAAAATGTAGGTAATCAATTCTTATCATCTCCAAATAATTTTGCGAATAGTCCATCTAACTTTGCAGTTATTCCATCTTTTACCGCAATTCGTAATATTTGCGATTTAAGTTCGGTAACTTCGGCTGTTCAGGGAGCTTTACTAAGAATAGAAGGAGCGAATTTTATTGTTGGAAATACACAAGTGTTTTTCAATACAGGCTTAGGAAGTTTAAGTACTGGTTTTGGAATTTGTAACAGTCAGTTTACAAGTTTTTCAAGTGGTTTAGCTTTTGCCTGGGTGCCAAATTCTGCTACAACAGGCAATGTAACCGTAAAAACCAATGGTGGAACTTCTAATCCTATTTTCTTAACTATTATTCCACCACCTATCATTTCAGGATTTAGTCCTTTAAATGGCGTTGCGGGAACTGTGATTACAATTTTAGGAGCAGAATTTTATACGGTTTCGGGAGTTAGTTTAAATAGTATTTCTGCACCATTTTCGCAATTAAGTCAAACGTCTATTTTGGCAACCATTTCTGGAACAATGTCGAAAGGTAAAATTTCAATTTCAGCCACAGGAGGTTCGGCAAGTAGCAATTTGGATTTTGCTCCAACACCAATGATTACTTCAATTTCGCCTATCGAAGCTCCAATAAATTCATTTATTAACTTAAATGGAACAAATTTGTATGGAGCATCAAATATTAATTTTGCTGGAAATAACGCCATTAATTGGAACGATGGATTAACAAGCACTTCGGTTAGAGTGCCAATAAATGCAGTTTCTGGTATAATTTCTTACACAAATGCAGGTGGCACAGCTGTTTCGCCAATAGCATTTACAGTAAGTACTATTTTAGGAATGAGTACTAATACTGGCATTGCAGGCACTTTGGTAACTATTTCTGGGAATGGATTAAATTCTGCCACTTTATTTAGTTTTGCATCTACTTCTCAATTTCCTGTTTTAGGCACTGTAACAGGTGGAGTTGTGGTGAGCGTTCCCGGGGCAGCTACATTTGGAGCAATTACTTTGCATTTTCCAAACGGAGGAAGTACTTCTTTTGGTCAGTTTAGACCAACGCCTATTATTACTTCAATTTCTCCAAACACGCACGGAACAGATCAATTTATAAATATTTCAGGCTCTAATGTTTGGAATATTGTTGCGGCAAGTTTTGGTGGCGTGTTGTCTAATAATTTAGGATTTGATTCGGGTTCAGCAAGTGCACAAATTGTAACTAGAAATAATGTAAAAGTGCCAACCAACGGTTTGACAGGAATTATTACGATCACTGTTGCGGGTGGGGGTGTAGCTTCAAGCCCAAGCACATTCACTGTTATTTCTATTATTGGCGTTTTGCCAGAAACAGCTCTTGCTGGAACAGAAATTATCATTTCAGGAGCCAATTTAGATAATCTTTCAGGTGTGAGTATTGGCGGAACTGACGTAGGAGGTTTTACAAGCACATTCTCGCAAATCATTACGACTGTGCCAAGTACAATTTCTAGCGGTCAAATTATTGTTTCAAAAGATGGTGGCTTTAATGATAGTTATTCCATTAATTTACCTGATGCAAGTATTACAGGAATTAATCCTACTTCAGGTCCGATTGGTACAATTATTACGATTAATGGAAATAATTTTACTGCCGCTCGTGGTGTTCAATTATTCAATTCTTTATATAATCCTTTTGTATTTGGAATTAATTATAATGTGATAAGTGCAACACGAATTGTTGCTACGGTTACAGGAAATGGAATTTCTGGAAATATTCGTGTCGTTGGTCAAAACAATGCTATCGCAACAGGCGGATTGTTTACAATGCCTCCTGTATTGAATACTTTGCCAAATCCTGGCGTGTTACCATCAGGACAAACGGTTGTTTTAAATGGTGGAAATCTTACTGCTCCAACTACGATAAATGTGGGTGGAATACAAGTGCCAGTTTCTAATTATGGTGCAGGAAGTATTTCTTTTGTAATGCCAACTTTAGTAGGAAATAATATAATTACAGTAGGAAATAGTGCAGGAGTGAGTACGGTTAATTTCAACTTTTTCTCTTTTGTTTCTTTAAGTACAAATACAGGTTTTGCAGGTCAAACAATTTCAATTTCTGGAACTTCTTTTGCAGATGTTTCGAGTGTGAGATTTAATACTACAAATGCTACATATACTATTATCAATTCACAATTAATTACAGTAACTGTTCCAAATAATGCAGGAAATGGCGTGATTTCGCTTGTTTCTGGCGGATATACCATCAATAGCACTGTCTTTAATCCTCGTCCTGCAATTACTGGTTTCGTTGTTATTAATGGTGTAGATGCAAATACAGCAAGGCTCGGAAGTACAGTTTCTTTGGTTGGTACAAACTTGAATAATATAAATTCTGTAACTTTAGGTGGTAGTAGCAATGCGTATTCGTTTGCTAGTTTTGGATGTACTACTGGTAATGATGGAATTACAATTTATCCGCTTTGCGTACCAAATAATGCAAATTCAGGCATGATTGTTGCCAATAATGGTACTTATACAGCTTCTTTTGCAGGGTTTAATTTTGTATCTCCTCCAGGAACTATTTCTGGTGTGGCTGCCATTCCAGGCAATCAAGTAACTATAAACGGAGCAAATCTCAATACCATTGTTGGCGTAAGTTTTGGAGGAAATGAAGCCCTAAGCTTTACGCAAATATCGCCTACGCAAGTGAGAGCTATTGTGCCATTCACAGCCACGCTTTCGGGTACAACTCAGGTGCGTACACAAGGAGGAAATACGAATAGCACTTACACAGCTCCGCCAATTATTACGGCACTTTCAAAAACACAAGGAGCTGTAGGCATTGGTGTTTCGGTTTCTGCCTTAAATATTGCTGGTGTGAATCAAGTGATTTTCCCAATAGCTGTTACTGCAACAGGAACAAATAATTTTGCTAATAATATTTCAGTAAATGTTCCAACAGGAGCAACTAATGGCTTTGTTTCGATACAAAACGAAGCTGGATTAGGAATTAGTCCTATCAATTTTGATGTATTACCAATGCCAACCATTTCAGGAATTTCTCCAAGTAATGGCGAAGAAGGAACTACGGTGTTAATAAATGGCACAAACTTAGACTTAATTACAAGTGTATTCTTTGGAAATGGAACGCAATCGGCTTTGTTTACAATTATTTCACCTACTCAGATTTCTGCCATTGCACCTGCAAGTGTATTGACAGGAAAAATAACCATTAGAAATGCCAATGTTTATCCAACCGATATAAATTCTACTGCTGATTTTGTTGGAAGTGCGTTGTTTACTTCAGTAATAAATACTACAAATGGTAACGCATCTTATATAGGTAAAGTTGGAGAAAGCATCCAAATTAATGGAGCAAACTTTACTTCGCCTTTTGTGGTAAGTTTTGGTGGAGCAGGAGCAATCACAACCAATTTTTTGTCGAGTTCGCAAGTTACTGCGGTTGTGCCTGCTGGTGCAACAACTGGTAAAATCACGGTTTCGGTTTCGGGTGGAAATTTCGTTACACCTCAAGATTTTGAAGTGTTAGGATTTTCTGCAAATCCTGTAGCAATCGTAACAAATTCTTGTGCAGGACAAACATTTAGAGTGAATTATTCGGTAACAGGATTTTTCCCTAGCGATAATATTTTCTATGTAGATATGATGAATGGATCATCTGTGGTGGGTTCTGCGATAGGAAATCGTGCTGCCAATAATAGCGGTTTTGTATCTGCTATTATTCCAGCTGGATTGGCTGGAAATTACACGGCTCGTATTCGTTCGGCTTCTGCATCAACCAATTATAGTTTAATATCTGCCAATTCAAATACTATTAATATTACTAATTTGAATAACTGGTTAGGATATACCAATGATTGGAATATTACTTCAAATTGGGGTTGTGGTGTTTTGCCAACGGCACAATCCTATGTAATTATTGATAATTCGCCTATCGGTGGAAATCAACCTACTATATTTGGCTCGGCTACTGCGGGTACGGTAGAAGTAAATGATGGACAATTAACCTTAACTTCTAGTGGCGTTCTTACTTTATTTAATGATATAAAACTAAGTTCAACCGCAGCAATGCTTTCTGACCCTACGAGTTTTGTGTTGATGAATGGCTCAAATGCAACTATTGTTTCTTCAGTTGGTCATGCCGAAGTTGGTAATATCACGATTGCAACGAATTCTAAATTAACATTAGGGTCTGCATTGAAAGTAAAAGGAAGTTTTGTGAATAATGTAAACACTTCTTATTTTGCTAGCTATTCGTATGGTTGGTACAATATTTATGGATTTAATTCTAATGGTTTTTCAGTAACGGTTGAGGGTTCAAATTTCCAAACCGTTGGAAATCCAGGATTTTATGCTACTTTATTTGACGAATTAGTATTAAATAATAACACAACTGGAGCAGGAGTAGCTTTGGCAGGACCAGTGCAAGTAAAATGCAAATTGATTAATTATGGTATTTTTAATGCCAATAATTTCTTGACAGAGTTTGTAAATGGACCTTGCACACCTCAATTAATTGCTGAAAGTCCAACGACTGCTTTTGACAATATTCTTTTTAATAATACCTTAACTGCGGTAAACATTACTCGTCCAATTAGAGTAAGAGGAAGTTTTAAACGAGCACCTGGTGCACAAGGAATTACGATGACAACGGGTTCTGGTGTTGAATTTGTAGGCACAACTGCTGCTCAAATCATTGAAACCGCAGGGCAACCGCTTGTATTCAATGATTTTAAAATTGATAATCCTTTGGGAGTTGTGATGGGAACTGCTCCCGGAAACGATTTGGAAATAAAAGGTAATTTTATCAATAATGGATCATTTACAGATACTACAAACACAGTTTCATTTTCGGGTGCAAACGTAACGATTGGAGGAACTGGCGAATTTAATTTGAATAAAGTAGAATTAACAACTTCGGCTGGTGTGCTTTTAAAACGTGCCATTCGGGTTCGAGGAAGTTTCAGATCCAAAGGGTCATTCAATGCTGGTGGTCAAACCATTACATTTAATGCTCCTTCTGGTGTTCAAACCATTGAAAGTACAAATCCTGCTCGTTTATCAGGAATTGAAATTGTTTCTACTTCAGTTGTAACTACATCATCTGCCCTAAATATCAATGGAAATTTTGATAATGCTGGTAAATTTGTAGCACTTGGAAATACGTCATTCGATGGAGCTTCTGCACAAACTATTGCTGGTGCAGGGTTATATCAACTGAATAATGTTTCTGTAACTAATTCAGCTTCAGGAGTTAATATTCAATCTGCATTGGCAATTTCAGGCGATTTAACAACAAACGGAACATTAGTAGCTTCCCAAAATACGGAATTGACTTTTGCAGGAACAAACACACAAATTTCTGGTACAGTTGAGCCTCAACTTGCTAATATCAATATCAATACTTCGGCAGGAGTTAAATTGAATAGAAGCGTTAGAGTGAGAGGAAGTTTCAAATCTAGTGGAACATTAACCCCAAATAATCAGACGGTAACTTTTGATGCCAATGGTGGACAGACGATTGAAAGTTCAAAATTGGTCTCATTTTCCGGTTTAAATATAACTCCAACGGCTCAAGTTATTGTTTCTACGCCTTTGGCAGTTGATGGAAATGTGAGCAATGCAGGACTTTATTCAACCAATCAACCTACTATTTTGAACGGTAACTCTGCTCAAACCATTTCAGGTTCTGGTTCATTTGCACTGCAATCTTTGGCTAATAATAATACATCATCTAGCGATTCAGTAAAAGTGCTTTCGCCAATTTCTATGTCAGGTAATCTAGAAAATAATGGAAAATTATTTTCTAGCACTGATATACAATTTGTAGGAACATCTCAAACCATTTCTGGAACGGTAGAACCTGTATTGACCAATATGGAAATTACCCCTAGTGCATCAATTGCATTAAATAGAAGTGTGAGAGTACGTGGAAATTTCAGAAACAACTCAGTTTCTAATGGATTAATTGCCTCAGCACCTGTTACTTTAGAGGGAAATTCGGTGCAAAGTATCACAGGAACTGCACCAACGGCATTTGAAACCCTAAATTTAAAAAACAATGCTGGAGTAATTGCAACTAACCAAGTTTCTGTAAGTGGATTAAATATTAATGCAAGTGGTAAAATGAAAGTGCCTGATGCATTTCCACTCATTGTTTCTTCTCCTTTAAATAATGCCATTACACGTACTGATACGGGTTATGTGATTGGAGGAATAAATCGTGTTGTAAATAATGCTTTAGGCGAATATATTTTCCCAGTTGGAAACGATACGCAATATCGTGGTGCAACCATTACATTTACGGGTGCTGCCTCTGGCAATGGCTCAATTGCTGTAAATAGCAAAGATGCTATGCCTCAGTTGCCAACAGGACAACTTTCGCCACTCAATAGTGCTTTGCAAGCGGCTGGTTTAGAAACAATTATGCCAGTTTATTGGAATGTTGATGCTAACAATGTAAATGGTGGACAATATGATATTAATTTTGATGCAAAATTAGGAAATGGTGCAATTCAATCTGCCGCTGGATTGCAATTAGTAAAACGCCATTTACCAACCGATTTGTGGGAATTGGTCGGAAATGCTGGTCCAGCAACTTTATCAAATGGTACTTTAGCTATTTCACGAACAAGTATTTCTGGATTTTCGCAATTTGCAATTGCTGGAGCTTGTAACAATGTAACCACACTTTCTGGAAAACCGAAAATACTTACTATTGCTGGTTTAGGAATTAATAATGATACATTAATGTCGAATATTACAGGTACATCCTACCAATGGAGTAGAAACGGTGTTATAGTTACCGTTTCTGGTGTTGCACAAAAATTCAAGCCTGTTCGTTCGGGTGAATATCGCCTCACAGTATTCCAAAACGGATGCCGCACGCCAATTTCTGATAAAGCTGTGGTTACATTTATCATTACTTTAACAGGTTTTGAAGATACTGAAAACGGATTTAAAACATCTAGCTTTAGCATATATCCAAATCCCGCAAAATCAAATGTAACCTTAGAAATAGAAAATGCTAGAGAAGGAAAATATACTATTTCTATACATGATTTGATAGGAAAAGAGCAGTTAAAAGAAACCGTTTCGGCTATTTCTGGAAATGTGTTTACAAAAAACATAGACATTACAGCTCTTCCACAAGGAATTTATTTTGTAAAAATTACACAAAACAAAGAAACGAAAGTTTTGAAATTGGTGATTGACTAATTGATTTAACTTTTAAGATTTTAGACTTTCCAAATTGCGAGGTAATAAGCAATCAAAACTTTGAAAGTATGATAAGTAACTACTCGTGCCACTTTTTTAAAAAAGTGGTATGTCTTCTAAAACCTCGTTACATCGAAAGTTAGGAAGTATTTACAATTGACTTTTAGCACTCTTCTAACCATCAAATTTTCAACATTTTACAAAAAAATTTTAAAAATTCTTTTACTATAATTTGCTTTTGCGATTTATTAGTTTTAATGTTGTTAAAAAATATTACAATGAAGCTAAAAATTACCCCCCCCATATCTATTTATAAGTTCTAAACGTGCTATGATGATAACACTAGCCGTTGGTTTAACATTTTTTGAAGCCAAAGCCCAGTGGCAATCTAACGGAGGGACAACCTACCAAAAATCTCAAAACGCAACCGACAACGTAGGAATTGGCACCCAAAATGCCCAACAAAAACTACACGTTGTGGGAAATACAATTTTGGATGGCAACACCACCCATACAGGAATTCTTAAAACGCTAACCTTGCAATTTAACGACAACACGCAAACAACTTCGTGGCAACCCGTGCAAACTCTTTCTTCAGCTGTGTTTAATTTGCAAAACAGTTTGGTTGGTTTGTCAAACATAGTGAATACTCAAAATGATAGTGTATTAAATTCTATAACAGGTTTATCAAATAGTATAAATACACAAAACAGTATTTTTGCATATTCAATAGCTGGATTATTAGATAACGTAACCGTTCAAAGTAGTATTTTACAAAACTCAATTTTAGGTTTGTCTAACACTATTAATGCTCAAAACTCGCAATTGCAATCGTTGAACAATGGCATTACGTTTACTGGATCAAAATTTGATATTTATACTCCCGTGCAAGCACAATACAACGGCAATAAACCTATTTTGAGCATCAGCCAATATGGACAAATGAATTTTTTTAGCAGTCCAGTTTTGAATTACAACGCCATTCAATTGAAAGGTTCTGGCGATTATAACAACGGAATTCGCCATGGAAATAATTTTGGAGGTACTACAAATTTTGAAGGACCAATTATTTTTGGACAAAACGGTGGTGCTTTGGGCAGCAGCACCGCAAATGCCAATTGGGAAACTGCAGGCACAAAAACGGCTTTGACATGGAACGCAGCCGGAAATGTAAAAGTGCATGGCGAATTGCAACTGAATAATGCAATAAGAATGGCAGATGGTACGGTATTATCTACAGCTGGTGGCAACTGGAAAACCATAAATAATTACCTTACAAACAATCAAAATGTAAATATTTTGGGAGAATTAAAAATGGGAGTTAATTCTTTACATATAGGCTCAGCCACACCAGCTTCTGTAGACAACTATATTTATGCAACTGACAATGACTTAGATATCTACACCCAACAAGGCACAACAATTGGAGATATAAGAATGCAAAAAACATCTAATAGAGCAGTAAAAATCGGTGGAGGTGCTGCTGGAAATACTGTAAATAATAGTCTTATTCAACTTGAGGTTTTTTCAGGAGCTAGAATTCATGGTACAATACAAACTATAGATGTATGTATAACTCCGAATGCTTTTTGCGATTATGTGTTTGATGAAAATTATAAGCTAACTAAATTAACTGAAATAGAAGCCTTTATCAAAAAAAATAAGCATCTGCCAGAAATTCCAAGCGAAAAAGAAGTAGTTAAAAATGGTATTACCCTCAACAACATGATTTTGTTGCAAATGAAAAAAATTGAAGAACTCACTTTATATTTAATTGAACAAGATAAAAAAATAAAAAAGTTAGAAGTGCAATTGAACGCTAAATAACAAGAATATGAAAATCTATTTTAATTCAGCTTCAAAATGGTTGATTTTAGTGCCAATTGGGTTTATTTTGTTTCTAACGGCTTGTCCAACAAAAGAACAAATTAAACCACAAGTAAAAGTAGAAAATCCAAAACCTGATGAAAATAGTAACACGATTTCAGGTACGAATACGACAACTGGAACTACAACAATAATTGGTGTAGAAACTCCAACACCTGAAGAAGAATATAGATGCGATACTTTACTGTATGGAAAGCCTAAACCCTTGTTTTATGCTGATTTTGATACTTCAAAAAAATCTAATGACATACAATTGCACACTTTTGATGATTTTTTTAATTTACCTCCAAATCACAAAATCGAATGTAACGTAGGCATAATAAACAATGATATTTTATTTAAAAATAATTGTTTTTATAGAACTTGTACTGGTGCAAATTGCGCTTCTAATTTAACATTACCATCAATAGATTTTAATTTACACACTATAATTAAACTAGAATATATTCATGCTGATTGCTATGGTGGACCAATCATTAAATTCAAATTAAATGAAACTAAATCAAATTATAACTTTGAATATTATTTTACAGACACAGGAGAATGTTTTAGTTGTTTGGTCTATGGTTCTAAATACTATCAAGCTATAGCAAACTCCAAACTAGATATAAATAAAAAAATTATTCCTATAAGTCTAAGGCGTTCTCAATGTATTGTAAATGGAGATTGTAGCGCATATAACCCTCAAAAAGAGGACACACTTTCAATTACAGAATACCCTAATCTTTAAATAGCTAATAATGAAAAAAATAATAATTATAGCTCTATATATTCCCTTTATGCTATTGGGAAATGACTTAGTAGGAGTTTCAAATATCAAATATGATTTTATCTACAGAAGTCAAATTCTAACTCTAAAAAAAGAAAGTAAACTCAAAACTGCACGCTTAAGTGAAGATACATATTACAAAATTTTAACAAACGCAAACACGAAAAATTCAGGATTTATAACCTCGCTTAATGATTCGACTGAAGTTTGGAAATTAGTAATAGTATCTACGGAAAAACATAATTTAGAAATCATGTTTGATACCTTAAAATTAGACACAAACGATGTGCTAACAATAGGCGATGGCAAAAAAGTTTGGGATATTTTTACACATAATAATACACAAAATCCAATTATAAATTATTCATCAAGAATCAGCAATGATTCAGTTACGCTTGAGCTATATAGACATAAAGATTCAAACGGTATTTTGTCCATTAAATATGTGTTTGATTTCAATTATTTGGCGTTTTGTGAAGGAGGAGGGAATATAGGTTGCTTAATTGATGTAAATTCTTCGATTGGACAACCATACCAAAATCAAAAACGAGCTGTTATTAGAATGTCTCGAATGATAATAGAAGGTAATGTTAGTACATCGAATAATTGTGCAAATTTTTGCACGGCAACTTTGCTCAATAATTCAAACAATGATTATAAGCCCGTTGTTTATACTGCCACACATTGTTTGCAAGAAAGTGTGGGTGAGTTCAGAAACAATGGTGGTAAAAACTTTAGGTTCTATTTTAATTATGAATCAGGTAATCAACAACCAGGCTATTTCGACAAGAGAGAAAATTATGTTCTAGGTGCCAATTTATTAGCATTTTCAGATGATAATTTATTAATCGAATTAGCTGAAAGGCCAGATTTGAGAAATAATGCTTTTTATGCTGGTTTTGATTTAAACCAATATAATTCAGATTTTTTATTTGCCATAACCCATCCAGAGGGAGGGCTAAAAAAAATATCTATTCATAGTTCTAGCTATATTACAAATCAAGGTGGTTTACTTGGTGGATCATCTGGAGGTCCTTTTTTTGATAATATCAATAAAAGAGTGGTTGCAAATGTACAAGGCTATTCCAGTTCAGCATCAAACTGTGGTTTCACATATCCAATTCCAAACACATTAAGTTATTTCAATCAAAACGCTAGAGATAGAGTAGGCACATCAACTTCATTACATGAGTTTTTAACAAATAATGATGGTGCTGTAACAGAAATTGATGGCAGAAATCATTGCCCTCGAAATGAAAAATTTGTAAACGGTAATAGTTGGTACTATCAATTAGAAAAGAATTATCATAGGCAAATTGCAGGTAAGTTCACAATTTCAGATTGTGATTTAAGCAATGCTACTGTGGATTTTCAAGCAACTGAAAAAATAATATTAACCAGCGGTGGAAATGGTAAAAGTTTTAGAGTAAAACCAACATATAATGTCAATACACCCAATCCTCCATATTATTACCCATATTACTTTAGAGCACGAGCCTTTGCATGTCAAAATAGCAATCCAGATGGACAAAGAACTGAAAATCAAACTGAAATAATACACCATAGGTTATTTAAAAATATTTATCCTAATCCGAGCGAATCTAATTTTTCAATAGATTTTATTAACGAAAATGTTAGTCTCTTAGAAATATACAATTCAAGCGGAAAAAAAGTAAAATCTATTAACTTAAACAATCAAATAAATACGGTTTTGGAATTAGACGATTTATACTCAGGATTATATTATATCAAAGCATTTTCTGCATCAGAAACAGATAGTTATAAAATTATAGTAAAAAAATAATACAGGCTGCTACACCATTTCGGTATTTGATTTGATAGGAAAAGAGCAGTTAAAAGAAACCGTTTTGGCTATTTCTGGAAATGTGTTTACAAAAAACATAGACATTACAGCTCTTCCACAAGGAATTTATTTTGTAAAAATTACACAAAACAAAGAAACGAAAGTATTGAAATTGGTGATTGAAAAATAACTTGGTTGAACAAGGAAATAACAAATTCTAAACCTGTTTTTCTCATTTTGTGTATATTTAAGATTTGGAAATAATCGTATTTGTTTTTGTTGTGGTGTGTTTGTGTTTTTTTATCAAAGAATATGCCATGCGATGGATAGTTACACCTTTGGGTTTTATATTACTATTGCCTGTTTCTGTACCTATTGTGTGCATTGCAGGAATCAGACAAAAGAAAAACGCTTGGGCTTGGTATATTGTCATGGCTTGTTATTTGTTTATTTGTTTGCTTTTTTTGGTTGCTTATATGTTTCCTAACAAAGGGTAATTAAGTTTTTTTTAAAATTTGTTAAACAATTATTAAATAAGTTCGTATATTTGTAGTGTCGAAGGAGAGTAATCTTCTTTGGCAGACAAGAAAAGCCTTTTGTACCTGTACGAAAGGCTTTTTGGTTTTTATTCCATCGGTATATTAGGAATAGCATCAATTATTCCTAAATAATTTTTGTTTGTAATGTCTTTTCTAGTCATAGTATATAATTTATTTTTTTTACCCAAAAGCCATACTTCTTCAATAATTTTATAATGTTCAATGTTTGTTAATTTACCTCCAATGGCTCTTTTTAAATCTTTTTTGGTTAATATTGGATTGTCTAATTCAAGAATTAAAATTTTACTATTTTGCAGCTTTGCATCAGCAATATCTTTCTCAATTCTATTTTTAACATTTGTGGCTTTTAAAGGTGATTTTAAATCAGCAATTTTTCCATTAATGTTATAATCAGGGTTTTTAATACCCTCATTATTTTCATAATAAGGTCTAATTTCAACTTTGTGTCCATAATCAGCCATTATTTTACCTTTTTTGGTTAATAAACCTATTTCATCTGGATTTGCATCTTTGTGTAAATGCAAAGTTCCGCCATTTTTACCTTTATATATTTGTGTATATCCCATATTCTCCTGCAAATCTACACTTTTTTTGCCCTCATTATCGGGCATTGCAAGTCCCCAGAGCATACCAGCTGGGTAGTATCCTAAAAAGTGTGTATGAAGAGAATCAAAAATATCATTTTAGAGATAGATTGAAGTCTTTGTTTTTTTGTCTAAACTAACAAATGGAGT
>RDZG01000014.1 GCA_004293915.1 Bacteroidota bacterium | reverse complement strand
GTATTGTTAGAATGGGTAATAACTGGATTATTAGATTATGGGGCTTATCAATTATTTAAAAACTATAAATTAAATGTTGTTAATATAAGAACATAGCCTTATATCCTTAAAACAAATCAATAGTTATGGATACTGTACATAAAAAATTTAGTAACATACAATTAGAATTATTAAAATTGTATGCCAATAATATTTCAGATAATATGCTATTTGATGTTAAAAATTTAATGTCAAACTATTTTGCAAGTCAATTAACTTCAAAAATGGATAGCTTTGTTGCAGAAAACAATTTGACAGAAAAAATCTTGAAGATTGATCAAATGAGCATAGATAAAATTAAAATTGTTGTAGATAAAAAAGTTTTAATTTCTAGCATTGAAAAAATTTCTGCTTTTAGATGGCTTTTTGATAAAATATTATGTAGAGAATTAATTTTATGTATTTCAAATGAAATACTTACTGAAAATCAAGAAAAAATAGAACAAAAAAACTACTTTAGAAATAGCAAATAATGTTTATGTAGAAAAATTTGAAGTTTATTATAATTTCAATCTTCTACCAATGATTTTAATGATAATAAATTCGTTGATTGTACTATTGCTGCTAGAGCTTATTGCATTATTTCTAATGATAAACATTTTAATATTTTAAAAGAAATTGATTTCCCAGTAGTAATAACTTATACAATTGAAGAGTTTAAAAAAGTAATTAATAACCAACAATTATAACGTGTCGCAATTATCAACAAAACATTTATTAGGCATCAAAGACTTAACAGAAGCTGATATTTCGCTCATTTTAGATACAGCAACAAGTTTTAAGGAGGTTTTGAATGTGTTTTTTGAAAACTCAACTCGCACCCGACTTTCGTTTGAATTGGCTCAAAAACGCCTTTCGGCAGACACCATTAACTTTGCAGCTGCCAATAGTTCTGTCAAAAAAGGCGAAACGTTGATGGACACTGTAAATAACATTTTGGCAATGAAAGTAGATATGATTGTGATGCGTCATGCTAGTGTAGGTGCGCCACATTTTGTAGCAAAAAACACCAATTGTATTGTAATAAACGCTGGTGATGGTACCCACGAACATCCTACACAAGCCTTGCTCGATGCTTTTACGATTCGTGAAAAATTGGGTACATTAAAAGGTAAAAAGATTTGTATTTTTGGCGATATTTTGCATTCGAGAGTGGCACTTTCAAATTTTTTTTTACTCAAAAAAATGGGAGCCGAAGTGATGGTTTGTGGACCTAGCACGCTCATTCCCAAATACATAGATTCGCTTGGGGTAAAAGTAGAACATGATGTTTTGAAAGCACTGCAATGGTGCGATGTGGCAAATGTGCTTCGCATACAACTCGAAAGACAGCAATTAAAATATTTCCCATCTCTAAGAGAATACTCAACTTATTTTGGAATAAATGCAGAATTATTACAAAAATTAGACAAAAAAATTGTGATTATGCATCCAGGTCCGATTAATCGTGGTGTCGAAATTACAAGCGATGTAGCAGACTCTGAACATTCTGTGATTCTCGAACAAGTAGAAAATGGCGTTGCTGTCCGAATGGCAATTATGTTTTTATTGGCTGGTAATAAGTCGAATTAGAAAATTGGTTTAATATTTTTATAAAAATACTTTAAATGTTTTTGTATGATAATTTAGCTACAGTATTAGATAAATCATGGTACGAAATACAAATTTAAAATGAAACTAAAACATATATTATCTCTTTTCCTATGCATTTTTTACATTACAAATGCTCAATTCGACCCTATTACTCAATCGAAAAAAAACATCAGTTATATATTCAAACTGACCGAAAAAGAGGCTGAAAAAATTTACATAAAAGGTGTTTATTCCCTCACTGGCGAATACTTTCATACCCTAATAGATAGTAGTTCTACTGATAGAAAATTAGACAAAAATCTTCCATTTGGGCATTATATTTTTGCAAAACTCGATGGGGTAGATTTTAGCTACGACTTTGTAGAAATTCCTGCTTGCAAAATTCAAATATTGAAAAACGATGCCGATTTTAGAGTCGCCATTTTAGATAGCAATGGGAATTCCATTTCACAAGCAGAGGCATTTTTGAAAAACAAAAAACTCAAATTCGATAATGCCACCCAAACATTTGTTTATAAGCGATATTTTAATGATAAAATGCTGAAAGTAGTTTACCGTGGCTTAAATCATTATGTAAAAATTGCTAATGGAGAAACTGTTTCTCCACTCAAAAAAAGACAAATCGGAAAGAAAATTATTTATAAATCGCCTATAAAATATGTATTCAAACCTCTCAGATATCTTGCTATGATGCCTTATAGCTTTACAAAATGGGCAATTACAGGCAAACAAAATAGATTAGTTTGGAATACAACTCATTTTTTTAGAAATCCTCACAATTATATTTTTAATAAAAACTATGGACCTTATAAAAACAAATTTGTTGGAGAAATATATACTAACAAACCCATTTATAAACCAAACGATACGATAAAGCTAAAAGCAGTAATTTTTAAAAAAAATAATCCTTTTAAAAAACCATTTAAAATACAGTTGTTTCAAGATAGGGATGCTGCTGCTAGTAAATATTTTGATTTAAAGTATAATTCTTCTGGAGTATATACAGCAGAAATTCATTTACATGATTCTTTAAATTTAAAGCTTGATAAAATTCTTAACTTAAGTATTAATTTGAAAAAATATACTTACAGAGATTTTCAAATTAACACTTCTGTAGGTTACGAGAACTATCAATTGAATCCATTAAATCTAAATATAAAAGCTCCCGAAAGCAAACACTACAGAAATTCAAGTAATTCACTTTTTGTAAAACTCACCAATGAAAACGACCTTAACATACTCGATGGAAAACTTAAAATAGTGGTACTTTCAGGAGAAATCAATAAAATGTATTGCAAACAAGCCATACTCAACGATACGCTACTTGTCTTTGAAAAAAACATTGACCCTGTTGGAGAAACCGAAATTTCCATTCCAGATTCTATTTTCAAAAAAATGAGTATGAATTATAGTGTTCTTATTCGAGGCTACAATGCTGAATATGAAATGCGAGAACAAACAAAATATTTTCAATTTATCTATGATGAAAGAACCCTATCGCTAAGTTCAAAATTCGATACTTTGTCTATCATCTACGAACACAATCATCAATCGAAGCCCAAAAAAGCATTTGTAAAAGCCCTCAAAAACGATAAAATTCTCAAAAAAGACAGCATTTTGCTTCCTGCCAAAATTGCCATTCAGGGTTTTTACGATAGCTATATCATCAGTGCCGATTCGGTAGCCGATGCCTCTTTTACAGTGCCTAAAGAAGTGTTTGAACCTCAAATTATCAGCACTTTTAATCTTAAAAAACCTATTCATGTTTATACTTTAGGAAAAACTAAAAACAAGTTTTCATATGTGATTTCACGAAACAATAAGGTAGTGAAATCTGGTTTTGCCGATTCATTGAACATGTATTTACCCTACAAGAAAAAAGGATATGTCATAAGTTATATGGTGAATAATGCATTTAGCACAAAAAAGAATACCCTTTTTGTATTGCCCGATGAAAGAAAGCGTCTTAATCTTGCTGTTTCGCATCCTAGCCACGCTTTTCCTGGGCAGGAAATTGAAGTAAAAATAAAAGCACAAGACGAAAATTTCAAACCTATTTCAAACCTAGATTTGCTCAGTTATGGGATTACATCCAAATTTGAGACTTATAGTTACTATCCTTCGAGCAAAAACCCAGTGATTCCTTTGTTTGTGAAAAAACCAAGGGTTAATTATTCTAACCATTATATTCAAGCATATAAACCTACTTTTTATCTCAGACATCACTTTCCCGTATTCGATACTATTTCTAAGCTTTCTAATTATCCTTACTATAGAGTTTTGTTTCCATATCAAAGACTAAATCAAGAATACATAAAAATTGATAGTACAAAAACAGAATTTGCCCCTTTTGCATTTTCTAATAATGGGATTGAAGCCATTCAGGAAATTGATGTTGATTTTAAGCCTATTTACTATGGATTTGCTTCTAAAAACTTGCCATATTCTTTTCCAATCGATTCTGGAAAACATAGAATTGAAGTTCGTACCAATACACGCAATATTGTTTTAAGAAATATTCCTATTCGCAAAGGATTTAAAAATATCATCAGTTTTGATTATGAATTTGCAGAAATAAACCGAGCTAAATATCCTGAATATTTTCAAATCTATACTTTTCCAGGCTTTTTTACTCCAAATGAACTTTACGAAATAAATAGAAGAATAATCAACTTAAATAATGAAAATCAAGGTTTCTCTTATGTAAAGCAAAAAAACAGATACTTTCCAATCGAAAAAACCTATTCACGGCATTTATATCCAATTGGTCCATTTGATTTATTTGATACCATTACATTTCAAAGCATTTATCCTAGATACTCAAATATTTTAGAAATAGAACCAAATGCTATTAGTGAAATAAACAAAAACAGGGTAAAAGTTCGGTGCGATAAATCTCAATTTTATAAATCAGAAGAATTTGTAAATGCTCCAAGTATCAATAGCCTTAACTTTGGCATATTGGCTTATGATGCTAAAGATATTACCAATAAAATTCTCAATTATAATAATACAAATCAATACATAAACTATTATTATGACCAACCAAACGAGTTTTATAATTCCTACACTATTGATAAAGGAGTACTACTATCACATACAAAGCATAAATCCAAATTACTAAGGAATATTTATTTACAAAATTTAAAAACGCAATCAGTTCATAAAACGGGAAGAAAATACAGTGGTTTTAATTGTATTTTGGAAGAAGGAAAATATAGAATGGGAATTATTCTTAACGAAACCTATTCGATAATTTTTAAAGACACTATAAAAATTCTAAAAAACAAAAAGACCTATTTTGATATTGATAATTGTAATGTTGATACCCTTTTTACTACAGATTTTGTAGAAATATTTGATAAAAACTGGAATCAAAAACATATAGATGATTTTTCAAGTTTTGTAAATAAAAAATCTATTCAATCTTTAAATTTCAATAAAAAAGAACAATCAAATAGAGACTGGAAAAACGTACAACATGGATATATAGAGGGACAAGTACTTTGTGCAGAAGATGACAAAAGTTTTGGAATTTCTAAAGGAGATCCAATGATTGGTGCAACAATAGTAGTAGATGGAACAATAAATGGCACTACTGCCGATATTGATGGCAAATTTATTTTGAATAAAGTAATTAAAGGAGATAAGATAATTATAAGTTTTAATGGATTTAAATCTTTAGAATTTATATATGATGGTAATACCGAATTTTTGACTATTTTTTTAAAACCTGATCACATAGAACTTCAGGAAGTTGTTGCAGTAGGCTATGGAGAAAGTAAAGGAAGTAGATTTCACACACCAATTAACTCAAGAGACATGTCTAGAACTATAAACCAAGACATGAGCAAAGCATTACAAGGCACAGCAGCGGGTGTGCAAGTAACGCAAACTTCGGGTGCACCGGGAGCGGCTTCGAGTGTAAATATTCGTGGTGTAGGTTCTATAAACGGAAATCAACCTTTGTATGTAGTAGATGGAGAAATTTTAGATTTAACTGATATTCAAAATTTTAACCCTGCGGATGTCGAAAGTATGGAAGTACTCAAAGATGATGCTGCAATTGCTATTTACGGAAGCAAAGGGGCAAACGGAGTAGTGTTTATTAAAACCAAAAATGGCATGGCTTCAGGGTTTAAAAAAATGGGCAAAAAAGGAATAAAATCAGGCGATGCTGCTTTTGAATTTACAGATGAAATCATGAACAATTCTTGGAATTTTGGAGGACTGCGCACAAACTTTAGAGACGATGCTTTTTGGAAACCCACCCTCCGAACCAATACCAAAGGAGAAGCCACTTTCAAAGTAAAACTCCCTGACGATATCACCAAATGGAATTTATTCACAGTAGGCTACAAAAATCCTAAACTTATTGAGGTTATAAAATCTAATATTCATGCTGCCAAACCCCTTTCGGCTAGTCTTCCGCTGACAGAGTTTCTCACCGTAGGCGATAGTGCTATGTTTATAGGCAAAACGCAAAACTATTTTAAAGATAGCCTAAACATAAACACCCAATTGTATATCAACGATAGTTTGAAACTCAACAATAAAAAACTGCTTAAAACATTTTTGAAAGACAGCATAGTTTTTTCACCTACTATTGTAGATTCTATAAAAATAAAATATACCCTTACTACCGACAAAGGCTATATCGATGGCGAAGAACGCAAAATCCCTACATTTCCTCAGGGGCTAGAACAAAACATCGTTCAGTTTTATACCCTCAATAATGACACTATTTTTGATTTGAAAACAACTATAGGACAAAAAATCACTATAAGAGCCGAAGCCAATAAGCTAGATTTTGCAGTGCAACAAATAGAAGGTGTTTGGGGCTATCGCTATTTGTGTAACGAGCAATTGGCATCGAAACTCAAAACGCTTTTGGCTAAAAAACAAATCTTGGAATTCAAAAATCAAAAATTTGAAGAAGACAAGAATGTGAAATGGGTGATCAAAAAATTGATAGAAAATCAAAATAGTTACAAAATGTGGAGTTGGTGGAACAACTCTACTCAAACCTCTTATTGGATAAGCAACCATGTGCTAGAAGCCCTTCACAAAGCAGCCACCATGGGTTATAAAGTAGATTTGAATACTACAGGATTGCTCGACCAAGCAGCCACACAATGGTATGCCAACAATGCTGAAGATCGTTTATCTTTTTTAAATATTTTATCTGACTTAAAAATTCCTTTCGACTATCAAACCAATATCAAAAAACTCGAATCGACTAGCACACCTGGGCTCGACTTTAGATTTGGATTGATTCGTTTGAAACAAAAACAAAACCTTCCTTTTTCTTTAGATACTGTTAAAAAAACGATGCAAACCACACATCTTGGCAATGTGTATTGGAAATCTAAGTATGAATATTGGTATGGATATGCAAACGAAATCAAAACTACGCTTCTTGCTTACCAAATTCTGAAATCAGATACCGCTAAAAAAAGCAAAGAAACCCTGTTCAAAATCAGCAATTATATTCTTGAATTTTATCAAAATCGACCTTATATCAATACTTTGGAAGCCGCCAATATCATAGAAACGCTTTTGCCACAATGGCTGGGTGAAAAAAACTCAGTTCAACCCAAATTATTTATCAAAAATATTTCCAAAGATACGATTACCGATTTTGCTTTCGAGAAACAAATTTACAGGGCAGATTCTAGCTATAAAGTCACCAAAAAAGGAAAATTACCTGTGTATTTATCAGTGGTGAACAAAAAGTGGAATGCCAATCCTGTACCCAAATCAAGTGAATTTGAAATCAAATCTTATTACATTTCTAAAAAAAATATTGTCACAGAATTCAAACAATGTGAAGAAATAATACAACATATAGAATTAAAAGTATTGAAAAAATCTACCTATGTCATGTTAGAAGTGCCAATTCCAGCTGGATGTTCGTTTGTGAAAAACGAAAGCAATTACAACGAATTGCATCGTGAATACTATAAAGAAAAGGCTGCCATTTTCTTTGATAAATTAGATGCAGGGACTTATACTATTAAAGTAAAACTTATGCCTCGCTACAAAGGAGTATATGTGGTCAATCCTGTACAAGTATGCTTGATGTATTTGCCTGAAAAACAAGCCAATACAGCTATAAAGTCAATAGTAATAAAATAGATAAAAATGTCTTTTTCTAATCCTACAATAAATCAACGAAATTGGTGATTTATAACTTGAAACAATATGCTAATCATAAATCTGCAATTGGGTTTGTTTTTAAACCCTTTATATCTAGATTGTCCTAAATAGCATAAAGCAAACCAGCAATACCAAAATATACAGCTAAGCCCAATAAATCATTAAAAGTTGTAATAAATGGACCCGATGCTAGGGCTGGATTGATGCCAAAGCGATCTAACACAAGCGGAGTAATTGTACCCATTACGGAGGCTAATATAACCACAAAAAACAAGGCTGTGGCTACTACAAAGGCTAATTTGAGTGGATGTCCGATTAAAAAAACAAAAAGAATAACAATAGTACAAATCACAAAAGCATTGATAAAAGCTACTATCAATACACGCCAAAGTCTGAGAGAAGTACTTTGAGTAATAAAATCGTTGTTTGCCAAACTTTGTACGATTAACGAAGATGACTGTACACCCACATTTCCACCAGTTGCAGTTATTAGTGGAATAAAAAATGCCATGGCTGGTATTAAAATGAGTTTTGTTTCAAAAAGCCCCATAAAGGCAGCACCCAAAAGTCCGCCAGCCATGCCAATTACCAACCAAGGAAGGCGGGCTTTTGCCAATTTCCAAATCGAATCATCCTCCTCGACAGGCGAAGAAATTCCCGACATGGCTTGTATATCTTCAGCTGCTTGCTCTTTGATTACATCCACCGCATCGTCAATGGTAATTCTGCCAACGAGTTTTCCCTGCACATTCACAACTGGGATTGTTTCCAAATCGTATTTTTGCATGATATCCGAAACTTCCCACGATTCCATAAATGTTTCTATCGAAATAATATCGGGTTCGTAGATTTCAGAAATGGCAGTTTTGTCTTTAGAAAGAATGATTTTTTTGAGCGAAACTCTGCCTTTTAGAATATCTTCGTCATCAACCACATAAATAGAATATAGTTTTTCGATGTTTTCAGCTTGTTTTCTAATCTCTTCAATAGTTTGTTTTACATTCCAATTGATGTTTGTTTTTATTAATTCTTTTGCCATCATCCCACCCGCACAGTCGCTTTCGTAACGAAGCAACTCGTTGATATTCAATGCCATTTCCGAATCCGAAATGTGTGCAATAATTTCTTCCCGGTTTTTGATGGGCAACGAATTTAAAATATCTGCGGCATCGTCAGAATACATTTCGTTGATAAAAACAGCAATTTCGGTTGATGTAAAATAAGTAAAAAGTTGGTTTCTGGTTTCGGTTTCTATGTTTATTAAAATGCGTCCAATGGTTTCGATATCGAGCATCGAAAGCGTGTATTTTTGTTGCTCAGGCGTGAGTTCATAAAAAATAGGAATAATATCTTCCGAATATAATTCTTCAAAAGTGGCTTTTAAAAACACTTCCTCTTGGGTTTCGATGGCAAATTTTATGCGCTCTAAAAATTCGGATGTGAGTTCAAATTGCAAATTATAAAATAGTTAAAAATTAAAACATGAAATTTAAGTTATTATTGTAATAAGTCAGTGAAACTATTCACAATAAAAGTAATTTTAGAGGATAATCTACCTCCTAAGAATAATATAAAATCATTTATAAATATTAAATAAAATCTAGTTATTTTTTCAGATTACTGTCTAACCAATTAAAGATTTCTTCTTTAAC
This sequence comes from Bacteroidota bacterium, assembly GCA_004293915.1. Taxonomy (GTDB): domain Bacteria; phylum Bacteroidota; class Bacteroidia; order Cytophagales; family UBA9547; genus REAG01. Next base: position 42,723 of record RDZG01000014.1, on the reverse strand, counting down.
TTTAGGAGGAATTGAATGGTTTCCGCCTTCTTCATCAAAGTAAATTGTTTTCAGGTTTTTTTCTGCTCCTTTAATTTTGTAATATTTACCAGCTTCAGAAGCCAAAGTTTCTGTTCCCTTTACATGCTTTTTACTATAATATTCGTCTACCTCATTTCCCATACCCCATTCCCAAAGTCCACGGGTCATCAAAAATGGTCTTGGTGAGATATAACCTAAGAAGTCAGATGTTCTTGCCACGTTTAAAAAATCAGGAATTGCATTGAATGCAAATCTTTTCATTTTTTCTTTTTGTTTGAAAAAATCTGATAATTCAAACACACCACAAGCTGAAACACCACATTTAACTCTAGTATCATAAAACATATAATAGGTTAAAAAATACCCACCTGCCGAAAAACCTATTGCACCAATATTGTTTTTATCAACAATATTGAGCGTATATAAAATATCCATTGAAAGTGTAAGGTCATAAGTCTCTTTTCCAGCACCATTTCTACCTTTTAAAAACAGTTGACCTCCTCTATGCTCGCAAAACATTCTGGTTTCCTCTTCCCACAAATCAGCCAATGTATCAGGTTTTGAAATCCATCTCCTTTTAGCATGTAAAAATCTGTCAGGACAGATTACTACATAACCTCTTTTAAATAACCCATAACCATAATATTGTTCTTTATCTCCCATAATCCCTGCTGTTTCCAGTTTACCGTAAAAATTATGTGAACCATCTTGATGAATTGCAATTATTGCTGGCATTTTTTGCCCCATTATATGTTGAGGCACAAATAAATAAGCTTCTATTGAGTCGTTTGGAGTTTCTAAAAACTTATCCCCCAATTCTGCAAGAAACTTTATTTTGTACCTGATACCTCCATCCAAGTAGATTTTTTCCAAGGTATCTACTTTTAAAACTGGTTTTTTAGGCATTTTTCCTAACAGATTAATTAAATCTTGTCTGCTTGGTTTTAATTTGGGTTGAGAGAATAAAAATAAACTCATCAGTAACCACAAAATCAATAGCTTTATTCTCATGTTTGGATTATTTAAGTAACATAAAGAATAGATTGCTATGCTTTTTCGATAAGAGATTTCATTTTTGTCCGCAAACCATCCGAAGCTTTTACTAATGGCAAACGCACAAAAGGTTTACAAATACCTAAAATATCGAGCATGATTTTCACACCAACGGGATTTCCTTCTTCAAAAAACAACTTATTCAAATGGCAAAATTTGTGTAATTCTACGTTTGCACTCGCATAATCGTTTGCCAAAGCAAAGTTTGTCATTTTTGATGTTATATCAGGAAATGCATTTGAAATAGCCGAAATAGCACCCACACCACCAACCGAAATCATGGGCAAAGTTAAAATATCATCGCCACCGATTAATAAAAAATCGCTAGGTTTTTGTTTTACAATATCAATACATTGAGCCAAATCACCAGAAGCTTCTTTTATGCCTACCACTTTTGGATGCGAAGCCAATCTCAATGTAGTTTCAGCTAACATATTTACTCCAGTTCTGCCTGGAATATTATATAAAATCACATCCACAGGCGAAGCATCGCTAACTGCTTTAAAATGCTGATAAAGACCTTCTTGCGAGGGTTTGTTATAGTATGGATTAACCGTTAAAATACCATCAATACCATCAAAATTTATGGTATTATAACTTTCAATAAGCTTAGAAGTATCATTGCCGCCATGCCCCAAAACGATTGGCAATTTTTTTGGGTTATTTTTTTTGATAAAGGCAATAATTTCCGTTTTTTCTTTCTCTGTAACAGTCGATGATTCGCCAGTGGTGCCTAAAATCACATAATAATCAACGCCACCTTTGTTTACATATTCTAATAATTTTTCTAACGATGCAAAATCCACCGATAAATCTTCATTAAAAGGTGTAATTAAAGCCACACCAGTACCATAATATTTTTTATTTGTCATTATTTTGAATTGTTCTGCAATTTGCGAAAATTATTTTGAACATTATTAAGAATTACAAACGAACTTAGCCACATAATGAGAATTTATGCCAAAAGAATATTTTGATTTTAAACAATTTCGGGTTTTTCAGGATAAATGTGCAATGAAAGTTTGTACCGATTCTTGTTTGTTTGGAGCAAGTATTAAACTTGATAAGGCTCAAAATATGTTAGATATTGGAACTGGCACTGGTTTACTTTCCCTCATGATTGCTCAACAAGCAACTGAAAATTTAAAAATTACTGCCGTAGAATTAGATTACAATGCAGCTTGTCAAGCAATAAAAAATATTAAAAACAGTACTTGGAGTGATATAATCACTGTATTTAATCAATCTATACAGTCTTTTTGTAATAATGAAAATAAAAACACTTTTGATTTAATCGTTTCAAATCCGCCATTTTTTCAAAAAAACTTAAAATCGCCACAAATCGAAGCCAATATGGCTCGACACGATGTAACTTTAAGTTTTTTAGAGCTTTATAATTGTATAAATTATTTATTATCTATCGAGGGTGTGTTTTACATTCTGCTTCCTCCAACTCAGCTAATTTCTTTTTTAAAATTTGCTCAAAATGATTTTATTGAAACAGAACGTATCAATATCAAATCAAACAAAGATGCGTCTGTATTTAGGTGTATTTCAAAAATGAAAAGAAAAAATAATGAAAATAGTGATTTTTTAGAAACCGAAATTTCTATTTATGAAAAAAACGGAACGTATACACCTGATTTTATAAATAAGTTAAAATCATATTATACCATATTCTAAAAAATAAAAAAGGGACTTAGAAGTCCCTTTTTTATAATACTTAATTATTTTTTTGCTGGTTCAGCATTTTTTTTGTCTTGAACTTCAGCTCTGATTTCTTGAGCCAAATTTTTCAAATCTTGCATTCCTTTTCTAACTCTAGTACCTGCGGCAGAGTTATCTTTGTCATAGAATTTTTCAAAATCAGCTTCTAAATCCATTACAAGCTTTTTAAGTTGTTCAAATCTTTTCATTTAATTGAGAGTTTGGGTTTAAATTTCTTTCTAAATTATGATGCTAAAGTAGCTATTAATATGTATTTACCAAAAAGATAATGAAATATTTTATTAAAAATACTTCATTATCACATATTTAGGTTAAATAACTGGTGCTTCTTCCAACGAATAGGCTCCTTCTTCGAGTTTTATTTTAATTTTTTCAAAAATTTCTATCGTGAATTTCACATCATCCAAGGTATGAACTGCCGTTGGAATGATACGCAACATGATACAATCTTTAGGAACAACAGGATAAATCACCATCGAGCAAAACAATCCAAAGTTTTCTCTCAAATCTTTTACCAAATGCCCTGCCTGAAGTGCACTACCTTTCAACATTACTGGTGTTACAGGCGAAGATGTTTTGCCAATGTTAAAACCTTTTGAACGAAGTCCATCTTGCAACGCATGCACAACTTTCCAAAGATTTTCTTTTAATTCGGGCTTTGTTTTTAATAATTCGAGTCGTTTTTGAGCACCAATTACCAAAGGCATTGGCAACGATTTCGCAAATATTTGCGAACGCATGTTATATTTTAAGAAATTGATGATTTTTTTAGGTCCAGCAATAAAAGCACCTATGCTCGCCATAGATTTTGCAAATGTCGAAAAATACAAATCAATATCATCTTGCACGCCTTGTTGTTCGCCAGCACCAGCACCTGTTTTGCCCATAGTACCAAAACCATGTGCATCATCAACTAATAATTTAAAATCGTATTTTTTCTTTAAGGCTGCAATTCCTTTCAAATCTCCCATATCGCCAGCCATTCCAAAAACACCTTCTGTAATTACTAAAATTCCTCCACCAGTTTCTTCAACCAATTTTGTAGCTCTTTGCAATTGTTTTTCGCAGCTTTCGATATCATTATGAGGAAAAACAAATCGTTTTCCAACAAACATTCGCAATCCATCAATGATACAAGCATGGCATTCAGAATCGTAAACCACCACATCTTGTCTGCGAAGCAATGCATCAATTACAGACATAATACCTTGATAACCAAAGTTTAATAAATAGCTTGATTCTTTTTGTACAAAAGAAGCCAAATCTCTTTCTAGTTTTTCGTGCTCATCGCTATTTCCTGACATCATACGAGCACCCATTGGATAGGCTAATCCGTATTTTGCGGCTGCATCGGCATCAGCTTTTCTAACTTCTGGGTGATTTGCTAAACCTAAATAGTTGTTCAAACTCCAGTTCAACATTTCTTTTCCTTTAAATTTCATTCGAGGTGCTATTTCACCTTCGAGTTTAGGAAACATAAAATATCCTTCTGAATATTCGTAATGTTTGCCCAAAGGACCCATATCTTGTAAGATGCGTTCAAATAAATCCACGTTAATTAGTTAGTTAATATTTTGTTAATTTATCGCAAAAATAACAGTTGAGTTTTATTAAACAAGTCTTAAAATGAGTTTAGTTTACACAATTTGCAATTTTTGCATAATTATTTTAGAAATTTTGGGTAAACTTGTAGTGTAATAGATTAATTATCAAATTATTATTTAAATGTTTTTTCTCTATTAAATTTTAAAGATTAAACCTTATGCCATTAACAATTCTTAAAAATGATGCGATAGAACTTTTAAAAAAACTTATCGAAAGTCCTTCTTTTAGCCGTGATGAAGACGATACGGCAAGTATTATTTATGATTTTTTGCGACATCATGCGGTTTTTCTAGAACGAAAAAACAATAATATTTGGGCAAAAAACAAGCATTATGATATTTCAAAACCAACTATTTTATTAAACTCTCATCATGACACCGTAAAACCTAATGCTGGATACACTCGAAATCCCTATTTGCCAAGTGTAGAAGATGGCAAATTATATGGACTTGGCAGCAACGATGCTGGAGGAGCATTGGTATCGCTTATTGCCACTTTTTTATATTTTTATCAAAAAGAAAATTTAAAATATAATTTTATCTTGGCTGCATCAGCCGAAGAAGAAATTTCGGGAAAAAACGGTATAGAGCTGATTTACAAGGATTTACTTCCTATTGATTTTGCAATTGTAGGCGAACCAACACTGATGGATATGGCAATTGCTGAAAAAGGACTAATTGTTGTTGATTGTTATGCAAAAGGAAAGGCAGGACATGCGGCTAGAGAAGAAGGAATAAATGCAATCGAAATTGCTTTAAAAGATATTCAGTGGATTCATTCTTACGTTTTTCCAAAAAAATCGGAGCTTTTGGGAAATGTAAAAATGACGGTTACAATTATTAATTCGGGTACGCAACACAATGTGATTCCTGATAACTGTGTTTTTACCATTGATATTCGGACAACTGATGTGTATAAAAACGAAGAAATAATAGAAATAATTAAACAAAATATTCAATCAGAAGTTGTTCCACGCAGTTTGCGTTTGCAATCATCTTCGATAGATGCGAATCATATTTTTGTAAAATCAGGATTAGAAATGGGCAAAAAAACATTCGTTAAAAATTGGACCTGGAGATTCTGCTCGTTCACATACTGCGGATGAATACATATATATACATGAAATCGAATCTGCAATCGAAGACTATATTGGGATATTATCAAAAATAGTCTAAGATAACATAACTTAAACCATTTTTGATAATAAAATATCATTATGAACTAAAGCAAATGTGGTCTTTCGTTTGCAATTTTTATAATCATTTCGCCAAAGAGTGTGTTTGCCCAAGCAAACCAAGAACGAGAGAAATATTGAGCATCATTCATATAAAACGATTCGTGCATAAAACCAGTTTTGTTATGTGTTTCTTTGAGCATTTTCAAACATTTTTTGATTTCTTCATCCGAATTGCTGGTGATGGCTCTCATAATTATTCCCATGGGCCAAATGGTATCTCTTCCAGTGTGTGGTCCGCCAATTCCTTCGGCTGCTTTGCCTTTAAAAAACCAAGGGTTGTATTCGCTCAACGCATAGTTTCGGGTATTTACATATAAAGTATCGTCAGATAGCAAACTTGGCACATTGGCATCGTCCATAACTAAGCTGCTTCCAAAACCATCTATTTCATATGCATAAATTTGTCCAAAAACAGCATGATTGATAATAGCATATTTTTTTACAGCCGCTTCAACTTCATCGGTAAGGTTTTTGCAAGTTGTTGCAAAAGCTAAATCTTTGTTTAAGGCTGTAAAAAGCTCTTCCATTTGGCGTAAAGCCTGGACTGCAAAAAGATTCGAAGGAATTAAAAACGGAAAAATTGTACCATCATCCGATGGTCTAAAGATAGAACAAATCAATCCAACTGGTTTTATTTTATTTCCATATCCATCAAAACCCGCAGTGTCAGTAGGATTTGTGCCATTTCGTTTAAATTTATATGGTCCTAAGTTTTCTTTTCGTTGTTGTTCTATAAATGTTTTTACGATTGTTTTCATGGCTTTTTCCCAGTTTTCGTCAAAAACAGAACTGTCTTTGGTAGTTTTCCAATAGCCATGAGCCAATCGCACCACATAGCAAAGCGAATCTATTTCCCATTTTCGTTCGTGCAATTCTGGTTTCATGTTTGTTTCGTCATGCTGCCAACCTTTGTCTTCTTCGTTTGCCGAAAAATTAAAAGCATTAGCATAAGGGTCAATCAAAACGCATTTAGCTTGTCGGTTAATCAAGCCTTTAAAAAGGGATTTTAGTTTTTCGTCTTTGTTTGCAAGAGGCAAATAAGGCCAAACTTGTGCCGTTGAATCCCTAAGCCACATGGCATTGATGTCGCCAGTAATCACAAAAGTATCAGCTTTCCCATCTATCTGCCCAAACCTTACAGTGGTATCTAAAGTATTTGGATAACAGTTTTCAAACATCCAAGCTAGTTCGGGGTCTGTGATTTTCTTTTTTATATCAATTAATTGATTTTCAACTGCTTGACTCACAAATGTACGCTTTGCTAATGCTGGTCGTTGCGAAACAAAAGTTGCTGCTGAGCCATTAGCCCAAAGCTCATTTGTGTTTAAAATTCCCATTCCGATACTCGAAATGGCTGTGTTTCTAATAAAAGTTCTTCTTTCCATTATTTAATGACTGTTTAAAACACGAAGTAACAGTTAAAAAAAATAATAATGAATGTTTTTAAGAAAAAATAATTTATAGACTTATAAGGTTTTTAAAACCTTATAGATCTATTCCCCCACCTTCACCCTCATTCCCTCGCTATGGCTACCAAATTCGGGTGCGTACATGCACTGTATGCTCGTTACACCATTGGAGAAATTTCCCACGTGTTGTACACGCACGGCATACTCAAACACATAGCTGCCTAGGGGCATATAACCAATAAAGAAATTGGTAGCGGCATCTCTTGTGCTTTCGTAGTAGCCTAGTCCATCTTGGTATTTATATTGGCTCAACACATTTACAGGTTCAAAACCAGCAGCTCGCATATCTTTCAGATGTACATATTCCATATTTCTGTCCGATTTTATTTCGATACGTACTTTTACCAAATCGCCAGGTTTGAGGGTGTTTTTGTCATTGATGGGTTTTAACACTTCGCCACCAGCCGTATTTTCTAGTAAGAAAAGTTTCTTGGTGAGTTTTATTGGATTTTGAGCTTCTTGTTTTATTTTGTCCAATTGCTCAAAATATTGCCAATACACCGCTCCCCAGCTTACACCAGCATCTTTTTTATCGATGGTAATGTTTGCCATTTCTTTGGTAATTTCATTGCCCTGCCAAGAGGTTTTGAAATAACCTGTTCCAGCTTCTGTACTCGTTTCTAATTTTGATTTTTGTGCTTTTTTAGGATCTATTTTCTCATTCCCAACCGTAATTTCCACTTGAGGTTCGTTTGCCAAAAAGTCTGTTCCTTTGAGCAAAAGAGCATAAATGGCTTCGGTAGTGGCTTTGGTAGTTTTCCAGTGAGTTGTTTGTTTTTGTTTCAAAAGCCACACTTTGAGTTCGTCCACCGATTTTTGGTCGTTGATGGCTTCGTCATAAAATTCTATCATCATGGCTTGGCGTTCTATCGGAGCTTCGTACCAATAATATCCCGCTGTTTCTTTCCAATACATTCCCATTTCTTCCGAATGTAAAGCCCACTCATTTAGCGACTTAACTACTTTTTGAGGAGTAATTTTATCGTCCATTCGGTGTTGAGCCAAACCCAACATGGCTTGCGAATATTTGCCATACTGCATCGCAAATTTCACTGCTTGTTTCTGAAAATACTTAAACTCTTTGGTAGTAAGAAATTCAGGTTTATGGGTTTTGAAAAATGTGCGAGTATATATATAGTGAATGAAAAAATCCGAAGGCTGGTGTTTTTCCAAATCTGTTTTATAACGTAATAATTCTTTATAATCTTTCAATATTTGACTATCAATAAAATCTAAAGCATGGGTTGTCATGTCCGTAATTCCTTCATTATCAAGGTTTATCATGCCCAATTTTTGCAATTTCCCCATTCCGCAAACAAGGTGTTGGGTCATGTAGCGATCTTCGTGCATGCCATCAAACCACGGAAAAGCACCACTTGGCACTTGTCGCTTTTTGAGTTTTTCAATGGTTCTCGATTTCTCATCGGCTATTCTATTGAGGTCGAAAAGCAAAGCTATTCTACGTTTTTGTTCTGTTTCATCTTTGGCATTGCGTAGCCAAGGCGTTTCTTCAATAATGAGCGCTTTCAATTCTTGATTTTTTTCCAAATTAGAAATTAAAGCATCAGGTTGGTAGTTTTTCCAAGTGTCAAAAACTTGCTTGATTTTAGGATTTGAGTTGGCAATGTAACTCGCCATGGTATTGGAGTAAAATCTGCTAAACAATTGCTCAGAACATTCATAAGGATATTCCATCAAATAAGGCAAAGCCTGCACAGCATACCAAGCTGGATTTGGAGTGAACTCCAAGGTGAAATTGTGGTGACGTAGCGTAGTAGAGGTGTTGTTTTTAAGGTTTTCGAGTGTATATTTTTTGATTTTATTTCCTCGAATACTCAAAGGCAAACTTTCGGTTACGAGCATGGCATTGGTGAGAACAGGCAAGGCATTTTCTTCTCCATCGCTTTGGTTGCCAGCTTGCACCGTTACACGATACACCACAGCCGAAATTCCCACAGGGATTTTTAATTTCCAATATACCCCTTTAGAAACTCCTTTTTGCAAATCTATGGTTTGGGTAGATGAAATATTTCCAAATTCTGCATCTATTGGTTTCATGGTAAGTGCATCGAAAAGCAAAAGTTTAACTTCTGCATTTTTAATGTCGTTTTGCAAAGCAACTACTTTGGCAGGAAAGCGAATTTCATCGTTTTCTCTGAAAAAGCGTGGAGCATTGGGCAAAATCATGAGTTCCTTTTGTGTAACACACGTATTTTCAAAAGTACCATATTTCAAATCTTTGGTATGAGCCAAACCAAGCAAACGCCATTTAGTGAGTGCTTCAGGAGCAGTGAAATTGAGAATGACAGCACCACTCGAATCGGTTTCCAAATGCGGAAAGAAAAAGGCGGTTTCTTGCAAGTTTTTGCGAACTGTTGGAGCAGGTTTTGATTCTTCAGGTTTTTGTGGCGATAATTTTTTATCGTTTTTATCATCATTACCTCCTGCTTCCTTTTTGGCTTTCATCATGGGTGCAGCTGTTGGAGTTGCAGACAAAGCCATATCAGCCATAGATTCTGATTCTTCATATTCAGCTTTTGAACCCACCCCTCTGATATTGACACTAGAAGCTGCTCCTGCTGCTGAATAAGATGATCTAGAAACTCTATTTCTATAAGAGTTTAAATTATATCCAAAGAAATCTAATCCATCATAACTTTTATATTTTGAATTGCTAGGGTAGAAATCTGATTTCCAGACAATTGATTTTGGCAAACCTTCGGCACCAAATTTATCGTTGCAAATCCAGTCTACATTTTCATTGTGATAATAATTGTCAGACAAAGCAAAATACATGCTATGGCTTTTGAATTGATCAAGCGAAGCATCGTACATGCCTGCCAACACCTCAGGCAATACCGATTTTCCTTTTCGGTCTTTAAATTTTATTTTCCACGATTCTTTTTGAGCAGGTTGAAGTTTATCTCTAAAAGTGATAAACTCTGCCGAAATGGGAGACTCCGATGGTGCAAAAAACGAAAATGAGCCTTCATATTTTCGATTATTTCTCACAAAAATATATTTCCAAGTCATGCCTTGTTTCGTGGCTTCGGTCATAGGCAATGATTTTATTTTCACTTCATTATTGAGACTTATCCATTGGTCAATAGCCTTGTCTTTATAGGTAAGTTGAGTAAAAATGTTTTGATTGGAAGCCGAAGTCCCCATCTTGATTTGGGCATTGTCTCCTATTTCTACTTCCGCTTTTATAGCATTGAAATCTGCCATACTTGGAATAGCCAATTGCTTTTCGTTTTTATCATAATAATCAAAAAAGCGTTCTTCTTTCACGTCTACACCATATTTGTCTTTGGCAGTGGCAATGAAATAATATTTACCCACTTTGGACAAAAATCCAAAATCTAAAACTGTATCTTTTTCGGTATCGAATGATTTTTCAAGTACTATTTTTTCTTGTTTCCAATTGATGATGTCCAGTTCATTTTTATACTCATCGGTAGGAAAAAGTTTTTGATAATCAGATTCTAAAAGGGTATATTTATCTGGTCTTGCCCAAAGTCTCGTACGTTTCATGGCATCGGGGGGTGTAAGTAAATATACTTTCACATTCACCAAGGCTTTTTGTTTGAAGCCCGACATGTTTTGAGTTTTAAGAGAAAACTTCTTATTTTCATTTATTTCTAACCTTTCTTTCAAATCCGTAGAAATTTGCAAAGCTTGTTTGCTCACCAAAATAGTGTTTGTAGCAGAGCGAGTTTCACCATTTTCGTCTGTTACATCAGCTGTAATGGTATAGTTGAAACTGGCAGTATTTTCATCTTCCACATCAGCATCGGGAATGGCTTTGAACAATATTTCAAATTCCCCTTTATCATTGGTTTTGGCTTCACCAAATTTGATTTCAGCAGAAGGACTTGTAGGATAATATCCCCAACAACGCCATCTCCAATACAGCCATTGCGGATAAATGGCCGCTCTTTGTATTTTATAAACAACTTTTGCATTTGATATTCCAAACCCAGCCAAGGCATTGGCATTTCCTTTTATTTTGATTTCATCATTCAATCGAAAACTTTCTTCAGGGTTTTTCAACAAAACTTCAAATTTTGGACGTTTGTATTCCTCTACACTTATGTTTGTCGAACCATAACCTAAATCAATGGTGAAATTACCCGTAAGTCCACCACTAGGAAGTACAAAAGTGCCAGATGCAGAACCAAAGTCATTGGTTTCTAGGTTTTCAAGTACACTTATTTCTTGATAATTTACATCTCTCAAGACGGCACGAATAGGATATTTTTTGAGGAGTTTTTTATCTCCTTTCTCGTTAGTTTGAATCAAAATAGTTTTGAAATAAACCGTTTGCCCAGGTCTGTAAATAGCTCTATCAGTAAAAATAAAAGATTGCGTATTAGTGTAATTGGTGCTAGAATAATACTCCATATATGAATGATAAATATTTTCCAATAGCCTGAAATAATCAAAAGTTGAATATTCATCTCCTCTATTTTTAAATATTATATAGTAACTTTCATTATTTGGAGATTTAAACTGGGTTTTAAATGGATTTGAAATTTCAAAATACCCTTTTGCATCAGATAAATATCTATTAAGTCTTTCAACTTTATATTTATTTTTTTCATAAATTAAATTTCTTAATTCAGCCTCTATTATATTATCTGGAACACCTCCATTACTTCTATTAATTACATAAAATTTATTTATATTATAACTTGAAATTGGTTGCTCAGTTTTATGTATATAAGCAATGTTTGTAACTTGTAAGTAGTTAAATTTGACTAGCTTTGATTTTTTTAGTTCCGAATCTGATGACCAAAAAATCATGTAAACGCCAGATTTGAGTGGTTCTAAAGCTAATTCTAGTTTATGATTTTGATAATCTTTATCGTCAGGAATAGCAAAAGTTTGTTTTTTGAAAATTGCTTTTGATTCATAATATTTATAAAGCTCTTGATCAATGTTTATTTTATAGTCCTTATAATATTGGTTATACAAATCCACACTTAATTTTTCTAATTCATCATAAGTAGTTTGGTAAATATAGGCAGTAAGAGATGATGTATTTTTCACCGTAGCCAATACTCTAAAAGGCTGATTGGGCAAAATTACCTTTTCAGTTTCGATACTAAATTCTTGAGTTTTGATTTGATAAATTATGGCTTGACAGCTGTTATATCCATATGATTCGGGATACAACTTCACAGCTTCTTCGCATAATTCTAAGGCTTTTTTGTTTTCCCATTTGAATTTATCACTCAAAAGTGGATTGTATTTTGCTGCTCTTTGGGTATAAATCGCAGCAAGAGTTGCCACTATTTCAGTATAAATAGGCAGTTTTTTATACTTCTCTTGTAGTTTTTCTAAGGCTAATTGAAAATGCTTTTCTTTTTCTGCTCCTTTATAATTGCTGTTTACATATTGTACTTTGTGCAATTCTATATCAGACAAAACTTCGAGTGAAGAAATGTTTTCTTGCATTAATGTTTGATACGTTTTTATGGCTTTGTACACAAACGAAAGTGTATCTTCTGTATTGATTTTGAGGGAAATAAATTCATTGTCAAGCAAAAAATAGCTTTCATTGTCCATTTTGAATGGATTTGTGGGTTGAGCCAATGAAAAAGCATTTCCTTGATAACTTTGAATGACGTAAAAACCTATCAATTCTAAGAGTGTTGGACGCAGTTTTCTTGTATTTTCACCTTTCACTACCATTCCTTCAAATTCTGATATTTTGAAAGACTTTAGCTTTTCAGGATATTTCAGTGCTTCGTTAAACTCATGCACAAAACTTTCTGCCAAATTTTTCTCACTCCAAGAGCTGATGTCTTTGGGAGAATATTCTGCCAAAGCTGTTCTTTGTTGTATTCGCCAAGAGTTTTGGCTATAAAACTCTGAAACAGTTTTTCCTTTCAGTAAATGCAAAACGGATTGATGCACAGGATTCGTTGCCGATAATAACTCTTTATCAAGCTCCTTCAAGGCTTTATTTACCCTAAAGCTCGAATAATCTTCGATGTTTTCAGATTGAGCTTCGCCAATTTGTTCTTCTATGCTAAGCCTATACACCAATGCTTTCACCATTTGGCTTACTTCATTTTCGGTTTTTGCCTTGGCATATATTGCATTTACCTTCTCCAAAGCCGATTTAGGAAGATTTTGAGTTTGAAACTTTTCTACTTGCTTCCATTCTGTACCAAAATTTGTTTGTGCCATAGTCATTTGTATTGAAATAAATATAAAACCTATATTAAAAAAGCGAGAAATTTTCATGATAAAATAATTATATAGTCAAAGGTATGAAAAAAATAAAACGAAAAGGAAATTAAAAAATTGCTAATCGGAAGTCTTTATTTATTTTTAAATAAAGTCTCAGGACCTATTATTTTTTTGTCTTTTGTCCAAATATATGCCAATACGGTACTATCAACTAGCTCTTTTTTAGATTCTTCTTCGTATTCTTTGTGTAAATTTGAAACTAAAATAGTGTCATTTGCTTCAAAATATTCTTTGCGTTTAGCAGGAAATTGAACAATGCTGTAGTTACTAAAAAGCCCAGCTTCATTTAGCTCAAATGTTTCAAATGCTTTTTGTAAAGTTATTCCATTCCAAATCAAATAATGACTGCCAGAATTATATCCACAAGCTGGATAATACATTTTTGATTCTATGATTGAAACTACTGAATGTAATTTTGGATTAGGAATATATTTTAGTTCAAGTTCTTGCGAAAAATAATATTTGTCACTTTCATCAACATAGTTTGCTGTAAAAATCATTTCAATCTTTACATCAGATAAAATTTTATATTTGTAGTCCGTTACCTTATAACTTCCAATTAGGTTAGACATATCATCAGAAGTAGAATCAGAGAAAATACTGAGTAAAATAAAATTCCCGTCTATTAATTTTTGTTTTTGTACAATAAGATTTTTTAGTGATAGGTATCCTTTAATTTCTTTGTTATTTTTATTAACAGAAACTTTAAAAACAGGAATTAACCAATTATTCTCTTCATGTTTATATCCATCCAACACATAATCAATATAGATTTCATCTCCAATATTCAATATGACATTAGAATTGTTTTGCAACAAACTATCAGAGAATAGAATTGTGTTATCATTGGCAACTGTGGTCTTAGAACCAGAAACAATTATTCCATTTGAAAAACTTATTGAATCTAGTCTTTCAGATATCTCATATATTTTTGAATTTTTATAGGCATCTACTTTTAAAGTTTCTTGGTTTTTAGAATCAATAGTGCTTTTTGAACATGATAAAGTAATTGTAATAATAGTTGTGAAAAGAAAATTATAGTATTTCATAGTATTATTTGATAATTATATAGTCAAAGGTATGAAAAAAATAAAACGAAAAGGAAATTAAAAAATTGCTAATCGGAAGTATTACTTAGTTTAAATAAATATGGAAAGTTCTTGACCTTTTTCTACTATCCCTGCCAACTCTACTTCATTGTTTTTTACTTGTATGCCTATAACATATTTTCCAAATTCAATTTTGTGCAGATAAGGCATCCCTACTAAAGGGCTGCTTTCAAGTTCAGAAATAGAATTCGCTAACCTTATTTTATCGTAAATTATTATTACTTCTTGCTTTTCACTTTCAGATAAACGAGTAAATGAAGAAGTAAATTTTTTTGATAATATAAACTTCATTTTCTATATGAATTAATAAAAGCATCAGACTCTTCTTGACTCAACATTCCAGAAGCTAAACCTTCTTGAATCCATTTTGCAGTAGCTCTATCCTCTATTTCTTTTGCACTATATGCTTTGTTTGCAATACAAGTGTTTCCATGTCAAATTAATCTTAGTTATTCAAAGTTAATAAATTTAGCAGATAATAAAATTATTTTAACGCAGATTTTTGAAACAAATTTTTGCGGATTAAATTATGATTTTATTTTTATACAAAAAACTAATGTCTTATAAGGGAAAATAATTATTATTTCAACTACCAATTAATTTTTCAATAGCAATATTTTTTTTATTGAAATTAAAAGCTTTGATTCCGTCATAAAAAAGGGCTTTTATTTCGTTTGTGCACAAATTACCGATGCTGCCTTCGTGTGTATGCAACACTGTATCAGGAATTTTGAAGTTGTTTTCGGCAATTTCTTTCCCAATAATTTTATATGCATCTCTAAACGCAACTCCTTGCAAAACCAGCTCGTTTACACGCTCTACACTAAACATGAATTTGTATTTTTCATCTTTAGCAATGTCTTTTTTAATGGATACTTTCGATAACATTTCGATAGTTAAATCCATACACATAATCAACTCATCAAAGGCAGGTAAAATATATTCTTTTACCAATTGCAAATCGCGATGATAACCCGATGGCATATTGGTTGTGAGCAAACTAATATCGTTTGGAAGTGCTTTTATTTTGTTGGTTTTGGCTCTAATCAATTCAAAAACATCTGGATTTTTTTTGTGCGGCATTATGCTCGAACCTTCCATTAATTCTTCTGGAAAAGAAATAAAATCAAAATTTTGACATACATAATGCACCGCATCCGAAGCCAGTTTATTTAGTGTATAAGCAACCGATGACAAAGCTTGTGCAACAATAATATCTGCTTTGCCTCGTGTCATTTGGGCATAAACTACATTATAGTTAAGTGTTTCAAAACCAAGCAATTGTGTGGTTAAAGTGCGATTGAGCGGAAACGAACTTCCATATCCAGCAGCCGAGCCAAGTGGATTTTTATTTACTACTTTATATGCAGCCAAAAGTGGGTTCAAATCATCTGCCAAACTTTCGGAATAGGCTCCAAACCACAAACCAAAACTCGAAGGCATTGCCACTTGATAATGGGTATAGCCAGGAAAAATTACATCTTTATACTCTTCACTTTTTTGTTGAAGCAAATCGAAAAGTAATTGTGTTTGGTTTACAACTTGTTCCAATTTATCACGCATAAAAAGTTTTAAATCAACCAAAACTTGATCATTGCGAGATCTGCCCGAATGGATTTTTTTGCCCACATCTCCTAGTTTTTTTGTTAGCAAAAACTCTACTTGCGAATGTACATCTTCAACTCCCTTTTCAATAACAAATTTACCATTTTTGGCATCTAAATATAATGCAATAAGCTCATTTTTAAGTATTTGCAATTCTTCTTTGCTCAATAAATTTATGGTTTCGAGCATAGTAATATGTGCCATAGAACCTAAAATATCAAACGGAGCAAGATACAAATCTAGTTCTCGATCTTTGCCAGTTGTAAAATGTTCTATTTTTTTACTCGTTAAAGTATCTTTTGCCCAAAGTGTTGCCATGTAAACTTATTTTTATAATCTAAAATATAAACGGAGTAAAAAATTGTGATTTTGATGCAAATTTACACATTTGATTTTAGGATGCAATTTCATTTTCATTCATCATTTTTTAATGATGATTTACAATAGTTTTTAATTTGGGAACACAAATCGAATAATCTAAGTTTATAGTGTAATTTTGTAAAAATTCTAGATTAAATATTACTATCGTGCCTATTACAACCATTCTTATTCGTATTGCCATTACCGTTGCTATTTTAATATTTCTTGATTTTTATGCATTTTCAGGCATAAAAGCAGTGGTTTCGGGTTTTGAAACCGAAAAATCTAAAAAAATAGTTTACTTTATTTATTGGGGAGTTACAGCCTGTTACCTTGCATTTTTATTGTTTTTTATTTTAACATTTGATCAAGAAAAAGGGGCTAGAGGTTGGCTTTTTAGATTAGTTGCGGGTGGATTAATTTTGATTTGGTTACCAAAATTATTATTTTGTATTTTTTTGATTTTCGAAGATATATTTCGTTTTTTCAATGGTATAGCCGTTTTTGTTTATGACAAAATGGGCTGGGAGGCACGAGGAACCGAAAATTATTTTCCAGAACGAAGAGCATTTTTCAATAAAATTGCTTTTGGAATTGCAGCAATTCCGTTTTTCGCTACACTTTATGGTATCACAAAAGGGAAATACGATTTTTCTGTCAAAAAAATAACAATGAAATTCAAAAATCTTCCCAAAAGTTTTGATGGATTTACAATAACTCAAATTTCGGATGTTCACTCAGGTAGTTTTGATTCAATGGATGGGGTGCAAAAAGGTATAAATTTAATAAATAAATTAAAATCTGATGTAGTGCTTTTTACTGGCGATTTAGTAAATAATCGTGCCGATGAGTTTGATCCTTATATTTCATTATTCGGCTCAATATCATCACCTTTAGGTAAATTTTCGATAATGGGAAATCACGATTATGGCGAATATATTCCTTGGGAAAGTGCTGCTGCCAAACGCAAAAACTTTGAAAGTTTAATTGAAAATCACGGCAAAGCAGGTTTCAAAATTTTATTAAATGAAAACACTGTTTTTTCGAGAGGTGATGATAAAATTGCACTTGTGGGAATCGAAAATTGGGGTTTGCCGCCATTTCCACAATATGGCGACATTAATAAAGCTTCGGCTGATTTAGATAATAATATTTTTAAAGTGTTGATGAGCCACGACCCTTCGCACTGGGATGCACAAGTATTGCAACACCCAACCAATTTTGATTTAACTCTTTCAGGACACACACACGGTATGCAGTTTGGGATAGAAATTCCGGGTGTATTCAAATGGAGTCCAGTTAAATTCAAATATCCACGATGGGCTGGTTTATACGAAGTAGAAGACAAAAAACTTTATGTAAATAGAGGTTTTGGCTTTATTGGTTTTCCGGGTAGAGTTGGTATTTGGCCCGAAATCACACAAATTACATTAAAATGTGGATGATTTTTAAGGTATACTATATCGGTAAATAAAAATCAATAATATTACTTATTTTTTTGATTTTGCCACGAATCCACTAAATTTAATTTTTTCGAGTATTCGTGGCTAATATTTTGTTTTAATTTTTCAAACTTAGCGTATTTTATCAATCCAAGCCATCAAGTTCTTTTCTTACAAAATCCATAAGCGATCTGATATAATCTTTTGAGAAATCAAATTTGATTCCAGCAGTTTTATACACTTCGCCAATGCTTTTTGTATAACCCAATGCCAAACCATCAAGATATTGTTGCAACCCTTTTTCAGGATTTTCTTTTACGTTTTTCCAAACAGCAATGGCGCCAAGTTGTGCCATTGCATATTCAATATAGTAGAATGGAACTTCAAATAAATGCAATTGCTTTTGCCAAATATTAGCTTTAAACTCTTCTAAACCAGTCCAATCTAGGTGTTTGCTACCAAATCGAGAGTGAATTTCGTTCCATTTTTTGGTCAATTGTTCTTGCGAATGTGTAGGATTTTCGTAAATCCAATGTTGAAAAGCATCTATAGTTGCCACCCAAGGCAAGGTTTCGATAATAGATTCTAAATGGTCTTTTTTTGCACGTTTTAGTTCTTCTGGATTCTCAAAAAACACATCCCAATGTTCCATAGAAAGTAATTCCATACTCATCGATGCTAATTCGGCAATTTCGGATGTCAAGTTTTTATAACTTACTAATTTTAAGTCTTTTGTGAGAATAGAATGCAGGGCATGACCACCTTCGTGAACCATTGTTACCAAATCACGCACATTGCCAGTTGCGTTCATAAAAATAAAAGGTACACCAGTTTCATAAAGCGGGTAATTATAACCGCCTGGAGCTTTTCCTTTGCGTGATTCTAAATCCAAATGACCCATTTTTTCCATTTCTTCAATACATTTTCCGATAAATGGATGTAGTTTAGAAAATGCTTTTATGGTTTTGATTGTCAAATCTTTGCCATCAACAAAGGCTGATAGGGGAGTTCTGTTTTGGGTATCTACACTCAAATCCCACGGTCTAAGTTTTTCTACGCCAAGTGCTTTTTTTCTTTTTTCAGAAATCGTATTTATAATAGGCACAACTTCGGATTCTATGGCATCGTGAAAAGTAAAACAATCGTTTGAGGTGTAATCAAATCGATTCATACTCACAAACATATAATCTCTATAATTCTGAAAACCAGCTTGTTGAGCAGCTTTGTGGCGAAGCGAAATAAGTTTTTGGAATAGTTGGTTTAATGAATCTTTTATAGAAAGTCGTTTGCTTTGAATTTCTCGATAAGCTTTTTCTCTTATTGTTCTATCTGTTTTAAAAAGATAATTGGAAGCTTTTTGCAAGGTCATTTCTTCGCCATCGAGTGTAACCGAAAGTCCGCCAACTGTGCTACCATATTTTACTTGCTCTTGTTGCATTTCTGTAAAAACAGCAATATTTTCTTCTCTAAATATTTTTTCGGCATTTTCGACCGAGCGAAGCAAAATTTTATCCGCTTCCGAATTTAAAACCGATTTGAATGGACAAGCTAATAATTTCTTATCTAATTCATTGCTAATTGGTTGAATATGTGGGTCGATTTCAGTAATAAAATAGTTATATGCTTGTTGAAATTCTTCGTTTGCGGTGTCGCAAGTCATGCGAATATATCGCCACCCTGATTCTTCTTCTAACACGCTTTCGAGTTCGCTTTTGTCTGACATCCAAGTTTTTAACGCATTTTCAGAATCCAAATTACGTGCTACTAAATTATCAAAATAAGGTTTTAGGCTGTTCCAATCCGAAATTTTAAAATCAGATTTTACAAAATTGCGGACAAGTTTTTGATGAATATTTACCGATTGCATATAGAAAATTTTATAGCAACAAAAGTAGGAGAAATATCACGAATATTTTGTGTATCAATCGAAAATGATTTGTTTTGCATCCTCAAAAAATAAAATCATATATGGTAAATAGTGTTGTTAATAGTTGGAAAGAAGAGCACTTTGTTGCTTATTTATACTTGGTTGTGGCAGACTCCGATGCAGAAACCACACCTGAAGAATTGGCAATGGCACTTCGCAAATCAAAAAAAATTATTGCT
The DNA here is from genome assembly GCA_004293915.1 of Bacteroidota bacterium. Taxonomy (GTDB): domain Bacteria; phylum Bacteroidota; class Bacteroidia; order Cytophagales; family UBA9547; genus REAG01. The sequence goes on along the minus strand of RDZG01000014.1, from coordinate 22,727 downwards.
GAATATGTTTCTGGTGCAGTTTCAGGCTATGAAGCTACTTTTGAAGCAGTAAAAGATGAACTCACGCATCACGAAGATGGCGAACGCAAAGCAACAATTGATATGTTGGCTAAAAAAATAAAATTAGATTCTGATTTAAAAACAGATGTTGTGAGCGATTTGAACGACATTATTAGCTCTGACGATACCGTTCAAGATTCTGAACATAGCACTGTAAATTACATTCGTTTGGTTTTTACAAAAAACTAAACGAATACAAAACAAAAAACTAGTGATTTAGTAAACCTACTAAATCACTAGTTTTTCTTGTAAATCAAGTCCATTAACCAACCACAATTTGGGCAAAACTAGTTTTGTCGAAATATTTATTTGCTAAACTTTGCAAATCTGTTGCCGTTATTTTTTGAATATTTGAGATATAATTATCATAATAATCATAACTTAAACCGTTGTAATACAGCGTTTTAAATTTATCAGCCAAAGCAAAAGGCGTATTTACTGCATTCAAATACGAGCCAATCATATAGTTTTTTACGGTTTGCAACTCATCTTCGCCAATTTTTTCGTTTTTCAAAACTTCTAATTGATAATAAATTTCTTTTAAAGCTTCGATTACTAATTCTTTTTTTACATCCGAACCAATCACAAAATAGCCTTCATTGATATGCGTAACTACCTGAGAATAAATGCCATACGTCAACCCTTTTTCTTCTCTAATTACTTTCATTAGTCGAGATCCGAAATAGCCACCTAGCACTTCGTTCAATACAGTCATTTTAAGAAAATCGGGATGGTTTCTAGTAAACAATCGTTTGCCAATTCGCAACGAAGATTGCACCGCATCTTCTTTGTTTTCATGAAAAATACTCTTTTTTTCTGGTCTAGCAGCAATCAATGTGCCATTTGTTGGCACAGGTTTATTTTTTTTAACGCCTAAAATTTTATCGAATTCTTTTAAAATTTCGTCATTAACCATTCCTGAAACAATAATTTCAAAGTTACAATCTTTGATTACGGCATTATAATAACTCAAACAATCTTTACATTCGATTTTTTGCACGTCATCTTCTTCAATAAAATAGCCATACGGGTGGTTTGAACCAAAAATAGTTTGTTTGAACAAGCCTGTAGCCACAAAACTTGTTTTTTCTTTGCTTACCTTAAGTTGTTGAATATAAATATTTTTTATACTGTCGAAATTTTTTTCCAAAAAAACTGATTCTTCTATTATTTCTGAAATAATTGGCAACACAGCATAAAAATGCTTTTCTAAAACCATTACAGAAATTGTAATTTTATCTAGTCCAGGAATAAAATCTAGTTGCGCACCATAAAAAGCTATTTTTTCAGAAATTTCTTTGTTCGACATCGATTTTGTGCCTTCATTTAGCATTTTGGCAGTAAAAAACGAAATACCCCTTTGCGGTTCGATATAATTTCCAGCATGATAAACAATTTCGAACTTCAACAAGGGTTGTGTGCCAGCCTTGACATAATGCAAGGCTATTCCGTTAGTAAGCTTAATCGAAGCTGCTCTTGTAAGTTTAAATGGCTTAAAATCTGAAATTTTTGGAGCTTTTGCTCTATCTAGAAGCATTTTTAGTTATGAATTATAAATTGAGAATTGAGAATTGAGAATTGAGAATTGAGAATTGAGAATTGAGAATTGAGAATTGTTGTATGGTAAATTTAAGCTTTTCAATATCAGCTGTTTATGTTTTATCAACAAGTTTTTGAACTACAAATTGGGGATATAAAATTTGATTGATAAGATATATCTAAAAGCTAAGTTTAATATTATATAAATATGAGTTGAATTCTAATTTTTATAACTAATAATTACTCAACTGCTGATTGTTTGTCGCCTTTGTTAGGTTTATCAAAATTAAAACTTAGCGTAAAACGTAAGGTATTTGCTAATGGCGAATCTTTTGTTGTTGGAATCAAATAAGCAATATCTAAGCCAAATGCTGTGTATTTTATACCCAAACCCAAAGAAAAATATTTACGATTCCCTTTTGAAGCATTTTCGTAAAAATAACCTCCTCGCAAAGCAAAAAGATTGTCGTACCAATACTCAATACCAGAACTAATCATGATTTCACTCATTTCTTCTCTAAAAGGTGCATCTGTAAACGAGCCAAGCATCGAACTGATTATACCTTTAGATTTATCTACAAAGCCACCACGAGGTGTTGGAGTCATAAGTTTTGAAAATTCTACGCCAATACTCAATTTGTTAAATTCATCTAATTCGATGGTATTCATGGCACCCAAACGAATAGTTGAAGGTAAATAATCGCCATTTTGGTTTATTCCCGAACGATAATTGATTTTTGCACCAATATTGTTCATCATAGCACCAATGGTAAGTTTCATGTCTTTGCCTAAAGCAAACATATCGGTATTATAATAAAATCCAATATCGGCAGCCGCACTGTGGGCTCCACTTGCATTTACCAATGCACCATTTAATAAATTAGAATAAATATATTTTATTGATAATCCAGCACTAAATTTATTAGAAAGAAGTCTGGAATAAGTACCCGAAAGGCATAATTCATTCGGATTTCCATTGCCAAGTGATCCACCAGTTGCATCTGTAAAATCAATTTTTCCCAAATTAAAATAGGTAAAATTCAAACCAATTGCATCTTCTTTTCTTAATTTATAATAGGTTGCTAAATGAAAATGATACATGTCATTTGTAATGTTTCTGAGCCATGGATTTACCGAAAAACTTACGCCATAATCTTTTTCGGTTCTACACAATTTTCCAGGGTTCCAATAGGCAGAGTTTTCATCGGCAGTGGTTGCAACTCCCATATCTCCCATGCCCGCAGCACGTGCGTTAGGTGCAATACTCAAAAAGGGTACGGCAGTCTGCAATGGGTTAAAGTTTTGGTCTAGATTGACACCATTTTTGTTCGTATTAATTGGATTTTGAGCTAAAATTTCGCTTGTAAAAAGCAAAACACCTAAAAAACTATAAACTGCAATTTTATTTTTCATTTTTCTATAATTATGCAAAACAACGGATTTTTATCTAATAATAACTAATTTTTGAAAACTTTGAGCCACAGAATTGTCCGATTTCGAACGGATTGTGCATCTATAAACGTAAATACCATCACTAATATTGTATCTTGCTGATTCTTTTATGTCCCATCGCATGGTGAGCGATGCTGTTTTTAAATCAATATCTTCTTTAAAGTCTTTAATAAAATTGCCACTTTGGTCGAAAATCTGTAAAATCATTTCTATTTCTTCGCCAATGCGATTATGCCCAATTGTGAAATTGGTATATTCATTTGCAGGATTTGGGTAATTAAACATCTGATTTATAGCAAGTTTGTTGCTTGATGCTACAATAAAATCAAGCGATTTTTGGCTCGAATTATTATACGTATCCCAAGCTGTAACCGTAATTTTATGTTCGCCATCTGCCAAAGAATCAAGTCGATAACTTACTCTTCCTCGCTTATAATCATCTACTTCTGAAATGTAATTTTCGTTTAATATTATGATGTCGTTTTCTTTTCTATCAACTACACCTGTGATCTCGTGTCCAATTCCCGAACGAGCAATATTGATTCCGTTTTCATCAAAAAGTTTTACGAGCAAAAGTGGTTTAGAACTTGTCAATCCGTTTGGTCGAAAGGTGGAATCTTCCATAAAAAGCGTTATTTCAGGAGGTGTATTATCTTCGGGTGCATTCGGATTTGTGCCGCCAATAATTACATCGTCATTATAACCTGCCCCATCCGAAACTGTTTTTTTATCAAAGGCATAAAAACTAAATTTACCTTTATCAAATTTATAATTCAAATCTTTTGGTACAACAAAAGTAAATTTAAACGTTCCGTTTTTTACTGATGCTTGTGCAGATTGTATGGTATTGTCCATCAATGAAAATGCAATTTTGGGGTCTCCAGATTGTCCTAACGTATTGATAATGTTTGCTTTATCAAATAAATCTAAAGTAACTACTCCATTAAAATTTGTGAGTAATGCGTTAGTGGATTGGTCTAACACATTGCCTTCTACTTCGAGTTTAGCAAGTGCTTTTATGGTATCAACTCCAACTGCATTGCCATTTATTTTAGTAATTTTAACATTGTGTTTAGGATAAGCCAAAACCAAAGATGGATCTGCAAACATGGTATAGCTTCTGTTTTGCACATTTATAATACTTGCATTTTTTGCATTTTTAAAAACGTGTCCCAAATCAGGCATTTTTCCATTACTTTCTTTATCAAAAACAAATTTATAAAAATTACCATTTATAGCCCTGTTTGATGATTGAAAAACCTCTCTAGATGCTGTGAAAGTGCCAATTCCACCGCCTTTTGCTGTTAATAATCGCATTGCACCCGAACTTCTATTTGGGTCGTCATACAAGCCAAAATCACAAGTGGCAGTAACATAAAAACTTAATTTATCGAAATTTTTATATCCATTAATATCATTTACAGTGATTAATTTTTCTTGTGCCAATTGTTCTGGTCCACCATGTCCAGAATAGTTAATAATCAAACTTCCTAAGTCGATATTGTTTCTGAGCGATTGGGTTGCTTGTGGCGATAAATTTCCTGCCGCAGTTGGTTTTATAGGATATGCATCTATATATATCTTGTTGATATTCTGTGCTTTATCGTTAGCATCTATCAATTGAGCCATATATTCCGCATCGCCAAGATGTGTTGCACCATCGCCATTATCGGCTGTTAAACAGGTTTTGTTTCGCCATTTTCCTAATGCATTTGGATTTGAGCTGTAATTTATAATTTTATCTACCACAATTTTGGCTTCGTCTGTGGTTCGAACTGGCAAACGACCTACGCCAATTTGCATCGAATCTTGTACATTTCCTTCAACCCATTCGCCAAATTTATCGTCTAACATGGCAAAGTAATCGTCTGAACAATAGGAGTTTATCCGATTAAAAGATTCTCTTGCTTCGTAAACAGGTACAAAATTTGTGTTTGGTTGAATTCTGTTTTTATAATCGTACGAACACGAGCCAAAAAGCATTATATTTTCCAGTCCGCCACGTTTGTAAAACATCCGAGCCATGTCTCTTATGGCTGTAATGTCTTGAGCACCAGATGAAAATTCGGTATAAATTTGCTCTACATCCAAAACCAAGGTGGAAATACCAATTTTGTTTTTAAATTCTGCTAATCGGTTGGCTTCTGAAATAAAATTTTTGTGCGTAACAATTACTAATTTTGGAGTTGAAGACCCATGAATATCTTGATTTGAAACTTTGCCTTCAAAACTTGGACGTTGCGAAATTGCCGATGGATTTATGGCAACAAATTCTTTTATCATTCCTAAAGTTGAAGTTGTGAATTGATAAGTAGAGCCTGATAATGAGCCTGTTACTTTTTTTGCTTTTGTATTTTGAGTAATATCCCAAATTTCGGTTTCGGCTCCAGCATTTGAAAGCGAAAAAGTTGTCGCAATATTGTTTTTAGAAGCTATATTAGAGAAAATCAATTCATTTGAAATTAAATTTAAGTTTCTTATTGCATTTATTTCTAAATAGTCTAAATAGCCAACAGCATCGTTATCGCCTGATTTATTGTAAGTTAGGTTAATATTTATAGCTCCATTGTTTTGGAAAGAGCTTGAATTTATGTCATAATTTATTTGATAGCCATTGGCAATTACAAAATCCGAACCTGCAGCAAAATTTGTAGTTCCTAAAACATTGCCATTTAAAGAAATACCTAAACTTGGCGAAACTTCTGGTCTGCTCGATTTTGATGCAAAAAACGAACGAAACAAAACACGGCTATCAGCTACAATACCCGAAAAATCAAATGAATATGAACGATTTAGTGTTTTGTCAAAATCATCGCCAAACCATAGTCTGCCCGATTTTTGCAAATTGGTAACATCTGTTTCTATAAATTTTTTATCGTTATAATTATTTACCAAAACTGGATTATTTAAAGCTTCAATTGGCTGAGTTTGAATTTGCAAACCATCGTTTTGGCTATCTGTTTGTAAAAAGTAAAAAGTTTTGTCTGCGTATATATTATAAGTGTGTAGAAATGCATTGCTTGTTGCATTATATTGCCACGAATGTGGACCTTGTGCATAAAAAAGGACATAATCGCCAACATTAAAAGCATTGTCTCCGCCTCCTACAACTTTTATGGCGTTTTCTTCTACATCGTCAAAACGAAAAATGGCATTTGCTTGAGGCAACATTCCATATCCATTTCCAAAAATTTTAAGTTTATTTGGGTTTATATTTTCAGGAGCTAGTCCATTATTCTTTAAAAAATCATAATCAATTTTATAAACGCCAGTTTGCGAAATGCCTAATTTATAAAACGCACCATTTTTGAAAACAGAATTTGGTTTGTATTGTGCCGAAGCACCAAAAAATAAAAAACATACCAACAACATTAAGCTTGTTCTCATTTTAGAAATAGGAAAATACAAAGGCTTTTTTATTGTATAGGTGTTTTCTATAAAACTATATTTAGATTTTGACTTTTAATATAACGAAGCAAAAGGTAAATTGTTATCAGTTATTGTTTAAATACTTGTAACCGAAAATTTGTAACCTTCCATTATTACATTTGCTAATAATTTTTTGCAAGCCGCATCTGTTTTTGCTTCTGCATCTGCCTGAGAATCAGCTGATAATTCAAGTGTTATATGTTTTCCAATTCTAACATCAGCCACATTAGAAATGCCTAAATTTGTAAGCCCAAGTTTTACTGCTTTTCCTTGAGGGTCAAGAATTTCTTTAAGTGGCATCACATCTATTTCGGCTCTGAAGTTCATTGGATTTTTATTGTATTTTTTATGAGCGACAAAATTATATATAAAATTACAATTATTGGTAATGAGGCAAATAATAATATTGAAAAAAGTATTACAGAACTTATTATGAGTATAAATTGAAATAAATTAGCCTTAAAATTGAGTGATTTTATTTTTAAAGAAAACAATTTAATGTCGGAAACCATCAAAAGACAAAATGCAATTACTATCGGAATTAAGATAAAAATTGAATCTAAATTTAAAAAAGCTAAACTTTCGGCATTTAAAATTATATGAATTAAAGAAACAAAGAAAATAGCATTTGCAGGTGTTGGAAGTCCTAAAAAATCTACAGATTGCCGAGTATCATTGTTGAATTTTGCCAATCGCCAAGCCGAAAAGACAGGAATTAATACGCCAATATATGGCAAATATTCGTTGTTACTAAAACCAATTAATTTATAAACCACAAAACCTGGTACAAGTCCAAAAGTTACCATATCTGCCAGAGAATCAAGGTCTTTACCAATGTTTGAGTGTGCTTTTAATAATCGGGCTGCTAGTCCATCGAAAAAATCAAAACCTGCACCAGCATAGACCCAATAGGATGCTATAATATAATGTCCTTTTAAAACTGCAATAATGGCAAAAAAGCCACAAATGATATTGCAACAGGTAAGAAAATTAGGAATATTTCTGATTATAGTTTTCAATTTTTTGCTAGTTGTCCATCTTTCATTGTAAGCCAACGATCTGCCATGGCTGCAAGTTGCTCATTGTGTGTTACAATTACAAATGTTTGTTGACGTTCGGTTTTTAATTTCACAAAAAGTTGATGCAATTCTTCGGCATTTTTAGAGTCTAAATTGCCACTTGGCTCATCAGCAAAAATTATTTTTGGATTATTCATTAAGGCTCTTGCCACCGCAACTCGCTGTTGTTCGCCACCCGAAAGTTCAGATGGTTTATGATTTGCTCGTTCAGCAATTCCTAACAATTTCAATAATTCTTCGGCATTTTTTTTTGCTAATTTTTCATCTGTTCCTGCAATAAAAGCTGGAATACAAATATTTTCTAAAGCGGTAAATTCTGGCAATAAATTATGAAATTGAAATACAAAACCAATGTTTTTGTTTCTAAAAGCAGCTAGTTTTTTTGCTCCTAATTCGGTTACATTTACATTATCTAACGTAAAATTTCCTGTATCAGGCAAGTCTAATGTTCCTAAAATTTGTAGTAATGTGCTTTTTCCAGCGCCAGATGGTCCGGTGATTGCAACCATTTCGCCTTTTTGAATAGAAATATCAACGCCATTTAGCACTTTTAGCTTACCATATGATTTTTCTAATCCTGTTGCTTGGAGCATTTTATGAAATTTACGATGTAAAAATATAAAAATGTTCCAATAAAAATATACTAATCTGCCAAAACAGAAGAATTTAAAAATAATTTTCCTGAATATTGGGTTAATAGTTTATCGTCTAATTCAAGATTTTTATTTATTAGACCAAGTGTTAAAACACCGAATAATAAAAAAATCTTCAAAAGAAACTTTCCGTTTGTATCTTGCATCAAGGTTTTCATACTGTGGTTTTATATAATGTAATTATATTCCATAAATGTAAGAAAAAGTAACCAATATTTTATGGTTTTTATATTAAAAAGTATTAAAAATGAATAAAATAGAATTTAATAATGAAATAATACCATTTCGAGATAAATTTTGTATTCCAAAAAATAAAAATGGAAAAGAATTGATTTATTTCTGTGGAAATTCGCTTGGGTTAAAACCTAAAGCTACTGATTCATATATTTTACAAGAGCTAAATGATTGGGCAAATTTGGGTGTTGAAGGACATTTTGAAGCCCAAAAACCTTGGGTTGATTATCATAAAACTTTTTCTAAATCTTTAGCAAATTTAATTGGTGCTGAGGAAAATGAGGTTGTTGCAATGAACTCATTATCAGTTAATTTACACCTATTAATGGTGTCATTTTACAATCCACAACCAACCAAATATAAGATTTTAATCGAGCAAAATGCCTTTCCATCTGACCAATATATTGTTGCTTCACAAGCCAAATTTCATGGTTATAATCCGAATGATGCAATAGTAGAAATTAAACCAGAATATGACAGAATTTGTCTTACAACCGATGTAATAATATCTACTATTGAGCAATACAAAAATGAATTAAATTTAATCCTTCTAGGAGCCGTAAACTACTACACAGGACAGGCATTTGAGCTAAAAAAGATAACCGAAGTTGCACAAAAATATGATATTAAAGTAGGTTTAGATTTGGCTCATGCCATAGGTAATATTTCGTTAGATTTTAAACAATATCCAATAGATTTTGCCACTTGGTGTAGTTATAAATATTTGAATTCTGGTCCAGGTGGAGTTTCTGGTGTATATATAAATAAAAAATATTTTAATAATTATGAAATAAAACGGTTTGAAGGCTGGTGGGGACATGACGAAAAAGAGCGTTTTTTGATGGGAAATGTGTTTAAACCCATGCATGGAGCTGCTGCTTGGCAATTGAGTAATGCACCCATTTTGAGCATGGCAGCTCATGCGGCTTCTTTAGCTATTTTTGATGAGATTGGTATAGAAAAACTTGTTGAACAAAGCAAAAAACTACATTTAGAACTTAGAAATGGTTTAGAAAAAATTATTCTCAAATACAATTTAAAAATTGAAATTATTACCCCAAAAGCAGAAAATGAACATGGATGCCAACTTTCGATATTGATAAACGAAAACGGAAAAGACTTATATCGTTGTCGATTGGCGAAATCCAAATGTAATTCGGATGGCACCTGTACCACTTTATAATACTTTTGAAGAAATTGCTGAATTTTTAATTATTTTTGAACAGTTTTATTCCAAAAGCAATTTTTAAGAAAACAGTAAATAATAAATAATGCAATTTATCAAAAACCCTTTACGTTCGACTTGGTCTGAAATTTTGAAAAGACCAGTAAAAAGCATGGCAGAACTCGAAAAAATAGTTGCTCCAGTTTTACAAAAAGTTAAAAATGAAGGAGATAAAGCCCTAAAAGAATTTTCGTTACAATTTGATAAAGCGGATTTGAAACAATTTGAAGTTTCGATTTCTGAAATAGAAAAGGCTAAAAATGTCATTTCAGATGATTTAAAATCGGCTATTGCAATAGCTTATCAAAATATAAAACTTTTTCATTCAGCTCAAAAATCCGAAATTATAAAAATAGAAACCACTAAAGGTGTAACTTGTTGGCGAAAATCAGTTGGAATTCAAAAAGTTGGCATTTATATTCCAGGCGGCACTGCACCGCTTTTTTCTACTATTTTGATGTTAGCAATTCCTGCTCAACTAGCTGGATGCGAAGAGATTATACTTTGTTCGCCTCCAAATGCAAATGGTGAAATCCATCCTGCCATATTATATACCGCAAATTTGTGTGGAGTTAAAAAAATATTTAAGATTGGCGGCAGCCAAGCAATTGCCGCTATGGCTTACGGTACAGAAACAGTTCCTAAAGTTTTCAAAATCTTTGGACCAGGAAATCAGTATGTTACCGTTGCAAAACAATTAGTTAATAAAGAAGGAGTTGCAATTGATATGCCTGCGGGTCCTTCGGAAGTAGCTATAATGGCTGACGAAACTGCAAATCCTGTTTTTGTGGCTTCCGATTTGCTTTCGCAAGCAGAACATGGTGCCGATAGTCAGGTTTTGTTGGTTAGCACAAACGAAAATATTTTAAAGGATGTTCAAACCGAAGTTGCTAAACAATTAAAAGAGCTTCCTCGTGAGGCTTTTGCTAGTGCAGCACTCGAAAATAGCAAAGCAATTTTGCTCAATTCTGAATCCGAAATGATTGATTTAATTAATCAATATGCTGCCGAGCATTTAATAATTTCAACAAAAAATGCTGAAGAAATTGGCGATAAAATCATCAATGCAGGTTCGGTATTTTTAGGACATTTTACACCTGAAGCAGCTGGCGATTATGCCTCTGGAACTAACCATACTTTGCCCACAAATGGCTATGCCACAGCATATAGCGGAGTTTCGCTCGATAGTTTTTACAAAAAAATAACCTATCAAAACATTACAAAAGAGGGTATTTTAAACTTAGGTCCAACAATTGAAAAAATGGCAGAAGCCGAAATGCTTTTTGCACACAAAAATGCAATTTCTGTAAGATTGAAAGAATTGATGATGTAAAAATTTATTTTAAATTAAATTTCGTTAATTATATTTTGCCCACAAAAAGCCAATGAATACGTAAAACTTGTAACTTTTTGTATAATAAAAATGTATTATGCCAATAAGTATAATGTTTGTTAGCATTTATGTCAATGATTAAAAACAAATTTCTTTTTTTTATATTGCTACCTTATATTATATATGGACAAGATAAAAACGCATTAACAAAAAAAATAAAAATGGATAATATAGAAATAGCCAATTTTGGAGCTGGATGTTTTTGGTGTGTGGAGGCAGTTTTTTTACAAGCCAATGGCGTAGAAAAAGTAGAATCTGGATATATGGGAGGGCAAACCAAAAATCCTACTTATAAAGAAGTATGTACAGGGAATTCTGGTCATGCCGAAATTATTCAAGTTAGTTATGATTCAAAAAAAATAAGTTTTGAACAACTATTAGAAATATTTTGGCAAACTCACGACCCAACTACCTTGAATCGACAAGGCAACGACAGCGGCACACAATATAGAAGTGTAGTTTTTTATACCAACGAAACGCAAAAACAACTTGCTGAAAGTTATAAAAAGAAATTAGATGCTTCTGGTGCATTTTCCAAACCAATTGTAACCGAAATTTCTCAAGCATCGGTTTTTTATAAAGCCGAAGATTACCACCAAAATTATTACAATCTAAATGGTTCTCAACCCTATTGTTATTTTGTAATCAAACCAAAAGTTGAAAAATTTAAAAAAGTTTTTGGTGATAAACTCAAAAAATAGCCGTTATCTCAAAAAACAGACTAGAATAAGTAAATATTTTTTAAGAAATATTTTTATATTAGAAAACAATTCTTAATTTTGCGTCCCGTTTATCCAGAACATTCGTCTGAGAACGTTTAAAAGTTCGCTAACAAGAAAGTGTTTTATTAATTTTATGACAAAAAAATACAAAGCAGCCCTAGCAAAAATTGATACGAAAAAAGAGTATTCGTTATCAGACGCTGCAAAACTTATCAAAGAAATTTCTACCACAAAATTTGATGCATCTGTTGATATAGATGTGCGTTTGGGTGTTGATCCAAAAAAATCAGACCAAATGGTTCGTGGTGTTGTGGCTTTGCCACATGGTACAGGTAAAACATTGAAAGTATTAGTACTTTGCACACCTGATAAAGTAAAAGAAGCTTTAGAAGCAGGTGCAGACTATGCTGGTTTGGATGAGTATATAACTAAAATCGAAGGTGGCTGGTTAGATATGGATGTTATTATTACCATGCCTACTGTAATGGCTAAGGTTGGTAAGTTAGGTAAAGTATTGGGTCCAAGAAACTTAATGCCAAATCCAAAATCGGGAACAGTTACTTTGGATGTTGCAAAGGCAGTAAAAGAAGTAAAAGCTGGTAAAATAGATTTCAAAGTAGATAAAACTGGAATTATTCATACAAGTATTGGTAAGGCATCTTTTTCGCCAGATAAAATTGCCGACAATTTACAAGAAGTAATGTCGACTTTATCTAAATTGAAACCAACATCTGCTAAAGGTGCATACTTTAAAAGTTTGTACATCTCAAGCACAATGAGTCCAAGTGTAAAAATAGATATTAATAGTATAGCAGGAATATAGTCATGACAAAAGAAGAAAAAGCAGTAGTAATTGAATCGCTATCGAAGAAATTTTCAGAGTTTGATTATTTCTATGTAACTGACTCCTCAGCATTAACTGTAAGTCAGATAAATAAATTTAGAAAGTTTTGTTTCGAAAAAGGTGTTGAATATCAAGTAGTTAAAAACTCATTAATAGCAAAAGCACTAGAAACGACCAAAACTGATTACACAGATTTCAATGCATCTGTATTGAAAGGTTCGTCTGGGTTAATTTTCTCAACAGTAGGAAATATGCCAGCCAAGCTTTTAAAAGAATTCAAAGCTAGTACGTCAATCGACAAAATAGTTTTCAAAGGTGCTTCCATAGATTCTTCTTTCTTTATCGGAGAGAAAGCACTCGACCAATTGGCGGTGCTTAAATCTAAAAATGAACTTATCGGGGATATTATTGGTTTGTTACAATCTCCTGCTAAGAACGTTATATCTGCATTACTTTCTGGCGAAAATAAATTAGCTGGATTGGTAAAAGCAGTAGCCGATAAAAAATCATCAGAATCATAATTTAGTTAGTTTTAAAATTTTAATCAACAATTTAATCAATACCCCAAAATGGCAGATTTAAAAGCGTTTGCAGATCAGTTAGTAAATTTAACTGTGAAAGAAGTAAATGAACTTGCTTCGATATTAAAAGATGAATATGGCATTGAGCCAGCTGCTGCTGCACCAGTAATGGTTGCAGGTGGTGGAGGTGGAGCTGCTGCTCCAGCTGCTGTAGAAAAAAGCACATTTGATGTGATTTTGAAAAATGCAGGTGCTGCAAAATTAGGCGTAGTTAAACTTGTAAAAGATTTAACAGGTCTAGGTTTGAAAGAAGCAAAAGATTTAGTAGATGCTGCTCCAAAACCAGTTAAAGAAGGTGTTTCTAAAGAAGAAGCTGAAAGCTTAAAGAAACAACTTGTTGAAGCAGGTGCAGAAGTTGAAGTTAAGTAATTTTCTTTAGCTTAAAGATTTGACCTGATAAATACTATCAGGTCTTTTCTTGTTTTTACTCAAATGTTTTGTCTCTCAACTAAACTCTTATTGCCTTGTCTACAAACCCTTCTATCGGAAGAATTAGCTTTGCTAAAGCTAAAAATACAGTTGATTATCCTGATTTTTTAGATATTCAGGTACAATCTTTTAAAGATTTTTTTCAATTAGAAACTTCGGCTGAATACAAAGCCAAAGAAGGTCTTTATAAAGTATTTGCTGAAAATTTTCCTATTACTGATTCTCGCGAAAACTTCGTTTTAGAATTTATTGACTACCATGTTGATCCTCCAAAATATTCGGTTGACGAATGTATTGATAGGGGATTGACGTATTCAGTTCCGCTTAAAGCTAAACTGAAATTATCTTGCAATGACGAAGATAATGAAGACTTCAAAACCATCGAACAAGAAGTGTTTTTGGGAAATATCCCATACATGACTGAGCGAGGTTCTTTTGTGATTAATGGTGCTGAGCGTGTAATTGTATCGCAACTTCATCGTTCGCCTGGTGTGTTTTTTGCTCAAAGCAAACATACGAATGGTACAAAATTATATTCTGCACGTATTATTCCTTTTAAAGGTTCTTGGATTGAGTTTGCAACAGACGTTAATAATGTCATGTTTGCTTACATTGATCGTAAGAAAAAATTCCCTGTTACAACTCTTTTGCGTGCCATCGGTTTTGGTTCAGATAAACAAATATTAGATCTATTTGGATTGTCAGAAGAAATCAATGCAACAAAAGATAACCTTAAAAAATTAGCTGGTCGCAAATTAGCTGCCCGTGTATTAAGAACATGGACAGAAGATTTTGTAGATGAAGATACTGGTGAGGTAGTTTCAATTGATAGAAATGAAATTTTATTGGAGCGTGATCATGTGATTGCTCCTGAAGATATTGATGTAATCGTTGAATCGGGTTCAAAAACCGTTATTTTACATCGTGAAGATATAAATATTAATGATTTTGCAATTATCTATAATACCTTACAAAAAGATAATTCAAACTCTGAAAAAGAGGCTGTTGAGCAAATCTATCGCCAATTGCGTAATGCAGAGGCTCCAGATGAATCTACAGCACGTGAGGTAATTCATAATTTATTTTTCTCTGACAAACGTTACGATTTAGGCGAAGTTGGTCGATACAGAGTAAATAAAAAATTAGGTCTTTCTACTTCTTACGAAACTAAAGTATTAACTACCGAAGACATAGTAAGTATTGTAAAATATTTGATTGGACTTATCAACTCAAAAGCTATTGTTGATGATATTGACCATTTATCAAATAGACGTGTTCGTACAGTTGGCGAACAATTATATTCTCAATTTGGTGTAGGTTTGAGTCGTATGGCTCGTACCATCAAAGAACGTATGAATGTGCGTGATAATGAGGACTTTAAACCTGTTGATTTGATTAATGCTCGTACATTATCATCGGTAATTAACTCGTTTTTTGGTACAAATCAGTTATCGCAGTTTATGGATCAAACCAATCCATTGGCTGAGGTTACACATAAAAGAAGAATTTCAGCTTTAGGTCCAGGTGGACTTTCGAGAGAAAGAGCTGGTTTCGAGGTGCGTGATGTGCATTATACACATTATGGTCGTTTGTGTACAATTGAAACTCCTGAGGGACCAAATATTGGTTTGATTTCTTCGCTTTGTGTACATGCAAAAATTAACGGTATGGGCTTTATCGAAACACCTTATCGTAAAGTTGAAAGTGGAAAAGTATTGCTGGATAATATTACATATTTGTCGGCAGAAGAAGAAGATACGCATTATATTGCTCAAGCAAGTGCATTATTAGATAAAGACAGTAAATTTACAGAAGATAAAATCAAAACACGTTTTGAGGGTGATTTTCCAGTATTAGAACCTGCTAAAGTTTCTTATATTGATATTGCTCCAAATCAAATTGTATCTGTTGCTGCTTCGTTGATTCCATTTTTGGAGCATAACGATGCCAATCGTGCTTTGATGGGTTCAAACATGCAACGTCAAGCTGTACCTTTATTGAGAGCTGAGGCTCCAATTGTTGGTACTGGTATTGAAAAACGTATTGCTGAAGATTCTCGCACATTAGTTGTAGCAGAAGGCGATGGAACTATCGAATTTGTTGATGCTAACAAAATCATTGTAAAATATGATTTAACCGAAGATCAAGAATTTGCTTCTTTTGAGCCTGCTTCTAAAGAATATGAATTAATTAAATTCCGCAGAACAAATCAAGATACATGTATCAATTTGACTCCGATTGTTGAAATTGGACAAAAAGTTAAAAAAGGACAAGTATTAGTAGAGGGATATGCAACAAACAATGGCGAATTAGCTTTAGGAAGAAACCTTAAAGTGGCTTTCATGCCTTGGCAAGGTTACAACTTCGAGGATGCTATTGTAATTTCCGAAAGAGTTGTTCGTGATGATGTTTTTACTTCTATTCACATTGAAGAATTTGAGTTAGAAGTTAGAGATACCAAACGTGGCGAAGAAGAATTGACTTCTGAGATACCAAACGTGTCGGAAGAAGCAGTTAAAAACTTAGACGAAAACGGTATTATTCGTGTTGGTGCTGATGTAAAAGAAGGAGATATTTTGATTGGAAAAATCACTCCTAAAGGCGAAAGCGATCCAACACCTGAAGAAAAACTTTTACGTGCAATCTTTGGCGACAAAGCTGGCGATGTAAAAGATGCTTCTATGAAAGCTCCACCATCTTTAAAAGGTGTGGTTATTGATACTAAATTATTTGCTCGTGCCAAAAAAGATAAAGAACTTAAAACGAAACTTAAAAAACAATTAGATTCGTTGAAAGAAGCATATAGCAAAGATTTATTGTCTTTACGTAATGTTTTGGTTGATAAAATGGTTACGGTACTGGATGGTAAAACATCACAAGGTATCAAACACCGTTTTGGAGATGATATAATTTCTAAAGGAACTAAGTTTACTAAGAAAAACATCACCGAAAATATGTTCCCTGAAAAGAATGTATATCGTGATGAGAGCAATTATAATGTGCAAGAAGAGGTAAATTTAATTGCCGATTTGCATTTAGAAAATGCAACTTCTGATGCTAAAATTAATAAAATTTTAGTAAGTTTAGTTAAAAATTTCAATATTAAACGTAACGAAATTTCTGGACAATTTAAACGTGAGCGTTTTGCACTCGAAGTTGGCGATGAGTTGCCATCTGGAATTGTAAAATTAGCTAAAGTTTATGTTGCCAAAAAACGTAAATTGAAAGTTGGTGATAAAATGGCTGGTCGTCATGGAAACAAAGGGGTTGTTGCTCGTATTGTTCGTGAAGAAGATATGCCTTTCTTAGAAGATGGAACACCAGTTGATATTGTTTTGAATCCACTTGGGGTTCCTTCGAGGATGAACATTGGACAGATTTATGAAACTTTGTTGGGTTATGCTGGTTTGAAATTAGGTAAAAAATATGCTACTCCAATTTTTGATGGTGCAACAGAACAAGAAGTTTTTGATGAATTGGCAAAAGCTAATATTTCAGAAACGGGTAAAACATATCTTTTTGATGGTTTAACGGGTGAGCGTTTTGATCAACCTACAACTGTTGGTGTGATTTATATGCTTAAATTAGGACATTTAGTTGATGATAAAATGCATGCTCGTTCAATTGGTCCATATTCATTAATTACGCAACAACCACTGGGAGGTAAAGCTCAATTTGGTGGTCAGCGTTTTGGAGAGATGGAGGTTTGGGCTCTTGAAGCATTTGGTGCTGCACATATTTTGCAAGAAATTCTTACTGTAAAATCGGATGATGTTATTGGTCGTGCGAAAGCGTATGAATGTATTGTGAAAGGCGAAAACCTACCAAAACCAAATATTCCTGAATCGTTTAATGTATTGATACATGAGTTGAGAGGTTTGGCTTTAGAGTTGACACTTGATAATTAGTATTTAATAATATAATGCAAAAAGAGCTGATTTGAGTTTTAAATCAGCTCTTTTTTGTTTTAAATCTATATGATGGTTTTTAAAATATATTATAGATTTTTTTATAATTATTTTATGTTTTATGCTAAGGTTCACATTTTTACTTGGTAATTTGCAACCGTTTTAATTCATAGAGAATAGCATTTCTAACAATACATAAATGAATATTTGGAAATATTTTGGACTAAGTTTGGCAATCATAATTACCGACCAAATAATAAAAATTTGCACTCACCTTTATATGATTCCAGGTTATAATGGCGAAATCCAGTTGGTTGGAGATTTGTTTAAATTGCATTATACCTTGAATCCGGGCATGGCAATGGGAATTGAGCTTGGCACACAATACGGTAAATCTTTTTTAACTATTTTTCGCATTTTTGCGATGTTTGCGATTAGTTATTATTTATATACTTTAATAAAAAAACAAAGTCCAAAAGGCTTAATTATTTGCATTGCTATGATTTTGGGAGGAGCAGTTGGTAATGTTATAGATAGCACATTTTATGGAATTTGGTTCTCAAACGCACCATTTGATGCTCCTTCGCCTTGGTTTAATGGGCAAGTTATCGATATGTTTTATTTAGATATTTGGGAAGGATATTTGCCCGATGCGATACCTTTGATTGGAAATAAATATTACTCACTTTGGCCTATCTTTAATTTTGCTGACGCTTCAATTTTTTTAGCAGTAATATTTTTAATAATCAAGCAAAAAAAATATTTTGTAGAAAACGAACCTGAAAAAACTATTTTAGAAAATGAGAAAGTATAGAACATTAGTTTTTTTGCTGATTTTTAGTACTTTATCTTCGTTTTCTCAAATAAGTGTAGGTTTAAAAGGTGGTTTTGCACTCAATAATACTACAAATGACACTCGAAATATTGACTTCACTTCATCGGCTACAACACCCGCATTTTATGGCGGAGTATGTGCGAATTTTGGGGTAAACGAAAAATTGTTTTTACGTACCGAAGTTAATTATTCGCAAAAAGGATATGCTGTTACAAAATATTATGATGTTTCAAGTTTTGCAGCTCAAAATCAACAAAATGCAAGTTTTTGGGGTACAAACTATACTTATATTCAAGTTCCAATTTTATTAAACTATACAATAGAAAACGAAACTATTAAATTTTATTTTGGTGCTGGACCATATTTTTCGTATGCTATTTCTGGCAAAAAATGGGCAGATATGTTTATTGCCGATTTAGGTGGAGAGTTTTTGACTCAAAAATCGGTTTCAGAACCGTATGTGTTTGAAACTCAATTTGGAACAGACAATCGAAAAGATAACAGATTTGATTTGGGTGCTGTTATTAATGTAGGAGTTGCACGAAAACTTACTTTTGGCGAAGTTTTTTTAGAAGCAAGATATGAGTATGGTTTTTTAGATTGGCATAAATTTAAAACAGAAATTCCAAAATCATATAGCAATGTAATGAACCGTGGATTCACATTTTCGGTCGGTTTTATGTTTTATTTAAAGAAAAAAAGTTACGAAAGTTCAAGCGATGAAACGGAATAAAATTTGGCTCAAAAGTTTTTTTATTGGAATGATTGTTTTACTTGGATGTGCAAAACAAGGCGAGTTTATACCTGCACGTCAATATTCTAATACTCCAAATGGAAATTACGATGCTTTTTGGAATGGAGTGAATCAAAACTATATCTTTTTTGAAGAAACCAAAGCAAATTGGGATTCGATATATGTTAAATATGCCGATTCTGTAAATTCTTCCACCTCTAAAACCAGACTTTTTAATATTTTTTCTAAAATGATGCGTCATTTAGTTGATGGGCATCGTGTTTTGAAAGCCGAAAAATCAGATAGAGATAATTTTCTTGGTGGTAATATTGGTCCAATTGATGGAAGTTTTTTTGTAAAATACCCCGATTATGATGTTTTTGATACTACTTCATTTATAACGAAATATTTGGGTGGTAAACATGGACAGTTTTCAAGTTTTGCAGATAATGAGGAACCTTCGAAAAAAGAAATGCTTTATGGAATTATTGAGAACCGAATTTTGTATGCAAGAATGTTTTTTTTCGGAAACGCATTTTCGGAATTTCCAGAAAAAGTAGAAACAGCGAAACAGGATGTTAAAAACTTTCTAGATTCATTACAAAATGCTTCTAATTCAGGTGCTGGTTTGATTCTTGATTTACGGTTTAATAGTGGTGGAAATGCCAGAGAATTTTACGAAATGGGCTCTTTTTTTGTTGATAAAGATTATGAATGGGGATTTAACCAAGTACGAATTGGAACTGGAAAAAATGATTTGAGTCCATTTATAAGCGAAAAGTTTACTAAATCTAAATTGGGAGTGTATTTCAAAAATAAAGTTGTGATTTTGACAAATAAACGAAGCGCAAGTGCTGCCGAAATTTTGTCTATTTCGCTTAAGGAATTGCCAAATGTTACCATTTTGGGAGATACAACTTTTGGTGCAAATGGTCCTATAAGCAAAGGGAAAGAGTTTACGGGAAATTTCACTTTGCCAAATAATTGGGAAATGCAATTGGCACAACGAAAAACGTTTGATAAAAAACTATGAAGGAATGGGTTTGCCACCAGATATTTTGTTAAAACAAGATGTTGCCAAAATGAAAATAGGAATCGATAATCAGCTTGAAGCGGCTATAAAACTATTTTAATAGCACAAATTTTATACATTCTTTCTTCTGTTTTTTTGAAAATCTTCAAAAATAAAACTGCCTAAATTATCCAAATTGCTGTAATAGGCTTTGCCATTGTTTACTTCTGTAAATTCGTGCACAAATTGCTTGAGATATGGGTCGGAAGCAATCATAAAAGTTGTAATTGCGATATTTAACTTTCTGCATTGTGCAGCATAGGTTAAGGTTTTGTTCACTACTTTTCTATCTAATCCAAAGCTATTTTTGTAATATTTCAATCCTTCTTTTAGGCAAGTTGGCTTACCATCTGTAATCATAAAAATTTGTTTGTTTTTGTTTTTACGCCTCCGTAGCAATTCCATTGCCAATTCCAAGCCAGCAACTGTGTTTGTGTGATATGGACCAACCTCTAAATATGGCAAATCACGCACCGAAATTTGCCACGAATCATCGCCAAAAACAATAATATCAAGTGTGTCTTTAGGATATTTTATTTTGATTAATTCTGCCAAAGCCATCGCAACTTTTTTTGCAGGCGTAATGCGGTCTTCGCCATAAAGTATCATCGAATGTGAAATATCAATCATCAAAACAGTAGAAGTTTGTGATTTATGTTCACGTTCCATAATTTGTAAATCATCTTCGGCAAGACTAAATTCGCCAATTCCATGATTTATTTGCGCATTTTTTATAGATTCAGTGAGCGAAATTTGGTCGAGCGAATCGCCAAACTGAAAACTTCGTGTATCAGCACTTAGCTCATCGCCTTGTCCCGATTGTGGTGTTTTGTGATTACCAAGTTTTGATTTTTTTATTTTACCGAAAATCTCCTCAAGTGATTTTTTGCGAATTTGCTGCTCACTTTTAGTTGTGATGTTAAAATCTCCTGATTCGTTTTCTCCTAAATAACCGTTTTTTTTGAGCTCATCAATAAAATCCGCCATGCCATAATCAGGCGTAGTGAGTTTATATTGGCGGTCGAGGTCGTTCATCCAATCGAGCGTTTCGCTCACATTTCCACTTGTAATGTTGATGAGTTGCAAAAAAATATCGAGCAATTTTTCAAAAGGAGTTTTGCCTTCTTCAGGTTTAAAATCTGTAAATCTATATCCTAACATATTTTTTGTATTGTTATATATAAGCCAAATATGAACAAAAAAGTTTCTTTTTGAGAAATAAAATATGGATTTAATAAAATTCAATTTTTAGGGTTTATAAATACCCACTATCAGTAATCTAGTGTGTTGTTTTTGCGTAGGGCTGAATAAAGATTAGCAAATCAAAATTAGTTTTTAACTCATTAAAATAAAAAAAAGAATTATTTTTGTTTATTATTTAGTTATTGATTGAAATTTATTTTTCTAATCCGTAATGCAACTGCGTGAAGACTTCGGATAGTAGCAGCTGGAAAATGTTATTATTTTAGAAAATTTATAAAAAGACGAGAAAAATGGTATTTGTTTTATTAAAGATAGATTAGCAAAAAATAAAGCAAACACTTTCTGTTGCACTATAACTTTAAAAATCTAAGAAAATGGAAGTAAAAACAATAGTTAAAGAAATTCAACGATTGCCTTTGTCTAAAAGGTTTTTTGTGATGGAACAAACACTAAAATCTATCAAAAAAGAAGAGTTAAGTATTCAAACAGAAAAAGCAGTTAATCTGCTTCACGATGAAAATACCAAAGATATAGAACTTATCGAAATTTCACACCTAATTAGCGAAAAATCACTAGCCAAAGATTGGTTTTCTGAAGAAGACAACCGTTGGGATAAAGTTTTATAATCTATGTACAAACAAGCTGATATTGTAGTGGTAAAGTTTCCCTTTACCGATGCTACTGAATTTAAAAAACGACCAGCTTTGGTTGTTTCAAACGAAACTATAAATAAAACTGGCGACTATTTGATTGTACAAATAACCTCCAAAATTAATAATAACGGGCTTTCTATTCCTATAGAAGATGCCGATTGCTTGCAACCTTTACCGCTCAAAAGTTATATTAGAACACACAAAATATTTACAGTTCATAAAAGCCTTATTCTATCTAAAATTACCGAAGCTAAACCCAATTTCCTTAAATCAGTTACCAATAAGATTTGTAGCTTGATTAAAAATTAAAAGTTTTCATTCAGGGCTTTTTAGGTTAAATATTATCCACTGTTGCAAGGATTTCCCTTGTTCCAATAACCACAAAGCGTCTCGCTATAAATAC
Organism: Bacteroidota bacterium; assembly: GCA_004293915.1. Taxonomy (GTDB): domain Bacteria; phylum Bacteroidota; class Bacteroidia; order Cytophagales; family UBA9547; genus REAG01. The sequence goes on along the minus strand of RDZG01000014.1, from coordinate 280 downwards.
AGATAAAAAAGTACTTTTAATCTTCAAAAAATAAATTAATTTTGAGTTATTGCATTAGAAAAGGAAAATTGAAACTTAGTGTGTTTTAAACCGATAAATATCAGTGATTATTTGGAGTTCAACAATCGCTTGGCTAACTTATCGAACACTGTATTTCAAAAAAGTTATTCTAAAACTAAAATATTCTAGAAAATGAATTTTGAAAAATATTTTAACGTTATTAGCATATTTTGTGCAGTTATGATGTTTAGTTTTTTTGTTTATATTAATTTTAATATAA
>RDZG01000013.1 GCA_004293915.1 Bacteroidota bacterium | reverse complement strand
AGGATGAAAATCATTCTAACTTAATATTTGCCACGAATGCACGAAAAAAACATTAAAAATTAGTGAATTCGTGGCAAAAAAATAATAGAAATAAATTTGGGGTTGAAGTTGTATCTTCAAATCCAATAAGAAATTTAACAAATGTTGTTTAATTTAGAATATAGCCGCATTTCCTAAAGGGGTATGTCTTGTTTCATAAAAGAGTTTATACTGTTGTTCCATTTAAGAATATATTTTGGTGTTTCACGTGGAACAAAAATAGGTTTTCGGTTTTTGAAATATGAGTTTGCAAAACAAAAGAAATATTTTGTCGGAATTAAATTTAGTAATGCTATTAAGCCTTGTAAAAAAATTAACATGAGAAATGTGTTCCACGTGGAACAAAACATAAGACAATCAACTTCTAAAGACTTATCGTTTACAAAGTTTTAATGTTTAATTTTGTAGGAAAATATACCTGTTGTAAACGTGTTCCACGTGGAACAAAAATATATGTTTAAAGAATACGATGTTATTGTGGTTGGTGCTGGGCATGCTGGATGCGAAGCAACACATGCAGCGGCACAAATGGGCTGCTCGGTTTTGATGGTAACAATGGACATGTCTCGTATAGGACAAATGTCTTGTAACCCTGCAATGGGTGGAATTGCAAAAGGACAAATACTGCGAGAAATAGATGCACTTGGTGGAATGTCTGGTATTGTATCAGACAAAACTACGATACAGTTTAGAATGCTTAACCGCTCTAAAGGTCCTGCTATGTGGAGTCCACGATCACAAAATGATAGGTGGCGATTTGCAGAAGAATGGCGTCTAACACTAGAAAGAAATCCAAATGTAGATATATGGCAAGAAATGGTTTCTGGATTGGTTATAAAAAACGGTGTAGTAAAAGGTGTACGAACGGGAATGGGATTGGAAATAGCTGCAAAATCTGTTGTACTCACAAATGGAACATTTTTGAATGGTATAATTCACATAGGTGAAAAGCAATTTTCTGGTGGAAGAACGGCAGAAAAAGCAGCAACAGGAATAACCGAACAATTAATAGAGGCAGGTTTCGAGGCAGGAAGAATGAAAACAGGAACACCGCCAAGAATAGATGGAAGAAGTCTAAATTACTCTAAAATGGAAGAACAGCTTGGCGATGAGAATCCAGAAAAGTTTTCCTATTTAGAAGAGATTAAACCAATAAAAAAACAAAGAAGCTGCCATATTACCTACACAAATGAAGCTGTTCACGAAATTTTGAAAAGCGGTTTTGAGAAATCTCCAATGTATTCGGGTAGAATAAAAGGCTTAGGTCCACGTTATTGCCCATCTGTAGAAGACAAGGTAACTCGGTTTGCAGATAAAGATAGACATCAAATATTTGTAGAACCCGAAGGCTGGGAAACAGTAGAGATATATGTAAATGGTTTTTCGACTTCACTTCCAGAGGATGTACAACATAAAGCATTGTGCAAAATAGCTGGTTTTGAAAACGCAAAAATGTTTCGACCTGGATATGCAATTGAATACGATTACTTTCCACCAACACAATTGACTTCTACCTTAGAAACAAAATTGATAAAAAACTTATTCTTTGCAGGACAAATTAATGGCACTACTGGCTATGAAGAAGCGGCAGCACAAGGTTTAATGGCAGGCATAAATGCAGCCATAAATGTAAAGGAACAACAACCTTTTACGCTCGAACGTTCAGATGCATATATTGCTGTATTAATAGATGATCTAATAAATAAAGGCACAGAAGAACCTTATCGTATGTTTACTTCAAGAGCAGAGTATAGAATATTATTAAGACAAGATAATGCAGATATTAGATTAACAGAAAAAGGGTATGATATAGGTTTAGCATCCATAAAAAGATTAAATCTTGTAAAAAACAAGATATCAAAAACAGCTGATACAATAGAGGAATTAAAAGCTTTTAAACCATCAACAGAAATTTTGAATGCTTATTTAGAAAAAAGCGGAAATGCTTTGGTAAGAGAAAAGACTTCGCTATACAGCTTATTGAAAAGACCTCAGCTAGAACTACATAATTTACAAGAGATTAACGATGAAATAGATAACTACATAAAATCAATACACAAAGATGTGGCTCAACAAGTAGAAATTCATGTGAAATACGATAGCTATATAGAAAAAGAACAAAAAATAGCCGATAGTATGAAACACATTGATTATATAAAAATTTCACCAGAATTTGATTATAAAAAAGTGCATTCTATTTCTACCGAGGCAAGAGAAAAACTATCAAAAATTAAACCAGATACACTCGGAAAAGCTTCTCGTATAAGTGGTGTAAATCCATCTGACATATCTATATTAATGATTCATCTAAGCAAATAAATGAAGTCTAAATACTATTCTTTTGTCGTAATACCAACAATTGGTTTGCTTATACTTTTATTGAAATCTTGTGCCAGTATAAGTCCTCCTCCTGGCGGAGATAAAGATATAAAAGGTCCTGTTTTAGTAGAAACTTATCCAAATCAAAACCAGAAAAACTATAATCAAAACAAAGTAACATTTGTGTTTGACGAACGCATAGATATTTCAAAACTCAAAGATAATATCATTATAAATCCAATTTTGAAAAAAGATTTTGAAACTGAAATAAGTATAAACGAACTCATAATAAAGTTTGACAATAATGAAATCAATAAAAAAAATGGATGCAAAACTTTTTCTATAGATTTAAGAAACGGTGTGAAGGATGCAAACGAAGGAAATTTATATAAATCAAAACCATTAGTTTATAGTAATTGCACAAAAATTGATACAGCAAAAATTAAAGGTTCTGTTATAAATGCTTTTACGAGAGATAGTTTAGATAATATTTTGGTAGGTTTATATACCTTTTCGGATACTTTGGATATTGAAAAAACCAAACCATTGTATTATACCTATTCAAACAAAGGCAAATTTGAATTCAAGAATATAGAACCAAATCAATATTATATAATTGCTTTTAATGATATAGATAAAAACTTGAGCTTTAATAGCAAAAAAGAAAAACTTGCATTTTTAGAACAAAAAATAAATGTGATAGAAGATACAGCAAATTTTCATCAATTGTTATTATCTAAAAACGATGTTTTCATGCCTAAAATTAATAGTATAAAAGAAGACAAAGAAATAAAAATTGTATTGAATAAAGCGATACTGAATTATAAACTGCAATCAGAAACAAAACTTATACATGAATTAGCTGCAACAAGAAAAGAGATATTAATCTATAAAACAGAATTTGATTCCGACAGTATTCCTATAAAACTGTATTTGAACGATAGTTCAAAAAATGATACTACATATAGCATTAAGATAATTAGAACAGATAGTTCAAAATTTAAACATGTAAAAAATATTATAAAGACTGTTAAACCAGAAAGCGGTGTAGAATATAACGATACAATAAAAGCAGAAATACAGTTTACAGATCCTATTAAAAGCATAGATACAAGTAAAATATATATTCTAGTAGATAGTTTAAAAACAATAAAATTATTAAATAATAACTTTAAACTAAACGAATCAAATAACTTATTATCAATATTATATACTAAAAAAATAGATGTTAAAAAACAGTTTCAGTTGATTATAAAATCAAAATGTTTTAGAAGTTATTTGAATGATACAAATGCAATAGCTGTAATAAAGTATTTAGCAAAAGATAAGCTAAAAATTAAAGAAGAACCTTTTAATTATGTAACACTAAATATAAAAACTGTCTTAAAAAACTACCATTTAGAAATAATAGATGATAAACAAAAAATATTTTATGAAACCCAAAACACCAATAAAATAAAACTAGAAAATATTCCAAATGGAATTTACGGTTTAAGAGTTTGGATAGATGAAAATAATAACAACTATTGGGATGGTGGGCATTACAAACGAAACTTACAGCCAGAAAAAACATTTTTGTTTAGAAAAATAATGGATGTAAAAACAAACTGGGATATTGAAGATATAAACATTGAGTTCTAAAAAATGTATACAACTAAGTCTAAAGTATTCATAACTAATAAATTATGTTTATAATCCACATAAAAATATGAACTGATTAAATAGTATAGCATTAGCAAAAATCTTCTCTACATAACTTTACAAAAATATTTATACTCGCAATGTTTATTAACATGTGTGGATATATAATCAAAACCTTAATTATACATTTAGAATGAACTAATCTAGATGTTGATAAAAAAAGTATGAGTATGGATAAGATAAATTAGCATTTTAATCAACATATCCACAACATTATAATAATAATAAAAACTAATTTTAAATAAAAGATTATTATTAATAGCTTGTGGATAAACCAGTTAAAATCAATCCAAATATCTATTTTTAAAAATTAACAATTTTATACGACAAAAAATTTGATATATTGATGCAACCTTTTATATATTTGTCTAAAATATTTTATAACTCAAATCTTTAAAAATTTAAAAAAATGAAAAAAGTAATTTTATCAGGCGTTGCAATGATAGCTTTGGCTACAGCAACATTATTTACAACTAGCTGTAAAAAAGACGAAGTATTGCCGTCTGTTGTTCCTGCATATTCATCAGATGTAATCATGAATAACCAAAAAGGAACAGCTTCACAATTTGGTAAGTTAAATGCTTCTGTTGTAGGCTTTTCAACATCTGCTGATTTTGATTTAGCTTATGGTAATGGTTCTGCTTCAGGAAATAAATATTTTATTGGTGGACCAAATGATCCATCTGTGCAAGCAGTTTATACTACAACTGGTACTACTCAAACCACTTTCAAAGTTGTGGCTGCTGGTGTAACAACTGCAGTTTTTGATACATTAACAAACTCAAAAGCAGTTATATCAATTGTTGATGCTGCAACAGCAACTGATTTAGGTTCAGGTACAGTAGCTGGTACTAGAGTAAGATCTAACGACCCGTGGGCAGTTGGAACTGTATTTGCATTTCAAACATCTAGTGGTAAAAAAGCTGTAGCCAAAGTTACTGCTGCTCCTTCTGGAACAAGCTCAACATTAGGTAGCATTGGTTTAACTATTAAATTTTACTAGTCAATAGTCAAGTTTATTAAAAAGGCTTCGAATAATTCCCGAAGCCTTTTTTGTTTATGTAATATGCTAAAAATCAGCATAGCAATAGAATAAATTTTTTGTAACTTTGCTAAATGAAGTTTGTAGATATAAAAAATGACATTGCTTTTAGAAAAATTTTTGGTGATGAGAATAAGAAAATAATTCTCATTTCGTTTTTAAATGCAGTTTTGAAATTGGAAAGCACAAAAAAAATTGCAGAAGTATCGATGCAAAATCCTTTTCAATTGCCCATTATTCAAAGTCTCAAAGCTACAATTATTGATGTAAAAGTAAAAGATAGCGAAGGAAATGAGTATATTATTGAAATGCAAGTTGCGAATGTAAACGGACTTGAAAAACGATTACAATATTATCTTGCAAAAGGTTATACCTCACAAATAGAAAGAGGCGATGATTACGACAAACTTCGTCCGATTGTTTTTATAGGAATTTTTGATTTTAATATTTCAAAAAACCCAAATTATCTTTCTAAACACCTCACCACTGATACCGATACAGGCGAAAACTTGTTTAAAGATTTTGAATTCAATTTGATAGAACTTCAAAAATTTAATAAAACTGAAAATCAGTTGCAAACGATTATTGACAAATGGGTATATTTTATAAAATATGCAGAAAGTTTAGAAATATTGCCCGAAAATATCGAAGATGACGGATTGAAGGCTGCCTATCAATCTGCACAAATGCATACATGGACAAAACAAGAACTCGAAGAATATGATTATGCAGCAATGAGAGAGGCTGATGGTGTAAACAGAGAAATAAAAGCAGTTAAAATGAGTAAACTTGAGTCAGCAAAAATAATGCTTTCAGATGGCTTTACTATTGATGTAATACAAAAAGTAACGGGACTTACAAAACAAGAAATTGAACAAATAATAACTTAGAGGGGACTTTATAAAAAGAACTTCACAATTAAAAGTGGTTGAATAGTTTTTAAACAAAAAAAAGGCTTCGATTTACCGAAGCCTTTTTTAATGCTTAAAAAGTAATTTTATTTTTTAAGTGCATCTCTAATTTCAGCCAATAATTTTTCTGAAGTTGTTGGTGCTGGAGGAGCTGCTGGAGCTGCCTCTTCTTTTGTTTTAGCTGCATTCATTCCTTTTATAATTAGAAACAATACAAATGCTATAATTGTAAAAGAAAAAACAGATTGAATGAATTTACCATAGGCAACAACTGCATCGCCAACAGTAATACTCAAACCGCTAAAATTAACACCACCAGTTAGTACACCAATGATTGGCATGATTACATCGCCAACAAGCGAACTAACAATTGCACCAAAAGCACCACCGATTACAACACCGACAGCAAGGTCAACCACATTGCCTTTCATGGCAAAAGCTTTAAATTCGGATATCATTCCCATATTTTATATTTTGTTTAGGTTAAATAATACGTAAGTTTATTAATTCTAATCTAAAATATCAAAATTTTGGTCGAAAAAATTACGACATTAACACAGCTCTGTATTTATTCAAATTTTTAATTACGATTCCAGTTCCTCTAACTACTGCTCTAAGTGGATCTTCGGCAATATGAATTGGCAAACGTGTTTTCATTGCCAAGCGTTTGTCTAAACCTTTGAGCAAAGCACCACCACCGGTTAAATAAATGCCACGTTCGTAAATATCAGCCGAAAGTTCTGGCGGAGCAGTTTCGAGTGCTTTCAAAACAGCTTCTTCAATTTTTGCTACCGATTTATCGAGAGCAAAAGCAATTTCAGAATACGATACTTTTATAACTTTTGGAATTCCTGTCATCAAATCGCGTCCACGGATTTCATAATCATCAGGTCCATCTTCTAATTCAGTTAAAGCAGATCCAACTTCGATTTTAATTTTTTCTGCCGAACGCTCTCCAATCAATAAATTGTGCTGTCTACGCATATAATCTAAAATATCTTTATTAAAAACATCACCAGCCACACGAATAGATTGGTCGCATACAATACCAGAAAGTGCTATAACAGCAATTTCGGTAGTTCCACCACCAATATCTACCACCATACTTCCCAACGGTTGTTCTATATCGATACCAATTCCAATAGCAGCAGCTATGGGTTCGTGCACCATATATACTTCTTTTGCACCAGCATGTTCGGCAGAATCACGCACGGCACGTTTTTCAACCTCAGTAATACCCGATGGAATACAGATAACCATGCGATGAGAAGGAGCAAAAATACGTTTTTTACCACCATCTATCATTTTAATCATCTCACGAATCATGTGTTCGGCAGCATGAAAATCTGCAATCACTCCATCTTTTAATGGACGAATTGTTTTGATGTTATCATGTGTTTTTTCGTGCATTTGCATGGCTTGTTTGCCAATAGCAAGCACTTTTCCGCTAATTTTATCAAGAGCAATAATAGATGGTTCATCAACAACAATTTTATCATTCCAAATAATAAGTGTGTTGGCAGTTCCTAAATCTATTGCTAGGTCGCTAGTAAAGAAGTCAAATAATCCCATTAATTATTTTGTTTTTATATTTTCACAAAACTAAGATATCAGTTCAATAAATCAATGTTTATCTTACATCATTTTGTACTATTTTTGTAAATCACTTGTTTTAGAACATAAAACTTTTAGTTATTTCAATTTAGAATTTTAATTTTGACGTTTAATAAAGTATTTGTTTACCTATTTTTAATTTTTACATTTTGTAGTTCATGTAAAAAAACCGAAGAAACTCTTAATGAAATGGTTTATTTTGAAACTAAAAACATTGAAATCGGATGTGATGGCAAAAATTGCAAGTCAAATGAAGTTCCAAAACATAACGTAAAAATAAATTCTTTTTATATCGACAAAAATTTGGTTTCAGTTGCTCAATTTTCTGAATTTGTAAAACAGCAAAACTATATAACAGAAGCAGAAAAATTTGGAAATGCAGGTGTTTTCGATATTAAATTTGGTGAGTGGAAATTAGTAGAAAAAGCAAATTGGAAATTTCCACAAGGAATAACTTTTCCAAAAGCTGAACAAAATCATCCAGTTACTCAAGTTAGTTGGAACGATGCTTGTGCCTATTGTTTGTTTTTAGGAAAACGATTGCCAACAGAAAACGAATGGGAATTTGCAGCTCGAAACGGAAAAACAAATGCTTCGCGTTTTAGTTGGGGAAGCCAATTGGTTGAAAATCAAAAGTATAAATCTAATGTTTGGCAAGGAAAATTTCCAGACAATAATACTCAAAATGATGGGTTTTTGTTTACTTCACCAATTGGATTTTTTGGCAAAACAGATTCAGGAATGACAGATATGGGTGGAAATGTATGGCAATGGTGCAGCGATAATTACAAATTATATCCTGGAAATAAAGAAAAATTTGTTACAGATACGCTATATAAAGCGATAAGAGGAGGTTCGTTTTTGTGCGACAGCAATGAGTGTTTTAGTTATATAAATACTGCCAGAAACTCGTGTAGCAAAGAAACTTCATTGATGCATATCGGTTTTAGGTGTGCCAAAAGCAAATAAAAAATGAATTTATCCGAAATAGATTTTAGTATTTTACGTTTAGAAAACGAAATCGTAAAAATTTTGCCAATCAAATCCTCAGACTTTGACGAAATTTACGAAATAGCATCAGATCCATTAATTTGGGAACAACATCCAACACCTGATAGGTATAAAAAAGAAGTTTTTCAACTATTTTTTGATGGTGCTATAAAATCAAAAGAAACTTTTTTTGGTTTACGATTCAAAGACATCCAATAATAATGAATAAATTAGCCCTATGATATTAGACAACGAAAACGAAAATCTGAAAGTCCACGAGTGGATTACAAAATATACACAGACAGGGAAACTATCTATCGTTACTGGCTATTTTACAGTTGGGGCTTTGGCTTATTTATCAAAGACAACAAAAGACAAAATTGACGAATATAAATTCATACTTGGCGACATCGTAAACTTTGATTCAGACAAGGACAGAGCACTTGACCTTTTAAACGAAGACATTAATATTGACGCATCTTTAAAACTAAACAAGGTTGCACAAGAAGCAGTGGCGTTTTTGGAACTTGACAAAGTAATTGCAAAGACATTAGAACCTAACTTTTGCCACGCTAAAGTTTATTTAAACCATTCAAATATAGATGGCAAAGACCATCATTTTGTTTCAGGAAGTTCAAATCTAACAGAGGCTGGAATAGGAAAAAAAACTACCAATAATGTTGAACTTAACATTGCTGAAACTGGTGACAACAGTCAATACCGAGAACTAGTAAAATGGTTCAATGAACTATGGGAAAAACCACAAGCGCACGATTATAAAACCGTTATTGATACTAACGGTAGCATAAATCGAATTCCTTTCAAGCAATACCTTATTGACGAAATAAAGAAGATTTTTACCGAGTATTCGCCAAAGCAACTTTATTACAAAGTTTTGTTTGAACTCTTTGGTGACGAACTTTTAATTGAAAAAGACAATCCTGAATTCAATCGTCAAATTGGACGCCTTGAAAACACTGTTGTTTACAATTCCTTGTATGAGTTTCAGCAAAAAGGTGTTTTGAGTTTGATTAAAATGCTTCAAAAACACAACGGAGCCATTTTAGCCGATGCCGTAGGTTTGGGAAAAACTTGGACTGCATTGGCGGTAATGAAATTTTTTGAAATGCAAGGTTATAAATCTATTTTACTTTGTCCAAAAAAGCTTGAAAACAACTGGAATAAATTTCTTGAACCTGGAAATAAATTCGAAAAAGACAACTTTGAATTTAAACTCAGATTTCATACAGATTTGGTTGAAAATAGATGGGATTCTTATTCTAGAAAAGATAGTTTTACAATACAACAAATGTTGGATGACAAACCAAAAATATTAGTTATTGATGAAAGCCATAATCTCAGGAATAGTAAATCTAACCGCTACAAATATTTAGTTGATGAAATACTTTCAAAATCAAAAGGAGATATCAAAGTACTAATGCTTTCGGCAACTCCAATAAACAATTCGTTGTTGGATATTCGTAATCAATTCAAATTGATTGTTGGTGGAAAGGCAAAAGGATTTGAAGAATCATTGGACATCAAAAACATTGATTACACTTTCCGAGCAGCACAAAAAGCATTCAACGAATGGACACAAGAACCAGACCCTAAAATTGCTGAGTTCATTAAAAAACTTCCACCAAACTTTTTCAAATTAACCGATTCATTGACTGTTGCCCGTACACGTAAAATGATTGAAGGGCATCAGGATGGATTAGAATTCCCTAAGAAAACAAAACCAGAAAACATTTTCGTTACACCAAAGCAAATTGGAAACTTCGAGAATTTTGAAGAATTGTTCGACCATTTTCCGCCAATGCTTTCAGGCTACCAACCTTCGTTTTACATTGAGGAATTTGAAGATGCAGATGTTTTGCACGATGAAAAGCAGCGTGACCATTTCTTGGTAAAAATGATGTATATCCTGTTGGTAAAACGATTAGAATCTTCTTGGTTCTCATTTCAATCAACTGTTGAGAAAATTTTAGCCCATCATCAAAATGCATTCGACAGAATAAAACAATATCAAGAAACAAAAAAGGAAACAGGTTGGAATGAAGCCCAAACATCGATTTTTGATGACGATGATATTTTAGCACAAATTGAGGATTTTACTTTGGGCAAGAAACGTAAAACCCGACTAGCTGACATTGACCGTTCGGGCAAAATTGAAAATTTCAAGAAGGATTTAAAAGCAGATATTGAAGCATTGCAATTGCTCCAATCAAACTTGATTCAGTTTGAACGCAAGATTGACAAGGAAATAAAGAAGCCTAGAAATCACAGCAGCGAAGATGATAAACTCGAAACGCTGATAAACAGAATAGTAAAGAAACGACAAGCGGGTGAAAACGGTGGCAATGTCAAAGTTTTAATTTTTACGGTTTACAAAGACACTGCTTTTTATCTATTTGAACAATTGAAAGCAAGAGGTTTCGACAATGTGGCTGCCGTAAGCGGAGATACTTCTAAGGTTTGGAACGAAGCAGGAGAAACAAAAAACTACGAACCTATTTTGGAACGCTTTGCTCCTTTCACCAAATTATTCCGTGAAAAAGAATGGGCTTTTGAGCCATCGAGCAAAGAACTTTCATTGAATATGCAGTTTGACGAGTGGCAACAATGGATTATAGAGAATGACAAACGAACTTATGAAAAACTACAAAACCCAATTGATATCCTTATTGCGACCGATGCATTGAGCGAAGGACAAAACTTGCAAGATTGTGACTTAGTTGTCAATTACGATATACACTGGAATCCCGTTCGCGTTATTCAGCGTATGGGCCGTATTGACCGTTTGGGTTCGCCAAACAAAAAAATATTCGGCATTAATTTCTGGCCATCAAACAATATCAACTCCTACCTGAACTTACAAGGCAGGATTGAACAACGTATGGCTGCAATGAAACTGGCAGGTTCTGAAGTTCATTTAGATTTCTCTGATACTTTCAGAGAAATGGCAGAAGATGAAAATCTAGAACAGAAACAAAAAGCGAGAATGTTGGAGCAAATGCAATCTTCTTGGGAAGAAATTGACACTGAAAAATCATTAGGCTTTGACGATTTCTCTTTGGAAACTTTCCGTCAGGAATTGTTGGAAGAATTGAAGAAGAACGAACAGTTTTATAAATCGCTTCCAAACGGAATTTATACAGGTTTTAAAGCAATTCAGGAAGTTTGCCCACAAGATGGAATGATTGCTTTATTGGGTCATCCTAGTAAACCTTCTATGATAACAAACTTTGAATACAAAGGATACGAACTCATTTACATCGACCATTTGGGCAAATCTATTTTCTTAAATCAAAAAGAAGTATTAGACGCTTTGGCAAAACACAAAGAAGAAATTCGTTTTGTGCCAAAAGCCATTGACCAAGGAGAACCGAAATCTATCGAACATTTATCTGCAGCTTTGTCCGCTTGGCTAAAAAGTCAGGCAACCGAAGAAGAGGTGCAGGAAGATGGCACAGTAAAACAGAAAATGGGAAAAGCTGAAATCAGGAAGCAAAACCACTATTCAAAAATTAAAAGAGGAAGGTTCTGCTTCGCAAAAATTCAATAAAGACAACTTTGATTTAATCACTTGGTTTATTGTAAGCTAAATACAAAACAATGGAATATAAAAACCTAAGTTTACAAATTCAGGAAACACACCAAGTCTTATATCAAAAGGCAGTAAAAGCTGTTAATACCTATATTACAGTACGTAATTGGCTCATTGGTTGCTATATTGTTGAGTTTGAGCAGAATGGTGCGGATAGAGCCAAGTATGGTGCTAAATTATTGCAACAATTAGCCAAGGATATAGCTATTAAAGGACTAACGGCCCCCGAGCTTTCAAGATGTAGACAGTTTTATCAATGTTATCTTGAAATTCTTGGGTCATTGACCCAAGAATTTCAAGATTTTCTTCCTAAAAAAATACTTGGGTCAGCAACTCAAATATTAGAAACGAAAAATTCATTAAAACTCCCTGCCAGTTATTATCAAGATCTAATAAAAAAAGTATCGTTCACACACTTGGTAGAATTAATTAAAATTAAAGATACTACGAAGCGTACATTCTATGAAATATTAGTGATGAAAAATACACTTTCAGTACGGGAATTAGAAAAGCAAATTGCAACACTTGCCTATGAAAGGGTTGGACTTTCGAAAAATAATGAAATTGCTATGGCTGAATTGCAGGATAAAATAGTACCTGCAAATACAGAAGATGCTGTAAAATCAATTTACTTTTTTGATTTTTTAAATCTGCCCAATAATCATTTAATCAATGAAAATGTATTAGAGGAGGCACTTATCAGCCATTTAGAAACATTTATTTTAGAATTGGGCAATGGATTTTGCTTTGAAGCAAGGCAAAAAAGAATATTAATTGATGACGAATACTGCTTTATAGATTTGGTTTTCTATCACCGAATATTAAAATGCCATGTGCTATTAGAACTAAAAGTTGATAAATTTAAACACGAACATTTATCGCAACTGAATACGTATGTTGCCTATTACAATCACAACGAAAAAAGAGAAGACGATAACCCAACCATTGGAATTTTATTGTGTGCAGAAAAAGGCAATCAAATGGTAGAATATGCTATGGCTGGAATGACACAAAAATTATTTGTAAGCAAATATTTAGTTGAACTACCAAGCAAGGAAATACTTGCAAAATTTATTGAAAACGAACTAAAAAATTTATAATGAATAGCATAAAACTATTTAATACCGAACCATTCATCAATGCCTTGAAAGCATTTTTTGCAGAATTGAAAGTGCCAATAGATTATTTGGCTGATGAACCTGCTTCGCCTGTCGATGTATTAGGAGAAAGATTCAAAGCCAACAACGAAGCACACCAACTCATTGCCGATGTGTATGCTTTGGGTATGGTAAACGATGCCATTTTTGAAGGAACAGAAACTTTTAAAAATCTAGCACAAGTGCAACTACTGAAAGCCGATTATGATGGCTTATTAATTTTTGGTGTTACGCTACACCTCTCCTTCGGGGAGGCAGGGAGGGGCTGCCCATCACAAGAAGCCACTTGGCCGAAATTACAAGAGCTTTCAACCGCACTTTTCCTTATACACCTGTAACTATCATTTTCAAATACAGTAACTTAATTTCGTTTGCAACCAGCGAACGCATCAAATACAAACAAGAGTGGCGAGAAGGTGAAAAGGTGGGTAAGGTTATTATTGTTCAGGATGTGGATATTCTAAACCCACATTCCGGGCATTTGAGAATATTACTTGACCTTACTAAGCCAAACAAAGCTACCAATTACAAAGAATTACTAAACCATTGGAACCAGGTTTTAGATGTTAGTATTCTCAATAAAAAATTCTTCTCCGACCTTTCCAACTGGTATTTTTGGGCAATGAATAATGTTTCGTTTCCTGACGACCTGGAAAAGAAAGAAGATGTTCGTAATGCCACCAATCTCATTCGATTAATTACTCGGGTAGTATTTATTTGGTTTATCAAAGAAAAATCGCTGGTTCCAAATCAACTGTTTGATAGAAACCACCTAAAGAAAATCCTCAAATCCTTTAATCCTGATTCAGAAAAAGGTGTTTATTACCACGCCATTTTGCAAAATCTGTTTTTTGGAACACTCAACCAAAAAATGGATGAACGAAAATTTGCAAAAGATGGTGGTAATATCAAAACAAATGGTGAAGAATACGGAGTTAAAAATCTGTTCCGTTATGCTGACCTGTTCAACATAACAGAAATTGAAGCAATGCAATTGTTTAAAGATGTTCCTTTCTTAAATGGTGGTTTGTTCGACTGCCTCGACAAGCCAAACGAAGAAGGTATCATTGTGTATGTAGATGGTTTTAGTCGCAACCCAAAGAAACAAGCCAGTGTGCCAGATTATATTTTCTTTGGAGAAGAAAGAGAAATTGACCTGAATGATATTTATGCCACAAAGAATAAAACCTACAAATCCAAAGGATTAATAAACCTTTTGGAGAGCTACAAATTCACCGTTGCCGAAAACACACCCTTAGAAGAAGAAGTTGCCCTCGACCCCGAATTGTTGGGTAAAGTATTTGAAAACTTATTGGCAAGTTACAACCCCGAAACACAAACTACTGCACGTAAGCAAACAGGTAGCTTCTACACGCCAAGGGAGATTGTAAACTATATGGTAGACGAATCATTAATTGAGTATTTAAAGCAAACCATATATTCTGAAGCTCCAGAAATTTTGGAACTTGGAAACAAGCAAACAGATATGTTTGGCAATAAAGCTAGAAAAGGTCAATTAAAACTTGAATCCTCAATAAAACCAAATAGATGGAAGGGAAAAGAGAAACTGTTTGAAGAAAATTTAAAACAATTATTTAGTTACGAACCAATACAACCATTTACAGATCCTCTTGACATTAAAGAATTAATAGAAGCAATAAATAATTGTAAGATACTCGACCCTGCTTGTGGCTCGGGTGCTTATCCAATGGGCATTTTGCACAAAATGGTGTATTTGCTACAAAAACTTGACCCAGACAACAAATATTGGCGTGAAATTCAAGAACACAAAGCGATAGATGAAACCAAAGACGCCTTTAAAATTGGCAATCAACAAGAAAGGGAAATCCGTTTAAAAGAAATTAGTGATGTATTTGAAAACAATGCCAGCGATTACGGACGCAAATTGTATTTGATAGAAAACTGCATTTATGGCATAGACATACAACCCATAGCGGTGCAAATTTCTAAACTGCGTTTTTTCATTTCATTGGTAATTGACCAAAAGGAGGATAAAACCAAAGAAAATTTTGGTGTGCGTAGTTTGCCGAATTTAGAAACCAAGTTTGTGGCAGCCAATACCTTGATTGGCTTAGACAAACCTGCACAAACGCTATTACGAAACCCCGATATTGAAGTAAAAGAAAACCAACTGAAAGAACTCCGCCACAAATATTTTACAGCCAACACCCGAAAAGAAAAACTGCAATACCAAAAGCAGGATAAAAAACTAAGACAAGAAATTGCCAAAATGCTGGAAAGCGATGGATGGCAAACAGCAGTAGCAAAACAAATTGTGGCTTTTGACCCTTTTGACCAAAATACCTTTGCACCTTGGTTTAATCCTGAATGGATGTTTGGATTGACTACCGGATTTGATATTGTTATTGGCAATCCCCCTTATGGTATAACCTTTAGCGAAAAGGAGATAATTTACTTTAGAGAAAAATACAAAGTCGTGGCAGGTCATTCAGAAGCCTACTATTTGTTCATTGAAAGTGGAATACTATCATTAAAGGAAAACGGAGTTTTAAGCTATATAACTCCTAATGCTTGGCTCTCAAACAAATATGCAAGTGGAGTTCGAAATTGGTTGCTGAATAATACTAAGTTGAATGTTCTAATAAACTTAAATAAAAAATTTGTTTTCGAGAATGCAGGTGTTGAGGCTGCTATTTTTATTCTAACCAATTCAAAGAATAATAAAATATTTAGTACCATTGTTGGAAATGATATTAAAGAAGAAGGACTATATAAATTTGACTATTCTGTTTGGCATACGAATGAGTTTTTTAATATTAGTTTTTCAAGTAACCCTAAAGAAAATTTAATTGTTCAAGGGGTTCAAGATACACCATTTAAGATGTCCGACTTATTAGATATTTCAAATGGTTTCAAGCCCTATCAAGTTGGATATGGCTTGAATCTAAAAAACGAGATATTGACTGAAGAAGATGTTCAGAATAAAATTTATCACAGCAAAACCAAAATTGGTAAAGATTACAAACCACAATTGAAAGGTAAAAACATATCAAAGTATTATTATGATTTTACAGAAGGATACATAAAATGGGGCAATTGGCTTATGTCCCCGAAAGATGAAAGATATTTTGAGAATAAAAAGATTTTAATTCGGCAGATTACTGGTGAAACACTTATAGCGGCAATAGACGATGATGATTTTTATGCTGACCAAACCATGTACATAGCAATAGGATACTTACCATCCTTAGTATCTTTAGAATACTGCTTAGCAATATTTAACAGCAAGATATTAGGCTTTTACTTTAGAAAATTCTATTCCGAAGAAGATTCCCTCTTTCCCAAAATTAAGGTTAATGAACTCAAAAACCTTCCAATAAAAAGATTTGGTGCCAAACTTGAATTGAAAATAAGCTTAATGGTTGGATACATAGTCATAAGTAAAAGAATGTCGAATGATAAAAATAATGGCATAGCTTTGTTTTTCGAACGCCTCATAGATGCAATGGTCTATGAATTGTATCTACCTGAAGAAATAAAAGCAGGCGGAGCGGAAGTTTTAAAACACCTAACCAATTTACCTGAACTAGAAGAAGGGCAGGACGAGAAGAATTTAAAAACCATTGAAAAAGTTTATACAGAATTGTCAGATCCAAAGCATCCTATCAGTGCAGCAATGCACAACATGCAAGAAATAGAGGAAATAAAGATTATTGAAGGCAGAAAATAGACTAAATGGTGAACAAACTGTACAGCACTAAAGCCAAAGAAGAAATTGTATTGGAGGAGTTTGAGGAGGAGGTATTGGAATGGTATGGTTTAAAAGTGTCTGAATTATGATTTGTAGGATTAGAGGATGATAGGATTTATTTTATTTCAGTTGCTTTATCCTAAAATCTTTTAATCTTAACAATCCTAATGCTGACAAAAATAAATGAAGAAGATAGCAAAATGAAACACGAAGCACTTACACATAAAATAATTGGATGCGCTATGAAAGTGCATAGCACATTGGGCAATGGATTTCAAGAAGTAATCTATCAGCGAGCAATGGTAATTGAATTGACTAAACAAGGTTTAGGTTTTCAAAGAGAAATGGAGATGACCATTTTTTATGAAGGAGAGGATATCGGTACACGAAGAGTTGATTTTTTTGTAGAAGATACCATTATGGTAGAAATAAAAGCGTTAATAAAATTAGAAGAAGTTCATTTGGCACAAGCTATGAATTATTGTCAGGCTTATAATTTACCAATTGGCTTATTGATTAATTATGGGTCGAAAAGCTTAGAGTTTAAACGCGTATATAATCTAAACCATCCCGAAAATAAAGACTTCAATAAAAAAAATGCTTAAATCCTAAGATTCCTACCACAACCAAATGAACTACTTGCACGTAAAATTTGCACCCTTTCGTTACAGTTGGCAAGATGTATTGCGAAACGGGAAGTTTGAAATTTATTCCGTTCGTAATTTTCAAGCACGCAATTATCTTAAAGAAATGAAACTAAATGATGAAGTTTTGTTTTATCATAGTCAAGAAAGCAATTGCATTATGGGAAAAATGAAAGTAATAGAAGAGGCCCATCAAGATAAAACTACAGATGATACGCGTTGGGTTTCGGTAACATTTGAACCGTTTGAAAGTATGTACACACCGATTTCTTTGCAAAAAATAAAAGAAACAAAAGGTTTAGAGAATATTGGACTCATCAAACAGCCAAGATTAGCAGTGATGAAATTGAGTAAAGAAGAATATGAAATACTGCTTTCAATAAAACCTATCCCATGGCAGGTGTATTCACTTGAAACAAATCAAACTAGTGTCAGTTGAATACACTTGCCACTAAAGAAGTTTTACAAGATGTTTATTGCATTAAAAAACAAGATTGGATGTTAAAAACATGACATTATTTGATTTCCCAAATGATAAATCCAAAAATTTATTGCCTCATAGTGGCTCGGTATATTATTATGGAAAAATAATAGATGAAACGCAATCGAATTATTTTTTCGAAAACTTACTCAAAACCATAAAATGGGAAAATGATAAAGCCATTATTTATGGCAAAACGCTAATTACAAAACGAAAAGTGGCTTGGTATGGCGACTCAGGTTTTGAATACACTTATTCTAAAACAACAAAAAAAGCATTGGAATGGACACCAGAACTATTGATTTTGAAAAATATAATCGAACAAAAAACGGGAGAAAGTTTTAATTCGTGTTTGCTAAATTTATACCACACAGGCGAAGAGGGTATGGCTTGGCATAGCGATGCAGAAAAAGATTTGAAAAAAAATGGTGCAATAGCATCGGTAAGTTTTGGTGCCGAACGCAAATTTATGTTTAAACACAAAATTACGAAAGAAACAGTTTCGTTATTTTTGGAACATGGAAGTTTGCTCATCATGAAAGACACAACGCAAACACATTGGCTTCATAAATTACCACCAAGTACAAAAATAATTAAACCGAGAATAAACCTTACTTTTAGAACAATAGTATAAATTTATTCACCATTTACGGTAATCGTAATTTTTCGATTTGCAGGAGGGTTATTTCTATGTTCGCACAAATAAATTCCTTGCCAAGTTCCCAAAGCTAATTTTCCGTTTGTAATCGGAATGGTGAGCGAAATACCTAAAATAGAAGATTTGATATGAGCTGGCATGTTATCAGGTTGGTCTGATGTATGTTTAAAATAAGGAGCATCTTGAGGAACCATTGCATTGAAATGACGTTCAAAATCATCTCTAACTGTTGGATCAGTTTGCTCATTAATAGTTAAACTACATGTTGAGTGGTGGCAAAAAATATGACATACTCCAACTTTTACTTTGGCAATGCTATCAAGTTCGGCTTTAATTTCTTTTGTAATTAAATTAAAACCACGAGCTAAAGGCGGAAGTCTGAATGTTTTTTGATACCACATACGAAATATAATTATAGATTTTTTTCTATTTTACTGAAAAATAAATATTTAGATACAAAAATGTTTACTTTTTTATGAAAAATTCATAGAATTATGCAATAATGCATTAAAAATATATTTTAGAAAAATTTTATGTATAATTTCAAGAATAAATTTAACTAAAAGAAGTAACAAAATAAAGAAACTACGTATACCTTTACAATAAAAAATTAAATATGAAAAATTCTACCGATACCATTCAACTTGTAGTTGACGACCCATGGCTTACCCCATATAATCAAGACATTAAAGATAGAATGAATCGGTTTTATGACGCCAAAAAAAACATAGAAGCTGCCGCAGGTAGCTTAGCTGCATTTTCGGATGGACACAAGTATTTTGGCTTCAATTATGATGCTTCAAAAAAAGGTTGGTTTTATCGGGAGTGGGCACCTGCTGCTTATGCTTTATTTTTGATTGGTGATTTTAATGGCTGGAACAGGGAATCGCATCCGCTTACAAAAAACAAAGATGGAAATTGGGAATTATTTTTGCCAGATGCAGAATATGATAAAACTTTTGTACACCAAAGTTTAGTAAAAGTTCATGTACATGCAGCCAATGGAAATCACGACAGAATTCCAGCTTACATA
The DNA here is from genome assembly GCA_004293915.1 of Bacteroidota bacterium. Classification (GTDB taxonomy): domain Bacteria; phylum Bacteroidota; class Bacteroidia; order Cytophagales; family UBA9547; genus REAG01. The sequence goes on along the minus strand of RDZG01000013.1, from coordinate 24,427 downwards.
AAAAGAACAATCCAAAACGAAGAAACAAAGGTTTTTTCTGGACAACATTGGGCTCCAACTAATTTGTTTAAATGGAGAGATAAAGAATTTTCTGCACAACAAACTGAAATGCCACTGATATACGAAGCACATATTGGAATGGCTCAAGAGTCAGAAAAAGTAGGTACTTATGTAGAATTTACTAAAAATATTTTGCCTAGAATCAAAAAACTAGGCTACAACACCATACAATTGATGGCAATTGCCGAACATCCATATTATGGTTCGTTTGGCTATCATGTTTCAAATTATTTTGCACCAAGTTCGCGATTTGGAACTCCAGAAGAATTGAAAATGCTTGTTAATGAGGCACATAGCTTGGGAATTGCTGTAATTATGGATATTGTTCATTCGCATGCAGTCAAAAACTTTGACGAAGGATTAAACCAATTTGATGGCTCCGATTATCAATATTTTCACGAAGGTGGAAAAGGATATCACGACCAATGGGACTCACGTTTGTTTGATTATGGAAAATGGGAAGTAAAACAATTTTTGCTTTCAAATTTAAAATATTGGATGGATGATTTTCATTTCGATGGATTTCGTTTCGATGGTATAACCTCAATGTTATATTATCACCATGGAATTTTTGAAAGTTTTGATCATTATGATAAATATTTCAAATTTCAAACCGATTGGGATGCCATAAATTATGTAACTCTTGCAAATGATTTGGTTCATTCGCTCAAAAAAGGTGCATTAACCATTGCCGAAGACATGAGCGGAATGCCTGGCGGTTGCCGCAAACCCGAAGATGGTGGCTTAGGTTTCGATTTCCGTTTGGGAATGGGTATTCCAGATTATTGGATAAAACTTTTGAAACATACAAGGGATGAAGAATGGGATATTCATGCACTGTATGATGTATTATCAAATCGTAGGTGGAAAGAAAAAACAATTTGCTATGCCGAATCGCATGACCAAGCTTTGGTAGGCGACAAAACATTGGCTTTTTGGCTGATGGACAAAGAAATGTATTGGCACATGGACGAAGAAGACAAAGATTTTGTAATCGAACGTGGCATTTGTCTTCACAAAATGATTAGACTAATCACACTTTCGTTGGGTGGCGAAGGTTATATGAATTTTATCGGAAACGAATTTGGACACCCCGAATGGATAGATTTTCCACGCGAAGGCAATAATTGGAGTTATAAATATGCTCGCAGACAATGGTCTTTGGTAGATAACGAAAAGTTAAAATACCGTTTTATGAATAATTTTGATGCCGAAATGATGAAATTGGCTCAAAAACACATACTATTAAACTCTAGTCCAGCACAACAATTAAATATGGATGGAGATAATAAAGTTATCATTTTTGAACGTAAAAATTTAATTTTTGTATTCAATTTCAGTCCATTACGTTCAATTTTTGATTATCGCTTTCCGATTCCACAAAGTGGAGTTTACAAAATTGTATTAAATTCGGATGCACCAGCGTTTGGTGGACAAAACCGCATTGACAACAAAATGGATTATATCAGTCAAATGATTGATGGAAAAAATTATTTGAGTTTGTATCTAACAAATCGTACAGCTTTGGTTTTGGAAAAAGTGAAATAACATGTAATTGAAAATGTCAATAAATGATTCGACATATAATAAATGGCTTGTAGAACTAAAAACAAAAGTACGTTCAGCCCAAATAAAAGCCGCAATTGCAGTTAATGGTACTTTAATACGTTTTTATTGGGAATTAGGCAAATCAATTGCCGAAAAAGAAAATGTCTGGGGCAGCAAATTGATAGAACAAGTTGCTAAGGATTTGCAAAGCGAATTTCCCGAAATGAAAGGATTTTCAAGAAGTAATATTTTTAATTGTAAACAGTTTTATAATTTTTATGCTCTATTATTAGTCCAACAACCTGTTGGACTAATAAAAAATACTACAAGTCAAAAATTTGTTAAAAAATCATACATAGCTGAAAATCATAAATGTTTAACGAGTAAACTTTGACGCTATACTTATAGTCCGTTGTTTCATAAACTACAAATATGGAACTTTGCAAACGTGGACATAAGAATCAGAATAGGAATCAGACTTAAAGAACTTAGAAATGAAAAAGGACTCAGTCAAGAGAAGTTCTCATTCATTTGTGAGCTTGACAGAACATATATTGCAAGTATTGAGCAAGGAAAAAGAAATGTTTCAGTAGCAAACATCGAAAAAATTGCAAAAGCCCTTGATATGTCTGTTTATCAATTTTTTAAATCAGACTTATTCAAATAAATATGGACATACAAGCATACGAAACACTTATATTAAACCAACTCAAAATAGTTACAGAAAAAATACTGTATAATAATCCACAACCAAATATATCTGCAAAATCAAGAGCAGGTGCAGAAATCAGTTCCTTACTTGAAGAAGAATTTGTAAAAGAAACTGCAAATCATCTATATTTTAAGGACTCCCTTGCGTCACCAAAAGGCGAAACAAAAAATCCGTGGGACGCATTAACTTATTTTGAGTATAAAGATCATCGGGAAGTTATTTGGATAGATTTTAAAGCTGTAAAAGTATCTTCTAAAGCTAGTAATCCTGATATTGGAGCAGCAGATAAATTGATTAAACTTATTACAAATAATAATGGATTTTATCTTGTTTATATTTTTGTATATTATACTCAAACTGAATTAGGTTTAAAGTTTGTTCCTAACAAAAATGCAGAAAGTGTTAAATTATATTTCCTAAAAGATATACATTCATCTTTCCGAAGAAATACAAAAAATCAACTTCAAATAAATATTGATAAAGAACCAGAAAATAGAACAAGACAAGATTTTATAGAAATGCTTTTGGGAAAAATTATTCAAGGATATACTCGTCAAAAAAACATTGCAGAAAGAGAGTTAACGAAATACAATCAAAATAAAATACGGTTAGATTTAACAAAACTCAACAAAGAACAGGAAGACAAAATTAGAAATCTTTAATGCTTTTTTGAATGTTTTCAATATCTAAATTTGACAACTCATAATAAGAGTAAACTAAATTATTGATCTGAGTTTGTAAAGTATCTTTCGAATCAAAATTGGTGTAAATTTCTTTACACAATTTAGAAATCTCATTTTGAAGTTTAATATTATTTGGAATATAAACAGTTCCTAAATCACAGATTTTTATTTGCGGCTGTTTGCCCTGTGAGAACCTAATTATATTCATTTGTTGAGCGTAATAGGTTACAAAATCCGAGTTCAAAAATCCACAAAGGAAATATAAAAAATGCACTGTTTTTTCGGAATTATCTCTTAACGAAAAAACGTAAATGCTATTATTTGCAGAACTTTTACCCAAATCAATCGTAGTTACTATTTCTTTTGCAGACTGTCTAATAAACAATTTTGGGTTATCGTAAATAATAGTTTCGCCTAATCCTAATCTTTTTTTATTCTTAACACCCTGTTTTATGAGTTCGATTTTTAATTCTTCATTAATTAAATCTTGCAATGGTTTGTCGTAGTAAAAGTATTTTTTAAAATCCAGTTTGCCATACTTTTCTGAAAGTGCTTTTGAGCCTTGATAATATGGATACAATAATTCGTCTTCTCTACTTCCTTTATCTATGAAAGTGAATTTATCTTCCATATCTAAAAGCATTACACAGGTACGTAAATTTTTATTCGGATATAATTGCAATATGGTTTTATCTTTTTTGGCTTCAACCTTATCTAAAATTTGCTTTGAAATTGAACAACCATTATATCTAAATTTGTACTCATCATTTTTATTGTACCAACTTGACTGTTCAACCAAATAACGATTTTCAGTTTTATGGTCAATGATTTGAACTTTATGATTTATACTCTTGGTTTTTGAAAGTTTAATAATTACTTGACCACTTGCAACATCAAAATCTTTAATATTCACTTGCAGCACTTCAATAGTAGTGTTATCTAACAAATATTTTCTTGTAAACTCATAAGCAGTTTCAAAAAAAGAAACATCAATAATAAAACTCAATTTGCCATTTTCTTTCAAAAAATCAAGAGAGTGTTCTATAAATAACATTACAAGATTAAGTTTCCCATTTTTAACAGAATTTGGAAACTGATGGTAATTATTTAAGTAATTTATTCTTTGTTCTTCATTTTCTTTTTTATCTCTTCTGCCATATAATGTTACGTAAGGCGGATTACCTACTACATAATCAAACGAATTGTACAAATTAGAAAACGGAGTAGTTTTGACTTCGTCAAATAAAGACAAACTAGCCGAAACTTTATCAGTAAAATCCCAACTTATTCCATTAAATGACCCTTGAAAATTCTCATCAAAAAGAAAAGTGTATAATTTTTGGATATTACTTTTGGTTTTTTCAACCATTTCATCTTGAATATCAACAAAGAAAATATTATTAGTTATAAAATTTGAAATCAATAAGCTATCAGGAAATTTTAAATATATGTCAGACAACAATTTTAAAATAAAAATACCTTGACCACAAGACGGTTCAAGTATTCTTTTTGTGAAAATTTCTGAATCAATTAATACAATATCCAATAAATTTTCGACTGTATCAACAGAATTGGTTAAAAAAACACCATTTTTTTTTCTTTCAATCTTATTTAGACTTTGCTCATAACCATTTTGTCCGAGAGTAACTCTATTAAGAAAAGATGATATTTGATTTGTACTTTTAAGTTCAGTTACTAACATTTAACTATGACTTTGAATTATCTTTATAAAGGTAAAGAAAAAAAACAATATGATACTTATAATCTACAATTATTTATCAACAGAATAAACTAGATTTGTAAATCTTTTTAAAATGTAAAGAAAAAAATTTATTAATCTACTTCCCGAAAATCTTAAAAGTAGCTTACCTACAATTGAAGAAATAGAAATGGAATTTAAAAAATTATAAACTAAATTAAAATGAAAAAACAAGTTACCATAATAACATTAGTATGCATTAGTATCTTCCAGTTGATTGCACAAGGAAAAGTAATCGAAGGAAAAAGTATAGCGAGTAAAATTTTAGGTAAAAACGTAAATTATTCTGTTTATTTTCCTCCAAATTATGATGCAAGTTCAGGAAGGAAATACCCGGTTTTATATCTTTTGCATGGATATTCCGACAACGAAACAGCTTGGGTACAGTTTGGAAATATAGACCAAACTGCTGACAAAGCTATAGCAAATGGCGACATCACACCAATGATTATTGTGATGCCAAATGGAGATTTAGATTGGTATGTAAATGATTATTCAGGAAAAGTACGCTGGATGGATATGTTTATTCAAGAATTTATCCCAACAATTGATAAAGAATATAAAACCAGAGCATCAAGTGAATACAGAGCAATTTCTGGACTTTCGATGGGAGGTTATGGTTCGTTTATGATGTGCATTCGCAACCCTTCTGTTATAAGCCAATGTGCAGGTTTGAGTTCTGCATTTTGGACTTCAGAAAAAGCCTTTGAAGTTCGTTCAGATGATTTTAAACAACCTTTTTGGCCCACAAAATCGAAAGATAAAGATGAGATTTTCAAATATTATAAAAACTATAATGTATTAGATTTGATGAAGACCTTACCTTTAGACTCGCTCAAAAAAGTTCGATGGTATTTTGATTGTGGCGATAAAGATTATGTTACGGATGGCAATGCACTATTGCATTTGGCACTAAACGAACGAAAAATAGAACATGATTATCGTGTGGCAGCTGGTTATCACAATTGGCAATACTGGCGTACACATATTTTAGATGCATTAAAATTTGTTACCAAAGGCTTTGACAGAAGAGATTGATGGAAAAGATACCCGTAACCATTATCACAGGATTTTTAGGTGCAGGCAAAACCACATTTCTAAACCACATCATTACAAACAATAAGGACAAAAAGATTGCCATAATTGAAAACGAATTTGGTTCAGAATCGATTGATAGCGAACTGATTGTGAAATCCGAGAATGGTATTTTTGAACTTTCAAATGGGTGTGTATGCTGTTCGCTCAATGGCGAATTAGTAGAGATTTTGATGAAAATCGTAAACCAAGTTCAAAACATTTCTCATTTAGTAATAGAAACTACTGGCATTGCAGATCCTGGCCCGGTTGCGTATAGCTTTTTGGCAGATTTTAAAATCCAAAGTACGTTCAAACTCAATGCCATTATAACATTGGTTGATGCACAAAAAATCGAACAATTATTGGAAGAAACCATAGAAGCCAACAAACAAATTATACAAGCCGATGTGGTTTTGATTAATAAAACGGATTTGGTGGACGATTATCAAAAATCTGTTGTTACAAATATTATTAAGCGACTAAATCCACAAGCAGAAATAATTTATAGTGAATTTGGAAAAATAGATACCTCAAATTTATTACAAATAGATGCTTTTTTAGGCGAAAATATCGAACGAAAAACAAAAATCGAAACAGATAGAAATTCAAAACCTAAATTTTCGGTTAGTCAAACAAAAGGTTCAGTTTTAGAACCACAAGGCAAAAAATTGGTTCAGCACAGCGAAATCAAAAGTTTTAGTTTTGTAATCGAAAAACCACTTGATGTAATTCGGTTTGATACTTGGCTCAACGCCATGCTCAATGGCGATTTGGCAAAAATATACAGAGTAAAAGGTATTTTATATATCGAAGATTTTAACGAAAAAGTGATTTTACAATCTGTAGGAAATAAATTTATTACTGAAGGAGGTGGAGCTTGGCAAGATGCAGAATTACGAAAATCTCGAATTGTATTTATTGGCAAAAACCTGGATCCCGAATTGCTAGAATCTAACATGTGCGTTTATAATGAAGATGATCCATTACCAGATAGCGAATTTTACGAAAAAATAATGCTTAGTCAAGTTGATATGTTTTTGAAAAACAGCAAAAGTTAGTTTAAAACAGAATGAATATGCAAAACAGAATGAATATGCACTTTTTCCAAGTTTAATATTCAAAACAAAATGTGATTTACTAAAAGTGTAAAATAGACTTGTATTTCAAAATACAAAAGTATTCAATTAAACATTTGCCACGAATGCACGAAAAAAACTAAAACGTAGTGAATTCGTGGCAAAAGAATAAAGCCTATTTTATATACCTAAAATCATGATTTGCAGGTAGTTGAACCAAAAATTCGTACATCAACTTGATTACATTTTCAACATCATCTTTGTGTACGGTTTCAACTGTTGTGTGCATATATTTTAGAGGAAGCGAAATCAAAGCACTTGCCACACCTGCATTTGAATACGCAAACGCATCTGTATCTGTGCCTGTACTTCGTGATACTGCTGCACGCTGAACGGCAACTTCTTGTTTTGCAGCCACATCAAAAAGCATATTTAATAAATTGTTTTGTACAGCAGGACCAAATGTGAGAACAGGACCTTTTCCACACGCAATATCTCCATCGCGTTTTTTATCATACATTGGGCTTTGAGCATCATGTGTAACATCTGTGCAAATTGCCAAATCTGGTTTTATGCGATGAGCAATCATTTCGGCACCACGCAGCCCAATTTCTTCTTGCACTGCATTTACAATATATAATGCAAAAGGAAGTTTGATCTTATTTTCTTTTAATCTGCGAGCCACTTCGGCAATCATAAAACCTCCAATGCGATTATCCAATGCTCTGCCTACATAAAATTTATCATTCAATACAAAAAATTCGTCATCAAAAGTTATCACACAACCCACATCAACACCATTTTCTAAAAGCTCTTTTTTATTCATTCCACAATCAATAAAAATATTTTTGAGCGTAGGCGTTTCTTCTTTTGCTGCATCTCGCACATGGATGGCGGGCCAACCAAAAACACCTTTTACAGAACCTTTTTTTGTCCAAATATTAACACGTTTTGATGGAGCAATTTGATGATCCGAACCGCCATTTCTGCGTACATAAATATATCCTTCTTCAGAAATATAATTTACAAACCAAGAAATTTCATCGCAATGGGCTTCTATCACAACTTTATAAGTAGCTTTTGGATTGATAACTGCTACAGCTGTGCCATAGACATCTGTAAAATATTCGTCTGAATATTGTTTTAAATAATCTACCCAAACTTGCTGACCAGTATATTCAAATCCAGTTGGCGATGGCGTATTCAAATATTTTTCTAAAAATGAAAAAGAGCTTTCGTTCATATTTTATGCGATAAATTTTTATTTGTAAACATTTTCTGCAAATTTAGCTTTATAATTGAAAATAAAAATAATTCTAAAGACTATGTATTCAACACTCTTTTTAGTTCATAAATATTCCGTTTTGCTTTTTTTGCTCATTTACTTAACAAAAACAGCTTTGCTATTGCTCAATAAAAACGAACTATTGACCAAAGTTACTAAAGCCATAAAAATTCCAGAAATGATTGTTAGCTTTTCGTTTTTGGCTTCAGGTATATATTTAGCTGTAAATAATCCGCTTTTAGGTACACTATTTTGGATTAAACTTGTTTGTGTTTTTGTTTCGATTCCATTGGCAGTGGTTGGATTTAAGAAAGGAAACAAAATTTTGGCAGCCCTATCTTTTGTATTAATAGTTGGTTCTTATGGTTTGTCAGAAGTACACAAAGCAAGTTTGAAAAAAGCATATAAAGCTGATCCAATTGATATGAGTTCGGAAAATACAATTTTGTTGGGCTTAACAGTGTATCAAAAACAGTGTATGGTTTGCCATGGCGAAAATGGGGATGCAGGCTTGGCAGGAGCTGCAAATTTGAAAAACTGTGTATTAAACGAAACCCAAATTTCTGAAATTCTTAGCAAAGGCAAAGGTAGTATGCCCAAATTTAACTATCTTTCAGAAAGTGAAGTAAAGGCAGTTACAGCTTATATTGGCACACTTAAAAATTAGAATAATACAATTTAATATTATTTTAATATAAATTTAATCGTTTTTTCATGTCTAATTCGATTTATGCTTGTATATTTGTGAGCATAAATACTTAAACGAAAAAAGTCATGGAAGCTAAACACCAAGATATAGAAATATTTATCTCAGATAAAATAAAAGTGGTTATGTTAGTTATTGCCTTTTTGGCACTAACCGTTCCATTTGTAATGAAGTTTTCGTCTTATTTTTAAGCTATGAAAAAACCAAGTGTTCAAATTGTTTATTGTCCAAAATGTGGATGGTTGATGCGAGCAGCTTGGATAGCACAAGAGTTACTGACAACTTTTGTAGATGAGATTGAAGAAGTTTCGCTAAAACCTAGCGAAATTGGTGGTGTTTTTGATATATTTTTAGACCAAAAAATTATTTTTTCCCGCAAAACCGAAGGACATTTTCCAGAAGCAAAAGTTTTAAAACAACTCATAAGAGATATTATAGCTCCCGAAAAAAATTTAGGACATAGTGATACAAAATAGTTGTTTACAAAATACAATTTTATAACTCATTTACGGAATCAACAGCGAACTATCGCCATAACTCAAAAATCGAAAATCGTTGGAGAGCGCATAGTCATAAACTTTTTTCCAATCTATACCCAAAAAAGCTGCTACTAAAAGTATTAATGTGCTTTCTGGTTGATGAAAGTTAGTAATAATTCCTTTACAGATTTTAAATTCATAACCTGGAATAATAATGATTTGAGTTTGACCATCTAGGGTTTCTAACTTATTGTTAATCATATAGTTATAAATATTTTCTAATGATTGTTTTGCAGAAATTTTAGTGTTGTTTTGATAAGGTTCCCATTGCGAAACAAAAACTTCGGATGTTGTTTTTTGTTTTTCTAATTGCAATCCAAACCAGTACAAACTTTCGAGTACACGAGTTGAAGTTGTGCCAACCGAAACCACAAACTGATTTTCTATCAACGATTTTATGAGTGAAACAGAAACCGAAAACCGCTCTGAGTGCATATCGTGGTTATCTATTTTTTCGGATTTAATAGGTTTGAAAGTTCCAGCACCCACATGCAAAGTAAGTTTTTGTCTTTTTATACCTTTACTTTCAATATCTTTCAATACCTTTTCTGTAAAGTGCAAACCAGCAGTAGGAGCCGCAACCGAACCTTTTTCTGATGCATAAACGGTTTGATAGCGATTTTGGTCTTCATTTGTGGCTTTTCGGTTCATATATGGTGGCAAAGGCAGTTCGGCAATTTGTTCTAAAACCGAATAAAAATCTAAATCTCCCAACCAAGTAAATTTTATAACCGATTCAGCTTCTTTTTTTTCTATTAATTCAGCTTTCAAAAATTGGTTTTCTAATATTTCGCCTTTCCATTTTTTTTGATTGCCAACCATGCAAAGCCATTGCATTTCAGAAAAATTGCCAACTATTTTTTGAACAGAAACAGGCTGTAAACAAAAAATTTCTATAGCCGAACCCGTTGATTTTTTAAAATTCAAACGTGCAGGAAATACTTTGGTATCGTTAAAAATTAGTAAAGATTGAGCGGGAATTAAATCCGAAATTTCTGTAAAAATATGTGACGAAACAGCACCTTTTTTATAAAACAACAATTTGCTTTTGTCTCGTTCGGCAGATGGAAAACTTGGGATTTTATCATCAGGCAAAACATATTGATAATCAGGCAAATGTATTTGTGGAATCATAAAATTTAAAGAGGATTTTACACCAAACTTTCAACAAAATAGCGTTTGAGCCATGTATTTTTTGCTTCGGTTTGCCAGTTAATTTTGAATTGCTCTAGCGAAGAAACTGTGTTATCAAAAACGATGGTTTCGGGTTTTAAAATCCCATCTAAAACAGTAGATTTTATGTTTTTTATTTCTATTGATTTTAATATATCGTTTTCGAGATAAACCAAATTCCTATCTAAAAAATCTATTTTCAAAACATTACCCATTTCTGACATAAAATGTACGGCTTTGTCTATCGAACAGCCACTTGCAGCTGCCAGAGATTCGTCTATGGCAATGATTACAAATCGGTTGTATTTTATTTCTGATGCCACATCAAGTTTTTTTCCATGACTCGACCAGTCAGCCACAAATTGGTTTAATTTTTGAGAAATAAAATCAAATTCTGTAACAGAAAAACTGCGTGACGCTTGATAAATCCAAATTCTTGACGATGGATTAAGCATAGATAAATTATTCATAACCAAATATATATAGAATTATTTATTTTTGAATTGTGATTATACCAACAAATTTATTTGTAATTCGACATTATTCCTATTAATTTTGTTTTCTTAATTTAAAAAATAAACATAAAAAAATCTATCCAGATGGTAGCAACAGAAAATTTTAAAGTAAAAGACATCAGCTTAGCTGCTTGGGGTCGCAAAGAAATTAAATTAGCCGAGGCCGAAATGCCAGGTTTGATGGCATTGAGAGCCGAGTATGGTAAAGCTCAACCATTAAAAGGTGCAAGAATTGCAGGATGTCTTCACATGACTATCCAAACTGCAGTTTTGATCGAAACACTTACTGCTCTTGGTGCAGAGGTTACTTGGTCGAGTTGCAATATTTTCTCTACACAAGATCATGCTGCTGCGGCTATTGCTGCTGCTGGCATTCCAGTTTTTGCTTGGAAAGGAATGAACGAGCAAGAGTTTGATTGGTGTATCGAACAAACGATCGCTGCTTTTGAAGGTGGAAAACCATTAAATATGATTCTTGACGATGGTGGTGATTTGACCAACATGGTATTGGACAAATTTCCTGAGTTAGTTGCTGGAATCAAAGGTATTTCTGAAGAAACTACTACAGGAGTTTTGAGATTGAAACAAAGAGTAATGAAAGGAACACTTCCATTGCCTGCTATCAATATCAACGATTCGGTTACTAAATCGAAATTCGATAACAAATATGGTTGCAAAGAATCTTTAGTAGATGCTATTCGTAGAGCTACAGATGTGATGATGGCTGGTAAAGTTGCTGTTGTGGCTGGTTATGGCGATGTAGGTAAAGGTTCTGCTGCTTCTCTTTTAGGAGCTGGATGCAGAGTGATTGTTACAGAAGCAGATCCAATATGTGCATTGCAAGCTTCTATGGACGGATTTGAAGTTCAAAAAATGGATAATGCCGTAAAACGTGCGGATATTATTGTTACTGCAACAGGAAATCATAATATCGTAGTTGGTCGCCATTTTGAATCTATGAAAGACAAAGCTATTGTTTGTAACATTGGTCACTTCGATAATGAAATCGACATGGCTTGGTTGAACAAAAACTATGGTGCATCAAAAGATACTGTGAAACCACAAGTAGATATTTATAATGTGAAAGGAAACGATATTATCGTTTTGGCAGAAGGACGTTTAGTAAACTTAGGTTGTGCTATGGGTCATCCTAGCTTTGTGATGTCGGCTTCGTTTACAAACCAAACTTTAGCACAATTAGAACTTTGGGCTAATTCAGCAAAATATAAAAACGATGTTTATGTATTGCCACGTCATTTGGATGAAAAAGTAGCGATGTTGCATTTATCAAAAGTAGGTGCCGAAATTGAAGTTCTTTCTCAAGACCAAGCTGATTATATCAATGTTCCAGTTTCTGGTCCGTTCAAAACGGAACAATACAGATACTAGAATTTTTTAGTATTTATTATAAAAGAGCTGTCTTTTTTTGAGACAGCTCTTTTTTTTATTTAAAAAAGTAAGAAAATGACACAAATATTTTTATCTAAGTTTTTAATATAATGTACAAGTTTACAACTTTGCAATATGCGTAAGCCGAAAAGCAAATAGAGTAGGCAAAATTTTAATTTACTATTATATGAAAAAATTATTTACTATCCTTTTAACCTTATTTGTTCAATTATTTGTGTTTGCACAAATAACATTTACTGCTCCTAATTTGAATACTACTTACATGATTGATAGAGATATTTTCACAGCAAGTTTTACAAACGATGCTTCATTAAACGGTATGGAATTCCGTGTTTTAAGAATTACAAATAATGGAACATCAAACAATGCTTATGATATAACAATTTCTGGATTACGGGTACTAAATATCCAGCATCTGATGTAAATGTTTTAGAAGTAAGTGTTATTAATTCTACTATAACAGGTAAAAGTGCTAATTTCAAAACCATAGCATATAGCACAGTTCCTGGCATTATTTCAACACCCATTACTTTTGCTGGAGTTAGAGTTAGAGGCAATGTTTCTAGAACACAACCTGTTGTTACTTGGCCTACATTGGCTGGTGCAAATACCTATTGCATTCGTTTGTCGAAAGATAGCACAATGGCTAGTGGTGTAAAAACCGTATGCAGTTTGCCTGGAGCTAGTTATACTGTAAATTCAACTGCACCAGGTGCAAGAATGGAAGTAAATGGCGAAGTATGGTTTTACCAAGTTGCAGGTGTAGATGCAAGTGGCAACCAATCGCCTTGGTCGAGTAATCAAACATTTTTGGCAGTAGAAATTACAACTTCTCTCGAAAATGAGTCTTCTTCTGAAATTCCAGTTATTTATCCAAATCCTTTTTCTGACGAAATTAACATAACACAAACAACTGGTTCTTACCAAATAGTTGATTTATTAGGCAATGTAATATTATCTGGAACAACTCCTAAAGTAAATACTTCTGCATTAGCATCAGGATTATATTATTTAAAAACAGCCAAAAAAGTGTTTAAAATTGTAAAAAACTAAATTGTAATTGTTTTCAAACAAAAAAGGCTTCGATTTTTCGAAGCCTTTTTTTGTGTTAGAAATAAAACTAAAACTTTTTTATAACATCTATTATTTTTTCGCTTTCCATCAAAAAACCATCGTGTCCATATAGCGAATCTAAAATATGTAAATAAGCGTTTTTAATATGCTTGGCTAAAAATTCTTGCTCTTCGGTTGGAAAAAGTACATCAGAACTAATGCCCAAAATCAACGTTTTTGATTTTACTTTTGATAAAGCATTTTCTAAACTTATGCGATTTCTACCCACATTGTGCGAATCTAAAATCACGGTCATAGCCCAATACGAAAACGTATTGTATCGTTCACTAAATTTTTGTCCTTGATATTTTTGATAACTTACCGCTTTGTATGTTCCTAAAGCATCAATTACATCTTTTTGGGTTTCGTTGTAAGTTGTGTAACTTCTATAAGAAAGCAAAGCAATGGCTCGAGCTGCTTTCAAGCCATTTAATCCTGCATTTTCGTTTTGGTTTTTCCACGTTTCATCGGCACAAATTGCCATGCGTTGGGTTTCGTTTAGGGCAATTCCCCAAGGTGAAGTGCGTGCATTGGTAGCCATCAAAATCAAATTTTCGATTAAATCTGGATTTGAAACTGCCCACTCTAAGGCTTGTTGTCCGCCAAGCGATCCACCAATACATGTGTGTATTTTATTGATTACCAAATGATTGCGAAGCAACTCAAAACTTGCCACAATATCTCGCATCGAAATTTCTGGAAAATCATGAAAATAAGGTGTGTTTGTAGCTGGATTTATAGATAATGGTCCAGTAGAACCATAGCACGAACCCAAAACATTGACACAAATTACAAAATGTTCTTCTGGATTATATAATTTTTGTTCACCAAAAAGCTGTCCCCACCACGAAAACACATTTGAATCGCCTGTTAAAGCATGGCAAACCCAAACCACATTCGATTTATCGGCATTTAGTTTACCGTAAGTAGAATAACAAAGCTCAATTTTAGAAAGTGTTTTCCCACTTTCCAATACAAACCTTCTGATTTCCAGTTGTTTACGATGGTTTCTGAGTTACTTTCCAAGTATGCGAACACAATTTATGTTTAGCTAACACCGACAAAATATACGTTTTTTCAATAGTTTCATTCGGTGTGTTTATGAAACATTAAGTTAAAAGATTTGTAAAAATAATGGATTTGAAAACAATGTCCAAAAAAATGACTTATCAACAGTATCAATTTTAAAAATTACAAAAATGTAAATTGCATCAATTATTTAAAACAACAAAACTCGCCTCGGTTTTGAGGCTACTTAAGCGATGAAAAAAATATTGTTATTAACCGTTGTTGTAACCATTGTTTCGATTGTTAAACTTTTGGCTAATGTGCAAGATTCGGTCGGAATCACTAAAATAAATGGAAAATTTCATTTACGCTATATGGTTTCGCCTGGAGAAACTATTTATCGTATTTCAACAAAATATAAAACTTCGCTTTCGGATTTGATGGACATCAATCCAGAATTAGAATTTGGTTTGAAAACAGGGCAAGTGATTAATATTCCATATAATCCAGAAATAAATGCTGCCCCAAAACCATCAGAAAATGCAAAAGTAGTAAATCCAACACAATCAAAAACATCAAACGAAGATACACTTACCGAAAATGGCGTTTTACATACGATTCAAAATGGCGAAACGTATTCTTCGCTATCAAAAAAATATAATATCAGTGTTGATGAATTATTGAAAATAAATAAAGTACAGCTAAAAGCTGGGCAAAAAATAATTGTAAATGAGTTGATAAAAGCAAAACCAACAGCCTCAAATACAGCGGTTTCTAAAAATACTGAACCCAAAAAAGAGCAGCCAAAAACCGAAACTAAGCCCGAGCCACAACCACAAATTCCAAATCCAACATTTGAAAAAGATGAATCGGATGCTGATAATGTTCCGCTAACACCCATAGAATATTCAAATCAAAAAAAGAAATTATTAGTTGTGCCTTTTGATCCGTATTTATATTTTTCTGATGCTGATGACGAAATTGCTGCAGGCTCAAAAATGAATCGTGTAAAAGTTCGACAAGCTTTTCGCAGACGACTAAATGCCTTACTCGAACCACCAGGCTACGAAACCATACATTTGCTAGGCGGTAAAGCCAAAGATTCGATCACAGATTTGAATCGTGTTTACAACTCGGTGAGCTACAGTTATCAAGATGTGTTAAATAGTCCAAATCAGCAAGCCACTGCAAGTACAAATAATTTGGGAAAAGAGCAAAAAAAGGCGATTTCCATAAATATTGGTGAAAATTCGAGAGCAGCTTTAGCAACTGATGCAAAAAAATATTTTGGTGTAAAAGTCAGAAACCAAGATTTTTATACCTATTTCAACAACAAATATTTTATTGATTATTATGTTTTTGTAAATCAATTTGAGGTAAAAACAAATTACGAAAATTGCTTAGATCGAGCCACCATGAATTACGAACGTGGGTTTACGATTCATTATTCTATATTTGATAAAACCGGAAAACAAATTGCTGGAAATAGAATTTATATCGACTACAACTCAAATACCAATCAAATTCAAAAAATATTGGCAGATAATATGCAACGTGTAGCCGATAAAATTATTTCGGATTTGCCAAAGGCAGAATAAATCTGTTTAGCATTTAAAACCACAATCAAGCCAATGATTGAACCAAAATTATTAAAAACGGGAAGTAAAATTGCATTGATTTCAACAGCTCGAAAAGTTTCGGTGCAAGAAATGAAATTTGCCATTTCGGTTTTTCAGTCTTGGGGTTTGGAGGTTGTAGAAGGAAAAAACTTGTATCAAGTTGATAATCAATTTGCTGGTACCGATGCCGAACGTATTTCAGATTTGCAATGGGCATTAGACAATCCAGAAATCGAAGCCATTGTGTGTGCAAGAGGTGGATACGGGACTGCAAGAATAATTGACCACATTGATTTTACAGGATTTAAAAAAAATCCAAAGTGGATTGTAGGTTTTAGTGATGTAACGGTTTTGCATTGTCATTTGCAAAACATGGGCTATTGTTCTATTCATGCAATTATGCCCATACTTTTTGAAAACCCAAAAGCTCAACCATCAATCGAATCGCTAAAAGAAGCACTTTTCAACAAAAACATAACTTATCCACAACGTTATACACTTCCCGAAGCCGAAATTGTTGGTGGAAATTTATCTATTGTCCATAATTTAATTGGAACAAAATCAGATTTTGATACGACAAACAAAATTTTGTTTTTAGAAGATATTGACGAATATTTTTATCATATAGATAGAATGATAAATCACTTAGAACGAGCAAATAAACTATCAAATCTTAAAGCATTAGTTATAGGACATTTTACCGATTTGAAAGACAATACCATTCCATTTGGAAAAACGGTAAAAGAAATAATTTTGGACAATGTTTCAAAAAATAATGCTGGACACGATTTTGATAACCTTGCCATTGTATTTGGACGAAAATGGACAAAGGAAGAAAAGGTAAGTTGAAAGTTTTAAATATCAAAAAGATTATGATTTTTTTAAAACTGTAATAAATTTATTTTAGAGATTTGAAAATCGAAATCTAGCTATATGCTAATAGAACCAAAGAAAGTAATTGAAAATAAAGAATGGAAGATAAAAAATGGTTGTCCTATTGGAAGAAAAGCCTATCAGACTCAATAAAAGCAGACATTGAGATTGAAAAACTACAACATTTTGAATTTGAAAACTTCAAAATGGAAAGTCCGCTAATTTCTGAACTTGAAAAAGTAAATAAACTTATAGACTTTGAAGAAAGCAGAATAAACAAAAAGAAAGGCATTTCAGATAAGGAAAACGAAAATTGGATTTCATTAAATGAACTTCAAATCGTCATTTCACCAATAAAAATAAAGCCAACTACAGAAAATTTAGTTTTATTGAAAGACAAAAAACCGAAGTTTCCATTTTGGTTTTTTGCACAAATAGACAGAAAAGGCGTACTGAAAATACCTAAAGAAACTTTTCCTATTTTTCAAAGAAAATATTTAGACCCTATTGCTGACGAAAGAACAGAATTTATTTTTAGTTCAGTAGAAAATATAGACAAAGCAACTGCAATTGGCAATGTAGAATACTCTAATTATTTAGATTATATTGAATATGTGAAAGACGTTTTCAAGAAAGCTATAAATCAAGAAATTGAAACTTATTCGACACAAGGATATGAAACAATAAAAAATGCAATTATCCTAATACCTGACGAAGATATAAATGCAGTTATTGGAATAATTCATCTTTATCAAAATATTCTTAAACAAAAGAATACACCTGCACTACTAAAGTCATTTATTACTTTAAAAAATTCTAATCAAAAAACGCCATTAGCTGTACAAGATTTAATAAACTCAAATTCTTTGCATTTAGGGCAAATGGGATTTGAATTTGCCATTTCAATATCACAAAGAAAAAGCCTAAACACTTACTTACAAACAAATGAAAAGGTTTTTGCCGTTAATGGACCTCCTGGCACAGGAAAAACCACTTTACTGCAAAGTATTGTTGCAAACAAATTTGTTGAAAGTGCTATTATTGGTAATAATGCTCCAATAATACTTGCTTGTTCTACAAATAATCAAGCTGTTACTAATATTATTGATAGTTTTTCTAAATCAAATACAAAAACTGGAAAACTACAAGGAAGATGGTTGGATAATGTTGAAGGTTACGCAACATATTTAGCTTCAATATCGAGCAATAAAGAACAAAAAATAAAAGAATGGGAAGAAAAAAAGTGGAATTTTAGGGATAAAGATAATAGCATAGGAATTTTTAAAGATGTTGAGAATTACGATTATTTACAAAAATCAAAAAAAGTATTTGTGGATAAAAGTATACAGTATTTTGGTACACAAATTTTAAAAATAAAAGATTCTACTAAAAAACTTCAAAAAGAAATAATTGAAATACAATCAATTCTTAATGATGCTTCTGTAAAGTGGAACGATTATATTAAAGTTGAAAAAGTATTTTTGACCACTTATTTAATTCCAAATTCAAATTCCTCTAAATATTATACCAGTAATGTTTTAAATGAGGTTAAGTTTATTAATGATATTGAAACCTTAAAAAGTATTGAGCAAAAAATCATAATCTATTTTAATAACGAACCATTTTTTAAGAAAGTATTTTGTTTTTTAGGTTTTAAATCTACTTTAGAGAATAGAGCCTCTGAAATAAAAATAATTTTAAGAGATTCATTAATTGAGGTATCAAATGAATTTATATTTTCAAAAAGTAGTATACTTGAAAAAGTAGATAGTAAAATTAAACTTGCAAAAACGATAACCGAAAAAATTGAAAATTGGAAAAATTGGAAAACTCAAAATTCAATAAAAGGCAATCCTCCTAAAACGGAGGAAGAGTATTGGGATTTTGAATTATTAAAAATCAAAAACAAATCGGAACCAAATTGTTTTTATGACGAATTAGATGTTTCATTAAGGCATAAAGCATTTCAATTAGCATTACATTATTGGGAAGGAGAATATTTAATAAAACTCGAACAAGATTTAGCAGATGTGAATTTTGATAAAAAAGGCGAAGACGCAACAAAAAATAGATGGCAAAGACAAGCAATGCTTACACCTTGCTTTGTAAGTACTTTTTACATGGCTCCCAAATTTTTTAGTTCTTTTAAGTTTTTAAAAAAAGACGATGATGGGAAAAACATTTTTGACACCCCACCACTTTTTGACTTCATAGATTTATTAATAGTAGATGAAGCTGGGCAGGTTTCTCCAGAAGTTGGTATTGCAACTTTCGCACTTGCTAAACAAGCCTTAATAGTTGGAGATGTTAAACAAATTGAACCAGTTTGGAATATTTCAAACAAAATTGACATTGGTAATTTAAAAAAATGCGACCTCATAAAAAATTATGATGATTTAGTTTATGAAAAAGAATTTGACCCAAAAGGATTTCTTTCTTCCACAGGTAGCATAATGAAAATGGCTCAAAATGCTTGTAATTTCAAAGAAAAAGGAATTTCAGAAAAAGGTGTGATTTTAGTGGAGCATAGAAGATGTTATGACGAAATTATAAATTATTGCAATGTTTTGGCTTATAATGGACAATTAATTCCGCTTAAAGGAAAAGCTAAAGATGATTTATTATTTCCTCCAATGTATTGTATTCATGTTAATGGAAATTCAAGTACTTCAAATTCAAGCCGACATAATCAAAATGAAGTTGAAGCAATTGTATATTGGTTAATAACAAATAAAAGTAAAATACAATCTAAGTATAAGGATTTTGAAAACTCAATTGGTATAATTACACCCTTTACAGGTCAGAAAAACAGAATAAAATCAGCACTTAAAGAAGCAGGTTTAAGTAATATTAAAGTAGGTACAGTGCACGCATTTCAAGGTGCAGAAATGTCAATAGTTATATTTTCAATGGTATATGGAAAAGGTGATTCTGGGACTATGTTTTTTGACAGAGACAATAAACCTAATATGCTAAATGTTGCAGTATCAAGAGCTAAAGACAATTTTATAGTTTTTGCAAACACAGAAATTTTAGACAAAAAAGCAAAAACACCAAGTGGAATATTAGCCAATCATTTGACTTATGAAAAGTTTTAAAAACCATAATTAATACTCTCAAATCCCAAATTCTGCGAATATTTCAATACAATGTTGTAAAATCCTATACAAAATCATACTTTTGCATCCGAAAACTTACAGCATAATCGTTGCATATACCAGAACCTGAAACATTGCCTGTTTTTACTAAAGCTCAATTGGCATTGAGAAATGGTCTAGACAAACCTCAAATTTGGTGTGCTTTCAAAGGGTTGATTTATGATATGACCGATTCTAGGCTGTGGCGAAACGGTAAGCATTATGAACATTGGGCTGGGCAAGATTTAACTTTGGAGTTAAAAGATGCTCCGCATACTGAAAAAGTTTTCGAAAAATTTAAACCAATAGGTAAACTGATTTAAAAAATATTAATAAAAAACGTAAATGATTGCAATTGTAGAAAGTGGCACAACAAAAACAAGCTGGTTGTTTGTAGATAAAAGCGACAATAAATTTGAATACAAAACCATCGGAATGAATCCGTATTATCAAACTGCTGATGATATTTATAATAACCTTTCTGAATCGTTGATTCCAAATTTGAGTTTTGGAACAAAGGTTGATGGAATTTATTTCTATGGTGCGGGTTGTGAGCTTCAAGCCCAAAGAGATGTCGTTGTAAAAGGCATGAAACGTGTGTTTCCCGATACAGAAATAAATGTAAACCACGATTTGTTGGCTGCGGCAAGAGCCTTATTTGGCGATGAGCCAGGCATTGCTTGTATTGCAGGTACAGGTTCTAATTCGTGTTTGTATAATGGAAAAGATGTAGTTTGGAATGTGCATTCGCTCGGACTTTTTATGGGTGACGAAGGTAGTGGTGGCTATAATGGTAAACTTTTGGTAGCCGATTATATCCGAAAAGCCATGCCAAAACATATCCACGAAAAATTTGAAATCAAATATACAGATCGTACCAAAGAAATTTTGGATGGTGTATATTTAAAACCTTTTCCTAGTCGTTATTTGGCATCTTTTATGCCATTTATAACTGAAAATATTGCTGACGAATATATTTACAACTTAGTAAAACGCAGTTTTGAAGCACAGTTTGATAACACCATTTGTAAATATACGGACTTTCAAAAATACAATATTGGCTTTGTAGGCTCAGTGGCACATTATTGCAAAGATATTTTGCTTGAAGTGGCAAAATCTAGAAATGCTACTGTTAGTACTATTGTGCAAGCACCTTTAGAATTGCTTGTTTCGTATCACAAAAGCAAAGGATTGGTTAAATAATCATATTTCAATTCTAAATATTTCTGAGCCACTAATTCACTAAGTTTTAGTTTTTTTCGTGTATTCGTGGCTAAAATTTAGTTTAGTAAAACTTCAAAATACATTTTACATATTGTAATATTAAAAAAACAGCAAACAACCACAATTTTTATATTTTTTAAATAAACTTATTGCTATTTCGTATTGTTGTCAATATATTAACACCATGATAGCAGAAGCGCCACAAATCGACCTTATTGCAGAGCGTAAAGAAATTTTGAAACGCTATAAACAGTTGTTAAAAAATGCCAAACCACTGTTGAAGGGTGATGATGCCAAAATCATCAAAAAGGCATTTGCCATGTCGATGGATGCTCATCAAGATATGCGCAGAAAATCGGGAGAGCCTTATATTTTTCACCCCATTGCTGTTGCTCAAATTTGTGTTGATGAAATTGGACTTGGCACAACAAGTATAGTTGCTGCATTGCTGCATGATGTAGTAGAGGATAGTCATTACAAACTCAAAGATATTGAATCGCTTTTTGGCGAAAGAGTTGCAAAAATTATAGATGGATTAACCAAAATTTCGGGAGTTTTTGAGCATGGAAGCTCACAACAAGCCGAAAATTTTAGAAAAATGTTGCTTACACTTTCGTATGATGTGCGAGTAATTTTGGTAAAATTGGCTGATAGGTTGCACAATATGCGCACACTCGATAGTATGTCGAGCGATAAACAACTCAAAATTGCATCAGAAACCATGTTTTTGTATGCTCCTTTGGCACACCGACTTGGATTGTATGCCATAAAATCCGAAATGGAAGATTTGTTTTTGAAATACACCGAACCGCCAGAATACCGAGGAATTGCCTTAAAATTAAAACAAACAAAAGCTGCAAGAAATAAATTTATAAGCGATTTTATTGCTCCAATCGAAGCCGAAATCAAAAAATCGGGTTTTAATATTACAATCAAAGGCAGACCCAAATCTATTTTTTCGATTTATAATAAAATCAAAAATCAAAATACACCTTTTGAAAAAGTATATGATTTATTTGCCATTCGGATTATTGTTCATGATTTAAAAACTGATGAAGAAAAAGCAGCTTGTTGGAAAGTTTATTCTATCATTACCGATTTTTATAAACCAAACCCCGACCGATTGCGAGATTGGATAAGTACCCCACGCTCAAATGGTTACGAATCTTTACATACCACAATTATGTCGAGTTTGGGACAATGGGTTGAAGTACAAATTCGTACCGAAAGGATGGACGATATTGCCGAAAAAGGCTATGCAGCACATTGGAAATACAAAGAAGGCGATGTATCGAATGCCGAAGCCGGTTTAGAACAATGGCTATCTCGAGTACGTGAGGTTTTGGAAAACAACGATGCACCAGCCTTAGATTTTGTAGATAATTTTAGAGCAAATTTATTTAAAGAAGAGATTTTTATTTTTACTCCAAAAGGCGAACTTAAACCTATGCCAGCAGGTTCAACTGCTTTAGATTTTGCGTTTGAAATCCATTCTCAAATTGGAGCCAGGTGTATTGGTGCAAAAGTAAATCAGAAATTGGTGCCGTTGAGTTATGTACTTTCAAATGGCGACCAAGTCGAAATTCTAACTTCTGTAAAACAAAAACCTTCGGAAGATTGGCTCAAATTTGTATTTACAAGCAAATCGAAAGGCAAAATTCGTGAAGCACTCAAAGATTCGCTTCGTACTTTAGCCGATGACGGAAAAGAAATTGTGGCTCGCAAGCTCAAACACGCCAAAATCGAACTTACAGACGAAATTCAACGCAAATTGATGGATTTTTATGGCGAAAAAAGTGCTATTGAATTGTTTTCTAAAGTTGCAAAACATCAAATCGACCTTTCGCATATGATGGATTTTGATAAACCAACTTTTAAAGAAGAACAGCAACCAACAATTACAGATAAAAAAGATTTTGTAAGAGAAATATCAAAAATAAAAGGCGAAAAAACTGATATGCTCCTCATTGGCGAGGACATGGAAAAAATTGATTATAACCTTGCTTCGTGCTGCAATCCAATTTCTGGCGACAATGTTTTTGGGTTTGTAACTGTGAGCGAAGGTATAAAAATACACCGAACCACTTGCCCAAATGCCATCGAATTGATGTCAAAGTTCGGTTATCGCATCATAAAAGCCCGATGGACTTCGCAAAAAGAATTGGCTTTTCCGGCTGGTATTTTTATTGAAGGAACAGACCGAGTTGGTATTATAAACGACATAACGATTATCATTTCTACCGAATTAAAAGTAAATATGCGTTCGATAACGGTTGATTCAGATGATGGAATTTTTACGGGCAAAATCATCGTTTATGTTAACGATACCAAACATTTGGATCATTTAATGGAAAAACTATCTAATGTAAATGGTATTTTAAAAGTAAGTCGTTTTGATTATGGAGATAAATAAAAAAGTAAATTTTTAAGTATTAAAAATTTCCCTTATATCTAGAAACTTACTCAATGTACAGAGATAAAATAAAAAACAATTCAAAATATTGTTTCCTAATCAGGAAACTTCTATTTTTGTTTTAGAAATAATTATAGCTTGAATAAAATAAATTTTGAAATAGATTTATTGCCTGATGCAACAGATTTTTTAGAGAATCTTGACAATAAAACAAGAGAAAAAAAATATTTTAACATTAAAAAAGCTCAAATTACAAATGATATTGAATTATTTAAAAAATTAAATGACAATATATGGGAGTTTAGAACATTGTATAATAACAAAGCATATAGACTATTTTCGTTTTGGGATACGACTTCCAAACAAAAAACTTTAGTAATTGCAACACACGGAATTATAGGTAGTATCCTAAAAAGTGTGTATGAAGAGAATCAAAAATATCATTTTAGAGATAGATTGAAGTCTTTGTTTTTTTTGTCTAAACTAACAAATGGAGT
>RDZG01000055.1 GCA_004293915.1 Bacteroidota bacterium | reverse complement strand
TTTGTGAAACGAAATGGGCAATTTACTGTCAATATTGCTTTAATAGAAAATGGAGTTCCTGTTTTAGGAGTTATACAAGTTCCTGTTTCTGGCGAAGTATATTTTGCAGATAAAAATGGTGCTTTTGTTTTGCGAAACAATACAAAAAGCCAGCTAAAGGTTAGCAACAAACGCATAGAATTAATTGCAGTTGGTTCTAGCTCCCATGCATCGTCTGGAGATAAAAATGTGCTGTCTGATTATCCAATCACAAGTCATGTTGCAATGGGTAGTTCGCTCAAATTTTGCCTTATAGCCGAAGGTAAAGCTGATATATATTATAGAGAAGGTCCGACAATGGAATGGGATACAGCAGCTGGCGAAGCTATTTTAGTTGGTGCTGGAGGAAGTGTTGAGGGTATTACATACAACAAACCCATTCTGTTGAATGGGTCATTTTTGTGCAAAGGTTTTTAAGATTTTATTTTGAAAGCTCTTTCGTGGCATCTTCAATAAACAAAATCGGGAAGAATAAATCGTCAAAAAAACCTTTCATTTTATCGTAATTATTCATGCTTTGAAACAATGTTGGCTCAAACAAATCTTCATCATGATAGATTCCAATATAAATTCTATTGTCGGCAAACGAAACCATAAAATCATTATGGATTTGTTCGTGAAGTCTAGTTATAAGATTTTTCATTCCCAAAGTCAATACTTGATCTAAGTTTTCTGGATTAGTAAAAACTTTTGTTTTGAATAGTTTATTAAATGCTGCATCAACTCCAACTGGCTGAGCACCTGGCAAATCTAAAGTAGAAGTTTTTACTACTAATTCGCAAGGAAAGTTTTTTCTAAACTCACCAAGCAAAAACAAACCTCTAAACTGAAATTTTGTTCCATGTTCTTTTTTATCGGCTTCACTTTTATATTCAGCCAAAAATTCCGAAAACTCAATCCTAACTTCATTAATTACACCCGAAACGTGATCATCGCCATATAATATAGTGTTTGTGTTTTCAAAAAACTTTGAATTATCGTATTCAACATCATCTACTTTTTGAAGATTATCATACTCTAGCGTTGGATTGATGTATTTTATTATTTTACCAATAATCTTTCGTTTAAAATTTTTGTAAAATAAAGTGTCGCCAAATAAGCGATTAATATAAATTGGACTTCCAATTATCAATAAAAGAGCGGGAACCAATAATAATTCATTAAAATAAATTCTCCACATTATTACCAACAAAGGAGCTAACACTAGCGGTAGCACTATACTAATAATGATTTTAGTAACGATACTTTTTCGTTCTTTTTCGGTGTAGACAAGTGAGTGAGAAATGTCTGATTTGTAAAAATGTCTGAAGTCCTGTTCTCTTTGCATATTTAAAAGTTTTTAAATCTTAAAATAGTTATACTGTGTAAGATATGAACAAATATATCGTTTATTTTGAAAAAACAAAAAAAGAGTTTTATTTTTAATTTAAAAAGTGATTATCAATGTGTTAATTTTGCATTATGGCAAAACAGTTTGGCGAAAAACGCATAGTCGAAGAAATCGACAAGAAGAAAATTACTGGCGATAGATTAAAAAAACCAGCATCACTTTTCAAATTTATCTATCCTTATAAATGGTATTTTATTTTCGGTTCAATTTTCTTGTTTTTATCGAGTTCAACCATGCTCATTTTTCCATATTTTATGGGAAAACTTATTGACGCAGCACTTGGAAAATCGGCAGAAATATTTAGTATAAATACTATTACATTATTACTACTTGTGGTTTTGGTTTTTCAATCTATATTTTCGTTTTTACGGATATATTTTTTCACAAAAGTAAGTGAATATACCATGTCGGATATACGTAAATCGTTGTATAACAGACTTGTATGCTTACCAATGACATTTTTTGAAAAAAATAGAGTTGGCGAAATCACAAGTAGAATAAGTGCTGATGTGTCGCAGCTTTCTGATGTGCTTTCGTTTACTTTAGCCGAATTTTTTAGAGGTTTATCAGTGCTTTTTGTTGGTTCAGGCATTTTGCTTTATACTTCGCCAAAACTTACGGTATTTATGCTGCTTACTTTTCCATTTATAGTTTTAAGTGCCATGTATTTTGGTAAATCTATCCGCAAACAATCAAAAAAGACACAAGAAGAATTGGCAGTTACAAATGTGATAGTAGAAGAAACTCTACAAAATATTCAGGCTGTAAAAACATTTACAAACGAAAAATTTGAATCCAATCGCTATGCAAGTTCTTTGGATAATGTGATAAAAAGTGCGTTAAAAACAGCTAGAAATAGAGGCGGTTTTATATCTTTTATCATTTTTGCAGTTTTTGGAGGAATAGTTTTAGTGATGTGGTATGGGGCAGGTTTGGTGGCTCAAAATCAGCTTTCGGTAGGTGATTTAACTTCTTTTATTTTATATACTTCTTTTATTGGCGCATCGGTTGCAGGGCTAGGCGATGTGTATAGTCAGCTGCAAAAAACTGTTGGCGCATCTGAAAGAATTTCAGAGCTTTTAGAAGAACAATTAGAAACTAAAGATTATTCTGAATCAAAAAATGTTATTTTTTCAGGTAAAATAAATTTTGAAGAAGTAGAATTTTATTATCCAGCTCGTCCAGAAATTATGGTTTTAAAATCGCTTAGTTTTGAGATTTTGCCTGGACAAAAAGTTGCTTTTGTTGGACAAAGTGGTGCTGGAAAATCAACTATTTCTCAACTTTTATTGCGATTTCATTGCCATAATAAAGGTAAAATAACGATTGATGATGCTGCTATAAATACCATTGAAATACTTGATTTGCGTACAAATATTGGTTTGGTACCGCAAGAAATAATGCTTTTTGGCGGAACAATCAAAGAAAATATTGCATATGGAAAAATAAATGCCACAGACCAAGAAATCATTGATGCTGCTCAACAGGCTAATGCGATGGAATTTATTGAACGTTTTCCTGATGGCATGCAAACCTTAGTAGGCGAACGAGGGATAAAACTTTCGGGTGGACAACGCCAACGTATAGCCATTGCAAGAGCAATTTTAAAAAATCCACCTATTTTGATTTTAGATGAAGCCACAAGTTCGCTCGATACCGCATCTGAAAAAGTTGTTCAAGATGCTTTAAATAATTTGATGCAAAATCGAACCACCATTATTATTGCCCATCGATTATCAACTATTCAAAATGTTGATAAAATATTGGTTTTAAATAATGGCGAAATTGTTGAACAAGGTACGCACACAGAATTGGCACAAAAACAAAATGGACTTTATAAAAGTTTATTAGAAGCTCAAGAAAGTGTATTTGCAGTTCAAGATTAATTAAAATATTTTACAAAAAACAACGTTTAAAAAATATCAAATGGAAGTGTTTTTAAAAGCGTGGGCATGGTATACTGCTGGTCCGCTTTTGGGATTAATAGTGCCTTTTTTATTGTTAATTGGCAATAAAAGTTTTGGAATATCTTCTACTTTAAGGCAGATATGTGCAATGTGTGTACCAGCAAAAATTCCTTATTTTCAATATAATTGGAAATCAGAAATATGGAATTTGTTTTTTGTTTCTGGCATAATTATAGGTGCATTTTTGGCTTCAAATTTTATTTCTGATGGCTCTGAAATAATGATTTCTGAACAAACAAAAATAGATTTGGCAGAGTTTGGCATCACAAATTTTGAAGGTTTGGCACCAAAACAACTTTTTAGTTGGCAAAATTTATTAACGCTAAATGGGTTTATTTTTGTGATTTTGGGTGGGTTTTTGGTTGGTTTTGGCACACGATATGCAAATGGTTGCACATCTGGTCATTCCATTATGGGACTTTCTAATTTGCAATTATCTTCTTTGGTTGCCACAATTTGTTTTATGATTGGTGGCATTTTTTCGACACATATTTTATTTCCATTGATTTTTGAATAATTTATAAAAATGAAAAACATAAAATATTTAATTTCTGGTATTTTTTTAGGTGTAATTTTTGTAAAAGCTGAAGTTATTTCTTGGTTTAGAATTCAAGAAATGTTTCGATTTCAGTCGTTTCACATGTATGGCATCATTGGTTCGGCAGTTTTTGTTGGAGCAGTTTCGGTTTTTATAATCAAAAAATATAATATCAAAACTATTGATGGCGAAAAAGTAATATTTAGTCCAAAACGATTAAATAAAGGAACTGTAATTGGTGGATTACTTTTTGGAATAGGCTGGGCATTTACGGGTGCTTGTCCGGGTCCACTTTATGCATTAATTGGAAGTGGATATAGTGTCATAATTGTGGCTTTTTTGAGTGCTTTGGCTGGTGTTTGGGTTTATGGTTTGTTCCAAAAACGACTTGAATAATATGATAAATAAATCGTATATAATAGGCGTTTGCGGTGGAAGTGGCTCTGGAAAAACCACTTTTGTAAACCAACTTGAAACTAAACTTGGCAAAGAAAGTGTTGCATTGGTTTTGATGGACAATTATTATAAACCTATTTCGCAACAAACAAAAGACGAAAACGGAATAGAAAATTATGATTTACCTTCAGCCATTGATAGTGAGCGTTTTATAAATGATATAAACAAACTTTTACTAGGCGAAAAACTAGAATTAATGGAATATAATTTCAATAATCCTACTATTATCCCCAAGAAAATAATAGTAGAAAAACGTCCGATAATTATCATCGAAGGTGTTTTTATCTATCATTTTGACGCACTGAATGCATTTTTTGACCTCAAAATTTTCATCGATACGCAAGAACACTTACGTATAAAACGCAGATTGATGCGAGATTTAATAGAAAGAAATTATCCAATAAAAGAAACCTTATATTATATCGAACATCATGTTGCTCCAGGATACAAAAAATACATTGAACCGTATATCGAAACGTGCGATTTGATTATTCCCAATCATCAAAATTTTGAAAAATCATTAGATATATTGGTTGATTTTTTGAAAGTAAGAATATGATTTACTTTTTTTTCTTTTTCAAAATCGTATGTCCCAATTTATCACGTTTTGTTTCCAAATATTTTTGGTTGTGAATATTGGGTTTGATTTCTAAAGCCACATTTTCGATAATTTCTAGTCCATAGCCCATCAAACCAACACGCTTTTTGGGGTTGTTTGAAATCAATTTTAGTTTACAAATACCTAAATCTCTCAAAATTTGAGCACCAACGCCATAATCACGTTCGTCCATATCAAAACCCAATTGTAAATTTGCTTCCACGGTGTCGAGTCCCATTTCTTGCAATTTATAGGCTTTTAGTTTGTTTAAAAGTCCAATTCCTCTACCTTCTTGGTTCATATACAACACCACACCTTTGCCTTCTTTCTCAACCATTTCCATTGCAGCATGCAGCTGTTCGCCACAATCGCAACGAGCCGAGCCAAAAATATCGCCTGTTACACACGAGCTATGCACACGCACCAAAACTGGTTCGTTTGCTTCCCAAGTGCCTTTTACAAGAGCCAAATGCTCTTCGTTTGTGTTGATTTGTTTAAAAGCTATAAGTTCAAAATTTCCCCATTCTGTTGGCATTTGAACCGCAATTTCTCTTTTTATAAGCGATTCATGTGTTAGTCTATATTCAATTAAATCTTTGATAGACACCAGTTTCATGCCAAATTTATTGGCGATTTTTCGTAAATCTGGCAATCGAGCCATTTCGCCATCTTCTTTCAAAACCTCTACCAAAACGCCAGCCGGTTTGAAACCCGCCAAACGAGCAAAATCCATAGTGGCTTCGGTATGCCCTGTTCTGCGAAGCACGCCACCACTTTTGGCTTTTAGCGGAAAAATATGCCCAGGCTTACCCAATTCATCGTTTTTAGTATTTGGATTTACCAATGCCATCACCGTTTTAGAACGATCTTGAGCCGAAATACCAGTTGTACAACCATAGCCCAACAAATCGACAGAAACGGTAAAAGGTGTGGTGTGGGTAGACGTATTATTGCCAACCATCATTTGAAGTCCGAGTTCATCGCAACGCTGTTCCGTCAGCGAAACGCAAATCAAACCACGAGCTTCTTTGGTCATAAAATTAATAATTTCTGGAGTGGCACATTCGGCAGCACAAATCATATCGCCTTCGTTTTCACGATCTTCGTCATCAACAACGATAATAATTTTCCCTTTTTTAATTTCCTCAATTGCCTCTTCTATGCGGTCTAACATCACGTGTTTTTTTATTTTTTCGCAATTTACCTATTTTTGGTTAAATGAGAAAGTAGGATTAATATTGTCAAAAATAATTGGGTTTATCCGTATTTATTTTTAGAAAATGTAGATAAATATTAATCTATAAGTTTATGCCAATATTACTCTTATTGTTTTTATTTTTGGGATTAATCATAATCTTTAAGCTTTACTTTGGGTGGCGTCAATCCATTGTGTTTTCATGGCTAAGTATTTTAAGTCTAACCTATTTTTCAACTGAATTTTTAAGTTTTTTTATAGGATTAAATTACACAAATTTAGGTTTATATTACGCTTTTTTAGGTTTTGTAATTTGTTTATTTATTTATAAAAATTATCAAAAATTATACTCAAAACTTAATTTTAATTCATATCAATTTTCAAAAATTGACAATATTATTTTGTGTATATTTTTGGGCTTTGTGCTTATTTTAACGTTTCTATGCATTTATTGTCCGCCAAATAATTGGGATTCGATGACATATCATTTAGGAAGAGTAGCTCATTGGCAACAATATCAGCATATCGAACATTATGCAACGCATATCTCAAGGCAACTTTATAATCCACCATTGGTAGAATATTTACTGCTACATATATTAATTTTATCTGGAAATGATTATTTTCTAAATATTGTTCAACTTGTTTCATTGATAGCTTGTCTCATAACACTTTCGCTAATTATCAAAGAATTAGGCTATAGTTTGAAAACACAAATTCTGATTTTGATTGTAGGAATAACTATCCCAATGGCAATTTTGCAAGCCACAAATACTAAAAATGAATTAACTATGGCGTTTTTGCTAGTTTTTTTTATTTATTATTTAATTAAATCATACCATAAATTAGAAATTAAAAATGGAATTATGCTTGGATTATGTTTAGGTATTTGCATAGT
Organism: Bacteroidota bacterium; assembly: GCA_004293915.1. GTDB lineage: Bacteria > Bacteroidota > Bacteroidia > Cytophagales > UBA9547 > REAG01. The sequence continues at coordinate 55,997 of RDZG01000055.1, read as the reverse complement.
AACAAAATCTACGTGCTATATTTATTTACCACCGTGTATAATAGTTTTTTTTATAGCAATGTTATTCAAAAACTACAAAAAAACAATTTTGATAGGTTTATTAACTTCTTTGTTGTCATTGTGTATAGCATCACCATACTATATAAGGAATTATAAAAGTTATAATCATGTGCTAGGAGCCACCGAAACCGAGCGAGGATGGCTTAAAAATGCCGAATTTAGCTTAAATATGTTATTTTCTAACCTAAGTAGAAATGCATTTATACATTTAGCAAACATAAGATTATTTGGCAATCGTGAAATTTTTATAAAAAATGGAAACTTTTATAAAAATTTAATTTATGATTTTCACAAAAAATTAAACATCGAAATTAATGACCCAAAAACAACTTGGGGCAGTGAAGTTACTTACAATATTGATAGAGATGAAGATTATTCGGGTAATTATTTTCATTTTTTATTGATTGTATTTAGCTTATTTTTTTTACTTTTTTTCGCAAAGTATTTCAAAACCAGTTTAATTGAGTTTTTGATTATATTATCAATAATTTGTATTGCTATATTTTTTAGCATTTACCTCAAATGGCAACCTTGGCATAGCCGATTGCACCTTCCAATTTTTATGCTTTCAACAATTATTATAACTATAATTTTGAACAAAATCAATAGATATGCAAGTGTAATAATTTTAACTTTATTGGTAATGGGTTCGATTACTTATCTACTTGAAAACCAATCAAAAATAATATTTTTTAAACCTCGTAAAATATTTAATCTAACAAGAAACCAAATGATGTTTAATAAAAAAGGTGATGATTATATGAATAATTTAGATTCGGCATCCGCTTTTTTAGCTTCTAAGAATGTAAAAAATATAGGTTTAGAAATCGATGGAGACGCATGGGATTATGCCATTTTTAAAACACTGAAAAGTAAAAACAATAATATTAAAATTGAACATATAAATGTGTCTGAGCAAACAACACCAAAGTTTATATTAAACAAAACTCCAATTTTAAACTGTGATTATATTTTATCAACCATATTACTACGGTCTGATTCAATAACATATAACAATAAAACGTTTTGTTTATCCTATAAGAATAATGATTTTGTGGTTTTTAAAAATAATTATACTTTTTTAAACTTTCAAAAATGAAAATAGCCATTATCGGTTCGGGAAATGTGGCTTGGCACTTGGCTCAGGCTTTGGATAAAAGTGGGAATAAAATTACTGAAATTTATAGTCGAAATATAGCAAATGCCAAAAAGCTTTGCTCAAAATTATACGATGCTCACGCCACAGATTCGCTCGATTTTGCCGCTTCGCAAGCTTCGGTATTTATAATTTCTGTCCCTGATAATGCCTTAAGTGAAGTGGCACAACAAGCTTATTTTCCCGAAAATGCCATTGTTGTACATACTTCTGGCACACTGGCTATGAGCCAATTAGAGACAGCTAATACCAACCAAATTGGCGTTTTTTATCCCTTGCAAACCTTTACAAAATCAAAACCTGTTGATTTTAAAACTATACCTATTTGCATAGAAGCTTCTGACACTAAAACAGAAAAAACACTCGAAAAACTGGCTTTCTCGATTTGCGAAAATGTCTGTTTTTACGACTCCGAAGACCGAAAAAAACTACATCTAGCAGCAGTTTTTGCATGTAATTTCACGAATTTTATGCTTATTAAAGCCAAAACAATTTTGGAAAACGAAGATTTAAGTTTTGATGTTCTGAAACCTTTGATTAGAGAAACCATTGAAAAAGCATTAGAACTTGGTCCAGAAAATGCTCAAACTGGTCCTGCGATTAGAAAAGACACAAAAACGGTTCAAAAACATTTGGATTTGTTAAATCAACAACCCGAAATTCAAAAAATTTATCAATTAATTAGTGAACAAATTATGAAACAAAAGTAAATTTGTAAAAACACTAAAATTGTAATGCAATCGTCTGAAAACCATTTATTTTCATTAGCCGAAGATATTGTTAAAAACACATCTCGCAATTTGTTTTTGACAGGAAAAGCAGGCACTGGCAAAACCACTTTTTTGCGACATATTGTTAAAACATGTTCAAAAAATATAGTTGTTGCAGCTCCAACAGGTATTGCCGCCATCAATGCGGGTGGCATGACTGTTCATTCGCTTTTCCAACTTAGTGGCAGACCTTTTTTGCCCGATTATAATGTGCCAGCCTACCAAAATGTGGCACTCGATAGGTATAGTTTGTTCAGAAACACCCGCATGAGCAACCTCAAAATTGAGCTGTTGCGAGAGTTGGAATTGTTGATAATTGACGAAGTCAGTATGCTCCGTTGCGATATGCTCGATGTGATTGATGAAGTGTTGAGGCATTATAGAAATGTCAAAAATCAACCTTTTGGCGGTGTTCAAGTGCTTTTTATTGGCGATTTGTTTCAGCTTCCACCTGTGGTCCAAGATTCGGAATGGGCAATTTTACAATCGTATTATCAAAGTCCGTTTTTTTTCAATTCCAAAGTGTTGGAGCAACAACCTTTATTAAAAATCGAACTCAAAACAATTTATCGCCAAAGCGAACAAAAGTTCATAAACTTACTCAATCGGGTGCGAGAAGCCGAAATGGACGAAGATGATTTTGAGCAATTAAACGAACGCTTTATGGCAAAAAGTGGCGAAGAACTCGAAGATCATATTATTTTAACTGCCTATAATCGACCAGCTGACGAAATAAATTATAGAGAATTAGGAAAACTCGATAGCCAACTTTTTGCCTATGAAGCCGAAATAAAAGGCGATTTTTCGGAAAAAGCGTTTCCGACCGATACCAGTTTGCAACTCAAAGCTGGAGCTAAAGTAATGTTTATAAAAAACGATTCCAGTCCTGAAAAAAGGTATGTAAATGGCACTTTAGCAACTATTGATTTTGTTTCTAAAGACGAAATTACACTTACTTTGGCTGATTCGGGCAAAAAAATGAGTATCGAAAAAGAGATTTGGCAAAATATTCGCTACGAATTCAACCCAGCAGAAGACAAAATAGAAGAGAAAGAAATTGGCAGTTTTACACAATATCCGCTCCGATTGGCTTGGGCAATTACTATACATAAAAGTCAAGGTTTGACATTCAAAAAAGCTGCTATCGATGCAGGTTCTGCCTTTGCTTCGGGTCAGGTTTATGTTGCGCTCAGCCGTTGCACTTCGCTCGATGGCATGGTTTTGCTTTCTCGTTTGCATCCCCAAAGTATCAAAACCGACCCAAGAATTAGAGCATATTGCGAACAATATACGCCTGAAAATCAGATTGTTAAAATATTAGCTGACGAAAAACCACAATATATGCTCAACCAACTTTTCAAAACATTTGGATTGAAAAAGTTGACGTATGAGGCAGAAAATTATTTAGAATTTACCCAAACCAAACGTGTACCCGAAAGCGAACAAATTGGTATTTTGGCTTCCGAATCCTTGCACAAAGCCAAAGAATATAAAAAAATTGGCGAAAAATTTACGAATCAACTCAAAGAAATTTTAGCAGAACCGAGTTATGAAAAAGCATTTTTGAAAGAACGCTTAGAAAAAGGAATTGCATTTTTTTGTAAAGCCATTTATGATGATATATTACTGAAAGTTGATAAAATCGTGGTAATTATTCATGGACAAAAAAAAGTAAAACAATTTGAAAAAAGAACGCTAGAATTTCACGATTTTATTAAAAAAACACTTGTTTCAATTAGAAATATTGAGTTTGATGGTTTGACATTAGAAAGACCCGAACTGAAATTTGAAAACTACACACAATCGGGAAGCAGTCCAAAAGCCAAAACTGTTAAAGGCGATACCTTTGCAGAAACTTTTAGGCTTTATAATGAGAAAAAAACGATTGAAGAAATAGCCGAAATTCGTAATCTTTCGGTTACAACCATTGAGCAACATTTGGCACTTTTTGTAGCCAAAGGTGATTTAGATATTTTTACGTTTATGACACAAGAAGAAATTATTGCCATTCAAAAAGTTGCAAATGAAATTGGGGCAGATAAACTAACGCCAATCAAATCGCTTTTGCCAGAATCTTACTCGTACATGAAAATAAAAATGGCATTGAATTATAAACTAGAATAGCATTTTTTATATTGTTTAAAACTCACTCATAATAATTGATAAATATTCTTATAAAATTCAATGTCGATGTTGATTTTTTCTTAATTAAAATTTTGTATAATTGTAAAAACGACATAAAATCGAGTGAATTTCAAAGAATTAATCATAAAAATTGGATTTTTACCAAAAGAGGGAGCAATTAGTGTTTTTACAAAATGCTACCAAAACGATTATTTTTTAGAAATTGATTTAGAAAAACAAGTCATAAATTATGGTGGGAAAATAAAAGTTTATGAAAAAAATTATCAAAATATTACTAAGCTAGAAGATTGGGTTGTTTTAGAATGTGTAGATAAATTACTTATAAAAGGATATAAGCCCGAAAATATTCAACTAGAAAAAGTATATCCTGCTGGTCACGGTTTTTCTGGTAGATTAGATATATGTGTAACTCGAGAGGATGGTTCAGAATATTTGTTGATAGAATGCAAAACATACGGAAAGGAATTTGAAAAAGAATTTACTCACATTAAAAAAGATGGTGGGCAATTATTTACATATTTCAAGTTTAGTAACAAAGCAGATATTGTCATGCTATACGCTTCTGAATTAAAAGAAAAAGAAATTATTTACAGAAATGAAATTGTAAAAATTGAGGATGATTATAGAACAGGCGATGTAAAAGATTTTTATGATAAATGGAGCAAATTAACTAAAGATAATGGGGTATTTGAAAAATGGACAAAACCTTATAATTTGGGTTCAATTACATCAAAAGTTGTAGATCTTTTTTGTGGAATTGGAGGCTTATCGCATGGTTTTATTCAAGAAGAATTCAATGTAGTTGCGGGTATTGATATTGATATTACTTGTAAGTTTGCATTTGAGAAAAACAACAATGCTAAATTCATTTCCAACAGTATTTCTGAAATTAGTTCTGTTGAAATTAATAAATTGTTTGATAATAGTGAAATAAGAATTTTAGTTGGTTGCGCTCCTTGCCAGAATTTTTCCTCTTATATGTTCAAAGACAAAGAAAAAGAAAGTAACAAGTGGATGCTATTATATGAATTTTCACGTTTAATTAAAGAAATTGAACCAGAAATTGTTTCAATGGAAAATGTAGCTCAGTTATTAAACTTTAAAAAAGCCCCTGTTTTTGAAGACTTCATTTCGAACCTTGCATCATTAGGGTATCACGTTTATTATGAAGTTGTAAACTGTCCTGATTATGGCATTCCACAGAGCAGAAAAAGATTAATTTTACTAGCTTCTAAATTAGGCAAAATAAAACTTATTCCTAAAACTCATACTAAAGATAATTACGTAACAGTAAAGGATACTATCGGTAAGTTGCTTAAAATAAAAGATGGAGAGAAAGATAAAAAAGATTCATATCATTTCAGTAGAAAATTATCACCTATCAATAAAAAAAGAATGTTGGCAACACCATATGGTGGAAGTTGGAAAGATTGGGACGATGATTTAAAATTAACTTGCCATAAAAAAACAAGTGGGAAAACATACCCTAGCGTATACGGGAGAATGCTTTGGGAAAAGCCTTCGCCAACAATTACTACCCAATGTTTAGGTTATGGAAATGGTAGATTTGGACATCCAGAACAAGATCGTGCAATATCTTTAAGAGAAGCCGCACTATTTCAAACTTTTCCATTGAATTATCAATTCTCAGAAAACATAGAAGTAATTAATAGTACAGTTATTGCAAGACAAATAGGAAATGCAGTACCTGTTAGACTAGGTCAAGTAGTGGCAAAAAGCATTAAGGAACATTTAAAAGAGAATGGTTATGTCTGAAATAATGTTAGCTTCATTAGAGGAAGTCGAAGCTCAAATAAAGGAAATTCAGGTAGAATACAATTATCGAATTGCAGACTTTTCTATTGGAGAGTTAATGAAAAAATTCAAGCTAAAAAATGAGATAATAGATTTAGAAAATGAAGAAATTTCAATTTTGATTGTACCACAATATCAAAGAAATTTTATTTGGCAAGAAAGCATGCAGTCAAAATTTGTAGAATCTATTTTCATGGGAGTTCCTATACAACCGTTGTTTGCTTTTGAACTTGATGAAGATGGAAACATGGAATTATTAGACGGAGTACAAAGACTATCTTCATTGCGTGCTTTTGTGAATAACAAACTTATATTGAATGACTTAGAAGAATTAAGTAGCCTTAATGGTTATAAATTTGAATTACTTGAAACATCAAGAAAACGAAAACTATTAAATACATCATTAAAATTGTACATCATTAACGAAAATACGGATGAGGGTGTAAGGGCTGATATTTTTAGACGTGTTAATGAAGGAGGAGAGAAATTAGAACCTGCTGAAATTAGAAAAGGAAAATTTATTGGCAACCTTTTTTATGCATTTATATTACAGTGTACCGAATTACCTGAATTCAAAATATTGTTTAGCTCAAAGAAAGATGATGACAAATTGAGGGGAGAAAAAGAAGAGTTAATAACTCGTTTTTTCACATACTCTAATGAATATCAAAATTACACACAGAAAAAGAAACCAAGTATTTTTCTTGATGACTTTGTTATTGAAAAGGGTAATAATTTCACACCTGAAAATAGGGAGACGTATCAATCAGAACTTACTAGAACGCTTAAATTTATTGAACAAAATATTCCAAACGGATTTAGAAAATCAATTGGTTCCAAATCAATTCCAAAAGTTCGTTTTGAAGCTATTTCTATTGGAGCCAATTTAGCATTAAGGGTAAACCCAAATTTAGCGGCTGTAAACACAACATGGTTAGATACCAAAGAATTCAAACAATGGACTACCTCTGATGCTGCAAATAATAAAAGTAAAGTGGTAGGTAGAATAGAATTTGTTAGGGATTGTTTATTAGGTAAGATAGATCTAACATCATTGACGTATGACAATTAAAGCTGAATTTGATAAGCGTATTATTGAGATTGAATTGTTTTATGAAGTTTTAAAAGTAATTGAGCTTGATAATCCTAAGCTTTCTGCAACCGATATTTTAGAAGAGTCTATCGTTGAATTGAAAATTAACTCAACAAGGATAGATATTTTTAGATCGACTGCTTATTTACTGCTTTATAACTTAATAGAATCCACAATTTATAACTCTATAACTTCAATATTTGATTCTATTTCAGATAATAATGTCAAATATTTTGAAATGATTGAAGAAGTCCAAAAATATTGGCTGAACAATCTTTACAAACATGATGAGAAAAAGAAGAAAGAAACCATTATTGAAACTTTCATGAATATAGCAAATCAAATTTTTAATAACACGATTGAACTTGCTTCAAATGAAATCAGCTATGGTGGGTCGTTAGATGCAGATGCGATATTTAAAACTGCAAAATCAATGAAAATTGAAATTGGCAACATTCATCGTGTTTATGACAAGGGAATTCATGGTCAATCCCTTGTAGACATTAAAAACAAAAGGAACTGGCTTGCTCATGGCGAAAAAACATTTACAGAAATTGGAAGTATTTCTACCTATTCTCAATTAGTTGATGCAAAAGATAACGTTAAAATATTTTTAAAAGAGTTCATTAATTCTGTTGAAACTTATATTAAAAATCAACATTACAAAGTAACAAATCCATGAGTATTATTGAAGCTAAAATTCTAAAGTCAGTTGAAACTAACAAACTCAATCCTACAATTTTAGGGGAAAGAAAATGGTATAACTATTTCATTAGAGTTACTGAATTAGTCTGGAATAGAAATTTTCATGACGGCTATTTAATTGAAGTATATAATAAGAAGTATGGTCGCCATTTATGTTCAGTAACAATATAAAAATTCCTTAAACACTTTCCGAACAACAAAAAATAGTTACAGAAATTGAAAAAATAGAAGCCAAAATAAATAGTTTAGAAATAGAAATTGCTACTATTCCAAAAGAGAAAGAAACAATTCTGAAAAAATATTTATAGGATTTTATAAATCCGAAAATTATCCTCAAAAAATATAATATCACTACCTTTGTTTCGTTTACAATAAATAAAAGTATAAAATTCATGAAAAAATCTATTGTTTTAATCTCTGGTTTGGCACTTTTTGTAGGTGCTTGTGTGTCGCAAAAAAAGTATCAAGCGTTGGATGCCGAGAAAAAAGCGGCAACCGAAAATGCGGATAAAATGCTTTGGCGTGCCAACACATGCGAAAAAAACTTGGCTGTGGCAGAAACTAAAATCAAATCGCTGGAAGATCAGTTGGAATATATGCGAAAAACAAACGACCAATTGATTACAAATGTGGGCAACATGACAACTTTGACCAAACAAGGTGCCGAAAATTTAGAAAAATCGCTCGAAAGTATCAAAGAAAAAGATACCAGAATCAAAACGCTGCACGATGCTTTAACCAAAAAAGATTCTATCACAATTGCTTTGGTAACCAGTATTAAAAGTTCGTTAGGAAATATGAACGACCCAGATATTGAAGTAAATGTGGACAAAGGTGTGGTTTTTGTGTCGATTGCCGATAAAATGTTGTTTCAAAGTGGCAGCTACAAAGTGAGCGATAAAGCTAAAAATGTGTTAGCAAAAGTGGGTATTATTGCCAAAAACAAACCAGATTTTGAGTTGATGGTCGAAAGCCATACTGATGATGTGCCTGTAAAACCCAACGAATTTATAGCCGATAATTGGGATTTGAGTGTGATGCGTTCGACTTCGATTGTAAAAATTTTACAAAACGATTTAGGTATTGCTCCCGAACGCATAATTGCAGCAGGCAGAAGCCAATTTGTGCCACTTGTAGGCAATGAAACTACCGAAGGCAAAGCACGTAATCGCAGAACACGCATTATATTATTACCAAAAATCGACCAGTTTTATAAAATGGTGGAAGATGGCATGAAACAAGCTCAAAAAAACTAGTTTATTTGGTATTTAGTTCCTTTATCAATTTTTCGATTTGGGAACTATTTTTTAATCCTGGCTCGATTTCAAATTTACTGTTTACATCTAGTGCAAATAAATATGGATTTTCTGAAATGATTTTTTTTATCTTTGGCACATCTTCGAGCGAGATTCCTCCACTCAAGAAAAATGGTTTTCCGATTTTTACATTAGCCAAAATATTCCAATCAAATTTTTGTCCGCTTCCGCCTTTTAATTCGGTTTTGGTGTCGAACAAAAAATAATCGGCAACCGATTGATATTCTTCTAAATTACTGAATTCGAAGTGGTTATCAACTGAAAAAACTTTTATAATCTCAAATTTTGGTTTGAAATAAGTACAATACGCAACAGACTCATCGCCATGCAATTGCAGTGCATCAAACGGAAATTTTTCTGCCATTTGTTCGATATACGTTTTGTCGGCATTCACAAAAACTCCCACTTTTTTAATTCGTTTTGGAATCGTATCAAAAACCGTTTTATCCAGTAAATTTTCGGCATTGCGTTTCGATTTTGGGTAAAAAATAAACCCCAAGTAATCAACATCAAAAGCAGAAATAGCGTTTATGTTTTCGGAATCTCGCATACCGCAAACTTTGAGCTTTAGCTTTTTTACCATTCTGGTTTGCCCTTTCCACCTGTTTTTTTGGTCGATTCTCTTTTGTTTTGTTGAATATATTGTACTTCGTTGCTTTTCATGGCATCGAGCAATGTTTTGGCACGTTGGTCTGTCATCCCCATTTTTGCTAACACTTCTGGATTAGCCACAATTTTGTCTTTTCCTTGTTTACCATCCTTTTTTTCTTTTTGAGCAGAGCCATTTTCATCCTCTTTTCCTTGTTTTTGAGCATCTTTTCCGTTTTGAGATTGCTGCCCATTTTTATCATTTTTAGCTTTAGCTTCCTCTTCTTTCGACTGTTTTCCGTCTTTATTTTCTTTGTCTGAGCCGTTTTTGTCGTCTTTATCGCCAGGTTTATTTTCTTTTTTATCTCCGTTTTTGCCTTGTTCTTTTCCGTTTTCTCCTTTTTTGTTTTGGTCTTCACCGTTTTTACCTTGCTGGTCTTTTTGGTCTTTGCCTTTATCTCCTTTTTGGTCTTTATTTTTTTGATCCTGATTTTTTTGGTCTTTATCTCCCTGCTTGTTTTGTTGCTGTTGTTGATTTTGGTCTTGCTTTTTTTCGTCTTCTTTTTTCTGGTCATCTTTTTTGTTTTGATCCATTTTAGGATCTTGTTTTGCTTCTATCAACTTTTTCAAAAACTCATAATTATATCTTGCATCGGCATTGTTCGGATTGGCTCGCAAGGCATCTTTATAATAACTAAGAGCTTTAGGTTTGTCGTTATCGTTTTTAAAAGCCATTAAACCCAGTTGATGTGCTGCAACCGATTTTATGTTATTTTCTTTCGATAAATACATTTTTTCGTACGTTTTGGCAGCTTCTGCAAAGTTTTTGGTATTGTATTGCGAATGAGCTAAATTCAATACGGCACGCTCATCTTGCACTTTTAAGGAATCTATTAAATAGCTGTAAAGTTTAGTTGAAGTTTCAAAATCTTTGTTTTTGAACGCTTCTTCTGCTTTTGCTTTTAAGCTGTTTTCTTTTGAAATATTAGTTATCGAACCAATAATATCTAAAAATATATATAACACAATAGTAAAAATCATAGTCTTATTACTTTTACAGTTATCAATACATCTAACACAATGAGAACCAAGGCTATAAACAGAAAATAGAAATATTTATTTGCCGAAGTATCTACTGTTTTTATCTCTCTCAATTCGCCTTCGATATTACTAATATCGGCAATCATGCGAGGTACATCGTTTTTTTGGTCTGTTATTTCATAATATTTTGCACCAGTGATGTTCGATAGTTTTTTGAGAGCCGAAGCATTGAGTTTGCTCACTGCAATATTTCCATCTTCATCGCGTTTGAAACCACCATTTTGAGATGGCACTTTGCCACCAGCTTCGGTTCCGATTCCTAACGTAAATAATTTTATGCCATTATCATCTAGTTTATCTACCAAATCTTCGGTATCGTCTCCAAAATCTTCGCCATCAGAAATTAGAATCAAAATTTTACTTTTTTGCTCATTTCCATCGTTTGTTTCGGCATTTTTAAAACGTTTCATTGCCATTTCTATGGCTGGAGCAAAATCTGTGCCTTCGCTTGGTACAAGATTTGTATTTAAGGTTTCGAGAAATAAATTTAATGCACTTAAATCAAACGTGAGCGGACATTGCACAAAAGCATCAGACGAAAATATGATTAGTCCAATGCGGTCGGAGTTAAAAGCTTCGGTTATTTTTTTGAGTTCAAATTTTATTTTATCTAAACGTGATGGTTGTATATCCCTCACATTCATAGAGTTAGACAAATCTACTAAAAAATAAATATCTTTTCCGATGGATTTAATTTCTTTTTTTACATCTCCAAACGAAGGTGCCAAAAGCGAAATAATGATTAAAAAAAAGTAAATCGAGCGTAAAATAAGTTTTTTAAAAACAGACCTAAAACTGGTTTTGAGAACAATAGCAACGTACGAAATTTTGGCTATATACAAAAAATAAAAAAAGCCAGCAATGCTGATTAAAATAAATTCAAAAAGTCCAGGAAGTTTCTGAAATGTCATCATAAAAATCTACTAAACATTTATTTTGAAATGCAAAATTATATCACTAGTTATATTTTTGCAAATATGATTGATTAGTAATTTTACTTTATTGTGTTTTTTCAAAATGGCTTGTTGATATTATTTACTGCTAAATCAATACCAATTCGGCATCAAAATATTTAGGTTCTTGTATGGTCATGTTTTCTTCTTGTAATACTTCAAGATGTAAATGTATAGCTTCATTTATATTTGATTTAGCCTCAATTAAGGTATTCCCAAAAGAATAACACCCTTCTAAATCGGGTACTCTTGCCCAAATTGTGCCATCTTCTGCTTTTTCATAAATTACTAAATATTTCATATTGTTTCAAAATAGCAATTCTTAATTATCTCTCTTACTTTCAAATTAAGTAATTTTTACAATAACATACTGAAACAAACATTTGTTAAATCACTAATCAATCATGTTTTTGCAAATTCAAAATCTATCTTATTTGCTGACCAATGCTAAATGTAAAATTCTGAGCCTGTTCTGGGTAATCTGGATTGAGCGGAATGCCATAATCTAAACCAATCAAACCAAAAGCTGGCATGAAAATTCTAGCTCCAAAACCTACCGATTTTTTTAAATCTAAGGGATTGTATTCCGAATAGCGTGCATAGTTGTTTCCAGCCTCTGCAAATGCCAATACATAAACCGTAGCTGCTTGGCTCATTGTGATTGGATAACGCAATTCCCACACAAATTTGTTATAAACTAACCCACCATTGTCTCTATTTGATGCAAAAGGACTAAATGGACTCGGACCAATAGAGTTGTTGGCATAGCCACGCAAACCAATAATATCAGACCCTAAGATAAAATTAAAGCCTGAAAGCCCATTGCCTCCAAGTAAGAATCGCTCAAAAGGTGTGTATCCTAATTTGTCGTTATACCTTCCTACAAAACCAAAATGCGCTCGTGTGTTCAATACTAGTTTCCCTACAATATTTGTAAACCACGAAGCATCAAACATCATTTTATAATATTCTACCCATTTGAAATCTATCAAACGTTGTACTTCGTCTGAATTTAGTGATTCTTCAGGTGCAAAAATTGAATAGGGTGGTGTAGCCATTAAAGATAAAGTAAAACTCGAACCTTTTTTAGGAAACATAGGATTATCAATACTATTTCTGCTCAATGTATTGGTAAGTACGATACTATTAAACACTCCTGTAACAGACGGACGACTAGCAAAACTATAATTATTCAATCCATAATTAGAATATGCTAAGGTATGCGAAAGTGTGAAATAATCATCGGGCCAACGTATTCTGCGACCAAGCGAAACCGAAACATTTAATATCCTTATACTTCCGTTAGTTGCCGAAGAATTTATAACTTGTCGGCTTCCACCAACTCCCGAAAAAACGTTAGGACCAAATCTACTAGCTGAATATGAGGTACTTACAGAAAGCGAAGTAGGTCTTGCACCACCTAGCCAAGGTTCGTTAAACGAAATTGAATACGATTGAAAGGAAGGTCCGTTAGCTTGCACACGCAACGAAAGTTTTTGACCATCACCCGAAGGCAAAGGACTCCATTTGTCTAATTTAAAGAAATTTCGTGCCGAAAAGTTATTAAAACTCAAGCCAACAGTGCCAATAAATCCATAAAAACCACCCCAGCCACCTGATAGCTCAATTTGATCGCTTGGTTTTTCGGCTACAGTATAATCAATATCAACTGTTCCGTTTGTTGGATTTGGTTTTGGATTGATTTCTATTTTTTCGGGATCAAAATAGCCCAAAGTAGCAATTTCTCGCTGTGTACGAATCAAATCGGCACGGCTAAATTTCTGACCTGGACGTGTGCGAATTTCTCTCAAAATCACATGGTCGTTGGTTTTTGTGTTGCCAGCAATATTGATTTTATTTATTGTTGCTTGCGGACCTTCGTACATTTTCATTTCTATGTCTATACTATCACCTTCAACCGCAACTTCTTGTGGTTCAACATTAAAAAACAAATAGCCATCATCTAAATAAAGCGAACTCACATCAGCACCCGTTGGATTATAGTTCAATCTTTTTTCAAGATTTGCCATGTTATACAAATCGCCTTTTCTAATTCCCAAAACTTTGTTTAAATACTCATCTGTATACAAATAATTACCATTCCAATTGACGTTTCTAAAATAATATTTTTTGCCTTCTTCAACTTTTATTGTAACGTTTGCCAAATAACCTTTTTTAACAATTACAGTATCCGATACAATATTAAAATCTCGATAACCATTTGAGTTATAGAACTCTATAATTTTTTTCTTATCTTCTTCATATTTTGATTTTATAAACTTTTTGCGAAATGTTTTCAGCCTGATTTCATCACCATTTAAGAAATAAATATCTTTTGCAATTATTAAGCGTGAACGTTTGGTGTTTTTAAGCTTTTTGGTAAGTTTATCATCTTCAAAATCATTGTTGCCAACAAAATTCACATTATCTACTTTTATTTTTTTTCCTTTATTGATAACGATACGTAAAGTAGCTTGATTTGCACCAGTAGAAACGGTATCTTTTACTTGCAAAATCGTGATTTTAGCATTGTTATAGCCTTTTTCTGCATAATAATTTTTTACTTTTTTCTGTGTGTTTTTCACCATCACATCCGTAACGGTTCTGCCTTTGATAAGCCTAATTTTTTCTTTCAATTCATCTTCTTCGGATTTTTTAATACCAAAAAAGACAAATTTTGATAATCTTGGACGTTCTTTTAGGTTGAAATCAAAAAATATTTCATCGCCAACAATTTTTGTTACAGTTACTTTAATATCACCCAAAATCCCTTGTTCCCAAAGTTTGCGAATGGCATTGGTAAGGGCATCGCCTGGTACTTGGATTTCATCGCCAACTTTAAAACCTGTAACCGCAATAATGGCATTTGGGTCGAGGTATTCTGTACCGCTCACGCTTATTCCCCCAATTTTGTATTTGTTTGGTTTTGAATAACTTATAAAAGATTCGTCCAATGGCTCATCTTGCGAAAAAGCTAAAGTTGAAAAAAATATAGTAAAAATAAATATACTTTTAAGGATATTATTGTTTAGTAATCTGCTCGCTAGTTTTTCCAAATCTTCGTTCTCGTTTTTGAAAATCTACAATTGCTTCGTAGAAATTTTCTTTATTAAAATCGGGCCATAAAATGTCCGTAATATACAATTCTGTGTATGCCAACTGCCAAAGCAAATAATTGCTAATTCGCAACTCACCGCTGGTACGAATCATCAACTCTGGGTCGGGCATTGGATACGTGCAAAGATACTTTGAAAATTCGTTTTCTGTAATATCTTCGATATTTAATTCATTGTTTTTTACCAGTTTAGCCACATGTCGGGCAGCTTCCACAATTTCCCATCTGCCACTATAACTAAGTGCTAACGTAAGTGTAAGCCCCGTATTGTGTTTTGTACTTTCAATGGCATTATATAATTCTATTTGGCAATCTTTGGGCAAATCAGTTGTATTGCCAATGGTATTGAGTTTGATGTTGTTTTTGCTTAATGTTTTGGTTTCGCTCCCTATGGTTTTGATGAGCAAAGTCATCAAGGCATTTACTTCTTCTTTTGGTCTATTCCAGTTTTCGGTCGAAAAAGCATACAGCGTGATGTATTTTATTTGCAATTCAGCCGCAGCTTCCGACACATCACGAATGGCTTGCACAGCATTATTATGCCCAAAAATTCGCATTGCACCTTTTTTTTTAGCCCATCGTCCGTTACCATCCATAATTATGGCTACGTGTTGAGGCAAAAGCGAATGATTTATTTGGTTTAGCGAACTCATTTTATTAATCAGTGTGCAAAGATGAAGCTAAACACACGATTTTCAAAATTAATGACTAAGCAACTTTTTAATATTGAGAAAATAAGTTGAAAATGTAAAAAATTAATAATCAAAATATATACCAAAGATTGTTTTGAAGATTGAAATTGCTATAAACTAAAAATATTCACTAAATACTTAAAATTAGCTATTCTTCATCCAAGACTCATCTGTAGATTTGGTAGTTCTATGTGAAGTTTTATTTTAGCTTTTAATGCCCCAAATACTCTTATCAAAGTGTCAATTGTTACATTGCTTGCATTGTTTTCAAGTTTTGAAATTTGTGCTTTTTGCACACCTATTAGCTTCCCTAAAGCTTCTTGTGTCAAATTTCGGTCTTTTCGTGTTTGTTTGATAGCTTTACCAATCAAATCCATTTGAAGTTCATACTCAAATATATCACGTTCTGGAGTTCCAGTCTTGCCTATTAATTTGTCTTGTACTTGGTCTAATGTGTATACTTTCATTTTTTCTTACTTTTAACTTTTTTGTCTGCTAAATATTTTGTTCTATAATTTTGTGCTTTTTGAATTTCGTTTTCAGGAACTTTGCTTCTTTTTTTAATAAATCCATGAGTCGAAACAACCAATGTGTCAATTGTAGAAGTCTTGTCCCAAAAGGCAAGAAATCTATATTGAAGTCCTTGATATAATGTTCTAAATTCCCAAATGTCGTCAGTGAGTTTTTTGAAAAGCTCAGGATCGTTTTCAACCTGAGACTTACGAATATTATAAAGTATTTTTTCGTAATGCTTTCGATCTAAACTATTTAAAAACTCAAATGCTTCTTCTAAAAACAGAATTTCAAAATGTTTGTACAATTTTCAAGAATTATTCTATTGTCAAAGATAAACATTGTTTCGTTATAACGAAACTTTTGTTAGTATTTTTGAAATTCAAATGCATTAAAAATCCGATAAATTATTTCACTCGCTTTAGTTTTGCCATAAAAAAACCATCTTGACCTGATGTTGCACTTATAGTTTTTTGTTCTACAAATTCAAAATCCGAATTTTTATCCAAAAATAATTTGATTTGATTTTCGTTTTCGGATGGCAAAATACTACACGTTGCATAAACGATTGTACCTCCAACTTTTGCCATAAGCGTATATTCTTTCAAAATCTGTTGCTGTTTTTGGATTATTTCTGCTAAAAATGTTGGCGTAAGTTTCCACTTAGCATCTGGATTTCTGCGAATCACTCCCAAACCTGTGCATGGCACATCGAGCAAAACTTTATCGGCAGAATTATATAATTTTTGCAACGAATAGGCATCTTTTATTACACTGGTGTTGATAATTTTAACTCCACCACGTTTGGCTCTTTTGCTCAATTCGGTAAGTTTATGAGCTTCTATGTCCATACTTACCAAAGTGCCTTTGTTTTCCATCAGAGCAGCCAAATGCAATGATTTTCCGCCAGCACCCGCACAAGCATCAATCACAATTTCGTTTGGTTTGGGATCTAAAAACTGCGAAACAAGCTGCGAAGAGGTGTCTTGTATTTCAAAACTTCCATTTACGTAAAGTGGATGTTGAGCCAAATTTTGTCTTTTTGTGAGCAACAAAGCTTGTGGAGCAATGGCAATATCTTCGGTTTCGATTTGTGATTCTGAAAGTATTTTTTTGAGTTTTTCTTTCGATAATTTCAATGTATTTGTTCGCAAAACCACCGATGCTGGTTGGTTTAAAGCATTCATTTCGGCTGTCCAAGTTTTTGCCAATTCTTTTTCGCCAATGGAGTTTATCCAATCTGGAAACGAATGCAAAACTTTGGGTTGTAATTGTGCTTCGGCTTCTTTTTTTGCAAAATCAACACGGGCAACGGTTGCAAATTCTACCCAATCTGGAAGTTCTATTTCGCTCATAGTGAGCCAAATACCAAAAACTTTCCATATCGATTCGCTTGTTGGATTTTCAAAATCGGTATCGGCATAAAAATGTAATAACCGCCACCAACGTACGATGTTATATGTGTTTTCGGCAATCATTCGCCTGTCTTTACTCCCCCATTTGCTGTTTGATTTAAGTGTTTTTTCGACTACTCTATCCGCATATTTATGCTCTAAAAAAATCAATTCGAGCGATTCTACTATGGCTTCGGCAATGTTTCTGTGTGTAAATTTCAATGTATTTGGTTTAAGAATAGTTTGTAAAAATCATTGCTGTTTTTGTCGTATGATTTTATAAATTTTAATACCCGACATCAATATAAAAATAAAAATACCTAATCCCAAAAGTCCATAAAACAGGCTCATTGTATCTTTTAAAACAACTAAAAACACGATAGCAACCAAAAAAATGGTTGCAACTTCGTTCCAAATTCGCATTTGGTTTGAGGTGTAGTTTGATGTATAGTTGCTTTGTTGATTAAAAATATATTGGCAAGAAATATGAAACAACACTAACAAGAAAACAAAAAAGAGTTTCCAAACCATCCAAAGAGGAACGGATTGATACATATATAATAATGTAAATCCCAAAACCATTGTAATTACAAACGAGGGCCAAGCAATGCCATACCAAAGTCTTTTTTGCATCAAAAGATATTGCTTTTGCAAAATATTTTTTTCTGATTCAGATAGCAGTTTTGCTTCTTCGAAATAAACAAACAGGCGAGGCATATAAAATAATGCAGCAAACCACGTTACAATAAAAATAATATGAATGGCTTTGATGTATAAATACATTTTTAAACAATTTTTAATCGGTACAAAGTTAGATTTAAACCTCAAATTGTGTTCTATTATTCAAAATAATTATGTTTTTTATATTTTGATAGATTATAATGAGATTAAAGTTTAAAAACTTTTTTTAAAATATATGCAATAATTTGATTTTTGATTTAACTTTATTTTTATATTTCGTAATAGAAATAAAATTTCAACTATAAATTAAATATTCCAGCTTTTTTATCAAACATGATTCATCCCAATACCAAGCTTGTTCATATAAACGATGTAGTAGGATATGGCTTATATGCAACAGCATTTATTCCTAAAGGCACAATTACTTATGTAAAAGACCCTCTCGAATTGGAAGTTTCGCCAACACAAATGGCTTCGTTTGATAAACCACTTTTGGATGCAATTGAAAAATATTCGTATAAAGACGAACGTGGATATATGATAATGAGTTGGGATATGGGCAAATATGTAAACCATTCGTGCGATGCAAATACCATGAGTACGGGCTATGGTTTTGAAATTGCGATTCGTGATATTCAAATTGGCGAACAGCTTACAGACGAATATGGCATATTTAATCTCGAAGAAGACATGATTTGCTATTGTGGTGCTCACAATTGCCGAAAAAGCATTCAACCCGAAGATTTCGATAATTATTATTCGGTTTGGGATGCAAAAATAATTCCTGCGCTAAAAACAATTCCATTTGTGGAACAACCTTTGTTTTATTTAGTCGAAATCGATATAAAATCAGAAATCGAAACCTTTTTGAGTAATATTAAAAAATACAAATCAGTTTACGCTTTGCGACATAAACACATAAATAAAGTGAAAATTGAGAAATAGTGATTTATTGCTGTTTAAAAAATGGAATAATGTTTTTTTATAATTCTAGTAAAGTTTTTAAACATCACTCCACATCGCCATCCACTTTGAGTGGTGGGTTTTTGCTTTCGACCAAGCCATAAGTAGCCATTTTTTTTGCTACTTCAGATTGCTTACTTTCAAACATATAACTTGCTTTTAAGGTAGTAAATTCGGTGCGAAGTTCTTCTACTTCAAATTTTAGTGCATCAATTTTACGGACTGTTTTTTCGGTGTAATGTGCATTTGCAATGTATAAAATAATTAAAACCACAACCCAAATAATTTTTGGCATATATTGAATTGGTACGCCATTATCAAACACGCCATCAAGCCTAAAAGTGGTAGAAATCATCGAAAAAATACCTTTTCCATCTGTTTTTGGCGTTTCTTTTTGGCTCGTATTTTTAGGGTCTTTAAGTTGATTTGCCATTACAAAAAACTTTTATTTAGGAGTGTTGGGAGTGATAGAAAACATTTGAGCCTCTTCTGTGTATAAATGTGGGGCAATTTCTTTTAGTTTTTCTTCTATTATTGGATCGAATTTTGCCTGATGAATATTTCTGCATTTTGATAATTGCTCAGCAGTTAGTCCTTTGCAGTTTGACAAATCTGCTTTAAACAAATTGGCATCGGTAAAATCTGCTCCAGCAACCATGCTTCCACTCAAATTGCAATCAATCATCACCGCACCATTGAATTTTGTTTTTATCAAATTGGCATCTGTTATTACTGCTTTTATAAGCGTGGTAAATTTCATATTTGCACCACTCAACTGAGCACCTGTTAATATGGCTTTTTGTAGTTTTACATTTTGGAAATTTGCTTGATTTGCTCTTATGTTTTTCAAAACCGCATTTTGCATATTCGATTCCTCAAGCACAATGTTGTTCATGTTCGAACCTGTAAGTACAACATTATTGAGATTAACATTTTTTAAGTTACAATTATATAGCTCTAAATTAAATACTTTGTCTTTGTTCAAACGTTTAATATCACCAGCAATTCTAAAACTTGCTTCTTCGTTTAGCCAATGCCTAAAATCATCGATTTCTTCTTGATGTCGCTTGATTCTGATTCGTTTTTCGCCAATTTTATTTAGCCAAACCAGCAACATACCAATTACGATAATATCAAAAATCATTCCATGAGCCTCAGATAATAGATTTACATAAAAATAATTATCATTTGCTTTATAATGAGGCAAACTAATAAACCCAACAATTAATATCACAAAAACAAGCACAATAGCCGTTGTCAATAGCTGGTTTTCAGTTATTTCATTTGCATACTGTAAAAATTCTTTCCACTTATTTTTTATTTTTTCCATCCGTTTATTGAAACCGAGTAAATATGCAACAAAAAAACGTACTAAAAATACATTCTTTAGTTTAAAACTTACCTGTGCAAAAAAAAGTTATTTTAATGAATATTTGAACATTTAAAAAAAAATAGTTTAGTTAGATACATAATTTATGATTTAGCCATGGTAGACAGTAAGATAGGTTTGGTAATGTTGGTTGATGATAACGAAACAGACAACTTTATTAGTGAGAAAATAATAGAAATGTCGGGTTTTGCCGACAGAGTAATTTCTATGGATTCGGGTACAAGTGCCTTAGAATATCTTCAAAACAGCATTTCTGAAGAAGAAAATATTCCGGATATTATTTTCTTGGATATTAATATGCCTTTTGTAGATGGTTTTGTGTTTTTGTTTGAATTTGAAAAAATGAGTAGTGAAATCAAATCAAAATCAAAAATTGTTATCTTATCAAGTTCGGATAATAAACGAGATATTGATAGAATTGTGGATAATCCTTACGTTATAAATTATGTGGTAAAACCACTTTCGCCTGATGCTTTGAAAAAAATAGAAACTATGCAATCTTAAAAATGATACACTGGAAAAATTTAACTTCGATAGAACAATTTCAAGATTTGGTTGAAGAATCTTCGTTTCATCCAATAGCAATTTTTAAACATAGCACCCGTTGTTCGATTAGCGATGCTGCAAAAGCAAGACTCGAACGCCAATGGGACGACTCAAAAGCACCTAACACTTCGGTTTATTATTTGGATTTGCTCAACTATAGAGCAATTTCAAATGCCATAGCCGAAACTTTTCATGTCGAACATCAATCGCCACAGGTAATTGTAATCAAAAATGGCAAACCTGTTTATGATGCTTCGCACATGAATATCCAATTCGAAAATATTAAATCGAAGATTTAACATTGTCTTCTTTTTCTTTCAACTAATTTTATTTTTTACAATTCTTTTTTTAAAAATGAATTTTAAACAAATTATCAAATTGTGTGCTATGATAAGCTATGTTTCACGTTGATTGTTACAGAAAATTTTATACCTTTGAAATAAAAAATAAATGAATTACACAGACAGACATATAGTTGAAACTTATTCTGGCTTATTCGAGGGACTTAGTTCGTTGAGTAAGATTGAGTTGATTGAAAGTCTATCTAAGTCATTAAAAACAGAAAAGACATCGATAGAAAGTAAATTTTTCAAATCTTTTGGAGCGTTTTCGTCTGATAAATCAGCCGAAGAAATTATTAAGAATATTAAATCAAGCAGAACTTTTAAAAACAAAGAAATTAAATTCTAATGCAATTTCTACTTGACACTAGTATTTGTGTTTTCTTTTTACGAGGAAAACTAAATTCAGACAACCTTATTCGACAAAAAGGACGTGAAAATTGTTTTATTTCTGAAATCACTGTTGCAGAACTTCGATATGGAGCTGAAAATAGCGATAACCCGACAAAATCGCACAAAGCAGTTGATGCTTTTGTAAGTGGACTATCAATTGTCCCAATTTATGGTTCAATTAATCGATATGCAAAAGAAAAAGTTAGACTTAGAAAAATTGGAAAACCAATGCATGACGAGTTTGACCTTTTGATTGGTGTAACAGCAATCGAAAACAACTTAACTTTGATAACTGATAACGTAAAAGACTTTGAACAATTAGATACCATAAAAATTGAAAATTGGGCTACTCGAAAATAGCACGACACTTGATTTGTGTATTGGAAACAAATGTACTGGATTATATTACCATATTTTTTAGACCTAATAGTATTAAATCGAAGATTTAAAGTAGCTTTTATAAATCGGTTTTCGATACAAAAACTGTAAATACAATATTGGGAAAAGCAAAATAGTAAAAAAACTATTTACAGATTCGTAATTAATATTATCTATAATTACAGCACCATTTTCGGTTTGTTCTATTTTGTGTAAATGTTTCCAAGATTTGAGGAAAAAAGGAAGTTTTGTGGCTTCGTCAATAAAATAAATTTCGTTTTCAGCTATTTTATGTTCGACAATCAAGGCATCCCAACGTTGTTTGAATCCAAAAAAGTTTAATTCTAACTCTACAATATCACTTTTTTCACAGCCATCAAACCGTAATAATTTTACAGGCGGAAATGGTGGAGCCAATTTTAAAAATAGATCAGCATCAAATTTTTGCCAAACATTTTCTATAGTAGAGTCTACTTTTGTGGAAATTTCTATTTTCATAAATAAAATACATTTTTTATTGCTGTTTTGTTTTGAAAGAAATATTTTTCAAAAAAGTTATTAAAAAACATTGATATAATCTAAAAAAATCGTACATCTGCATCTTAATAAATTTTAAAAACAGTTTTATGGAAATGCTCATCATTTTTGCCCTCATAATAGTAGGCTTTTTTATTTTAATGTATTTTGTACCACTCAATTTGTGGATTACAGCCGTTTTTTCGGGTGTAAGTGTAGGTTTGTTCGATTTGGTGTTTATGCGTATTCGAAAAGTACCACCAAGAGTGATTGTAGAATCGCTGATAACTGCCACAAAATCAGGATTATCAATTACAACTGCCGAACTCGAAACCCATTATTTGGCTGGTGGGCATGTTCCGATGGTTATTAAAGCCTTGATTTCGGCTCACATGGCAAATATTCCATTGAGTTTTCAGCAAGCAGCAGCCATCGATTTGGCTGGTAGAGATGTTTTTGAAGCAGTTCAAATTTCGGTAAACCCAAAAGTGATTAACACACCAAATGTTACCGCTGTGGCTCAAGATGGTATTCAGTTAGTTGCAAAAGCTAGAATAACAGTACGAGTAAATATTGCAAAATTGGTTGGTGGAGCTGGAGAAGAAACTATTTTGGCTCGTGTAGGCGAGGGAATTGTAACTTCAATTGGTTCTTCGCTTTCGCATAAAGAAGTGTTAGAAAATCCAGATAAAATATCAAAATTGGTTTTACAAAAAGGCTTGGATGCTGGCACAGCCTATGAAATTCTTTCGATAGATATTGCCGATGTAGATGTAGGTGCAAATATTGGTGCAAAATTGCAAATAGATCAAGCCAATGCTGATTTGAAAGTTGCCGAAGCCAAAGCTGAAGAACGCAGAGCGATGGCTGTTGCGGTAGAGCAAGAAATGAAAGCTAAAACCCAAGAAGCACGCTCAAAAGTGATAGAAGCAGAAGCCGAAATTCCACAAGCTATTGCAGCAGCATTTAGAAGTGGAAATTTAGGTATAATGGACTATTACAAATTACAAAATATGCAAGCAGATACAAATATGCGTAGTTCTATTGCCGGAAACGATTCGAGCAATGAAAAAATACAATAGTAAAATACCAAAATATTAAATTTAGCAACAATATTTTCAAATTAAATCGTTGAAAATATTGTTGCTTTTTTAATGAATGTCAACCAAACAATTCCCCAAAAACTTCATCTAAACGAGACACAGGTGTGATTTTTATTTTATAATTATTTATATCTAAGCCTTTTACGGCAAATTTGGATACAAATATTTGTGTAAAACCTAGCTTTTCGGCTTCCGAAATGCGTTGTTCGATGCGATTAACAGCTCTGATTTCGCCTCCCAAACCAACTTCTGCGGCAAAACAAGCATGTTGCGAAATGCTAATGTCGTTGTAAGACGAAATTATGGATGCACAAACAGCCAAATCAATAGCCGGGTCTTCTACTTTTATTCCGCCTGTGATATTCAAAAAAACATCTTGCTGTCCTAGCCTAAAACCGCCACGTTTTTCGAGTACAGCCAAAAGCATATTTAGCCGTTTGGCATCAAAACCTGTACTGCTTCGTTGAGGAGTTCCATACGTGGCTGGCGACACAAGCGACTGAATTTCAATCAACAAAGGTCGGTTTCCTTCTATCATGGCAGCAATGCTTACACCACTCAAATCGGTATCTTTTTGTGAAATCAAAATTTCGGATGGATTGGTAACTTCTCGCAAACCTGTGGCGTGCATTTCGTAAATTCCTAATTCAGAAGTCGAGCCAAAACGATTTTTTGTTGTTCGCAAAATACGATATGTCATGTGCCTATCGCCTTCAAATTGCAAAACGGTATCGACCATATGTTCCAATACTTTTGGTCCAGCCAAAGTGCCTTCTTTTGTAATGTGTCCAATCAAAAAAACAGGCACACTGGTTTCTTTGGCAAATTTCATAAACTCGGCTGTGCATTCACGCACCTGCGAAATACTGCCTGAAGTAGACTCTATGAAACTCGAATTCATGGTTTGAATAGAATCTACAATAATAATCTGAGGTTCAAGTATTTCTATTTGCTTAAAAATATTTTGTGTGTTTGTTTCTGTAAGAATAAAACAATTTGAGTTAAGTTTTTGATTTGAATCAGGCAAAACTTCAATACGTTCTGCACGCATTTTTATTTGCGTTTCGCTTTCTTCGCCAGAGATATAAAGCACTTTTAAGTTTTTAAAACTCAGCGAAATTTGGAGCATCAAGGTCGATTTTCCAATGCCAGGTTCGCCACCAATCAAAACCAACGAACCAGGTACAATTCCACCACCCAAAACTCGATTTAATTCATTATCAACTGTTAAAATACGTTGTTGTAAATCGGTTTTGATTTCTGTAAGTTCTATGGGTTTGGTAGCAATTTGTTTCGAACTCGAAGTTTTCCATGAGCCTTGTTGCGGTTCTTCTTTTTGCACAATTTCTTCTACAAAAGTATTCCAACTGCCACAAGCTTGGCATTTTCCGAGCCATTTTGGCGATTGATACCCGCAAGACTGACAGAAAAAAGAGGATTTTAACTTTGCCATAACATTTGGAATTTAATCCAAAAATATTGGTATATTAAATATAAAACTAGAAAATATAAAAAGTTTATGCGAATTACATTTTAAGATGATAGTATCTCCTAATTCAATTCTTCAATTGCTTTCGCTACTTTTTCCATCAACCAAGATGGTGTAGAAGTTGCACCACAAATCCCAACTTTATCGGTAGGTTTAAACCAAGCATTTTCGAGTTCGAGTTCGTTTTCGATAAAATAACTTCTTTGATTGGTGTTTTTACAAACGCCATCTTCAATTTGAACTTGCCCTTTGTATCTTATAAGAAATTCCCCTATTCGCACAAAAGAATACTTTTGTGCAAAGATTAAATTCTTTACTAGCAAATCATAGGAACTCCAACTCACTAGTTGTGTGAAATCAACAAACTTTAAGTATGTATTTGCTATTGCTTGCATCAATCCTTTTTCTTATTTGAATTGTCTATTTTCTTTTGTACTGTTTTGATGCTATCAGCTATGGGTAAATTTTCTGGCATTGTACCGCCAATTTCTTTGATGGTTTGGCGTACCTTAAATCCAACTTCGTAATGTGTTTGGTTGGCTTTTTGTTTGCCTTGTATGTTTTCTTTTCGTAGTTTTTCTTCAGTTTGTGTAGCTCTAAAGAGATTAGCAGCCAATTCGGTGCTTCCCATGTGGTCAAGTATATGCTGGCTTTTTTTGAGTTCTTTCTTCTTATGAATACCTTTTGCATCAAGACCGCCATAAAGACCTGCATAGCCGTGATTTTGAAAAATGGCATAATCCAATCCATCTTGCACACCTGCATTTTTTGCAGCAGCTGCCAAATACGTATTGTGTTTGCTCATTTCATTACGCAAAAACAAACGTCTTTCGTCTTCACTGCTTAATTGATTGTACTCGTCCATTTGCCGTATTTCCTGCAAACGGGTTTGTATAGCAAAATAAGTTTGTCCCAAGGCTACCACTTCTTTGGCAGGATCAGCATTTTGCACGATTAAATAGCAAGCATATCGGCTCAGTTTATAACTTGGGTAGGCATGGGTTCCTCCTGAGCCAACAGATACCACCTCGTTGGTTTCAACGAGGTGGTCTAAAGGGTTATGCCCACTGTTTTTACAAGATTCAATGGCTTTTGCTATTACACCCACAAAATTTCTAAAATCTGTATAATCCAATAGTTTAGAAAGCTGCCTTGCCATCCAGAATTCATTGCCATTCTCGTCTATTTGCTTTATTTGTTCAAATACCGAAAGGTTGTTTTTTAAGATTTCTTTTGCCATAACTTTTAAGGTATTTCTTGCAATAAAACACTTCTGGTTTCGAACCAACACCATCAATTATCCTCACTCTAGACATTTCTTCGTCAGCAAATTGGTAGTTGATTTCTTTTATATAGGTCGTCCAAAATTGATTTTCTTCCCTATATTTTTTAAATTCTTTTGCCAAAGGAACAAGTTCATTTACTATTTGAGCACCAGTTGTGCAAATTCCTGCTTTCTCAACTTCTGCAATTGGTATTTGGTAATTAAATTTATTTTTAACCTCATTTTTTATTTCTTCTAAAACTATATCATCTAATTTTTTTAAAACAGTCCTAAATTTTAATTTGGACTATTTTTTTTACATGAATCTAAACTAAATTTATATTTTTCAATTGTCATAGTTTGTTTTTGGTTTTCTAAACGATAAAAGTGAGATAATTCGGTCTGACTATCTGCTTCAAGTTTTTGTAAATAAGAAAAAATTAAAGCAATAAAAAGTAAAATGATTAGCATTGAAATTAAAAGCCATCTACTTCTTTGTTTATTATTTGAACCGTAAAGTGTAATTCCTTTGTAATATATAAAAATCAATAATCCATCTAATAAAGTAATTGGAAATATGGAATCTAAAAAAATATAATAATCGTGATTTTGAAGAAAACCCAATCCATAAAAATAGCTTCTTAAAGTTATATAACCCAATAACCCACCAATTATATATCGTACAATTCTCATCTCCTAATTCAATTCTTCTATTGCTTTCGCCACTTTTTCCATCAACCAAGATGGTGTAGAAGTTGCACCACAAATCCCAACTTTGTCGGTAGGTTTAAACCAAGCATTTTCGAGTTCGAGTTCGTTTTCTATAAAATAACTTCTTTGATTGGTGTTTTTACAAACGCCATAAAGTGCTTTTCCATTCGAGCTTTTTTTGCCACTTACAAATATTATAACATCATTTTCAGTCGAAAATTTTTCTAATTGTGGTTCTCGATTCGATACTTGTCTGCAAATACTATCATTTGCATCAAAGTTTTCGTCTGTAATACTGCCTCCATTTTCGGAGATTTTAGATTCTATCAAGGCTTTCATTTTGTAAAATCCAGCAGTACTTTTTGTAGTTTGGCTATAAAAAGCAATGGGTTTTGAAAAATCTACTTTTTGCAAATCATCTTCAGTAGTTACAACAATGGCTTCGTTGTGTGTTTGTCCAGAAATTCCAATTACTTCGGCATGACCTTGTTGTCCATAAATCACAACCTGTCCGTTTTTTGCAGTTATTTTATCATACGAATTTTTTACTCTGTTTTGCAATTTCAGCACCACTGGGCAAGAAGCATCAATTAGTTCGATGTTGTTTTTCATTGCCAATTCGTAAGTTTCTGGTGGTTCGCCATGAGCTCTAATTAACACTTTGCAATCGTGCAATTGTTTTAAATCATCATGTCCTATTATTTGCAGACCTTTTGCTTGTAACCGCTCTACCTCCATTGCATTGTGTACAATATCTCCAAGGCAATAAAGTTTTCCAGATTCAACAAGCTCATCTTCAGCCATTTGAATAGCAAATTCTACTCCAAAACAATATCCCGAATTTTTATCTATTGTAATTTGCATAATCTACATATTAAACTTGTTTGGTTGGGGTTTTGTTTTTTATATCTCTAATCCAAATATATTTTACTCAAAGCCAAGCCCATAATGATATCAACTTGTTCGTCAAAAGTGATGAATGTGGTGTCGAGTTCGAGTGCATCTGTTGCTTTGCGAAGCGGACCTTCGGTTCGTGTTGTATCTATATGATCTCGGTGTTTTAAGTTATCAATTACTTTATCTAGCTCTACCAATTCGTTTTTCTCAAAAAGTTCTTTCTGCCTGCGTTCTGCACGAATCACTACATCTGCACTCATAAAAATTTTGAGTTCTGCATCAGGAAAAACCATTGTTCCAATATCTCTTCCATCCATCACAACACCTCTTTTTTTGCCCATTCTCTGCTGTTGAGCCACCATGTTTCTCCTAACTTCAACAATGGCTGCCACTTCGCTTACTTTTTCGGCAATATACATTTTTCTGATTTCTTCCTCCACATTCAATCCATTCAAAAATATTTCTGATTGATTCGTTTGCAGATTTGGCACAAATTTTAATTCGATTTTTTGCAATGCTTCGTGTACACCATGCGGGTCAGTAAAATTGATGTAATGCTCTAAAAAATAGAGCGTTATGCCTCTATACATTGCACCAGTATCTATATAGGCATAGCCCAAATTTTTGGCTACAACTTTTGCGGTACTGCTTTTTCCACAAGATGAAAAACCATCTATTGCAATGTTTATTTTTTTCATTTAATACTTTAATTTCTTACTAACAATCTTTTATCGGACAGGGCATAGGACCTTTCTTTGATTGGCGTGTACCGCCTTTTCCATGAGAAGTTTTGCAGGCACAAACATTCAAAATTAAAGCTGTTGCAAACATAAATAAAATTATTTTTTTCACTTTTTTTCGGTTTTTTTAGTGCTAGAGTTTCCTTCTGGTGGTTTTGTATTTTTGTATTTTTTCTTAGATAAAACAGCCTGATGCGGCTTCCATGCCTGACCAGGTGCATACACACACGCCTGAATAGCAAAAAATACAAACCACAAAAAAAGCTTTTTCATCACAGAAAGTTACACAAAAGTATTACCATTTCAATACCTTAGCGTATTTTTTAATTATTTCTTTTGAAATATTTTCTTCTTGATTGATATGCAACAAACATTCGAGTTGGGTATATTCACAAATTATTCGCTCACTCGCTTTGTTGGAAATACCATTGAAAATTATACCTTTTATTTTTATGTTTCTGCTTTTTAATTCATTGAAAGTGAGCAAAGTATGATTAATGCTACCCAAATAAAGTGAGCTAACTAAAACTACTTCGGCATTCATTTTTTTTGCTATATCTATCAAAAAATCTCCCGAATAATTTAATGGAACTAACACACCACCAGCACCTTCGATAATCAAATTTTCTGCATTTTTTGGTTTTACAATATCCTCCAAATCAATTTTTATACCATCAATTTCTGCACTTTGATGTGGCGAAACAGGCGTTTTTAGTATATATTTTTCGGGATGAATACTGGTTTTTGGGTTTGAAATCAGGTTTCTAACCGATATACTATCTATATCTTCGGTGCCAGATTGGATAGGTTTCCAATAATCAAAACCTGTTTTTTCGCATATAATAGCACTTGCAAGTGTTTTTCCGCAGCCTGTGCCAATGGCAGTTACAAAATAATTCATAAAGCGAAGGTATTAAATGCATTTCATTTCGACAACATTGCAACAAACTACCTCAAGTTTTTGTAATATTGCAATATATAAATTCAATTTCTTTGATTTTAGATTCAAATACGGTAAAATTATTACGTATTCCATTTTCATTTTTTCTTCTTCCAGTTTTCTTGTTTGCTATTGCTATGTCGCAAATCGATTCTAGTCAATATATCGATGCAATTTGTATTTTTTTTGTTTTGCATCTATTTATTTATCCAGCAAGCAATGGCTACAATAGTTTTATGGATCAAGACGAAGGCAGCATTGGCGGAATAAGAAATCCACCAAAAGCTACCAAAAATTTGTTTTATGCATCAATTATGTTTGATGTTTTAGGATTGAGTTTGGCTCTTTATGTAGGTTTTGGTTTTTTTATCGGTACACTTATATATATGTTAATATCAAGAGCGTATAGTTGGAGGGGAATAAGGCTAAAAAAATATCCAATTATTGGGTTTTTGAGTGTGGCTATTTTTCAAGGAATTTTTATGTTTTTGAATATTTATTTTGTATTTAAAAACACTTATCTATTTGATTATCAAATAATTATTGCTGGATTGGCTGCATCTTTTATGATTGGTGGTGTGTATCCACTTACTCAAATATATCAACACAAACAAGATGCCCAAAGTGGCGACAATACCATAAGTTTACTTTTGGGCTACCGAGGAACATTTATATTTTCTTTAGTATTTTTCTTACTAGCTGGTGTTTGTTTATTTTTAATTTTAAGTTGGCAAAACTTTTTATTCTTTCAATTGTTTTTATTGCCTGTAGCCTTATTTTTCGGAAAATGGATGTTTGAGGTTTGGAAAAATTCTGAAAAAGCAAATTTTGATAACGCAATGAAAATGAACGTAATAGCTTCGGTTTGTATGAATATTTTTTTTATATTTTTAATTTTTACAAACTAATGGCATACATAGCTTCTATTGGTTGTGCAGTACCAAAATATGCTATTTCAGCGGCAGCACAATTTGATTTTATGCAAAAAAACTGTCATTGGAACGAAGAAGAATCTCGAAAATACAAATTACTTTATGAACGAAGTGGAATTAATAAAAAACATACTGTTTTACCCGATTTTTTGGCTTATGAAAATAAAAAAATTTACACAGATTCGGCTGAGCCATTGATTGAAAACAGATTAGAAATATATAACGATGAAGCACATTTGTTAGCAATTGAAGCCATTAGAAAATGTGTTGGTTCAGATTTTGATTATCAAAAAATCACACATTTGATTACCGTTAGTTGTACTGGCATGTCGGCTCCTGGTTTGGATTTAAAATTGGTCCAAAACTTAGGATTAAAAACAACTATTGAGCGAACTTCTGTTAATTTTATGGGTTGTTATGCAGCCATACATGCTTTAAAATCAGCACATTACATTTGTAAATCTATAGAAAACGCACTGGTTTTGGTGGTTTGTGTAGAACTTTGCTCGTTGCATTTTCAAAAACTAAACAGCATGGATAATATCGCCTCAAATCTGCTTTTTGGTGATGGTGCTGCTGCTGTTTTGATTACAAATAAACCATCAGATTTAGAGATGAAAAGTTTTTATTCTGAAATAAATTTTAATGGACAAAACGACATGGCTTGGAAGATTTCTTCACAAGGTTTTTTGATGCGGTTGAGTGCATATATTCCAGATCTTATAAAAGCTGACATTGCACAATTTGCAGAAAATGCAGCAAAAGAAGCTGGCATAAATCGCTCGTTAATAGGCAATTGGGCAATTCATCCAGGAGGTAGAAAAATTTTAGAAGTGATTAATACATGTCTTTCGCTAACAGATGAAAACCTTGAAAGTTCATACTACATTTTAAAAAACTATGGAAATATGTCATCGCCAACGGTGCTTTTTGTATTAGCTGATTTACAAGAAAAAAGGAAAAATTCAAACCCAATTTTTTTAACTGCTTTTGGTCCGGGTTTGACTATGGAGTCGCTTATTTTAGTTTAAAATCTCCCTATTTAAGTCGTATAAAAATAGCAGTATAATCATCATTTAATATTTCTGAACCACAAAAATTGTTTAATTCAGCCAAAAACAAAGTTGTCAATTCGTGTGGATTTTTGCTCGAATTTTTTTCTAAAAACAGACTAACACGCTCATAACCAAATGCTTCGGAATCAGAATTTTGTGCTTCAACTATTCCATCAGTAAAAAACATGAGTATATCACCCCAGTGTAAAGCAATTTCCTCTTTATGTACAAATTTTTGAAACGTATCGTTTCGCATGATTCCTAAACCTAAACCTGCGGCATTTAATTCTATTATTTTTTTTGTTGTATGTTGATATAAAATCCCAGGACAATGGCCCGCTCTTACATAATTCAAAGTATAGTTTTTTGTATCGAATATCAAAAGAGTTAAAGTAATAAAAGATGATTTTTCAAGGCAAATAGATAGCGCTTTATTTGCTTTTATCATAAATTCTTCGGGGTTTTTTTCAGTCAATATCAAACTTTGAAAAATACCTTTTAATGTTGCCATATTGAATGCAGCAGAGCTTCCTTTGCCCGAAACATCGCCAATCACAATGGCATACATATTGTTTTCGAGAATCGAAAAATCAAAATAATCTCCACCAACATCGTCTGCACTTTGATAGATTACATCAAATTCAATATCCTCATTATCAATGGTTTTGGTGGGCAATAAATTACTTTTTACTTTTTTTGCAATTTCAACTTCTTCATGATAACGTGCGTTTTCAACTGCATTTTTTAGCAAACGATAATTACTTATTGAAGTGCTGGCTTGGTTTACATACGTTAGCACAATTTCAATCATTTGTTTTTCAAACGCACTTTTTATTTCAGAAAACAAATAAATCGTCCCTAATTGTTCGCCATAATTAATAAGTGGAATAGCCAACAACGATAGAAAAGGTAGATTTTCAATATTTCTTACATGTCTTTTTGTTAAAATATCGTCTATTACAACATATTCTTTTTTTAAATTGAGGCTGTTCTTTTTGAAAAAGACTTGAAAAAGTGCATAATCTTCCATCGTCATGTTTCGATATATCGTTTTAGAAACAATTTTATTGTCGTCAATTATTTCTAAAACTGTTGCCTGCGACATAAATGTACCAGAGCAGCTATCAATTAAAAGTTCGTAAACTTCATCTTCAGTTTTTCCAATTTGGGTAGTATTGCTAATCCGTTGTAGGTTTAAAACTTCGCTAAATTTTTGTTCAAAAACGGAAGTTGTTGGTAAATTAAATAGCAAAACAAGCAACGAAACTATGGCGTAAAATCCAATAAAAACGAGCAAAGAAATTAAGAATAAATTATTACTCAAAGATGCTCCAATAGTCTGAAAATCATCTGATTGTATAGCTATAAAAACAAATACGCTATTGAAAAAAAAGAGCATAAACAAAAAAAGTGATGCTTTGATTTTTTGCTTAAAATTAAGGTAAGCAATCCATTTTAGATTTAGCGTTAAAATCAAACCCATAACCAAAACGGGAATTATAGCTAAAGGAAAAAGTATATCTTTATTACTAATTTGTAAGAAATTTAAAGCTATAGAAATGTAAATTAAAATTTCAAAAATTTGCCATAAATTGGCTGTTTCTTTTGTTTTTTGATAAAGAATCATCTTTTTGAATACATAAAAATTTGCGTTTACAAAAAGTATGATTGCAGTATAAGAAATATAATAGACAAAAATCTGAGCTTTTATATTTAATCCGAAAATTGAGACTAAAAAAATGGAAAAAAATACCAAAACCACAGTTGCAAGACTTGTTAAAAATGATTTCCAAAGCAAATCTGTAAACCCATCGCCATCGAATGTTCCAATTGTGATTTTGAAGAAAAGCAAGCAAGTGATTGTAAAACATGTTAATAATACGTTTGCTAAAAATTGACTACTTGACCTTGAAATATTATAAGAAAAGTCTTCTGAAGAGAAAAAAATAAATGCCAAAAACAACACAAATGTACCTATACTTAGGCTTGCATAAAGTTTTCGTATGTTGTGTTTTTTATTCATAATTACATTAATTTTCTCCAAAAGCATCTGCTAAAGTAATCAGACTGAGGCTTTTGGGTTCTGATTTTAAAATTTCATTTGCAAGAGATTCGATAGTAGAACCTGTTGTAATCACATCATCAATTAAAAGTATGCTTTTTCCTTTAATATTAGTAGGTTTTTTGACAAAAAATATATTTTGTACATTTTCAAATCGCTTCTCTTGCGACAGTTTGGTTTGCGAAACAGTATGTTTTTGGCGTTCTACAATATTATTACCAAGTTCAATTTTTAAGCCTTCGGCTATTGGTTTTGCCAACTCTTCGGCTTGATTGTAGCCTCGTATTTTTTGTCTGTTTGGGTGCAAAGGAACAGGAATTATAACATCAAATTTTGATTGTAAGCCATTGAAAATCAACTCATCTGCCATCCATTTTCCAAAATAATTTGCTAAATCGGGGCTGCCTTCATATTTAATTGCTTTCAAAATATTTTGCACACGACTTTGTTTGCTATACATCAAAAAAGCGGCAGCAAATTCCAGATTTATTGTGCCATAAAAGCGAATAAAAAGCGGGTTTTCTTTCGTGTTTAATTGATTTGTTAGTGGCAAAGTAAGCCTACAATTTGTGCAAATTATTTTTTCGCCAGCCACCAAAATTGTATTGCAAGCATTGCAATTTTCTGGAAAAATAGTATGCACAAAATCATCAAAAATGGCTGAAAGTTTCAATGTTTGGATTTTATAAATATGCTTTAAAGTTGTATTATTTATTTTAATTTTCAAGTATTTTTGTAAAAATGCTTTATTTTGAAATTAATTTTCCAAATTACAGTTTTATTTTTAAAAATAATATTAGTACTGATATGATAAAAACGATAGCAATTCCACAAAAAAACAGCTATAATTTGGCAATTCCCAATAGTTATGTTGGAAAAAAAATAGAAATTTTGTTTTATGCACTTGATGAGTTGGCAGAACAAAAAACGGTTTCCTCTAAAACAAAGCTTTCGGATAAATACAAAGGAACTATTAGCAAAGAACAAGGCGAAAGTTTAAATGAACACATCAAACAAATGCGAAACGAATGGAACAATATTTGATTGACACTAATGTGGTTTCAGATTATCTGTCAGCTTCTTTTCCAACAGCTGGAATGGAACTCATAGACAAGGCAATTGATTCCGTTCCAAATATTTCAATCATTACTCAAATAGAACTTCTTTGCTGGAAAACCGATGAAAAAACTGCTCAAAACATAAAAGAATTTATCGCTGATAGTGTTGTTTTGGACATAAATGATAATGTAATTTCACATTGTGTAAATTTAAGGAAAAATAAAAAAATAAAAACGCCAGATGCAATTATTGCTGCTACCGCCTTGGCTTTTGACTATACAATAATTACAAATAACGAAAAAGATTTTGACAAAATCGATGGATTAAAAATTGCTAATCCATATAAATTATAAAAATCGTTCAAAATATTTTATTGAAACACAAAACAAGTTTTATTGATTTTTTTAATTTTTTAACTTCAAATCATTTTTTTTCTACTGATGAATTTATTTTTGAAAATATAGCATTTAAAATTAGAGTTGTATATCAAAAAATAGATAGTCAAATATTTGATAATAAACAAGATAACTATCGATATATTATCATTTGGGAAGACCAGTGGGTCGAAAAATATGAAATTATTAAAGCTCGAATTCTTACCCTATTGGGCAAAAACGAAACAGTTTTTGCTCGAAAAACTTTTTTGAAACGCATTGATAAAAAAACAGCCGAAGATTTTTTTTTAGTCAATCATTTGAATGGCTATGCAAATGCTTATTACAAATTTGGGTTATATTATAAAGGAGATTTGGTTTCGGTTTTGTGTTTGAGCAAAGCCCGAAATATGAAATACGAATTGGAGCCATTTTTGTCGTACGAAATTGTTCGATTTGCTTCAAAATCAGGCATAAATGTTGTTGGCGGATTGTCAAAACTTTTTCAGCATTTTGTAAAAGAATTTGATGTGGTACATGTGATGACATATACCGATTTTGATTGGGGATTTCCGCAAGGGTTTGTAAAAATTGGCTTTGAAGTCGAAAAAATTGTGCCGCAACATACTTTTTATATTCACAAAAACACGTTTGAACGAATCAATGAAAAGAAATCCTTAATTTTGGACGATTCTAATTATTATCAAATTTCTGCGTGCAAAAATTATCGTTTGGTTTGGCGAAAATAAATTACATTTTTTTTATACTTTTGTTTGCATTTTTTGGATATGGACAAGTGTCGGTTTTGCCGGCTGATGGAAGTGTAAATACGATTGAAAAAGTGGTTCAACGTATGGTTGGACAAGGAATAAAAATCTCAAATATTACTTTTAGTGGCAAAAATTTGGACATGACTGGCTCATTTACCGACCGAAAAAAATCGGTTGGTTTTTCGCTAGGAAGTATTTTGACTAACGAAAAAGCTAAAAATGCCGAAGCTCCAAACAAAGCTAGAAACACACAAAATACCGTTACTGAAAACAGAACCGATGCCGATTTGAATACCATTTTTGGCACTACTTTTCAAGATGTAGCTAAAATAGAATTCGATTTTGTAGCTGCAACCGATTCTATATCAATCAATTATCAATTTGCATCTGACGAATACAACGAATTTATAAATACCTATACCGATGGAATGGCAATAATGCTCTCAGGACCTGGCATTGTAGGTAAAAAAAATCTAGCACACTTGCCCAACGGAACAACCATTTCTGTAAATAATATTCATGCTGGAATTTCGAGTCCCTTAGATCCTGATGCAACTAATTATTGGCAAAACCCCAAAGCTGATTTTTGTAATAATTGTGAATATTTTGTTTTTAATCCTGCTTTAGCAAACACAACAGAATATGATGGTTTTACAACTGTTTTAGTCGCAAAAGCAAAGATTTTACCTTGTCAAACTTATCATCTAAAAATTGTTATTGGCGATGCTAATGACTCTAATATCGATTCTGGCATTTTTATTGAAAGCAAAAGCATTAAAAGCACTTATATATATAGTTCTAAAAAACCAGAAATCGATACAATTGCAATTTGTCAAAATGATATCCGTCCGATTTTATCAATCACAAGCCCAATGTTGAGTTATCAATGGTTTCATAATCAGTCTTTTACAGGAAATAATTCTTCTCAAATCACTACTTCGCTTGCGGGTTGGTATGCCATTGCAACCACTGTGCCACAAGGTTGTGTATTTAGAGATTCGTTGTATTTAAAATTGGCTAATGAATTTGTTTTAGGCGTTTCAAACGACACATTGGCTTGCAATTTTTCACCAATTTCTTTGACCTCAACTGTAAATATACCTGATACCTATTCTTATAAATGGCTTCCAAATAATCAAACAACTTCAAAAATTACAGTTCCAACAGTTAGTCAATCTACTCAAACCTACACTGTAACTGCCACAAATATAGGCGGTTGTACCAAAAATGCTTTTGTAACGGTTTCTATAAGCCCAAATTTTTATACCTTAAATCCAACTTCTACACAAGCTTTAGTTTGTTTACAAAACACCATTACCTTGAGTTCAGGATTGGCATCAACCGATCCGTTTACTATTCCAACCACACTTTCGAGTGGAATAATTTATCAATGGAATTCAAATCAATCTTACCCAAATCAATCGCAAATTGAATGGAATACGACTTTGGTTGGGGTAAATGTAATAACCATAACTGCCTT
Organism: Bacteroidota bacterium; assembly: GCA_004293915.1. Taxonomy (GTDB): domain Bacteria; phylum Bacteroidota; class Bacteroidia; order Cytophagales; family UBA9547; genus REAG01. The sequence continues at coordinate 18,497 of RDZG01000055.1, read as the reverse complement.
AACACCAGAAGGTTGCAAACTAAAAAACACATTAACTATTACAGGAGCCAAGCAACCTATCATAATAAAAACTTCAAAAGATAGTTTGTGTATAGGCAATTCTGTAATTATTAACTCCACTACAACTGGTGCGTTTAAACGAATTTGGTCGTATAATAATTTAACAACTTTAGGATTTTCGCTAACTCCAACTGGTTCGGCTTTTTATGTTTTAACTGCATTTTCTAATTTCCATGCTCCGAATTGTGTGGCTATTGATAGCGTATTTATAAAAGTAAACCAATTGCCCGTTTATACAAAATCTGCTGACACTGCTATTTGTATTGGCGAAAAAGTAAAAATAAAAGTAGATGCAGGTTCGAGCATTTTGCGATGGATCGATTCTCTAAATTTTATTAATAATTCAATAATAAAACCTTTAAAATCAGCATCTTATAAATTTGTTTTGACCACACAACAAGGCTGTGTTTCGCCAAATGATGTAATAAATATTACTGTAAATTCGCTACCATTTATTAGCTTGAGCAACGATACAACCGTTTGCGAAGGAAATAAAACAACAATATATGTAAAAACTTTTTCAGGAAATTTTTCCTGGACACTTCCAATAGAAATTGCAAATTCAACTTCGGTTTCAAAAATTATTTATCCAATAAATTCCGAAAAATATAATGCCAAAGCCGTAAATCAATTTGGCTGTATTGCCAAAGATTCGATTATAATTTTTGTAAATCAAAATCCGAAACCACCATTACTAACAGCCTCAAAATTAGATTATTGCGAAATATTTGATGATTTTGTAACACTAACAGCCAAGCCGAATTACAATTATTTTTGGAATACAAAAGCAATTTCGCAAACTGTTTTGGTAAAAAACGAAGCTTGGTTTGTACTTACAGTTACAGATAATAATTTATGTAAATCCGTTGATAGCGTATTTATTTCTCGCAATTGCGAAGGTATTTATAGAATCCCCAATGTATTTACACCCAATGGTGATGGCAATAATGATTTTTTTGAAATCATAGGAAATGAAAACGCTTCGAGTTTGATAGTTTACAACAGATATGGCGTAGAAGTCTATAAATCAGACAATTATAAAAACGATTGGACTGCCAAAAACCAACCAGATGGAATATATTTTTATTATTTTAAAACTTCAATAAAAGAATTTAAAGGTTGGATTGAAATAATGAGATAAATAACTATGCTATTTTATACAAATACGTGCACTTTTTAATGAATCTGCTTTATTTTTTAACTAAGATTTGTGAAATATAAGTAAATATACTTTATTTGTAAATAAATAAATGAGTATATATACTTATAAAATATGTAAAGCTAAAAACAAAATACAACAATAAGCATCAGTATTACAAGAAATGGCTAAGGCTTAAAAGTACATATTTAATTGTAGAAGGTTAAATATCTTAATTGGGAAATAAAAAAGGCAGCTTTTGGCTGCCTTTTTTTATGTTAATTTTTCTTCCAAACTAAGTTGTTTTGATATTTTTTGCTTTAAAATACAATTTTGATGAGTTAAAAAATGTGTTTATTTCAATTTATTGCTTTCATAAAAATAATTAATTCAAAACCAGTAATTACTATATATTCAATCAAAATCTTATTTTAAAATATTTTATAAACAAAGTCTTTTCACACACCATTTTATTCTAACTTTGTAAATGTAATCTAAAAAATAAAAAAATTGAATTCACTCCTAACTTCTCCTGGGTTTATTGCTCGCCACATGGGCAAATCAGAAACTGAATTAGCTGAAATTTTAGCTACAATTGGTGTAAAATCGGTCGAACAGCTTATTAATGAAACAGTACCAGCTGCCATCCGACTTAAAAATCCATTGGATATTCCTGTTGCAAAAACCGAACATCAGTTTTTGCAAGATTTTAAATCTATGGTTTCAAAAAACAAAATTTTTAAAACCTATATTGGTTTGGGTTATTATAATACACTTACCCCAACCGTTATTTTACGAAATATTTTAGAAAATCCAGGTTGGTACACAGCCTATACGCCATACCAAGCCGAAATTGCTCAAGGCAGATTAGAAGCACTTATCAATTACCAAACTATGGTAATTGAGCTTACAGGCATGGAAATTGCAAATGCCTCGCTTTTGGACGAAGCCACAGCTGGTGCAGAAGCAGTTACAATGTTGCATAGTTTGAGAAGCAATGCAAAGAAAAATGCAAATCGCTTTTTTGTTTCAGATAAATGTTTCCCTCAAACCATAGATGTATTAAAAACTAGAGCTTTACCTTTAGGAATTGAATTAGAAATTGGAAATATCAATGAAGTAGATTTAACATCAGATTCGCTTTATGGAATTATGTTGCAATATCCTGCATCGGATGGAAAAGTAGAAAATTATAGTAATTTAATTGCGTCAGCTAAAGAAAACGAGGTTTTTGTGGCTTGTGCATCAGATTTGTTGGCTTTAACATTACTAACTCCACCTGGAGAAATGGGTGCTGATGTAGTTTTTGGTTCTTCGCAACGATTTGGAGTACCAATGGGCTATGGCGGACCTCATGCTGGTTTTTTCGCCACAAAAGATGCTTACAAACGCTCGATGCCAGGCAGAATAATTGGTGTTTCGCAAGATGCCAAAGGAAAAAAAGCCTATCGTATGTCGCTGCAAACCCGCGAACAACATATCAAACGAGAACGTGCAACTTCTAATATCTGTACAGCCCAAGTTTTATTATCAGTTATTGCAGGCATGTATGCTGTTTACCATGGCAAAGATGGATTAAAAACCATTGCAAAACGTGTCCACACTTATACAAAAGCTTTAGGAACTGTGTTAAATGAAATGGGTTTTAAACCTAAAAATGATACCTATTTTGATACACTTTCTTTTGATATTATAGCTGTAGAACGCTTTAAAAAAATAGCCGAAGAAGCACAAATAAATTTTTATTATTCAGGGAATCATGTTCAAATTTCACTAGACGAAACCACAGAATTGGCTGATGTTAATGGTATAATTGCAGTTTTTGCCAAGGCACTTGGAGTATCAGAACGACAAGTTTCTGAAACTATTTTGAATATCAATGCCGATTACGATGCAGAATTGACCCGCAGAAGTGATTTTATGACACACCCAGTTTTCAATTCATATCATACCGAACACGAAATGTTGCGCTATATGAAACGATTAGAAAACAAAGATTTGTCGATGGTTCATAGCATGATTTCGCTTGGTTCTTGCACCATGAAATTAAACGCAACAACCGAAATGATACCTGTTACATTTCCAGAAGTTGGGCAATTACATCCGTTTATTCCTCGCAATCAAGCTGAAGGATATACAGAGATGTTCAAAGACTTAAAAAAATGGCTTTGTCAAGTTACTGGTTTTGCAGATGTTTCGTTGCAACCCAATTCGGGAGCTCAAGGCGAATATGCTGGCTTAATGGTAATTAGAGAATATCATATTTCGAGAGGCGATATACATAGAAACATTGCACTTATTCCTTCTTCGGCACATGGCACAAATCCTGCAAGTGCTGTGATGGCAGGCATGAAAGTTGTGGTTACAAAATGTGATGAAAAGGGAAATATTGATATCGAAGATTTAAAACTTCATGCTGATTTGCATAAAGAAAATCTGTCTTGTTTAATGGTTACTTATCCATCTACTCATGGTGTTTTTGAAGAAGGAATTCAAGAGATATGCAAAATCATTCACGAACGTGGTGGGCAAGTATATATGGATGGAGCAAACATGAATGCACAAGTTGGTTTAACAAGTCCTGGAAATATTGGAGCTGATGTTTGTCATTTGAATTTACATAAAACTTTTTGTATTCCACATGGTGGTGGCGGACCAGGTATGGGACCAATAGGTGTGGCTGCACATTTATCGCCATTTTTAGCCGGACATTCAGTGGTTGATAACGACAGAAAACACGGTGCTGTTTCGGCTGCTCCATGGGGAAGTGCTTCTATTTTACCAATTTCGTATGCCTATATTTCGATGATGGGTGGTGATGGACTTAAAAAAGCTACTGAATATGCCATTTTGAATGCCAATTACATCAAAGCACGTTTGCAAAATCACTATCCAATACTTTATACAGGTTCAAATGGAAGATGTGCGCATGAAATGATTGTTGATTGTAGGGCTTTTAAAATGAATACGGGTATAGAAGTTGAAGATATTGCAAAACGCTTAATGGATTATGGATTTCATGCACCAACGGTTTCATTTCCTGTAGCAGGCACTTTGATGATAGAGCCAACAGAAAGCGAAAGCAAAGCAGAACTCGACCGTTTTTGCGATGCCATGATAGCTATTCGCAAAGAAATTGAGGAAATAGAAAAAGGGATTTTTCCAAAAGATAATAATGTATTAAAAAATGCACCACATACAGCAGAAGTAGTAATTGCCGATGTTTGGGAATATCCTTATGCTCGTCAAAAAGCAGCTTATCCACTGCCTTTTGTGATGGCACAAAAGTTTTGGCCAACTGTAAGTCGAATCGATAGTGCTTTTGGCGATAGAAATTTGATTTGCAGCTGTATTCCTGTAGAGGCTTATGCTTAACAATTTCGCATAAAATTTATAAGCCTAGTATTTAGAAACTAAATTGCCAAATACTAGGTTTTTTTATATAATGAACAACAAAGTTTTATTCAATAGTTTTTTGGTTTATGATATTAGAATATATATCTTTTGGGCTGTTTCTGCATTTTTAGGTCCAATAATTATATACAATTTATATATTTCGTTTTCTGTTTTAAAGTTTATTGTTTTCTTTTCAATTTTATTAGTTCTATTCTATTATTATGTTCGACAAAAAGTTAAGATATATTCAAATAAAGAAATAAAGTTTTTATACTACATATTTGGATTAGAAATTTACAAATCAAAAAAGTCGGACAAAATATCTCTCATTTATATTTTCCGTAGAAATTCATCGCCTAAAAGCATTACAAATAGCAATACTGGAAATTTTTCAAATAATAAAGGTGGGATATTACAACCCGATATTCATTTGCAAATACTAAATGATAAAAATGAAATTATTTTCGAGATTTTAACCGATGATGAAGCCAAAACAACAGCATTGGCTCTAAATCTTTCAAAAATAATTGAAGTTGATATTCATGATTATCGTAATAGAGAAATGGAAGTTTATAGGTATTCAGAAGCATAAATTGGAGATTATTTTAGAAAAAAAATATGACACTTATCGATTTTAATTTCTAAAAAACACTATATTTTTTTCTGACCCAAAAAATTGCCATTCAATACTAAAACAGCTAAAATTCCCAAAATTCCGCCAATTATTGTATGTGGTTTGATGGTTTCGTCTAAAAAAATCCATGAAGAAATGGCTGCCGAAAAAGGTACAATAAAAATAAAACTACTTGCTCTTTCGGCTCCCAATTTTGTGGTAGCCAAAAAATAAATTGACGTTGCCAGCGAAGTTCCTATTGCACTAGTATAAAACATTAACATCCAAAAATCTGCATCTGCTTGCATCCACATTTGTTTTAATGCCGAAAAATCAACAGAGAAAAATAATAAAAAAACGGTAATTACATAAATCCACAAACTAAAACTGATCGAATGTCCATAGCTTGCAGCTTTTGAACTAAATTTGCTCATGGCTGCCCAAATAAATGCTGCAAGTAAAAAGTAGATATTTCCACTCGAAAATATCTCATCATATTTTTTCCAAATTTGCAACAACACCATTCCTGCCAAAACTCCCAAAAACAAACCTATCGTTTCTTTTCTGTTTGGTAATCTTTTTTGCATAATCAATCCTATGCTATAAGCAAAAATTGGGTTTAACGTAGTTACCAAAACACCACCAGCCCCTGCCAAACCAGTTTGTAACCCTTTTAAAAAAAAGTAACTATAAATTGCCATCAACGAACCAGCCATGGCAACATGAAACCAACCAGTTTTTTGTATTTTGAAATCAATTTTAAACCAAAACAGAAATGGCAACATCGATAATACTACCAAAATAAATCTGGTTATCAACACATTTGAAACTGTGCCATAAGCCGCTAAAACTTTACCAGCGGGCCAAGCTGCACCCCAAATTATCATGCTTATAATCAAGCCAATTGTAAAAACGGATGTTGCGTTTGAATTTTGATTTGTCATTTTAAAAATTTTACTTTTATGGTGCGAAAAGCTTGATTTTATAAGTACAAAAAATTATAAAAAACCGTTCCAAGTATGAAAACTAGAATCAAAGTTCAATATTGTTTCATGTTCAAAAATACCAAAAATGGCTGACCCCGAACCGCTCATCGAGGCATATATTGCTCCTTTAGAATAAAAATAGTTTTTAAGCTCCATTAATTGCGGATATTTTCTAAAAACAGAAATTTCAAAATCGTTTTCAATCGAATTTTTCCAAGTTTCAATTGGTTTTTGTAACGATTCAAACAAATTTGCAGAAGCATTTCGGGGTTGCACACCTGCATAGGCTTCGGCAGTGCTCACATGCAAGTTTGGGTAAACAACCACTAAATATTTTTCTTTTAAATTTATATTAATTTGATGAAAAATATCGCCTTTTTCTGTAGCAAATTTGGGTGTATTTTCAATAAAAAAAGCACAATCGCTGCCAAGTTTACGTGCATAATTTTCTAAAATTTGATTCGATAAATTGAGATTAAATTTCTGATTTAGCAGTGTTAAAGTAAAAGCTGCATCGGACGAACCACCTCCCAAACCTGCTCCAATCGGAATGTTTTTGTGCAAATGCAGTTTTATGTTTGGTAAATCAAAATCGGTTTTGAGCATTTGATATGCCCGAACACACAAATTAGTTTCGGGATTTCCAGCTATAGGAATACCAGATGATGTAAACTCAAAATGCTGACTTTCAACTATTTCTAAAGCATCTTTCCAGCCAAAAGACACAAAACAAGTTTCTAAATTATGAAACAAATCGGGCCGTTTTGAAACTATGGTTAAGCCCAAATTTATTTTAGCATTTGGAAATACAATCATTTGATTTTTTGATACAAGATTAAAAAATTATGTAGAATTATTTTTAAAGAAATGTGTTTATTTTTATTAAAAAACGAAGAAGTCTAAAAACTAAGTTTGATTTTTGGATTCGTGTTAGTGAATTTATATATGGTATTTGTTAAAATCAAAAACGCTTTTTTTGGGTATAATTAGACTTTCTGTATTTTTTAGGCATTTTATTATCTACAATTTTAATGCCTTTATTGTATAAAATTTGATTTATAATTTCTACCGAACAGTCAAATTGAAGTGCTAAATCTTCTATAGTAACTCCTTTTAAATATCTGTCTATAATTGATTTCTGTCGTTGATCCGAAAAATATGATAAAGAATTTTGTTGACTTATATTTTCAATTTCATTTTTGAATTGTTCCAAAACTGAAATTAAATCTGTCAAAATAGTTGGGTTAATATTTAATTCATTTGTTATTTTACTTTCATATATTTTTTGAGTAATTTTTACAAATTTGTAGCCTGATTCATGCTTGATTAAATCTATCAAGAATGAACTTTTTTCATATTCAAGCATTATTGACTTAATTATATCTTCCATTTTCTGAGCCTGAGTTTAATTAAAACCGTCTTAAAGAAAATATTGAAAATGTGCTTTTAATAGCTAGTTTTTTTCAAGTATTGTCTTTAGTTGTAGTAAATATTTTTTCATATCACTGTTAGCCTTCCAGGAAACAATAAATTTTGGTAAAGTAAAACCCAAAGCATATTTCACTATTTCAATATCAAACGTAATGGAGTATATTATTTCTGTTATATTATTAGAAATTGCTTTTACATTTCGTTCGGTTTTGAGGTAAAATTGTGCGCTGTTCGATGTTTCAAAAATTGCAAGATTGTTTTTGTCAAAATGAATACACTTTAATTCAATCAAATTATTAGGTATTTTTTTTGATAAATATGAATATTCAGAAACTTTCACTTCTAATTGCAAAGGACCATTTAGTGTTGATTTATTTATTTCAGACCTCCACAAATTATCATTGCTTGGATTAGCAAAGTAATTAAACACGTTTTCGGCTTTTTGGGTAACTAAAACTGTCCCAGTAGTCTTGATAATTTTTCTATTTGTCATTTTATTAGTCATTGTAGTTTGGTATTATTTGCCACTAATGTTGGTCCCTGAAAAAACTGCATTTTTTTGTAAAAAAAATTAAATATAATGCCATTTAAGAAATGAAATAGTTACTTTTAAAAATTCATATTGTATGTTTGTTCTTTACTTAAGCTAGTTTTATTATTTGTTTTTCAAGTTTTACGTTGAAATTTATTTCTGCTTTCAATGCTTTAAATACTTTCAAAATCGTGTCAATTGTCGCACTGTTTGTACTACTTTCGAGTTTTGATATTTGCGATTTTTGCACTCCTACAAGTTGTCCAAGTTGTTCTTGTGTCAAATTGCGTTCTTGCCGAGCAGTCTTAATCATTCTGCCTAAAACGTCCATGCGAAGTTCATATTCATATTCATCTCTATCGGGTGTTCCCGTTTTGCCAATATACTTGTCTTTCATTTCGGAAAGTGAATATGATTTATTTTCTATCTTTGCCATTTAGTTATTTTTTATTTTTGTTGTCAAAATACTTCTCTCTAATTTTTACAGCTCTTTCAATTTCGTTTGCTGGAACTTTATCAACTTTTTTAATAAAACCATGTGTTGCCATTACTAAAGTTTCTTTGCCATCTGATTTATCCCAAAATGCAAGCAATCTAATTTGAAGTCCAGCATAAATTGTTCTGAACTCCCAAATGTCGTCTTTTAGTTTTTTAAATAATCTTGGATCGTTTGTTTGTTGAGCAAGGTCGATATTATAAAACACTTTTCTAGCAGTTTTGAAATCCAATTCAGAAATGAATTTGTCGGCTTCTTCTAAAAATCGTGTTTCAAAATACTGCATTTACTTTTATATTTTTTTTAACACATTCAATTAGTCAAAATTAATATAAGTTTCCAAATATTGCAACTTTTTTTATTAGATTTTTTTGATTTGTATTTTTCTATACGTACAAATGCGGTCTTTGAAAAACAACAAAAAATGACCTAAATTTATCGTTATAAAAATCTATATATTCTTATAATAGTATAAAAAACTAACAAGTTTTTGTGAAGATTAAAAATACACTTTAATCTGTTCTATGACAATGTTGTTTGACAACTAGTAACAAACATTTCATTATAAATTCTTATTTATTTGATTTTGGTTTTTACATTCCATTATCATATTGGTATTATAATTGCCTGTTTTTTCATTTTTTTGAGCTAAATTGCAGCCGATTTTAAAACAATATGCCAAATATAGTAGCCATAGTAGGACGACCAAATGTAGGGAAATCCACTTTTTTTAATAGATTGATAGGAGAAAGAAAAGCCATTATGGATAATGTGAGTGGTGTAACTAGAGATAGGCACTATGGTCAGTCTGAGTGGTTGGGAAGGCATTTTACGGTTATCGATACGGGTGGATATGTGGTTGGTTCAGATGATATTTTTGAGGCTGAAATCAGAAAACAAGTACAATTGGCTATCAATGAGGCAACTGTAATTCTTTTTATGGTTGATGTGTCCGAAGGTGTAACTGATTTGGATAAAGAATTTGCAAACTATGTTCGCAGAACCAATAAACCGATTTATATTATTGCCAACAAGGCAGATACACCCGATAAATTTCATTATGCAGCCGATTTTTATACATTATCTATCGGAAAAGAAATATTTCCAGTTTCATCGCAAACAGGCACAGGTACAGGCGATTTGTTAGATGCTGTAATATCGCATTTTGAACCTGAATTTAACAACGAAGACCTCGAAACCGATGGAGAATATGTAATAGACGAAAATTATATTCCTCGCATTGCAATCATTGGTAGACCAAATGTGGGCAAATCTTCTATGCTAAATGTGCTTTTAGGAACGGACCGAAGCATTGTTACTGATATTTCGGGTACAACACGCGATGCGATAGATACGCACTATAAAGCCTACGGTTTAAATGTAATCCTTACAGATACTGCAGGAATTCGCAAAAAATCAGCTCATAAAGAAGATATTGAGTTTTATTCTGTACTTCGCTCCATACATGCACTTGAGCATGCAGATGTATGTGTGTGTATGATTGATGCCCAACAAGGTATGGAAAGCCAAGATGTAAATATTATATCGTTAGCCATTCGCAACAAAAAAGCTTCTGTAATTGTAGTCAATAAATGGGATTTGGTAGATGAAAAAGACTCTAAAACAGCAAAAGATTGGGAAGATTTTATAAATGCAAAGCTCAAACCAACCGATTTTTTGCCTATTATTTTCACTTCGGTTATCAATAAACAGCGTATTCATAAAGTTTTAGAAAAAGCTGTTGAAGTATATAATAACAAATCTATAAAAATACCTACATCTATACTCAACGAGCAAATGTTGGGTGCAATTGCAGCGTATCCACCACCCGCTGTGGCTGGCAGGTACGTAAAAATCAAATATGTAACCCAATTACCTACGAGAAATCCAACTTTTGCTTTCTTTTGTTCTAATCCAAAATATGTGCCCGAACAATACAAACGTTACCTAGAAAACAAAATGAGAGAGTTTTATACCTTTGAAGGCGTAACTATTACATTGGTGTTTCGCCAAAAATAAATAAATAATTTTGTTGGAATAATTAAATTTTATTTACTTTGTAGAATTATTGTACCATTTAAACATCAATCAAAATGAAAAAAGTATTTGCGTTATCGTTAGTAGCTGGTGCCTTGGCATTCGCTTCATGTAAAAAAGCTGCTGAAACAACTGAAGCTGCTGCAACTGAAACAATGGATGCTGCTACAACTGTAGTAGATTCTGCTGCTGCTGTAGTTGATTCTGCTGCTGCTGTAGTTGATTCTGCTGCTGCTGCCGTTAAATAATTTTAACGACCAGTATCACAAAAAAAGCCTCAAGCAATTGAGGCTTTTTTTATTTTTTAAAAATCATTTCTTTAAATAACTTATAAGCAAATCAAGTGCATGATTTTTTACGTTTGTTTCATCTTCAAATTTGAGTTTCTTATCGAAAAGCATTTGGAAGTTCAAACTCTATTGTATAGATTTCGACCACAATAAAGAAAATTAAGTAAATGGCACAAGACAAAGCAAAATTCATTGAAGCAATCAATAAATCGTATACAACTTCTGGAGCATCAATTTATTTAGGTGCTGGAGTTTTAGATGGAAATATTATTGCCGAAGCTAAAGTAAATTTGCCTTTGCGGATGATGAACCGACATGGCATGATTGCAGGAGCTACTGGCTCTGGAAAAACTCGAACATTGCAAGTGCTGGCAGAACAACTCTCAAATGCTGGAGTAGCAGTTTTTATGAGCGATATCAAAGGTGATTTGTCTGGAATCGCTCAGGCAGGAACGCCAAACGAAAAATTAACTCAACGTGCAAAAGATTTGGGAATTGGGTTTAACCCCGAAGATCATCCAGTAGAATTATATTCGCTTTCGGGCAAAAAAGGTGCTCAAATGCGAGCAACTGTTACCGAATTTGGACCTATACTTTTAGCTAAAGTTTTAGAACTCAACGATACTCAAACTGGTGTTTTAACCATACTTTTTAAATATGCAGACGACAAAAAATTAGCTATTGTAGATTTGTCTGATTTGAAAAAAGTATTGAGTTATCTTTCAGAAGATGCTGGAGCAGCAGAAATTAAAAACGATTATGGCACTATTTCTACATCTACTTCAGGCACAATTTTGCGAAAGATTGTAGCTTTAGAACAAATGGGAGTTAATAATATTTTTGGCGAAAAATCTTTTGATATTGAAGATTTAATATCAAAAGTTGATGGCAAAGGTGTAATTAGCTTGATGAATGTGAGCGATTTGCAAGACAAACCAGCAGTGTTTAGTACGTTCATGCTCAGTTTGTTAGCCGAAATTTATCAAACACTTCCCGAAGCTGGCGATTTAGACAAACCCAAATTGGTTTTCTTTTTAGACGAAGCACATTTGCTATTTAGAGATGCGTCAAAAGCATTTTTGGAGCAAATCGAGCAAATTGTGCGTTTGATTCGTTCAAAAGGAGTTGGCGTGTTTTTCTGTTCGCAATTGGCACAAGATGTACCGTCCAACGTGTTGGCTCAATTAGGAAACCGAGTGCAACATGTATTGCGTGCATTTACACCCAACGATGCCGATGCATTGAAACAAACCGTAAAAACGTATCCAAAATCTGATTTTTATGATATCCAAACTACACTCACACAAATGGGTATTGGTCAGGCTATTATCACAGTGTTGAACGAAAAAGGAATACCAACCGAAGTGGTTCATACTCATTTAACACCGCCAACTTCTATTATGGGTCCATTGCCCGAAAGCGATTATAATGCGCATTTAAAAAAATCTGATTTATACGAAAAATATGCAGAAACAATAAACCCAGAAAGTGCTTTTGAGATTTTGAGCGAACGCATGGAAAAACTTCAAAAAGAAGTTGCAGAAGCCGAAGAAGAGAAAAAAGAAGCCAAAGAATCTGCACCACGAAGAGGCGAAAAATCTACTTTTGAAAAAGTTATGGCTAGCCCTGTAACAAGAGAACTAGGCAGACAATTGGTAAGAGGTGTTTTCGGGATGCTGTTTGGTAAAACACCAAGAAGATAAATCTTCTTAATTATTAATGGTTAATTTGGGATAAAAGTTTGCACAAAGCCTTTGTATAAATTTTAAAAACACTCAAATCAACAGATTAGTCATTAAAATTAGTAAAATAAATCTAAAAAGTAAAGTCATTTAAAATAAATTAACAATTAACAATTAACAATTAACAATTAACAATTAAAACTATGTTAGATCAATTATTGAATTTAGTAAAAGAACACGCAGGAGATGCCATTGTAAATAATCCTGCAATCCCAAATCAACATAACGATGAAGCTATAAATATGGCTTCGAGTTCGATTTTTGATGCCTTAAAAGGACAAGCATCGGGTGGTGGAATTGGCAATTTGATTAGTATGTTTTCGGGTGGCGGAGCTTCTGCAAGTTCAAACCCATTAGTGAGCGGAGTCGTTTCAAATTTGGCAAGCCAATATGCTCAAAAATTTGGGATATCTCCAGCAATAGCCAACACAGTGGCATCTTCGTTGATTCCGATGGTAATGGAAAAATTTGTAAACAAAACAAACGACCCAAAAGATAGTAGTTTTGATTTAAACGGCATTGTTGGTACGCTTACTGGAAAAGGTGGTTCGGATATTGCTAGTTTAATTGGACAATTTACAGGTGGCGGACAAGCACAACCTGCCGCTGCAGGTGGATTAGGTGGATTGATAGGCAAGTTTTTTGGCAAATAGTTGGCTTAAATTTTAGTCTGTATTGGTTTTTACTTACATGCTAATTGTCTAAGGTAAACGTACAAGAAATAGATTTCATATTTTATCTGACGCACTTTGTTTTGTTGCTACCGCCATTGAAGAAGGCTACATAGAATTTTATACGCTGTGTAGCTTTTTTATTTGCTCATACTTTTTGATGTACTAATTATTATTAAAATTAAAATTAGTAGGTAACATTTTTATAATAATTTAATAAACAAATATTTCAAAATTATAAATTTTAATTTTAGAACTTTGTATTGTACAAGTATCTAAAAATGAGATGATTAGTTTTAAATATTTTAATTCTGTATTCTTACTTTTTATTAAAATAATACTATTTTTGTTTTCAACAACTATTTGTGCTCAAAACACAATAGAGTTAGCAAATCAGCATTATGAGTCTAAAAAATATGATTTGACTTTAAAAAAAACAAGCCAAATTCTGGTTTCAGATTCAAAAAATAAAGAAGCACTCTTGCTCAAGGTTTTTTGTTTGATAGAATTACATAAAAATAATGAAGCCTTAGATATACTATTAGAGTTAAAAAACGATTTTCCGCAAGATGGTGGTGTATTATATCTAAAAGCTTTTTCAGAATGGAGATTAGGAAGAAATCAGACGGCAATGAAGTCGCTTTCAGATGCATTAATATACCAACCTGATAATAAATTTGCACTATTTTTGGCTGGAATATTATATTATGAATTGAATTTGCATGTGTTAGCAAAAAATCACTTTGATCAAGCAAACGATGTTTCAAGCGAATTGACCACAAACCATTTTTCTAAAAAACGTTTATTACGAGTTTATAAAAATTTTTACACCATGCAATACCGTGTTTTTGAGTCTTTATCACAAAAAGAAACCCAAAACTACAGAATTTGGTTTTATAAAGGACTATTTAAAGCCATTTCTAATGATAATTGGAGTGCAATTTTAGATTTAGAAAAAGCAATTGAAATCAATAAGCATTCTGAGTTGCCACATTTTTATAAAGGCTATACTTTTGCAACCATTAAAAAATACGATAAAGCACTTGAGCATTTGAATCATTTTCATACTAAATCAGCAAACAAATATGAAATTACAGAATTAATTAATAGTCTAAAAAACACATTAGAAATTTCAAACATAATTTATGATGGTGTAAGCGAAAAACCAGTTATGATTGCTGAAAAAATGCCAAAATTCGGTTCAGACGAAAGTGCTTTATTGCAATATTTGGCTTCAAATATAAAATACCCTAACCAAGCAGCATCTGATGGCGTTGAAGGAAGTGTGGTAATGAGTTTTGTAATAAATGAAAAAGGTCAAGTTTTAAATCCTACAATTATAAAACCTATTGGAGGTGGGTGCGATGAAGAAGCGCTAAGAGTTGTTCGGAATATGCCAAAATGGACACCAGGTTCGCAAAATGGAAAAAATGTATCTGTAAAAATAACTATTCCTATTCGATTTAAACTATTTTAGTAACAAAAACCCATTAGATTCTATTAGTTTTTTCCCAGATTCTGATTTACAATAGGCAATAAAATCAGAAACAATTTTACCGCAATTTTTAGAATAAATCAAATAAAGCTCTCTTGTTAGTGGGTATTTTTGCGATTTTATATTTTCTACACTTGGTTCTATGTTTTCATCATTAATTTTAATTGATAAGGCTTTTGTCTGTTCGTCAATAAAAGCACATCCTGCATACCCAACATATTCCCTAGACGCACTTATGGCATATATAATTGAAGAGGTGTTTGAGAATTGCATACACGATGGACTTATTATACTATTTTTCATGATTGTTTCTTTAAAGTAATCTGCCGTACCTGATTTGTTATCTCTAATTATGGGTTTTATTGGCAGTTCCTCCCCTCCCAAATTCGACCAGTTTTTTATTTTTCCATTGTAAATATTTTCTAGTTCTGCTAAAGTTAAACTTTCGGTTTTTAAATTTCCGTTTGTAATGATACATAAGGCATCTAATGCAATTGGAAATATTTCGTATTCAATATTTTTAAGCTTAAGTTCTGAAATTTCATTTGATCGAAGTTTGCGTGACAACATAGCAATATCATTTCTTTTATTTTTAAAATCTTCAATTCCAGCACTTGTTCCTTCCCCAGAAATTCTTATTTCAATGGGATTTAATCTTTCAAAACTAGCTGAAAGCGACTTTAAAAGTGGATACATTGTATTGCTACCAGAAATTAATATAGGTTGAGCAAACAAAAAATTATATGATAATAATAGGCAAATGAAATACTTCATAGAAATAATAAATGATGTTTGATAGTTTTTTACTGTAAAAATGATGTAAAGGTTTTAAAATATATTCTTACGAAAGGCTAATTAATGATAAATTAATATATGGAGAATCAAATTAATTTTTTAAATCACTCTGGTTTCTAAGTTTTCTATTACTTTTTATAAAAATAGTTGATTTTGAATTGCATATTAGCAAATACTCAAATGATTGTTTTATTTTTTATATTTATTTGAATTAAAACAGAATAAAATTTGTTGTTGAATAAAATACTTTAATATATTATCTTTGCATTTGATTTTATATTATTAATAAAATTATTTACTAAACATAAATTTCTGCTCTAATGGCTGTTCAAATCGACCCAAATATTAATCTACTTGCTCAAAAAGATATTTTAGAATTAGATACTAAAATCACAAAATTTCGCTCTGGAGAAATTGCAGATGAACGTTTTCGTGCTTTTAGACTAACTCGTGGTGTATATGGACAACGCCAACAAGGGGTGCAAATGATTCGCATTAAGCTGCCTTATGGAAAAGTTACAGCCAATCAATTATTAAAAATATGCGATGTTTCTGACAAATATTCTACTGGCGTTTTGCATTTAACCACTCGCCAAGATATTCAGATACACTTTGTAAAACTAGAAGACACGCCAAGTGTTTGGAACGATTTAGAAACTGCCAATATCACACTCCGAGAAGCTTGTGGAAATACAGTTAGAAACGTAACTGCCTCGCCTACAGCTGGTATTGACAGAGATGAACTATTTGATGTTACACCTTATACACATGCCTTTTTTGCATATTTCTTACGTAATCCCATTTGCCAAGATATGGGTAGAAAATTTAAAGTTTCGTTTAGTTCGAGCGAAAAAGATACAGCTTTTTCTTACATCCATGATTTAGGATTTATCCCAAAAATAAAAAATGGTAAAAAAGGTTTTAAAGTTATGATTGGTGGCGGATTAGGCGCACAACCATTTTTGGCACAAGTTGCTCACGAATTTTTGCCAACCGAACAATTAATTCCTTTTTCTGAAGCTGTAATTAGAGTTTTCGATCGTTATGGCGAACGCACCCGCAGACACAAAGCTCGTATGAAATATTTGGTTTCGGAAATGGGTTTAGAAGAGTTTATGAAATTAGTTGAAGAAGAGCAAATTGCCTTAAAATCAAAGGTTTATCCTATTGATGAAAATGCTTTTCCAAATGGTTCGGATTTTAAAATAAAAACAGTTCCTACTGTTGAACCTTCAGATAAAGTAAAATTTGAAGAATGGAAAAAAACAAATGTATATGCTCAAAAACAAAAAGGAGCATTTGCTGTAAATATTAGAATTAGAATTGGCAACATACCAACTGATATTGCTCGAAAATTTGCTACCATTATTTCAGAAGTTGCTGCTGATGATATTAGAGTTACTGTAAATCAAGGACTTACGATAAAATTTATTCCTGAAAATGGATTGGCTTATGTGTTTAATAAATTAGATGAAATTGGTTTTGCAGAGCCAGGCTTTGATAGCACAACAGATATCACAACTTGTCCTGGTACGGATACTTGTAATTTAGGTATTGCATCGAGTTATGGAATTACACATATTTTAGAAGATATGATGAAAAATGAATTCCATGAATTGGTTTATAATAATGATATAAAAGTAAAAATTAGTGGTTGCATGAACTCGTGTGGGCAACATGGAATGGCGAATATTGGCTTGCACGGAAGTTCTATAAAAAGTGGCGAATTGGTAATGCCAGCTATGCAATTATTGCTTGGCGGAGGAGTTTTAGGCGATGGTGCAGGAACAGTTGGCGAGAAAGTAATAAAACTTCCGACCAAACGAATTCCAAATGCATTTAGAACATTATTTGCTGATTATGAGGCAAATGCTAAAGATGGCGAATATTATAATATGTATTATTTACGTCAAGGCAAAAATTATTTCTATCAATTATTAAAACCATTGGCAGAAGTAAAAGAACCAACGCAAGATATGTTTATCGATTGGGGACATTCAGAATTGTTTACAACCGAAGTAGGTGTAGGCGAATGTGCTGGTGTGATGATTGATTTGGTTCATACACTATTATTAGAAACAGAGGATAAATTAGCAAAAGCCAAAGAAACTTTGGAGCAAAGGAATTATGCCGACAGTATTTATCATTCGTATGCAGTATTTATTTCTGTAGCCAAAGCACTTTTGACAAGCAAAGAAGTTAGCACAAATTCGCAACACGGAATAATGGGTGATTTTGATAGAAATTTTGTTGATAATGGCGAAATATCTTTTGGGAAATCGTTTAAAGAATTGGTTTTAGCTATAAATAAAAACGAGCCTACGGCAGATTTTGCAGTTGCTTATTTTGCTGAAGCAAAAAACTTCTTAAACACAGCATTTGAAATTCGTAAAAAAGCACAATTGACATCTATTGCATCAAAAGTAATGGAAGGAGCAGAAGGATAATTTAATTATTAAAAACCATTAAAATGGCTGAATTAACTTATGAACGTGTATTAGAACTTTTTGCAGAAAATAGTCGCAAAATAGCGGAAACAGACAAGCAAATAGCGGAAACCAATCGCCAAATGGCTGAAACGGATAGGAAAATCGATAAAGTCAATCGTGAACTTAGCAAAAAACTATCAGAGTTTGGCGATACACTTGGTAGATTTGCCGAAGAGCAAGTTAGGGCAGATATTCTAAACCGTTTTTCTAATTGGGGCATTCCTGTGCATTCGATAACCAATCATTTTGAACAACGCGATAAGGATAATAACTTTGCGTATGAAATCGATATTTTAATTTATAACTCCAAATATATAGTTGCGATA
>RDZG01000012.1 GCA_004293915.1 Bacteroidota bacterium | reverse complement strand
TTTGGGCTTTTTTTGATTTCCTCTACAATTTCGGCTTTTTCAGCTATAGAAACAGGAATGCCTTGTAGTATTACTTCTAACTCTGCTGAATAATCATCGGAAGCATAGCCAAAACTAAAAATAAATAAAAAAACAACTGTTGATACTAATCTAAATCTGCTCATTGGTGTCATAAATTTCATACATTATAGGTTTACAGAAAATTCAGCATCAAACCCACAACTTACCAAGCCTCCAAATACATCTAGGTGTCCGTTGGCTTTGCCTGCAATACGAGAGGGGGCTGGGTAAAAATATATCGTAAGTTCGCCATGCAATCGTAGGGCTATCAAATCTATGCAATCGTCAAATATAAACAGTGCCTTAACACACACCCCCAAATCTCCCCAAACATCTACAAAAACGCCTACATTGTTGAGCCTAAAGCTTGGGTTGTATTGAAACTCGGCTTTTGCACCCAATGCAGCACCCACATTGTATTTTACAGCCACTCCAAATATGCCAAAATCAAATCCTAATTTTCCTTTTGCTCCAAAAGACACTGCCAAGCCTACATTGATAAGATTTGGGTCGATTTTGAACCAACCCTGCCCACCCCAACCTGCACACAAGGGGGTGATACTTATGCGTTTTTCTAAAGGTTCGTCTCCCACATTTATCCGCCAATAGCCAGGTTTAGTTTCAAATAGCATGGTACCCGATGCACAAATTACCCCACTCTTATTTATCTCTACAGCTAAAGTGGCTAATAAATGGTCTTCTTTGCTATTATAATATACTTCTATTTCTACACCTACAAGCGGACTGGTTGGTTTTCGTTTTACAGTACCACCAAGAGACACAAATTGCCCATCGCCTTTGAAAGTAACTTCGTATTCGCCTTGGGCATCGAGCTGAAAACCACCAGCGATATCGAGCCTTACATTATTGCCTTTGGTAGATTTATCAAGCAATACCATGCGTACATAAGCTCCTCGGTTCATGCTTGGGTCTGGAACCATACTGCCATCAGTTTCTTTCATGTGGTTCCACATTCTGCCTTTGAAACCTGCAATCTGCACGGGACCTATATCTACAGGATTGTCCATCTCATCGACTTCTTTGGTAAGAGCACCACCTAGTTTTACATTGTCTTTGTTTTTGCCTACTATTTCGCAAAACCAATAACTACTACCCTCTTTTCTACCATTGATATAAATAGCTCCAAAATGAAATTCTTTTGGTTTTTTTACTTTCACATCGATATCGCCACGAAAAACATTGCCAAAGGTGGGTTCATCGGGTGTAAATTTGAGCCAACCATTGAGACTTACAAAGGCAGTATTCATTTTTACTTCCATAGGGTCGATGGCAAGTAATGCACCTTTTACATCGCCTTTGGAAAGTTTGTCTGCCAAATCGGTCATGTTTACTGGTACTTTTACACCTATCTTTTCAGTAGTATTTTTTAATAATTTTTTTGCAGCTAATTCACCCAATACTTTAGCCGAAGAACTGATTAATAATGCTTTGAAACGATTAAAAATATGTTCTGTATTTATTCCACTTACTGCATCTGTACCCGTTTTGGCAATAGTACTTCCTAGTTTTGATACATCTATTTCATTGAAAGATTCAGTAACTACTCTTTCTAGGGTTTTACCAATATTCAAATTAATATTAGCTTTTAATTCATTTGATTCGGCATCAAAACCTGCAGAAATTATTTCTTCTTTTATAATTTGGTCTAATGTTTGCGTAATCCCTTCTTTTAAATAAGTATTTAAAGGGTCTTTGATGTTTGTATTGACAGAATTTCGTAGCGATTTTTTTATTTCTGCTGCAATTTCCTTTTTCATTTCATCGGCAATATGCACGATTTCAGCCCTGATTTCTTTCTTTTTTTCAGGTACCAAATTCATTACTTTACCCTTGATGCCATCTATAATGGTAGCAGTCATTCCATCTATCTTTGGATCTCCTTTTACTACTAATGAATCTATTCTTGCATTTACTTTATTTGAAAGGGAATCTAATTTTTTGCCAAGCAATACCGAAGCAGGACTTGATATTTCTAACATCAAATTATTAAAATCAGCTATTGCATTATCTGATATTTTTGTTAAATTTTTTGTAATTTTATCTACAAAAGGTATAATTACAGGGTCTAATTTTGACAATGCGAAATCTGAAAGTTTAGATGCGACCCCCATAGCCATATCTTTTCCTTTTTCTTTTAAGGCATTTAGTTTTTTATCATCAACAGCAATCTCCGCAGTGGCATATCCTTTAAAGGAGGAGTTTTTTACTAATTCCTGTTTTTCTTCTTCTGCACTAGCAGTGATAGCTCCAGCGTTTTGGTCGAGGGTGGCTTGGTCTATACCTGGGTTTTCGGCAGGTTTATCGTCAGGCGTTTTTTCATCGCCACCACTGGCTTTGGTTTCTTGTCCTGAGGTATAGTCTATGCTTTTTTGCCCTTCTTTTATGGCATAGGGGTTTGGAGCTATCGAATAATAATTGCTTACAGGTGGTCCATTGGGTCCGCTCACATCTTCGCCATTGTTGAGCCTTCCCGAAAGGGCTAAGGAATAGTTGCCGCCACTGCTGCCTGCGGCTATGCCCTCTACCACGAGTGGGTAGGCTGCCACTTTGCCTTGCAATTGGTTGGGAATTGTAACCCCTCCATTAGGTTCGCCAAAGCCTATATTGTTGTTTCCCCACACAAAAAAGCCGCCTTGGTTGTTGATTTGTACCCCAAGCCCCGTCCAATCAGTGCTGATGTTCATTGCCAATTTGTTTTTATCCGCAAAAACAGCTCTGTTTACTTTTACTTTTACCTCTCGCTCTCCTTTGCTGGCATTCATCGTAAATGCATAGGCATCGAGGTCGTTCATATATCCATCCATATATCCTTCAGAAGTGATGGGAACGGTGTAGGTAAACTGTTGTGTGGTACTTACAAAAGGTACAAGCATTTGCCCATCTAATTTGCTATCGCTCACGCTGTTGTTTTCGATATTAATAGTGAGTTTTTTGCCCAGCGAAGCAAAGGTATTGAAACGCACCGAATCGGTTTTGCTTAATTCTTTGCTTAGTTTTAGGCTCAATCCTTGTGCATTTATGCTGCAAATCACCTCTTTGCTTGTGGTTTGGGTGTAGGGATAGCTAAAATCGGAGTACATCGAAAGCTGCCCTGCTTTGTCCATGGCTTGGCGACCGATGAGTTTGAAATTACTAAACCACAACCCTTTCCAGCCAGGTTCTAAGCCGCCTTGCGAATCGTTTTCGTCTAAATCGATATACACACTATCGGGTTGTACCACTAATCCTGTGTTGTTCAAAGCCAATATACTCGAACTTGCAGTATTAAACCGATTAGATATATACGTGAGGTTGGTAGCAAAATTGAAGGGATACGTTACGGCTTGTTTGCTTTCGGTGGTTACTTTATCCGAAGCTGTTACTTTTCCGAAAAAATATACTTCGTAGGCATTGTCAAACACATAAAATTTGGTAGTGGTATCGATGTCTATTTTAAAATTATAAGGGTCTATCAATTTAAAATTATTTCCTCTAGCGGCAGGCACTGTGCAGGCTACTTTCATGCGGTCGTAGTTTACCCATTTGTCGGCACTTTTGATATAGGTTTGTTGCCCACTCGCCACAGGATGAGGCAAAGGATAGCGAAAATGACCTCGCAAATCCAAATTATCTCTTGTTAGTCCCAGTTCATCATAATAGAACTTCATCATGGGGTTGCGTGGCTGCTTGGGAGCAATATCTAAGGTGAGTGGAGTGGCAAACTTTTTGCTGATTCGTCCTCGTTCGAGTACATATATTCCTCCTTCGTTGGTTACATACAGGTTTTTGAATTCTACTTTGGCTGTATCGCCTGCCAAAAGCAAATAGCCTCTACCCGAAAGGTTGGCTAAATCTGTGTTTGAAGTTGAGGTTACAAATACATTATGAAATCCTGCACGGATGACCTCGCACACAGGTGGACCATGAAACCACCACACAGGGCTTTTTGCCACCTCCTGTCCATCGGATTGGCAAGTAACTTGCCACGCATATTGGGTATTGGGTTCTAGTTTTTTGCTTATTTTTAAAGTTAAATTTTTGGTTTGATACGAAAAAGTTTCTTCGCTGTGCCATGTTTCGTTGTCTCGCATGGCATCTTCTGCTGTTTGGGCAGAGTCTTTTTTTACTACCCGCACTTTGTATGAAAACGTTTGACCGGGAATAAATTTGTCGGGAGTAGTCCATTTAAACACAGGGGCTTCTATGGTTCGGTATCGTGCCGCTATGGCAGGAAACACAGGCGTGATGATTCTGTTTTTTGGATAGCCATAGTAAAACCAACATACTTCGCTGTAGCCATTGTTTTTGTAATTATCTTTTCCGCTCGATTCTTTGGCTTGTACCCGAAAAGCATATGCCTTGCCCAATTCTAGCGGTGGCGATGCTGCATCGTACAAATAACTAAACGTATTTTGTTGAAATGGCGTATTGAGAATGGGTAGTGTTTTGGCATTTTGAATGGCACTGCGTACATCGCCATTGCTGGTATCGGTAATTTCTTCTACTGTAAGTTGGTATTCTACCCCTCGGCTGTTAGGAGATATAGCATTGCTCTCTTGCCACTGAAAGGGAAGCGTAATCGAAGGTTGTGGTTTGATGTAGGTATTGCATTGTGGCGTAATAATGCGTGGAGGGTCTTTCAATACCAATATGGCATTGGCACACGATTTATTCGATAACACTTTACCCGTTCTGTTGTCCAGCACTTCGATGCAAAAACTATAAAAGCCTTCGGGCATTCTGCCTCCATTTTGTGCGAACTCCGCTGGCGATATGCCACTCACACGTATATTATTGATATTGAGGTATTCTGCCACATCTAATGCAGTGAGGGTATAAGGTACTCCAGGCACAATGGTAATGGATCTGCTTGGCAAAAACTCCGCAGGGTTTTCTATTTTTATTTTAGAACTTTCGATAACAATCCGCAAACGCACATCCCAAGTGGGTTCTGAAAAATCGTTAAATATGATATTTCCTGAAATAATGTTTGAAGTAGCATCCGTATAGTCGCTCAAATATACCGAATAGGGTGGCGTGAGCATGGTAGTCATCGTGGCAGGAAAGCGAGACTGGGCTGGAGAAGAGATGGTAGATATAGAAAAAAAGACCACAACCAAGTTAAAAATAAGGGTTCGGAAGTAGTTTGGTATCGTTATCATCATAAGATATTTCTTTTTTTAATGCCTTTGGGTAATATTACCGCTTAATATACAAATGTAGATAAATAAGGAATATGTTCACACCTTTCGTTCAATTTAATTGCAATTCGTTGCTTAATTTATGTTGTGATTTACAATTTTTTTTTAATTTGCCACACCAATTAATTTCACCTTTTAAAAACAACATTGTATGAATTCAAACGAAAATGTAGTATCGATTGTGATTCCACCAGGCGAATTGCAACAAGTAATCAACAAATTGCAAGAAATAGCCAGTATTTTGAAGCCTTTTTTGATAGCTCTTACCCCCGATGAGCGAAAATCAATCCCAAAAATGAGCGACAAAACCCAGCCTTTTGTAGAAAAAGCATTGGATTATGCCCAGTCTAACCCTGAGTTTACACCTGCCTACATGAGTGTGCCAGAATTGCAAATAGACATGAAAGCCGTGCAAGACCTTACGGCCGTGTTGCAACTGCTCCAACCCATGTGCGACAACGTAAACGATACCACCATGCTATCGGGAAGCGAAGCCTATTTGGCAGCACTTACCTATTACAACTCTGTAAAACATGCTGCCAAATCGAATATTCCATCTGCCAAAGCCATCTACGATGACCTAAGCAAACGCTTTGAAGCACAAAAAGCAAAAGGTAAAAAACAAGATTAAATCAGCTCAAAGTAGATTGAAGCGAGTAAAAACCTTGCCTCTTTCCCTAAAAACCACACCGAAGCGAGTAAATTACTCGCTTCGGTCGTTTAAAGCCTGCTGCAATTAGTAAAAATCTCAATTCAGCTGCCTTTTTGCTCGCTGGTGTAAGTAAAAAGGTAACTGAAGTATAAAAAAAGTGAGTGAAGCAAGCAATATACGTACTGAAGTGAGCTAAAAGGTAGCTGAAGCCACCTTTTAGCTCACTAAACTTTCTTTACAGGTAAACACCAAATCTAAAAAGCCTATAAAAGTACGATTTCTTTAAAAATTTGCCATTACCTTGCACCATTTTATACAATTAATGATACCTTTGTGTATATGAAAAAAATTGCCCTGACATTCATTATTGTATTTTTAACAAATTTAGCCTATTCTTATACGTTTGAAAAAGATACCTTAGGATTAGAAAAAATGCTCAATTCATATCATGTGCCAATTGAAGAACATGAAGAGATTGTACAAGAGATTCTGCAATCTCCTAATCCTAATTTAGCAAGGGAAAAAGCACTAAATTATTGTTTATATCAAGTTTTGGGAATGTCAATACCAGTGAAAAACGAGATTATGAAAGCCACAAATGATGACTTTAATAAATCGTTTTCAGATGCAAAAATAGGGCTTGTATTTAAACCATCAGCGACAACGAAAATTCAAAAATCAATTGATAAAGGCATAGAAAATGGTTTGCGAAAACCCGAATACGAAACTCCCCTGCATATATTGATAGACATTCCGCTTAATGTTGTTTCCGAAACAGATAAAGGAACTATGACATTTAATATAGGAGATGCCAAAATTAAAAATTCAGGATTTGAAAGTACCAAACTTACCCTAAAAGATTGGAGCGATGCTCAAGCGTTGCTAGATAAAGGATTAAACAAAACAACAACCTATTCTAGTATAGAAAATACTACTATTGCTGTTCAGCAAACATATAAAGATGTGATAGAGTTTTTGAAATCAAAACTTGAATCAATAAAATGTACAAAAACAACTTGCGATGCGTGTCCTTCTGGTTGGGAATATCTAATTAGTTTTGACCCATCAACAACTTGTCAAGGAGAAATTAATAGAAGAATAGCACTTTCTACTTACTCGCCAAATCCGTACAAGAATTGGTCTTTTTTAAAATTATGTCAAGCAAAAGGGTCAAAGATAAACCTAGATTACTACCCACTTAATATTAAAAAATTACCTACAATTAATAACATTAGTGTTTCTAAAAATGCATTATTAAACTATGTTCGAACTCATTTAGGCGATTTTTTAGACGAATCAATAAGTTCATTTGTTAGCTATTCTTCCGAAGATAAAAGCAAATGGGTTACCACCGACCCAACAGGAACAGTAATGGTTTTTAAAATAAACATTGTAGAAGACGCAACTGTTATTGCTTCACGTTTTTCATCAGATTCTTGGATTTTTTCTACCATTCAGTCTCCTGACGATTTTCAACATCCTGTTTCTGGAAATAGAATGTTTGCTATAGAATTGAATAATAACGGGGAATATGTTTTCTATACAAAGGGTGCAGATAGGCTAACAGGAATTCTAGATAATGCAATTTCAAATGTCAATCAAATAGCATTTGAAAATGCAGATAAATTATGGAGGAGCTTACTTGTTAAATTGAATGATTTTATTAATAGGAATGGAGGTATTTCAAACATTAAAGAAAATGAAATCATTTGGCAACAAAAGAACTGGTAAATTAACAAAAGTAATCATTTCAGTTTCAATAGTAAATTTTTTAATAATCCCAGTATTATGCTTAGGGTTTTTACTATTAATTTCAAATGATGGTGGTTCGTATCTTTATTATTTATCTTATTTTTCAATATATTCTATAATTCCAAATATTATAGTGTGCATTATTTTATCTTCTTTGGATAATACTTTTTCAAAAAAAACGTTTTTGAAACGTTTTTTATTAAATAATTTGATAATTACAATTATTTATTTATTTATTTTATTTGTGTTTTTTGGCATCAATAAAGGCGATTTAAATTCATACATAATTTTATATTTTGATTTAATTTTAACCACCACTATCCGTAGTCTTGTGTGTTGGTTTTGTGCGTGGCAGACTACGGATTAGCAAATAAGTTGTAGTCTCCGACTACATTACAAACAAAAAAAGTCCTAATATTTGCAAAGTCAATTTATCAAAAAATGGTGTATCTTTTACATTTTAATTATCTTCTTACTTCTTGATTTGCCATTTACTATGGCTTTGAAAGTATAAAGCCCTGAAGGCAAGTGACACACTATCCGTAGTCTTGTGTGTTGGTTTTGTGCGTGGCAGACTACGGATTAGCAAATATGTTGTAGTCTCCGACTACATTACAAACAAAAAAAGTCCTAATATTTGCAAAGTCAATTTATCAATCAATTTAGCATTTTTTACATTTTTATTATCTTCCTACTTCTGGATTTGCCATTTACTATGGCTTTGAAAGTATAAAGTCCTGAAGGCAATTGCCATACATCAATTACGGTTTGTATATCTTTGCCATTAAACGTTTCGTTATACACCATCGTACCACTCAAACTAAAGCCTATGAGTTGTACATTGGCAGTATCGCTCAACACCATTTTACAATTCAACATGTGATCCGTTGGGTTAGGAAACATCGAAAAATCAAACATTTCTATCAACGAAGCACTATTTCCTTGGCTTTCTGAAAACGGTTCTTTCTTGATATTATCCACAGGATTGACCTGAATATATTTCACTATGGTATCGGTACAATTGCCATTATCGACCCAAAGTTCTACTTTGTAGGTGTTTGGAATAAAATATACTTTTGTAGGCGAACTTTCGGTGCTTCGTGTGCCATCGCCAAACGACCAACGGTAGGTAGAGGCATTGCCATACGAAAGCTCTACAAATTTGATGGTATCTCCAGCAAATACTTGTGATGCTCCTAAAAATACAGCTTGAAGCGTATCTGTGCTTGCCAATACTTTGATGGTATCTATTTCACTGCAATTGGCTTGTCCGAAGGCTTCTACCCAATAGATGCCCGGTTTATAAACGGTTAAAAATCGGGTATCTGCTTTGATTCCTACATTTGAATTCCAAACATAGCTGTTAGCTTCGCCTCCATTTAAACTGTATGCACTGCCTGGACAAAATACAACATTTGAACCTAACTCAAGGTTTAATGGTCGGGCTACGTTGATTTCGATTCTATCGGTAGCCGAGCAATTGTTTTGCGTATTGGTAACCGTTACTACATAAACACCTGCAGTAGAAACGGTGTAGCGTTGGCTAGCACTGCCATCTTGCCAACGAAAACGCATACCCACATTATCTGCATCAAGGGTTTTAAATGTATTTCTACAAATGGTTTCATCTGCTCCCAAATATACCAAAGGACTTTTATTGATAATTCCTGTGGTGCTTGAATTGATTTCGCAACCATTGGCATTGGTTATTTTTACTTGGTAAGAGCCTGATGTAGTGGCAAATATTGTTTTTGTTATTGCACCTGTATTCCAACGATAGGTACTTCCTTGATTTCCAGCATCGAGTAATTGGGTATTGCAGGTAGTAAAACTAGGAATGAGCGTGTTTTCAGGCATGGGATGAATGGTAACCAAAGCGGTATCTTTATATACACAGCCATTAAAGTCGGTTACTTTTACAAAATATAGTCCACTTAGCGTTGGGTTTATTATTCTTCCACTAGCACCCGTATTCCAGAGATATTGTGTTTGACTGCCTATGTTTGCCCCATCAAGCGAAACTGGAATATTGGCACACACCACAACATCGTTTCCAAGATTTACAATTGGCAAAGGATTTACTGTAATGGTTACCGATTTAGAGCCTGTGCAAAAGTTCTGGTCTGTTACTGTTACAGTGTGTATACCTGTAGTTGTAACTTCGAGCATACGAGAATTTGCTCCTGTATTCCATGAATAGAATGAGTTTGGATAACCTGCATCAAGTATAGTTTTGTTACATACCGCTCTGTTTGCTCCTAGTTGTGGGTCAACAGGCACACTGAATCGCATTTGAACAGTATCTGCATGGGTGCAACCTTGTGGATTTTCTATTTTCACAAAATAGCGTCCATCTTGGGTGGCAGTAAGTGTTTGGTTGGTCGATAGATTATTCCAACGATAGGTACTGCCTGTGTTTTGGGCATCAAGAATATAGCTTGTGCCACAGGTAGCTATGTTTTTACCAAAATTTAACGCTGGAATGGTGTAAATGTCTAGCACTTTGGTGATAGAATCGGTACAAGCATATTGCGATATGGCTTTTAGTTTGATGTTGTATGACCCTGAATTTGAAAAAGATTGGGTAGGGTTTATTCCCGAAGAAGTATTTATGTTTCCAAGATTCCACAGATACGATAAATTTCCTACTGAAAGCGATGATGTATTTAAAAAACTAATGGTTGTATTTGGACAAGCATTTTGAAAAGTAAAATTGGCTACTGGTTTAGGATATATTCTTGTAGTTTGGGTGAGCGAATCTTTGCATCCAAAGCCACTTGTGGCAACCAATTTAACAGAATAGGTACTTGGAATAGTATACGATTTTGTAAATGAACTACTTGATTGTGAGCCTGTGTCTCCATTTCCAAAAGTCCAATCATAAGTCAAGGTACTATTGGCAACGGTAGAGGTATTTGTAAAAGGAGTGGCTTGTCCTAAGCACACACTGGTAGTAGTGAAGGCAACCGTAGGTCGGGCATGAACGGTCATATTTTTTGAGAGCGAATCGGCACATCCTTTGTCGGATGTTACTCTTAGTTGAATCGTTTTTGATCCTGCATTGGCATAGGCATGTAAAGGTAGTCTTAGTGGCGAAGTTGACACATTATTAAATTTCCAAAGATAAGACAGTACGCTTCCAGTGAGTGAAGAGGTGTTTGTAAATGCTATATACTGCGATTGACACACATTAGAAGCCGTAAAACTAACGCTAGGTTTTGGATAAATGGTAACTGATTTCACAAGGGTATCGTAACAGCCCGTTCCATTGGTTTGACTGATTAATTTGATGGGATACATGCCTGAAACAGAATAGGCATGTACAAAATTCGATACCGAATTGATTGAAGTAACGGTATCT
Organism: Bacteroidota bacterium; assembly: GCA_004293915.1. Lineage (GTDB taxonomy): Bacteria > Bacteroidota > Bacteroidia > Cytophagales > UBA9547 > REAG01. The sequence continues at coordinate 4,441 of RDZG01000012.1, read as the reverse complement.
GTTCCTGTAATCCAAGTGGTATTGCCCAAACCAAATCCTGATGCAATTGTAGATAAATTTATTCCTGTAGTGCTTACTCGTGGGCAAACATCTGAAACTGTAAAATTGCTTTTAGGAAATGGTAATAAGGTTACAGACCTAGAGGTAACGGTTGAACATCCAAATGAAGATGTTACACTAAGGGTAGCCATGTAACTACTCTTAGAATATTTATCTGAAACGATATATTTATACGTTGGCTGTTGCAAAGAAGAGGTATCTCCTAAGTCGCGTTGATTGTCAAAATTCCAACGATAGCTTAATGTGCCAAGTCCTGAAGTAGTGGTTGGTGTATTGTTTTTAAATCTCATGCCCACACCTACACAGGTGGCTTGGGTTACAAATGATGGTGCAGGATATGGTTTGGCAATGACATTAAAAGTATGTTTGCTTTCACAACCTCTTACGTCTATACCCATGTAAGCGTATTGCCCTACTTGATTAATTACTAAGTTTTTGGATGCCCCAAGACTATCCCAAATGCTTCCATTCCATTTGCTCCATAAATGTTCCACTCCAGTAAGCGTAGTAGAAACGGCTAGATTATTGCCAGCACCTGTACACAAATATAAATTACTGGAAACAATACCCGTAGGCAATGGATGGTCGCAATCTTTGTGTGAAACCGTAAGCCGAATGGTATCGGTCGATAGCCTCACTACATCTTTTTGAACCATACCCGATGTGGTGGTGGCTAGGGTTGTACCTCTCAGACTTCGCCATGTGATGCCTTTGGGTGCACGATATAAGCCAAAACGAGGCTCGTCTAAACTACGTTTTTCACCTGAAAGATAATTGAGGTTTACGCCTCCGATAGTCAAACTATTATCTCCAGAAGGAGAAAATAAATTATAATACCGTTGAATACTGCCTGTATCTGCTACCGAACTTTGTTTGCCATGACCTCGTTCTAATATTGGATTTGCAATAGAACTAGTTGCTACAAATTGAAATTGAAAATTTCCGAGATTAGTCAATGTGTTTAACAACAAACTACTTCTTTGCGTATAAATTTTCCCATTTTCGCCATAGATGCGATTTGTATTGGTTTCGTTGTATATTTTTGCTTCTTCTCCAAAATTGAGATGGGCATAGTTGAGTAAAACCTTGCCTCTGGTAAAACTAAGCCCCGAGGATACTGTAGAGTTTTGATTCCATTTCAAAATCCCACCCACTTTTTTATTCACGATTACATTTGGTAAATACATTTGCCCAAAGCCTGATATATAACTGGTATCGTTTCCTCGAAATTCTATTTTTGCTTTTGAATCATTTGTAGGAAACAATCTATTACGTTCATTTACCAAAGAATCAGTAATGTATAAATTTCCGTCTCCAAATAATATGCCTCCTGTAATGGTTTGTGGGTCATAACCACTGATTATAAGTTGATATGGTGCTGCTTCTGCATTATGATATGTACCTTTTATGAACAGAGAATGTGTTACACCAGTAAACGTACTTATTTTGTTTATGACACCACAACTTGAACAGCCTCCTTTCACATAGAACATGGCTTTTTGAGCATGAACAAAACGAACAGAAAAAATAAGTAAAAAGAGGATAATATGTTTTTTCATGTTATTTGGTATCATAATATTTAAAGACTTCTACTGCTTCTTCTGGATATTCGTTTGAAATCATCAATTTAATTGTTTGTTTCAAATTCTCCAATTCATTTGTAATTATATCCCATAGCAATCGTACTTTTAATCCAAAATAGGCATGTACAATTCTGTTTCTTAATGAAATAATATCTTTCCAACTTACTGCATTATACTTTGTTTGTGTCTCAGAACTAAGCTTGTTTGCAGCTTCGCCAATTATAATTAAAGAATATTTTACAGCCCTCAATTTTATTTCATTCGATACAAATGCTTCATAATCAATATCCTTTATGGTATTTTCAATACTTATAATTTCTTCAAAAATATCTGCCATAAATTGAACTTCTGTCCGTTTCATATAGGTACAGCTTCGTTTAAAATATATTTTCTCAAAAATGGTTTAATACTATCTTTAGGTACTAAATCTATTTTGAGATTTACCAATTGGGATAAATAATTTTCGAGTTTAACAAATTCTAAATACCCTGGATAGTTGTTTTCATCAAAACTCACTAAAATATCTAAATCGCTATTTTCGGTTTGTTCGTTTCTCGCATACGAACCAAATAGCTCCAAAGAAACTACTTTGTAGTCTTGTTTTAATTTACTTTTTACAGTTCCTAGCTTTTCTTTTATTTCTTGTAATGTTTTCATCTCTACTATATTTAATCGCAATACGATAGTATAAAGTTAATCTATATTTTGCAGATTTACATCTGCGTTTATCACTCATTTAATTTATGTCAGGTGAGGACACCTGCCACGGGATAACTATTTTTTATATTCTCTTTTATATTCAAATATTTATGTTTGTTGGTGAAGAACACTAAAAAAAGCGAAAACGCTTTGAATAGTGCAATGTAACTGCTTACAACTGAATAGGCTTGTAGCTTAAAGCTTTGTCTACTACTTCTTCAATCGTTGGGCGATACTCTGTTATATTAAATTTACGAGCATTATAATTCTCAGGATAATAAAACAAATTCGCTCCATTAGGATGAGGGACATTTTTGCTAAAAAGTTCATACATAGCGTCTATTTCTTCTTCTGTTCCTTCGCAGTTTACTATTTTTCTGCCTAACTCAATTAATTCATCTCTAGTCATATTAATGCAATTTTAATAACCATATCCATAATGATAGGCTGGGTCTAATATTTCTTTGTGATATTTGGGAGTAACAATATATAAATTATCCATATCGTAAACTGCTCCTCCTTGATTTATTGGTGTTTTGTGATGTAATACATAATTTTTTATTCCACCTATTTGTTGTGAAACATCTGTAAACGGAGCTAATCCGACTTGCATTCTTTGAATACTGTTAGCATCAAATTGACTTGCTAGACTTGGTTCATCGGCAACAGCTTTCCAAAATTGATTCCTAAAATCATCGAAATTGGTAAATGTTTTTTCTTTTAATTTATCTGCAACTGATTTTGGGAATAATCCTGCATTTCTTTCTGTACCTCGCAACCAAGTACCCGTGATATTTTTACCATTTCCAATTGAAGTGCCAGGTAATTTTCTCACATTTGTTAGTATCGTAAATTCTTCACCGCTCTTTAAAAGTAGGGGTGTAAGCTCATTCTCCGCCCCTTGTAGCTTACTTTTCCTTATTTTAGCACTATATTTATTAATTTCATCAGCCGATTGAGCTACATCATCAACTTTTTCTAACTTAGAAATACTTCCTATTTCACTTAATGGAATAATAGCTTCGGCTACTGCAAATAAAAGTTTACCTCCCTCATAACCAGATACTCTGTTTCCTTCGCTCCCTTCTAATTTACTATCCCACTCTGATAAAGATATTTTAGCTGCTTCAAGTGCTTCTAAATTATGTTGCCAAAATTGTTTGGGATTTACACTGAATTCTACATCTCTAGTTTCATCATAACTAGCTCCAACTTCGAAAAAACCATTTACTAAGGCTTCAACAAGTAAATAAAAACCTTTGGCAGTACCCAATGCACCATCTCCTGCACCACAAGCCGTAGGATTCAATGGGGCATCTGCAGGTTTCCAGTATTTTTCAGGTATTTTAAAATTTATTGCAATGCTTCGGTATTCTTTTGCCACTTCAACTATAGAAGCAATGCCTCCAACTAAATCATCCCAAGGGGTGGTACTGGTAGGACTTTTTTTCAATTCTATTATCTTCTTTTGAGTTCTTTCTACACATGGCAACAGTTTTTCAAGACTTAAACTTTGCACTGATTGAGGTAGAAAATAATTGTTTTTATATATAATTTTGTAATAGGCTTTCTTTTCCGTTGCATTGTAGTGCATCCAAATAGCCATATCAGAAGTGCCTAAGGCTGATTTAGTATCGAATTGTGATTTTACGTTATCATAAACACTTGTTGAATTGGCTTCTGTGCTACTTTTTGTATTATTTGCTTCTGAGGTAATGTAAACTTTGGTATTGGTATTGTTTTGAAGATAGCTTTGCAGCTTTTGCTTGTCATTGGCAGATAAACCAGCATAATCTACAATTTGATTACTTGTTGAGGGTGCTGTGCTTGGCTTGGTAAGTGTAGGAAAACTTGTTCCCAAATTTTGGGTAATTGGGAAACTGGCATTTTGAGAGGTACCAGCGTTTTTAAGTTTTTTGAGCAAGTATGCCAATATTTCATTTACGGCTGTTTGTGTTCCTGCTGTAGCTTTGGGTATATCTGAATAAACAGTTGCGTAGTTGATATTCTTATTACATATAGCAAGTGCTTCTTTCCAGTCTTCTTCTGATAATTTAGAATCTTCAAATCCAGTCTTATTTAATGTTGATTGTTTAAGA
>RDZG01000011.1 GCA_004293915.1 Bacteroidota bacterium | reverse complement strand
AATACAAACTTGATAAACGTTATATAGAAGATGAAATAATTACTGTAAAAACCATCGAAGGATTGCAAATTAACTTAACTGATATATTTTATTAGGCAATGCATTAATCATTGTCGCCAAAAATAGTGTTTATAAAAGCCCTTTATATTGTGTTCTAATAAAAATATACAAAAACTGAACACGCCATAAGTCGTATTACCTAAAAATTTCATTTTTTTATATGCAACAACCTATTTTACTTATTACGCCACCTTTTACACAACTCAACACCCCCTACCCTGCTACTGCGTACATAAAAGGTTTTCTCAATACCAAACATATTGCTTCATTTCAATTAGATTTAGGTATGGAAGTGATTTGGCAGTTGTTTTCGGCTTCGGGTTTGACCCAAATTTTTGACACGGCAGCAAAAAATCAACAAAATTTTGATGCAAATACCCAGCGGATATTCGCACTCCGTGCAAATTACGAACAAACGATTGATGCAGTGATACTTTTTTTGCAAGGCAAGCATCAAACACTAGCTCGGCAGCTGTGTTCGGCAGGATTTTTGCCCCAAGCCAGTAGGTTTGCTCAACTTGACGATATGGATTGGGCATTTGGCACCATGGGCATACAAGATAAAGCCAAACATTATGCAACGCTATATCTAGAGGATATTTCTGACTTTATAGTTGCTACCATCGACCCCGATTTTGGCTTTAGTCGCTATGCCGAAAGGCTTGGCAGAAGTGCAAATTCCTTTGACGAACTTTACAATCGCCTAAACACACCTCAAAGCTATATCGATACTTTAGCGATTGACATTATCAACCAAAAAATACATCAACTAAATCCAAAATTAGTGTGTTTTTCGGTGCCATTTCCTGGTAATTTATATAGTGCATGTAAGATGGCACAACACATTAAATCGAATTTTACAGACATTGAAATTGCTATGGGTGGAGGCTTTGCCAATACAGAGCTACGCTCGGTTTCCGATGCTCGGGTGTTTCATTTTTTTGATTACATAGCTCTTGATGATGGCGAATTGCCACTAGAATTAATTATCAATAGCCTAAACCAGCAATCAAAAACCTTAAAACGTACGTTTATTTTAGAAAACAATACAGTAGTTTATAAAAATAATAGTACAAAATCAGATTATAAACAAAGCGAGATAGGAACGCCAGATTATACTGACTTATTTTTAGATAAATACATCTCCGTAATAGAGTTGGCAAACCCCATGCACAGTCTTTGGAGCAATGGTAGGTGGAACAAATTGACCCTAGCACACGGTTGCTATTGGGGTAAATGTACATTTTGTGATATTTCGCTTGATTACATCAAATTGTACGAACCGATTGCAGCAAAATTGATTGTGGATAGAATAAAACAATTAATAGATAGCACCAACGAAACTGGTTTTCACTTTGTTGATGAAGCCGCTCCGCCTGCTTTGATGCGTGAAATAGCTTTGGAAATCATCAAACGCAAGCTGGTTATCTCTTGGTGGACAAATATTCGTTTCGAGAAAAGCTTTACATACGATTTGTGTCAATTGCTAAAAGCATCTGGATGTATTGCTGTTTCGGGTGGGCTAGAAGTAGCTTCGGATAGGCTATTGGCGTTGATAGACAAAGGAGTTACAGTAGAACAAGTAGCACAAGTAACTCAAAATTTCCAAGATGCAGGCATCATGGTACACGCCTATTTGATGTATGGCTATCCTACACAAACGATTCAAGAAACGATAGATAGTTTGGAGATGGTTCGCCAACTTTTTTTGCTCGGCACACTTCAATCAGGCTTTTGGCATCAGTTTGCACTAACCGCACATAGTCCAGTGGGTTTAAATCCAGAAAAATATCATATCATTGCTCAACCCAATGCTATAACCTTTGCTAACAACGACATCAATTTTATAGACAAAACCCAAATCGACCATAATATATTTAGCTACGGACTCAAAAAATCTCTTTTTAACTATATGCACGGCATAGGCTCAGATTTGCCTTTGCAAAATTGGTTTGATTTTAAAATTCCTAAAACAAAAATTAACCCAAATTATATTGAAAATGCTATCGCATCAGAGCCTTATGCCATACAAAAACCTACGACTAAAATCATTTGGCTTCATGCCTTACCAAAAACAGAAATTTTTAACATAAACAAAAAAGGAAATACCAAAGCATATTTAAAATTTACTATCTATAATAAAATAAATAACATAGAAATTTTGTTTGATACCGCAAACGGAGCTTGGCTTGCTCAATTGTTGTCAAAAATCAGCATCAACCAAACCAAAACATACACGTTTCAAGAAATAAAAACAGATTTTGAAATTTATGGCTTATCAAATTTTGAATTATTTTGGTATTCAGAACCCATTGGGGAGCTAAAAAACTATGGATTAGTATGCGTATAATTTAATAATTCTTAGATATTTTCTTTGCAATTAATTAATTTTGACTATAAAATTCTTTACAATTAAATTGATTTTAGGGAAAAAAGGATTTTATTTTTAAAAAACGCACTATAAATCATTGTAAAAAATTTTATTTCCATACTAAACATAGTAAGTCTTAAAAACATTTCAACTACTTTTGATAAGAAACAATTTTATTAAAGTTTAAACATAAAAAACAAAACAGTTTATGCTAAAAAAACTCAATAAACATACAAAAACAATTAAAGGAAGGACAACTTTATTGGTAGCAAGCTTTTTGATTATACTTTTATCATTTAGCACTTATGTATATTTTCAAGCTCGTGAGATAAAACGTGATTACCATACCTACAAAACAAAATGGCAAGCAGTTCAGCTTCAATTATTTGTTGAAGCATTTAGTATTCATGCATTAAAAGCTAATTTTTATGAAAAACTTTACACGCATCAAATTGATAGTACATATTTGAATAAAGATATTAGCACAGAAATAGAATCAATAAATCTACAATTCAAAAAAAGGTTAGATACAGTTAATGCTGATTTTAATTATCAAGAACCTTCTTTAAAATTACAAAAAGCAAAAGCTGGAATACACTCGATTACAAAAAAACTTTTTATAAAAATATTAGAATATAAAAAAAAGAATCAAGAAAATAAAATTAGTTCAGATTCGATGATTATGTTTGGTTTTAGACCTATATTAGAAAGCCATATCTCTTCTTTTTGGATCGATTTTTGGGAGAAAGTATTTAATCCGATAAGTAATAAAGCCGAAAAACTAGCATCAGAAATTAAAAACCGTACAGTAAGATTAGTTGCAACAGTGGTTATTTTTTCCATTATTCTATCTATATTTTATATTTTTTTGTGGTTTAAATTCATAAAATCACTTTCTAATTCGATTAATAAACCAATCAAGATTTTGGAAAAATTAGCTGATGGAGAATTAGTTACTGAAGCTGAACAAACAGAAAATGAACTCTCTACAGTAATTGATGCTACTTTAAAGCTATCTAAAAATCTAAAAAAGGCAAGTGATTTTTCGTCAGAAATTGGCAAAGGAAACTTAGATTTTGAATTTAAAGCTATTAGCGAAAAAGACGAACTTGGAAGTTCGTTAATTTTGATGCGAAACGAGTTAAAATCATATGCAGAAAAAGAAAAAGAAATTAATTGGTCTAATATTGGATTAGCAAAATTTGCTTTAATTCTAAGAAAAACTGACCAATCTTTAGAAGACATTTCATATAATCTTTTAAGCGAACTTATAAAATACTTAAATGCAAATCAAGGCGGTTTATTTATTTTTGATTCAGAATCTAAAAAGTTAAAAATGACTGCATGTTATGCTTACGACCGAAAAAAGTTTTTGGAAAAAGAAATAGAAATTGGAGAAGGACTAGTTGGGCAATGTTTTGTTGAAGCAGACAAAATGTATTTAACTGAAGTGCCTCAAGATTATATTCATATTACATCTGGACTTGGATTCAATACACCTACTTCTTTATTATTAATTCCTGTTAAGACAAATGAACAAGTTTTAGGTGTTTTAGAATTAGCTTCTTTTAAAGATTTTAAAGATTTTGAAATTGATTTTATAGAAAAAATTGCTGAAAATATTGCTGTTGTTATTACAAATATTTCGAAAAACGAACTTACAAAAAAACTTTTGCAAGAATCTACTTTTGCAACAGAAAACATGAAAGCTCAAGAAGAAGAAATGCGTCAGAATTTAGAAGAACTTTTTGCAACACAAGAAGAAATGAAACGAAGAGAAAGCACTTTGCAAACAGAAATTGAAAATTTAAAAGCCAGTTTGGCTAAATATGAATAGTTTTTTGAATTGAAAAACTTGTAGTTAAATGACTATGTTTTGGGGTAATAAATATCAAAAATAATTTCAAGAAAATACCAAAACAACCGAACTCCCATCAAGATTATTTTTATGATTTTGCAAACGCAGTATTAATATTTGCGTACAAACCAAACATGAAACCAGATAGTTTAATTTTCGACATGGATGGCACACTTTGGGATGCTACAGATAGCTATGTTTTGGCTTGGAACGAAGGTTTAAAATTGCTCAATAGACCCGAAAGAGTTGATAGAGCCATTTTGGATAGCATGATGGGATGGGAAAGAAATAAGGTTTTTCAAAAAATATTTCCTACACTCGAAGAATCTGCTTATGATGCTATTTATCAGACTATTAATACCGTTCAAGATAAAATAATTCCTGAAAAAGGAGGAACTTTTTATCCTGATGTTATTGAAAGTATAAAACAATTAAGTAAGAAATATAAATTATTTATATTGAGTAATTGTCCAGCAAATACAATTAAACAAATGATAGCTTTTGGACGTTTGGAAAAGTATATTTTAGATGAAATTGCACATGGATTCAATCACAAAGCCAAGCATTTTAATATGAATTTGCTGATTCAAAAACACAAACTAAAATCTACACTTTATATAGGCGACACCAATAGCGATAGTTTGCAATGCCAAATTGCTAAAATTCCATTTTGTTTAATAACTTATGGCTTTGGAAGTTCCGAAACATACGATTTTAAATTTGAGTCTTTTAAAAATTTAGCAAATTATTTTTTGGATTTAACATAAACATATACTCAAAAATAGTGTTATTTGGGCAATATGTTTAAAATACAAAATTTATCAAAATCTTATTCGCTTGCTATCAATCAAGGAATAAAAACCAGCTGTGAATTAAAGCCTGAAAGCGAATTAGATCAGATTAAAACAGTAGAAAATATTTCATTTGAAATAAAAAGAGGTGAAATATTAGGGGTTTTAGGCGAAAATGGTTCTGGAAAATCTACACTTTTGAAAATGTTGGCTGGTTTGCTCGAACCCACTAGCGGCACAATCAGTTTGAATAAAAGCGAAATTGGTGGACCATCGACCAAGCTTGTGGCTGGACACGAAAACATAAAACTTATTCATCAGAGCTATAATTTATTTCCAAATATTTCGCTTGAAGAAAATATAAAATATCACCTTCGATTTTATAATGAAGAATATCAAAATTCGAGGACTGCTTATTTGTTAGAATTGTGTCATTTGGAAGACATAAAGCATAAACTACCTCGCCAAGCTTCTGGCGGAGAGCAACAACGAACCGCCATTGCATGCGCCATTTCCACCCCAACCGATGTGCTTTTGCTTGACGAGCCTTTTAGTAATCTAGATGTTTTTAATAGCGAAATTCTAAAAAATCAAATTGTTAAAGTTGTTAAAAAAGAAAAGTTATATGCTGTTTTTGTAACACACGATGCACACGATGCACTTTCGGTTTCTGACAAACTTGCAGTAATCAAAGATGGGAAAATAATTTCGATTCAAACACCAATAGATAGTTATCAAAAACCCGAAAACGAATATGTGGCAGGCATAACTGGATTGTGTAATATTTTGAAAGTAAGAGAATTAAATACTTTTTTAAATATTCAAACCGAAAATATTAAGAAAAAAAAATGTATTATCAGACCTGAAAATATTTATATAAATAATGAAGGAAGTGCTGCAATTATAAAAAAATGTAGTTTTCGTGGTGATAGGTTTTTGCTCGAAGTTTTGGCTGGCAAAATTTCACTTATTTTGTTTTCACAACAAGCATTTATGCCTGATTCTGAAATATTTATAGCTATAGAAAAAGAGAAAATCTGGTTCTTATAAATGCTTATTTAATGGCTTTTTTTCGAGATAGTATTTTTTAAACCCACTAATTTCAATTTGGAATGTTAAATTATGAGTATTTGTAATATTACTATTTTAGGATTTATTTTGATTTTTTAAATGTACCGAATCCAGTTTTATAATGAGAATAGAAAAGAAACAAATCGAATCGCATAACGATAAATATGCAAAAAGTCATGCAAAATCGTTTGAATTTATCAGTGGAGTTTTAACTGATGAAGGTGTAAATGTAAAAAAAATTATAAAAGAACTTGTTGATTATCAGGTTGCTATACCAAGTTGGGCATTGAGTACTGGTAGCACACGTTTTGGAAGATTTCCGGGTAAAGGCGAACCTGTAACTTTTGAAGAAAAACTAGATGATATTGGTTTATTGCATGCGATCAACAAATCGAGCGGAGCAGTTTCGATGCATATTCCATGGGATATTCCAAAAGATGCTAAAAAAGTAAAAAAACAAGCAGATGAATTGGATATAAAATTTGATGCTGTAAACTCAAATACATTTCAAGACCAACCCAATCAAAAAGAAAGTTACAAATTTGGTTCGCTTTGCCATACTGATAAATCGGTTCGCAAACAAGCCATTGAACACAATATAGAAGTAATTGAAATCGGTAAAATAGTAGGTTCAAAATCGCTAACGGTTTGGTTAGCAGATGGTTCAGGATTTCCAGGACAACAACATTTTGCAAAAGCTTTTGACAGAACCTTAGATTCGTTAAAAGATATATACAAACATTTACCAGACGATTGGATGATTTTTACCGAACATAAACCTTTTGAACCCGCATTTTATTCAACTGTGGTGCAAGATTGGGGAAGTTCGTTGCTTTTGGCTCAAAAATTAGGCAAAAAAGCAGCTTGTTTGGTCGATTTAGGACATCATTTACCAAATGCAAATATCGAACAAATTGTTTCGCGTTTGATTCACGAAAATAAATTAGGTGGTTTCCATTTTAATGATTCTAAATATTCGGACGATGATTTAACGGTAGGTTCGCTTCGTCCTTACCAATTATTTTTGATATTTAACGAATTGGTTGATGGTGCAGGAAAAGAACTATCCAAAACCGATTGGGGTTGGATGATAGATGCCGCTCACAATATCAAAGACCCACTGGAAGATTTGTTGCAATCTGTTGAAGCCATCAAAATTGCATATACCCAAGCTATGATTGTAGACAGAAAAGCATTAGAAAAAGCACAAGATGCAAACGATACGGTTCGAGCGCAAGAAATTTTGCAACATGCCTATCGCACAGACATTAGACCTTTATTAGCCGAAGCTCGTTTGCAAGCTGGAGGTGGTTTAAAACCAATAGAACTTTACAGAGAAGCTGATTGCAGAAAAATATTATCAAAAGAAAGACAATAATATTTTTTTTGTAAACTTAAATTCTAAAAAGGGAGCAAAGTTTTTGCTCCCTTTTTTTGAATTAGCTATTCAATAAACCATTTTTAACACTATTTTTGCATTCCAAAAATTAAAATATGAATCCAGTACGCGTACGTTTTGCCCCTTCTCCCACTGGTCCATTACACATTGGTGGTGTAAGAACAGCCCTTTATAATTTTTTATTAGCCCGAAAAACTGGCGGAAAAATGATTCTTCGTATCGAAGACACCGACCAAACTCGTTTTGTGCCTGGTGCTGAAGAATACATCAAAGAAGCACTCGCTTGGATTGGAATAGAATTAGACGAAAGCCCTTGGATCGGTGGTCCGCATGCTCCCTATCGCCAAAGCGAACGCAAACCCATGTACATGCAGTATGCTATGCAATTAATAGAAAATGGCAATGCATACTATGCCTTCGATACAGCCGAAGAATTAGACGAAATGCGTAAGCGACTTGAAGCAGCAAAAGTTCCAGATCCTAAGTATAATTCTATCACGCGAATGCAAATGAAGAATTCTATTACTATGCCTGAAGATGAAGTAAAAGCATGGCTAGAAGCTGGAAAACCTTATGTAATTCGCTTAAAAGTACCTCGCAAAGAAGAAGTGAGAATCAACGATTTGATCCGTGGATGGGTGATGGTACATTCGTCAACTTTAGACGACAAAGTACTGATGAAATCAGACGGAATGCCTACTTATCATTTGGCAAATGTAGTGGACGATTATTTAATGAAAATCACCCATGTGATTCGTGGAGAAGAATGGCTTCCTTCGGCTCCTACACACGTTTTATTATACAAGTTTTTAGGATGGGAAACTTCTATGCCACAATTTGCCCATCTGCCTTTACTTCTAAAACCTGATGGAAACGGTAAACTAAGCAAACGTGATGGCGACATGGGAGGTTATCCTGTTTTTCCTATCGAATGGAACGACAAAGTTACAGGTGCTGTATTTATGGGTTTCCGAGAAAGTGGTTATTTGCCAGAAGCTACTCTCAATTTCCTTTCGCTTTTGGGTTGGAATCCGGGTACTCAAGAAGAAATTTTTAGCATGGAAAAACTGATTGAAACCTTCACTGTCGAACGCATAGGCAAATCGGGTTCTAAATTTGATATTCAAAAAGCAAAATGGTTCAATCAAGAATACCTAAAAATGATGCCGAACGAAACGATGGCTGCATTCTTAGCTGCCGAATTGAAGAAAAAAGAAGCTGAACTAGAATCGTCAAAATTGGTACGTATTTGTGCTTTACTCAAAGAAAGAGTAATGTTTCTGAAAGATTTACCCAACGAAGCCACTTATTTCTACCAAACACCTACAAGCTACGATGCCGAACTTTGGGCTGCCAAATGGAACGATGAAGCGAAACTAGTTGCCAACGAATGGAAAAAAGCTCTAGAAACAGAAACCAACTTTGTAGCTGAACAAATCAAACACCATATTCATGACATTACCGAAAAAAATGGCATAAAAATGGGCAAAGTGATGCAAGCCATGCGATTGGTGATTACAGGCGTGGGAGCAGGACCAGATTTGATGCAAATTATTGAAATTTTAGGCAAAGACGAAACTCTGAAGAGGTTGGGGAATGTGGAGGGGAAATAGAAAATAAGTGTTCCTTTACTATTATTAATATAATTATGGATATAGTTACAAAAAATTTAGAAAAAATCGAATCTTGCATTAAAGGTGGTTTTTATGAGGAAATAGAAACTGAAAGATTTGAAATAAAAAACCTTAGTTCGGGTTGGGGGTTAGATTTTTACAAAACTGTATGTGCATTTTTAAATGCAAATGGTGGAATTATAATTGTAGGCGTTCATGATCAAAACAATCAAAATCCTAAAAAATATAAATTTACAGGATTTGAAAACAGTAATAGTAACGAAAATTTCTATAAAAACGAATTACCACTAAAATTTACTGATAAAGAAAATACGACCATTAATTTAGCGATTAATTTAGATTTTGAAATAAAAGATTTTTTGAATGGACGAGTTTTGATAGTGTATGTGAAAGAACTTGAATCTGAAAGAAAATTTGCATTCTATGATAAAATAGCCTATGCAAGAAAATTAACAGGTGATCAAAAAATTGACCAAAGAGAAATTAATGAACATGAAGAAGCTAAAAAAGAAAGAATAGCAAGTCAGGAGTTAAATATTATAAAAAATACAGACTTAAAAAATATAAATTTAGATACACTCAATAACTATATTTTTGAATACTCAAAAGGAAAAAAAAGAGGCGATAAGCTTAAAAAAAGTTTAAAAGAAGCTAACCCATTTTTGGTAGAACAAGGTTTTATGTTCGAGAATAATGTTACTATATTAGGGATGTTGGTTTGTGGAGACCATCCAGAAAGATATATTCAGGGCAAATGTCAAGTAGATTGCTATGTGGTAAACGCAAATTCCAAAAATTTGGCTGAAAGTAAAGTAGTTATTGAGGACAATATTATAAACTTAATATCTGAAAGTCAAAATTTTATATGGCGTAATATACAAATAGGCATAGCCTATACTGATGGAGGAAAAGCAGAACCAGAATATCCAGAGGCATTAATCAGAGAAAGTATAAATAACGCTATAGCCCATAGAAGCTATAAAAGCGATAGATTTATAATCATTGAAATTGTTCCACATTCCCACTTACTCATAAGAAACCCTGGAATGTTTCAACAAAGACAAAGAATTTTTTTGAACACAGAAAATGGTAAAATAAGAAGGATTAAACCATTTCAAGTTACTAGAAATCCAAAACTAACCCATTTATTAAAAAGTTTTAATTATTGGGAAGGAAAAGGTAAAGGTTTATCATCATTAATTGATGCATGTCTTGACAATCAGATAGACTTACCTTATTATGTACTTTCGGAGGATGAAATAAGCCTTTGTATTCCAAAAGGAAAAGTATTGGACGTTGAAATGGAATCTTGGTTGAACAGTTTTTCTGGCTATATTTTTTCTAAATTAAATAGAATTTTAAGCCAAGACGAAAAGATAATATTATCGTTTTTGAAAAAATCGGAAGAATTAAACCGGTCTGAAAAATATACCATACTATTGACTTCCAACAACAATCATGCAAACATTATTTCTACACTCGAAGAATTTGGGTTAATATTTGTGAACAAAGAGAGTACTGAACTTTATCCAATTTATCAAATTGACCGAATTTTATTAAAAAATAATTTCAATGAAGAATTAAAAGATATTTTTAATACTTTGTGGACAGATTTAGGAATTAGATATAAAAACATATTAAATGCAATTTATTTGAGAACATTTTATGGTAATCATACTGAAATGATAAGTGCAAATAGTATTGGAAATTTTTTGTATTTAAATGAATATAAAAAAATAAACGACTTGAGACATTATGATACTTTTAAAAGAACTGTAAGAAGTAATTTTAATATACTAGAATCAAAGAAAATGATTATCAGAAAAGATGGTTTAACAAAATCCGAGGGAGGAGAAGCAGATTTTATTATAAATAGTAATTTTAAAATCTAAAAATACAAATATTTTATAGATTTGGATTATGAGAGAAAATGAAATTTTCCACGCCTAACTAGTTGTTATATTAAAACGTAAAACTATGAAAACTGACCCTTTAAAATTATGTAGTACTGTAGCACTTTTAAAAGATTTTCTTGATAAAAAGGTTGTCTTTGGTCAAGTGGGAACTGTTGTCGAAATATTATCAGAAAATGTATTTGAAGTAGAATTTGCCAATAAATTTGGCGAAACAATTGCCGAATTTGCCGTGGAAGCAAAATATTTAATGCTTTTACATTACGAAATGGAGATTGCAAATGGATAAGAAAATAAGTATAGTAATTATTTTTTGTTTTAAAATATGCTTTTCTCAAAGTGATAGCATCTTAAAATATCAACCTTGTAACTATGATTCGATTAATTTTAATCAGTTTATAAGAAAATATAATGAGATTGAATTACCAATTACTTTTTCAAAAAAATACATTAAAAGTATTTCGAAAAAACTTGGAACAAAAAAGTATGAATTGATTGCAAAGCAACACATATGCTTTTTGCCAGGATTTAGTTTTAGAGAAGCCAATATGTATGCCAATTTTATGGTATACATTGCTTCAATATTGGAAAAGTCAAAAAAGATTCTATTTATTATTACTTTTATATTCAATCTTTAAAGTATTTTGGAAGTATTCTTCCTAAAAGCAAACACAAATTTAATTACATGATAAGATTTGTAAGATTTAACCAAAATGGTAAAGTAAATGAAAATTATTTTTATTACAAAGATTTGGCTGAATTGCGCCATAATAAACTATTAACAAAATCAAATATTCACAAAGACTTCAATATTGAAATCATGAAAAAACAAGAAAACTTTATATTTAAAAAATGGAAAAAAGTTAGGTAATTTTTAAAACAATTCAACCTTTACAAAATTTCGTATTAATAACTAAAAATCAAAAAAACATGAATACACAACCTATATATAGTAATTTAATTAAAAAAATGTATGATTTGCCTTTAGAGGACAAGTTAGAAATCAGAAACTTATTAGACCATAATATAGCTGAATCTAAGAGAGAGGCAATTTTAAAAAACTTTAAATTAGCTCAATCAGAAGAAAAAGATTTAAAATTTTCTTCTAAAATTTCTGAACTTAAAAAGAGTTTATAATGGAGGTTTCGTTTAGCAGTACTTTTAAAAAATCATTTGAAAAAAGAATAAAATCTACAGAATTTGAGGATAAATTTTGGAGTAAACTAGAAATATTTATCGAAAATCCTTTTGAAAATAGTTTAAAAACACATAAACTTTCAGGTAAATTAAAAAACTTATGGAGTTTTTCAGTTGAATATGATTTGAGGGTGGTTTTTTATTTTACAACCGACAAACCAAAAAAAACAGTTTTCGTTGATATTGGTGATCATAACGAAGTGTATTAAACTATTGATTCAAAAAATAATAATGTAATTTTTTCAGCTAGAAAATACTTGTTTGCCAAAATAAGTACAATTCATGATAAAAGATGAATCTATAAAAGTTTTAGACTTTGTCGCACTTTTAAAAACAAACTTGAAAATAAACTTCTGCGAGGATAAACAGGAACAATGGTTGAAAAAACATTTAGATACTATGTTATCAATTAAAAATTTCTACTATTTTGCTAAATATTATTGCATTAGACTATAATTTACTTAAATGAGTACGATTAAAGATTTAGAAGAAGAAATTAAGGCTCTAAAACGAAAAGTAGAAATTCTTTCAAAATCTAGAAACGAAGAACATTGTAAAAACTCGCTATTAAAAGCAATTCCAGATATTATTTTTTTAATGAATATTGATGGCGATTATTTAGATTTTAGAGGTGGAAAAGGAGTTGTTTTTATACCTCAAGATAAAATCATAGGTCAAAATGTTAGAGATTCAGGACTTGAAAAAAGTCTAATAGAAAAAATATTAGAATATAACAAAATAGCAATTCAGACAAATGAAGTTCAAGAATTTCAATATTATATTGTTTTCCCTGATGGCAAAAAAAGATATTACGAAAGTCGTTCTTCAAAATATGATAATCATCATGTTGTAAGAATTGTTAGAGATGTAACTTTGGAGGTTGAAGCTAAAATTGAAAACGAAAATTATATCCAAAGCCTTAAAAAAAATGCATTTGATTTATCTCACAATGTTAGACTTCACATTGCAAATATTATTGGATTATCTTCTTTGATTGATAATAATTCGAATCAACATACAATAAAAGAAACTGCTACCTTATTAAAAGAATCTACTCAAAAGCTTGACTCAGCAGTAAATAATCTAAATAATGATATACTAAACAGTATTGAAAAACAATAAATATTGAAAACTACTGTACAATAATCATTTTTCAAAAAACAAACGTTATAATTTGTAAATATCTATCGAAAATTGCCAAGGTTCGCAGACTTTTTTAATTAAGAATGGAGAATATTGCTTACGCAGTTTTTTATTCTCCATTCTCAATTCTCAATTATTACTCCACCACTAACTTAACCATTTGCGTACCTACTTTCACTAAATAGATGCCGCTCGAAAGCTTGGAAGATACTTCAGTAGTTGTAGATGCTATGATTTGTGAGTAAACTATTGCTCCTTGTGCATTGAATACATACACAGTAGCTCCAACTTCTCCATTTTCA
This sequence comes from Bacteroidota bacterium, assembly GCA_004293915.1. Taxonomy (GTDB): domain Bacteria; phylum Bacteroidota; class Bacteroidia; order Cytophagales; family UBA9547; genus REAG01. The sequence continues at coordinate 8,258 of RDZG01000011.1, read as the reverse complement.
ACTTTCCATTCTCCATTAGTAACTGGGTTTGGGTAAATTGTTAGGTTGGTAGATTGGTAGGTTGGTAGATTGGTAGAAGTTGTTTGATCTGTACGTAATACAAAACTTTGTGAGGCAGACCATTGCGACATATTTCCATTGGCATCTACTGCTGCAACTTGATAGTAAATGGTTTCATCCGTAGCTTCTGTTCTTAAACCTGCTGCTGAAAGAACAAAAAGATAACTGCTTGAAGTTAAGCCACAAACTGTCTTTATAGTAGAACTAAAATCACTCGATTTAGAGTATCGAATACAATATGTGGCTGCTCCAGCTATAGTTGGCCATGTTAGATTGCCTGATGTACCAGTAAATGTGCCTGGTATTGTATTTAGAAATACAATGACAGATGAAGTAATCGTAGAACTCCCACAAACTGTATTTAGTAATGCAAATGGATTTGAAACTGCATTTCCACAAATACCCGATGCAGTAACCGAATAAGTCCCTGCTTGAGAAGTTGTCATGATATTGGAGGTACTTAATCCATTGCTCCAGGCATAAGATAGATTATTACCAGTAACAGAAACTATAAAAGGTACAGATATACCTGCACAAGTTGTAACAGATAAAGGCTGTGAAATAATGCTGGGTGCTGTTACAATTGAGAATCCAGCTATTGTAGATACTGCCACACCACAACCACCAGTTACCGTTACTTGAAAATCTTGTGGAGTAGTTGCATTGATTGAAGTAGTGGTTGCGCCTGTGTTCCATAAATAGGATAAAGGTGTTATTCCCGTTGCAGACACGTTAAACATTGCACTTAAGCCTGCACAGGTAGCTACCGAGACAGGTTGTGTGATAAAAGAAGTAGGTGTCAGTCCACCGCCATCACTAATTGTCCAGTTTCTTGCTGTACCAGTAAGTACATCTCTTGTTGCTTTGTTGCAATACTTAACACCAAAAGCACGTAAATTACGTCCTGTAACTGTGCCTGAAGCAAAACCTTGTAGTGTAGCATCATAATTTGCTACTGAAAGAGGCGTATTGTCGAGCAATCCTGTTAGAGTAACGGAAGGATTTAAAGTAGCTCCCCATCCACCAAGAGATTGGTCAAATGCAGTAGCATTGTAAAACATATTTTCCATACTCACAACTTGACCTATGTTCCAGTTGCCAATAGGTTGGTTAAAAGCATACGCATCACTAAACATTTGCCCCATTTGTGCAACTTTAGCTGTATTCCAATTACTTAAAGGTTGGTTAAATGCTTCTGCATTAATAAACATAGCAGTCATATCCTCAACATTAGCCGTATTCCAATTGCCGATAGCTTGGTTAAATGCTCTAGCATATTGAAATGTACTAAACATATTTTTTACATTGCTTACATTCCATCCACCAATAGATCCATTAAATATTCGTGCTTCGTAAAACATATAAGACATATCAGTAACTCCAGACAAGTTGGGCACATCGGTAGCCGTCATTTCCATATTTTCACAATAGTAAAATGCTGCAAACATATCCGACCATGCTACATCACCCCATTGAGCCACGTTTATTAATTTTTGAGGATTATCAAAAAAATATTCTTCTCCTGCTTCTGGATTGAAATACCAAGTATAAAAACGATTAAAATTTTGCGGATCAATGCTGAGTCTTATTTTTGCATTGGCAGGCAAACCAGTAATACTCGCTACTGTACCTGTAAAAGTACCTGTTCCACTTGTTCCTGCTGGTATGGTTTCCCATTGGTATGTTACAATTCCAGTAGTAGTACCTACACCAAAAGAAATTACATCATTTCTTTGTTCATTAGGATAAGGTATTTTTGAAAGATCCCACTCTGTTATAAAAGGGCTTTGTGCTTGTGTTGAACTACTGAAACCAATTGCAAGAAGCAAGGTAGCTCCGAGTTTTGTAATTTTTTTTAGCATAGATTTTAAATTTAAATTATGAATTTTTAATGATAAAATATAACTGCGCTAAAAATATGTAAAAAACGGAAAATTCACAATTTAATTCAGTCAAATGTATACGATAAAGCACTGCTGAAAGAATAAGGAGTTGTTTTTCAGAAATCAAGATACCCCAAACAAAAAAAAGCACGACATTTAATCGTGCTTTTTTTGATAGAAAGTTTTGGAGTTTTTATTCCACTACCAACTTAACCATTTGCGAACCAACTTTCACTAAATAGATGCCGCTCGAAAACTTAGCAGATACTTCTGTGCTTGTAGATGTTATGGTTTGTGTGTAAACTATTGCTCCTTGTGCATTGAATACAAACATTGTAGCACCCAATTCTCCATTTTCAATTCTCCATTCTCCATTAACTACAGGGTTTGGATAAACGCTAAAACTGGTAGATTGGTAGGATGGTAGGATGGTAGACAATGTTACATTAGTAATTACCACAGGATTATTAACATTAGCCACTTGGTTAGGGTTTTGAACCAAAATAACATTGTTAGATGCCAATAATGTACCAGCTGCAAAAGTTGCTATAATGCTTGTGCCACTTACCACCATAAAGTTTGAAATTGCAACACCATTAACCGTGATTGTAGCCCCGTTTACAAAACCTGTTCCTGAAATAGTGATGCTTGTAGCGGAAGTTAATGAGCCATTGGCAGATGCTCCAGAAATAGTAACACTCGAAATCAATAAAATTGTAGCTGCATTACTCACTACCGAGCCGCAGGTTCCTGAAACAGTTACGGTATAAATACCCGCTGCCTTGCTTGAAATACCTGAAACGGTTTCGTTGCTGCTCCATTTATACATTAAATTAGCACCCGTTGCAGAAATGCTCAAATTGGCGGTTGCATTAGGTTGTATAATTTGAGAGATAGGTTGCGTTACAATACTTGTGTTTGCCGCTAAAGACAAACTAATACCAGCACTTGTTACACTTCCTCCTGCCCCTGTTACTGATACAAAATACAACGAATTGCTAGTTACAGTAGCATTATACATAGCCGCATTAGCTTCACTTATGCTTACATTATCTTTAAACCATTGATACGTTAAGCTTGTACCCGAAGCCGTAACCGAAAGGGGCAGCACTATACCTGAACATATCGTTTGAGAGGATGAAATACCTGTGATAGAAGTAGGGAAAGCTATGTCCCAAACACTTACACGGTTATTTTCTTGATCTGATACAAATATTTTGCTATCTGAAACGGTTAAACGAGATGGTTTATTAAACTGATTGAGGGCAGATCCTTGTCCACCAAAGGTAGTGAGATTTCCAAAAGTATTACCATTTGTTGTCCACACGCTTATGCGGTGGTTATCTTGATCAGCCACATATATTTTACCATCCGAAACCGTTACGCCAAAGGGATTATTAAACTGATTGAGAGCTGAGCCTTGTCCACCAAAGGTTGTTAGATTGCCAAAGGTATTGCCACTTGTCGTCCACACACTGATACGGTGGTTATCGGCATCTGCCACAAATATTTTGTCCTCCCAAACCGTTACGCTTTGGGGTCTGTTAAACTGATTGAGGGCAGAGCCTATTGCACCTGTGCCAAAATTAGTTAGATGGGTAAATGTATTGCCATTTGTTGTCCATACACTGATGCGGTGGTTATCGGCATCTGCCACAAATATTTTACCATCTGAAACTTTTACATCTCTAGGACCATTAAACCCATTAACGTCATTGCTGAAGAGAGAACGAAAAGTAGCGAAATTGCCAAAAGTATTGCCACTTTGCGTCCATACACTAATGCGATTATTTTGTTGGTCTGTTACAAATATTTTGTCGTTAGAAATCGTTATGCCAAAAGGATATCTAAACTGATTAGGGTCAAATCCAAAGCTTCCAAAGGTAGCGAGATTTCCAAAAGTATTCCCGCTTTGCGTCCATACACTAATGCGGTGGTTTGATAAATCTGCCACAAATATATTGCCATTTGAAGCTACCGTTATGCCTTGAGGTGCAGTAAACTGATCGGCAAGAGAGCCTATACCACCAAAGGTAGTATTTGGTACAAAGGTTTGGGCTTGCACACTGCCTGCAAGGAACATAAAAGAAATAATACTGAGTTTGAGTAGATTTTTAAACATAGTTTGAAATGATTAAAGTGAATAAGCACCAAATAAATAACAAAAAAAATGATAAATCATTGCCCAAAACGACAGAATTTAAAAAAGTTAACCTTATAGGTTTTTCGTAAAAAGAAAAAATGGGTTTTTAATAATGTCCTTTGAGAGAAAATACATATAAAGTATCGTTTTCTATTTGATAAATATAACGATGTTCGTCATTAATCCTGCGAGACCATTTGGGGTATAAGTCGTATTTAAGGGCTTCAGGTTTTCCAATTCCAGCATATGGATTTTCTAAAATGGCTCGTGTTAATTCTGCAATTTTCTTTAAAATAGCTTTGTTGCCTGATTTTATCCAAAATTCTTCATCTTTATCGGCTTTGGGTAGGTGTTACATTTCCATAAACTATCCAATTCCTCTAAAGTTACTTTCCTGCCTTTTCCAGCTTTCAAATCTATATCTCCTTGTTTGATTTTTTTTACAAATTCTGAATCATAAGGACTTACTTCTTGTTTAGAGAGTTCAAATTTAATTTTCAACGCCTTCATAAATGCTTTGATGGCTTCTAATTGAAAAGTATCGGCAGTATATGCTTTTATGTGTATGGCTTCCATGTGATACTATTTATTGCAAAAATACAAAAAAAATCTGTTTGAATAATATATAGTTTCAACAAATCACACCTCCTAAGGCAAAACTGACATCAATCAATTATGGCACAAAAAATGGATTTCGTTTTTATAATTGTTTCATTATCCAACTTTCCAAGAGTTGTTATGATAGAATCTTTTTTCAAAGTAACAATTCTATCCATTTTCAAAACTGATTTTACTTTCAATTTGTTATCAGAGCTTGGCAAAAGTATAATTTCATTTTTAGTCAAAACACTCGGAACGACCGAACTGATAGCACAAACAATAACATCTTTAAATTTATCTTTGGTTTGAGCCAAAACCAAGGCTGGTCTTGCCTTTATGTCCGTAAGTTCAGAAAATGGAAACGGAATTAATACAATATCTCCGAAAATCATTTTATGTATTCTTGATATAAATTCTCGTCATCCGATTTCCAAAAATCAAAAGAATTTGAACTATAAGCGAAATTTCTTATGTCATCTTTTTCTATTTCCGATTCCTCATCCAAAATAGTGATGATAATTTTATGTCTTTTGTTGGAACTGAAATTTTCAGTAGCTAAAAATCGACCGCTTTCATAAAAACCTTTGATTGACAACATTTTGATAACGTTTAACGCAAAAATACAAAAAAAATTGAGAACAAAAAAATACGTAGTTTCAATAAATCACACTTCCGAAGGCAACACTCCAAACTGGTTTTTAAACGCATTAGAAAACTTGCCAGCACTTTCGTATCCAAAGCGTAATGCCAATTCATTGATTTTAACTTTTTCGGTTTCTAACAACAATTTGGCTAATTCTAATTGTCTTTCTTTAAAATATTGTAACAAAGTATTGTCAAACATGGTTTTAAAACTTGCTTTTAGTTTTGTTTCGGACATTCCTACTTCTTGTGCCAAATTCTCGATTCCAGGAAAGGCTGTAAACAAATTTTCGACCAATTTCCGTTCTACATCTTTTGTTTTTTTTCGATCAGCATCGCTTATTTCTAATTCGGGGTCGTAAATATCTTCTTGCCTAATTTTTGAAAGAAAACTAACAATACAATCGTACGTTAGTTTTTTTAAGTGCTCAGGGTCGCTTACGCCTTGTTTTCCTTTTGATTTAATAGTTTCAATTATAGGTGTATAAAGCAATTCTATTGCAGCTTTTTCAGGAAATGTAATATAGCTTGAATCAGAGTTTATAAAATTTACAATGTTTTTAAATGTCTCTTCTTCTGAGTTTTCTATTTTATTTTTAAGCCAATCCGCACTCATATAAATGTTAAAATATAAGCCGTTAGTACCTTTAAAAATATAGGCATGTTTAAAACCTGGCTTATAAAATTCCCAAGTTTTAAGCGTGTATTTCTTTCCATTAAGATACGAAGTTATCATAGGAAAATCTTGGTTATTCACTTGAAAAATCAACAAATAGTAATCGATAGGCAGATATTTATCATAAATAGATTTGAAATTGCAGTTGGCTCTAAATTCCATATCCAAAAAAGTAATGGCAAAACCTGGTTCCAAGTATTCAAAGTGCATTTCCCCTTTGATAAATGGATTATCGGTCGTGATTTTTTGTTGTTTGGCATCATAATTTTTGAAAGGCAATCGAATTGCACTTTCGATAGTAGTTTGAGGTGTATTTCCCACAAAGGGGATTTCAAAAAATCCATCACGATAATAATAAAAATACTTTCGGAAATCGAAAAACCACCTTTCTATTGACTTAAATACCATAAAAAATTGAAAAACCTATAAATAAACTACAATTTAATTTAAAAAAATGAAAATACAATAAAAAAGCCACTATAAATATATACAGAGTATTTTGTTTCATACTTTTAAAATAAAGTGTTTGCTCTGCGACCTATTTCAAAAACTTCTTAACCCTTTTAGTGTCTATTTGGAAAATGAAAAGGTCTTTTTTTGAAATGGTAGATTCAGGCATTTAGTTTATTATTTTTCCTAATGTATCAAATATGGTTATAGATTTTGTGATTTCTGTTTCAAATCATATTTTATTATCTTTGCAACGTAATTTCTAAAAATGGACAGATTAGATAGAATTGAAGATTGGTTAGAAGCGTTTGAAGTAGGTCTTGAGGCACTAAGAGTAAGCCAAGCTAATACAGATGCGCAATTAGCGAAAACAGATGCACAACTAGCGAAAACGGATGCACAATTAGCGAAAACAGATGCAAAACTTTGGGGTTTGGGACTGAACATTGGTTTGGCGGCAGAAGAAATTTTTTATGATGTTTTAAAAGAAAATCTTATAATTGGAAATGTAAAATTTGATTCTATCGAACGAAATGTAAAAAGTAGTTATAAAAAAACACAAGACGAATTTGACATTGTACTTTACAATGGAGACAGTATTGGCATTGTAGAAATCAAGCATAAAGTGCATCCCAACGATTTGGAAACACTAAAAAACAAAAAAACCGAAAACTTTAGAACACTTTTTCCTATGTATAAAGATTATAAAATATACCTTGCATTAGGTGGCATGTCTATCCCCGAAGAGGTTCAAATATCTGCTGCTGAATCAGGCATTGCTATATTAAAACCAAAAGGAAATGTGGCTCAAATCATTAGCAAAAATTTAGTGGCTTATTAGTGAATATGTAATAAATTTTAAAAAGCATAAAACCAACATTCTAATTTATACATAAAAAAACACGCCATTTGGCGTGTTTTTTTATGTATATAGAACTAGCCTCTAGCTAATTGTATGGATTGCTTCGCATTTTTAAAATCTTACAAGCAATAATTTATAATTAAACATTAATAATTAATTATTATTCCACCACCAACTTAACCATTTGCTTACCAACTTTCACCAAATATATCCCGCTCGAAAGCTTGGCAGATACTTCTGTGGTTGTAGAAGTTATGCTTTGTGTGTAAACTATTGCTCCTTGTGCATTGAATACATACATCATTGCTCCTACTTCTCCATTTTCCATTCTCCATTCTCCATTAACTACAGGGTTTGGATAAACTACTAAAGCAAGTTTAGTTTCTACACTAGAATCTGTAATTGGTGTGCCTAAACCAGGTATTGTACGTACATTAAATGTTTGGGTAAGTGTAAGTGCTGGTAAGAAATTACACTACAGTAAGTCCAGACGAGGCAGTAGCTGTAAGCGTAGGACTAGGTGTATTAATGCCATTTATAGTTATATCATCAAACGGACCAAAATTTATGATGTTTTGATTCGCTTTTTCTATCGTTTGAACACCTGCTATGGTGGTAATATTATAATTTACTACTTTAGCACCCACAGGTTCAACATTTACTGGATATGTACCCACATCTGCGTTTGTGTTAAAATTGGTTGAGGTATTTATTGTGATTCCATCTCCAAAAAATATAGTTCCTGAAATGCTCGGTGTGAGTAAACTTACATTAATTGCTGTGCCATAGGTTCTTGTAATGTTAGGTCCAGTGATAGTAAGCGGAGCTTTGGTTACAGTTAAAGTACCATTGATTGCAATTAATGCATAGTTACCATTATTTATCCCAATAACAGAAATAGTATACATTCCAGCATTAGAAGTTTGCAAACCAGTTGTATTA
>RDZG01000124.1 GCA_004293915.1 Bacteroidota bacterium | reverse complement strand
AAAACTCAAGACCTGGAAGCCCAATTACCAAAAGGCAACCATATCCCAACAAAATCGACCTATTTTAAGACTTTTTAACGAACCATATTTTGGGGAACTAGCAATTGCAGCTTAAAAATTGATAGCCTATAATGAGCTTAAAATGCAAAACAAAAAGGCATATTTTAGGAATATTTTACTGAAAACTGAGTTTTTTCACAGCCTGACGGTTTGCAGCTTGGCGAAGTGGCGGATTTAGAAGCACTTATTTTCAATTTAGCACTAATGTTTATTAGAAATTCAAATGTTCAATTTAGCACTGAACCCGCCATTTTGCCAAACTGCTGTTATGTGCAGGCTTTATTCTCCATTGGAAAACTTCTCTAATATTTCTTTATTTAATTCATCAGATTTTCCCGTTAATTCTAAAACTAACTTCCAAACTTTTGTACAAGGATTATATTCAGCAAATTGTTCCCCAACTATATTATCATCTAATTCTTTTGCCCATTTTATTGCTAAATCTTGATTTCCATATTTTGCTAAAATATCAAACATTTCAGTTGAATTTTTTTGATATTTAAACTTTTCATTACCAATTATTTTTGCATTTATTGAATCTTCAATGGATTTTTTATACTCATTCCTATTCATCGCAGTAATTCTATTTTGGAAATGAAATAAATACCAAAGCTCAAATGCTTCATTACTCCAAGCACATTCAATACTATTAGCTTTTGCTTTTAAAATTGCACTATTGAATGAATTTGATTTAAAGCTATCTCGGTCAAAAACAGCCCAAACTCTGTCATATTTTAAAGTTGACTTATTTCTTAATTCAATTGCTTTTTCGACTACTTTTAAAGTGCTTATTCCTCCACCATCATATTGTATGTCAAAAACAAATTTTCCTACTTTTTTTGGGAAAGACTTAAAATAATTAGGTTCAGTTTTTTCACCTTCACATACAATAAGAAAGTAGGTTATTAGTTCTTTGCCTTTTTTCTTTTTGTTTAAATTTTGGGCAAATTGCTTTTTTAATGCGTTGTCTATTTTTAATACTCTTGCCATAACTCTTAGTTTGTAATAAAAGGAATAGCACCATATCTGCCTCTAATATAGTTTTTTTCAATATTGGCATCATTTCTAACCTTTGAGCCATCTGGTAAATCAAAGTCATAAAGAGAATATAAGTCTGTTGCCTCTTTTTCGTCTTTTTCTGTAAACCAAATTTGATCTCTTCTAAATACGTCATTGCTCAATAAATTGGTATCGTGTGTCGCAAACAATAATTGAGCATTATTTGGATTAGAATTCGGATTGTTAAATAATTTAATGATATGAGCAGTAATAAGAGGGTGTAGTTTTGCATCTAATTCATCAATTATCAAAACTTTACCTAAATTTAGTGTATCAAAAATAGGACCTGATAAGTCGATTAATTTATTGGTTCCTTCTGATTCCATCTCATCTTTATCGAACTCTACTGTCGAAATTGCATTGCCATTTCCATCATATTTATCGTGTAATGTATTTAAAGATATTAGCATCTTTCCCGACAAATCCTTTATAAGACTATTTTTTAATTTATCAGGCAAATCGTTAGGAAGTTTAGTTTGATTGAATTCTGATTCTCTGGTTTTTATTTCTTTAAAACCAAGTTTAAGAGTTTTAAATAAATTTAATGACTCATTACAGCCATCAAGTTTTTTATGTAGCATTCGGGTAGTAAATCCATTATAATCTTTGTGGTCTAGTCCTGAAATAACATTATATCCTTTAAACCAATCAATGATTTTTTTTGAAATTTCTCCGCCTAATTGAGCAACTAATGAAATAAATAATCTGTTGTCATTAGTAGAAACTTCTTTACCATTTCCTTCTTCAAAACCATCATTTACAGCAATACCGTCAGTAGTTCTTAAAAACATTGTTTTTTCTGCTTTGGAATCTTTTTTTTGAAAAAGCCATTCTTTTGTAATCTTAGTTAGGTTGTATTCAAAGCCATAACGGTAACAAAAATTGTTTTGAAGAAATATAATTTCAAAAAAGGTCGAATCATTTTCATTTTGTGTTGAGAGTAAAAATGGGGAATAATCTAATTCATCTGAATCGTTTAATTTGACAGAAGATAAAATTAATTCTTTCATTTTTTCAAGTGCCTTAATTAAATTGCTTTTTCCGCTTGAATTTGCACCATAAATAACAATGGAACGAAGCAGTTTATGTTTCCCAACTGAAAATAAATTGCTCTTCAATTCTGAAATTCCTTTTCCCTCGAAATTTAAAGTGCGTTTGTCATTAAATGACCTATAATTTCCTACCGTATATTGAATTATCATTTCTTATTTATTGAGAATTAACCGCAAAGTTAATCAATATTTTAGAAAACTGTGGATATTTATAAGAAAAAATGAGAAAAAGTCTCAAATTCGATTAATTATCGAGTTCTGGTAAGCTTGCCACCAACGTCAGGCTGTGAAAAAACTCATTTTTAGTACTTTTTTCACCTAAATTCGATCTCTTAGTTTGCATTGTAAGCGCATTATAGACCATCCATTTTTATGCTGCTATTGCAAGTTCTGAAAAATAGGGTTCTTCTATAAGCCTTAAAATAGCTCGTTTTTGTTGGGATATGGTAGCCTTTGCATAATTGGGCTTCCATGTCTTGAGTTTTTCCATTAGTTTCTCGATTCCCAAAATATTTATGGATCGTTTCATGTTGTAAACCGTCATAATCAGAGCCATTTCTCCATTTACTTTGGCTAAACCTCGCAGATTGGTATGGTTATAGCCCCATTGTCGTTTGATAGTGCCAAAGATATGCTCATTAATTTCTTGCCGTTTACGGTATAACTCCTTGTTATTCTTGTAGTTAAGTCCGTTTATGGCTACCGCTTCCGCATATTGGGAGCGTTCTTGTCGGTGCCTGAAATACGTTGACCGTTTTGAAGAGTAAAAAACGGATTAAAGTATATATAAAAATGGCAACAATAGAGACTTACAAATTGACCGA
>RDZG01000010.1 GCA_004293915.1 Bacteroidota bacterium | reverse complement strand
TGCTCCGCTTTGCGTAATGTTTACAATTTGCCTTAAAGCACCTCCCGAAACCGTTACTTGAGCAGTTCTTATTCCTGTGGCTGTATTGGCTGATGCAGTAGCTGATATTGTTCCGTTGTTTGTTCCATTTGGATTGGTTAATGTAAGCCAAGGTTGTGAGCTTACACTTGTCCAACTAACATTACTTGTAATGCCTATGTTTTGTAAACTTCCTGCTGCTGAATAAGTTAAGGTGGTTGGATTGGCGTTGAGGTTTGGTGCTGCTCCCGTTTGCGTAATATTTACAATTTGGGTTAAAGCACCTCCCGAAACCGTTACTTGAGCAATTCTTATTCCTGTGGCTGTATTGGCTGATGCGGTGGCTGATATCGTTCCGTTATTCGTTCCATTTGGATTGGTTAATGTAAGCCAAGGTTGTAAGCTGGTGCTTGTCCAGCTAACATTACTTGTAATGCCTATGTTTTGTAAACTGCCTCCACTTGGGTAGGTTAATATTAATGGATTGGCTGTTAAAATGCTTGCAGGAGCTGGATTATTATAGGTATTTTGAGATAATAGAGATAAATTGTTTCCAAAATCGATTGATCTTACACCTAATTGATAAGAAGTAGATGCAGCCAAACCTGTAAATGTAAAATTTAAAGATGTTGTTGTACCTATAACTAAACCATTAAGTAATATTTGATACCCTTTTACGCCATAGTTATCAGTTGCTACATTCCAAACCAATCTAGCAGAAGACCCTGTAACAGAATTTGCAACCAATCCAGCAGGAGTTGATGGTACTAAATTATCATTCAAATTTGGTATTAGTTGCTCAAACCATCTTTTTGCCATAAAAATACTGCCGACAGTATTTGGATGCACCCAATCAAAGGTCATAGTTCCAACTGCATTGGGGTCATTAATAAAACCTGGTGGCATATCAACCAATATTACAGGAGATTGAGTTGTGTTTTCACTTGCAATAATTCCATCAATTTGAGTATTAATTGCACTCCAATTTGTTATAAGCTTAGCTAATAAAATTACTACATTTGGATTCTTTAGTCTTAAATTTTGGATAGTTGATTTTATATTGGCATTTGTAATTCCAACAATACTTGAAACATCATTTGTTCCAATATGTAATAATGCAAAATCAGGTGTGTAATTTCTATTTGTTAAAGCAGGTAAAGCAGAGCCTGTCCAACCCGTACTAGAACTTCCATTAAGAAGATCAGTAGAATTTATACCATAATATGCATCGTTATCTCTGTCAAAGGGCTTAGCCGTGTATCTTGAATTTGGCGTTGGTGCTAAGTTTCCTGCTGATTCATTAAAGAAATAATTATGAAATCCTACCATATTAATATTCATATTTAATGAATCTAATTTCTCCCATAAGAAAAAACGATAACTCCATTGATTAACTTGATTACTAACTACATTTCCTTGTGTAATTGAATTTCCAAGTGTTGCTACTCTTAATTGGTTTACAATTCCTTCTTGCGTTACACTTATAATACGAGTTATTCCTGGACCTGTAATGGAAACATTTGCAGTTCGGTTTGAGGTTGTAGGATTTTGAACTGCCGATACCCCAACTACTCCATTCCCAGTTCCATTAGCATTACTAACTGTAAGCCAAGATTGCGAAGATGTAGCTGTCCAAGTAGCGGTTCCACTAACACTTACATTTAATTGAGCTGGTTTTGCTGAATAAAATAAAATGGAAGAAGAAACAGAAAGTGTTGGAGCAGCAATACCCGTTTGCGTGATATTTACAATTTGGGTTAAACTTCCACCAGAAATAGTAACCTCAGCCGTTCTCAAAGCTCCAGCATTTGCACTTGCAGTAGCTGAAATTGTTCCATTGTTTGAACCTGATCCATTAGCTAATGTAAGCCAAGGTTGTGAACTTACGCTTGTCCAACTAACATTTGAAGTAATTCCAATATTTTGAGATGAACCTCCAATAGGGTAGTTTAAAGTTAATGGATTTGCAACTAAAGTTGAACCTCCGGGAGCCGCTTGAGTAACAGTAACAACATATCTTAAGCCTCCACCTGCAATAGTTAAAATAGCGTTTCTTACAGTACCAGTATTTGCAGTTGCAGAAAGCGAAACTACGTTAGCACCAAATCCGGAAGCTGTACTTAAGGTAAGCCATGAAGAAGCAGATTTAGTTAAAGTCCAATTAAATAAACCTGAAACTGATAAATTAGTAGATTGTGCAACGTCAGAAATTGAAATTAATGGTTTTGGATTAACTCCCAAGCCTTTTCCATAAAGTGTTACTATACTGTAGGCAGGCATTGAAACCGTTACTGAATTAGAAGCAATAATATAATTAGTATTTATAAAATTATTGTTATTGCTTGTTCTATATCCTGCCAAAGTTGTTAAAATAAAATCTAATCCTGTAGGAATATTAACAGTTACATTTCGTGTTGCATTTTCCGAATTTATTAATACATAAGTAAGCGTTTTATTTTCATCATGAATAAAAGCAGTAGATTGAATATTACCAGAACCTGTTAGAGAAGTATTCAATCGAATGGCATTAGGTCTGATAAATTTAGAATAATGTTTGAAAGCATTATATTTAGGAGCGTTTGTTCGCTCTGCATTTCCAGTAAGCGAAAAAGAAGAATTATTACCTCCATCACCCATTTGCCAATAAACATACCCACTTTGATAACCAGTAGTGAGTGCATGATATATGTTTAAAGCTACACCAAAGGCACCAGCACCCGGAAAAGTTCCACTGCCATTATTGATCCAATTTGTTGCTTCTCCTGATGTTTCAGTCATCCATGATTTTTTGTTAAATCCTCTAAAGCCAGTTACATTAGCAGGTATTCCAGGTGCTAAAGAAGTATTCCAACCGTTAGCATACCTATCCCACATAATTGGATTTGCTCCAGCCGAACTTACCCCATTGGCATCATATCCATGTGCATTAAAAAAATTTACAGCTCTTCTAGCTGCAGTATCAGCTTGAATGCCTTCAATTAATAACAAATTTTTATCAGTTGTGGGTCCATAATTGTGTAAGGAATATTCAGCATCGCTCAATAAATCTTCAGGTCCCATAATTTTTATATCTTTCAAATCAGGATATTTGTCTAATTCTCTGCGTACTGCAACTGCACATTTAATGTATTCGGATGTTTTGGCTATTAGTGAACTATTATAAAATGTTTCAAAATTTAACTCATTTTGAATGCTGAATGCATAAAATTTAACATTGTAAAAGTTTTGAAATCCTCTAATATAAGCAGCAATACAACGAGCATATTGAGTAATGGCACTTGTGTTTTGAACACCATCAAAAAAAATCGCTCTTGGAATTGAACTAGTATCTATTCTACCTCCTGAAAAATTGCCTCCACTAATGACAGGATTTGGTAAATCATCTGAAGTTCCAGTTGGTGGATTGACCCAATAATTTGAATCTCCATTTACATCGTGCATCCCTCCTGAAGTCATTTTCAACCATGGTGCTGGAGACCAAATAGATCCAGTTAGTTTGAAATCGCCTAAGCCAGCTTTTCTTGCTAAACCAGTTTGAGCCATTATTCCGCCTACATAACTCCAAGATTGAGTGTAATCAAAGAAATTTACATTTGTATTTATGTTCGGAGTCATTACTGCAATTTGAGCAGTATTTCCATTAAAAGGTAGTACATAGCTTTCAGCATTAGTATAAGGTCGTACACCTCCATTAGAATTATAGTTATTATTAGAATAGGGAGCTTTGAAATTAGGGGTCATATCCATTCTAACAATTGAACATTCAGCATCATTAAAGTATAAGTCTTGATACCAAGTTTGCGTTACAGGTGTCCCAAAATAAGTACAAGATCCAAATCCGTCCATTAATTGTTGTCTTCCATTTACTGAAACATCTACGTTGATGGTTTGAGAAAAAACTGTCAAATTAAAAAATGGAAGTATTACAATTAAAGCAAAGTAGCGTAGTTTTTTCATAATTTTTATTGTTATAATACAAAAATATGAAAAAAATAATTAGTTTTATATAAAAACTAATTATTTTTTTTAAAAACGCTGTTAAATTCAAATTTACAATGGAAATAAAAATGAAGTTTTAGAAAAAGCACCTTTATAAAACCTAATTTTTAGTCCCAAATTAATTTAAAAAAAATCCTTAAAAACAAATTTTTATTTTTTACAAAATAGCATTTAATTTTGCATCGATTATGAAAAAGCAATTTCTGTTTTGTTACCTTATTTTTAGTTCTATTTTAGTTTGGTCTCAAGACATTCGAGTACAAATGAGCCATCCAAATATTGCTTTAAACGAAGCATTTACAATAACAATTACTTTAAATAACGAGCAAATCCGCTCATATGGCGGATTCCCCGAAATACCAAGTTTTCAAAAGCGTGGCGTTTCTTCACAATCTTCAACTAATATTGTTAATGGACAAATTTCGTTTTCGCAAAGTTATACGCAAAACTATACTCCTACTAAAGAAGGTAAATTCAAATTACCAAATTTTAATATAGAAGTTAATGGAAAAACAATACAAGCTGCTGGTACTGTGATTGTTGTTGGTCCGGCAAAACAACAACAGCAACAAAACGACCCTTTTGGAAACGACCCTTTTGCAGATTTTTTTGGTCGAGGTGGTGGAAAACGTGAATTTGTGGATATAAAAGAAGAGGCATTTTTGGCATTAAATACCAACAAAGATAAAGTTTACATAGGCGAAGGATTTACAGCAACGCTTGCTTTTTACATTTCTGAAAGCAATAAAGCACAAATGAATTTTCATGAACTAGGCAAACAAATGCAAGAAATTGTGAAAAAATTAAAACCAACTAACTGTTGGGAAGAAAATTTTGGCATAGAAGAAATTCAGCCTGAGCAAGTTACCATAAATGGAAAAAGGTATACCGAATATAAATTATACCGTGCAACTTACTATCCACTTAATAAAGAACCTGTGCGTTTTTTATCTTTACCGCTAATTATGATAAAATATAAAGTGGCAAAAAATCCATCTTTTTTTGGACAAAATATGCAACAAGATTTTAAAACATTTTATACAAAACCTAAAATAATTGGTGTAAAAGATTTGCCACCACATCCGCTCAAAGACCAAGTTGCTGTCGGAAATTATAAACTCGAAGAACAATTTTCGACAAAAAAAATGGTTACTGGCAAAAGTTTTAACTATCAATTTAAAATTATAGGCGATGGCAACACAGCTTCTGTAAAAGAACCTTTACAAACTGAAAATAAAAATTTTGAAATTTATCCGCCAAACGTTTTTCAGAATATTACCAGAACTGGAACTGCCGTTTTGGGTACAAAAAACTACAATTATTTTGTAGTACCCAAAGAACCAGGTAAATACAAACTTGGCGATTATATTTATTGGATATATTTTAATACAAAAACGGCTAGATACGACACCTTAAAATCCAGTATTTCATTAACGATTAAAGGCGAAAGTACATTAAATAAATCTGTATCATCAAACGATTATTCTGGTTTTTTAGACTTAATTTCTAATTATGACGACAAAATAATTAGCAGTGATAAAACCAAATATTTTAAAATGTTGGCTAATATATTTTTGCTTTTCATTTTTATTGTAACACTTGTTATATCTCTTAAAAAATAATTATTATATAATTATTAAATTTTTTCTTTTTTTTACTTTAATTTGGTAAAAAAAATCTTTATATAATACAACATTACAAATAATGACATCTAGTTATTCAACCGAAAAAAGCATCACATTTGTACATAAACTGCATAAAGATTTAAAATCAAAACGCATAATGTTGGCTTTTGAAGGCGGATTTACACAAAATCTCACAAAAAACATTCTTTTTTTAGCCGAAAACAGATTAACTCAAACAGGAGAACATATTTCTGTAAAGAAAAAAGTTTTTAATGTAATGATGGAATGCTTACAAAATATTTCTAAACATGCAGGAAGCACAAAACCAGTAGAAGGTACGCATGATGGCATTTTTATAATCGGTAAAGATGAAACAGGCTATTTTTTAATTTCCGGAAATTTTATAAAAAACACCGAAATTACTGAACTTGAACGCAAAATAAATGAAGTAAACAGCCTTGATAGAGAAGGACTTAGGTCTTTGTATTTAACCAAAATTCAAGAAACGGAACTTTCTGAAAATAGTACAGCTGGACTTGGACTAATTGATATTGCTCGCAAATCTGGCAATAAACTCAAATACGATTTTTTTAAAATTGATGATAAAAAATCTTTTTACACCTTAACTACTTATGTAATCAAGCCCGAACTTGCCGAATAATGACATTTTGTCGTTTTTTATTCGGACACACATTAAACATAGACAATATGTCATTTATTTTTTAGATTTTACCTTTTGGTATATATTTTATAGTAATTAAGATGTTCGAACAAACGTAAATTAATTGTATAACTTATAAATCAAAATTTAGTCATGTATATCACAAAATATAATCCATCGTTAGTAAATGTTTTTGATAATTTATTCGAAAATTATTTATCAGAAAGTCAGGTTTCAAAAGTAAACAAATTTTTGCCTCATGTGGATATTGTTGAAGCAGAAAAAGAATTTGAAATTCATGCTGCTATTCCAGGTATCAACAAAGAAGATTTCAAGATTGAAATCGACAAAAAAATACTCACATTGAGTGGAGAACGCAAATTTGTAAATGAAGAAAGCAGTAAAAATTTCAAATCGATAGAAACCAATTATGGTAAGTTTTCGAGAAGTTTTACGCTTCCAGAAAACATTGATTCTGAAAAAATAGAAGCTAGTTACGAAAATGGAATTTTAAAAATTAGTATTCCAAAATCTGAAATTATAGAAACAAAAAAAGTGGTTTCTATAAAATAATTTGCAAGAAAGCTTAAAAAGCGACAATAAACAATTGTCGCTTTTTTATTTATCTGATTCTCAATCTCTTACCAGGTCTGATACTTGTGCGAGCCGACATGCGGTTTAATCTTAAAATTTGGCGAATAGTAACATTATATTTATCGGCAATTTCTGAAATCGTATCGCCTCTTCGCACTCTGTGAAAAAATACTTTTCGAGCTGCACGCATGTAGCTAAAATGTATGGGCATCAACTCAAAAATACGCATTTTGATTTGCTCTGCTCTAAATTCAAATAGCACTTCTGGATTAAACGCATAACCTTGATAACGCATTTCGAAATGCAAATGTGGACCAGAACTTCTGCCAGTGCTACCTCCCCATCCAATCAAATCTCCCGCTTTTACCAATTCTCCAACTTGAACCAATTGTTGGCTCAAATGCCCATAAATGGTCTCTAATCCATTAAAATGTCGAATTACAATATAATTACCATATCCACCATAATCATATTTACAAATGCGTACTATCCCATCAAAAACCGAATAAACACTATCGCCTGTGTCTAATTCTAAATCGACTCCATAGTGCCAACGATAACGTCTAGGTCCGAAATCATCGGTTAAATAAGTGCTATGAACTGGAGTAGCCCAGTATTTTCCAGCAGTACTGTCATACAAAACCAACGGAATAGTATCGTTAAATTTTGTTACATCAACTCCGTAAGGATTTACAGATTTATTATCCCAAATCGAATAATACTCTGCAATTTTTACCCAAGCACTATCATTATCATCAAAATTAAGCTCTTCATCAACCTCAACCACATTAAAATCCTCTAAATCAATCCCATTGGTATCAGATTCTTCTGTTAAGTTAAAATCCCTTCGGCTTGGATCGAAGTAATATTCTACTTTTTTATTTTCAATAATATTTTTTAAACCTTCTGTGTCTATTGTCGATGTATCAGGCACAGCAAATTTGATAGATGGAGTTTTTATGTTTATAAAATCTCTTAAAATACCATTTTTGGGGTTTTTATCTTTTTTTTGAGCAATAATTTGAGTGAAAAAAAATAAAAATAATAGACTTGTAAAAAGCGTTTTAAAATTCAATGAATTCGATTTATATATTTTGTATTGTTTTTTTGAATTTTATGAATAAAAACCAAACTTGATATTGTAATTATTTAAAAATCAATTCAAAGATACAGTTTTTTGTTGTTTCAACCAAAATGCAAAAGCAATTAATCCATATTTTTAATAACTGCTTTTACCAAACCAAGCATCATAAATTTGGCTGCATGGTCAATAAATTCTTTAAAATCAACAATTGCTTCATCGTTCGCATTATCAGATATAATTCTGATATTGAGCAGTTTAACATTATGTTCATACGCAATTTGAGCTACCGCAGCTCCTTCCATTTCTACAAAAATCATATCAGAAAAATGAGACAAAAGCTCGTCTGATTTTATTTTACTGCCAATAAAAACATCGCCACTTCCCAACAAACCTGCATGAATTTTGATGTTTTGCAACGCAAATTTTTGATTATACTCCTCTGAAATTACATGTTGTTTCTCAAATTTCAAAAAATGTTCAGCTGATTTCTTTGCTAATTCTACTAGCTTTGAATCTACTTCAAATTTTGTAATGCCCAAAAGTGGAATCTCAAATCGTGGGAAAAACCCACTTGCGTCCATATCGTGTTGCACAGCTTCTGTAGCAATACAAATATCGCCAATCTGTACATTTTTACCAATTCCACCAGCCACACCAGCCACAATTAACGTATTGACTTTGAAGTGATTAACCATAAATGCCGCAGTAACCGCAGATGCCACTTTCCCAATGCGAGAAAGTGCTATCACACAATCTTTTCCCTCAATTTTTCCACAATAATAAGTACGCATTCCGTTTTCAACTTTTTCAGAAACGTGCATGTGTCGAATCAAAAGTTCGATTTCTTCTTGCATGGGAACAAGTATGCCAATCATAATTTTAAGGATTTAAAATTCAAACGAAATTTCTGTTAAACATTTAAAATGTCCTTTTGGGCATATATCTGTGCCCGATTTTGAACATGGACGGCAAGATAAATTTGCATTTTCTAAAATTACATTTTCGGTTTGATAGGGAGCAAAACCAATGGGAGAAGTGCTGCCCCAAATCGAATAAATTTTCTTTTTAAATGCTGCCGCAATGTGTGTCAAGCCTGTATCATGCCCATAAACTTCGATAGATTTTTTTACAATCGAAGCCGATTGGCTGATATTATATAAACCACAAGCATTGAAAATAGGTAATTTAAAATTACTTTTGTTTAGAAAACTTATCAAATTTTCGCCAACTTTGTTATCTTCTTTTCCACCGATTAAAATAATTGGTTTATGAATTTTTTGGCACAATTCAGCCATTTTTTCTAATGGCAAACGTTTTGTAAATCGACTTGCACCAATCACAAAACTTACGAAACCATTTTGAAAATCTATCGGTAAAGCTTTTATTTCTACTTCATCTTTGGGATTAATAAAATAATCTAAGCCTTTGTTGTCGTTTGTAACTCCCAGATAATGAATAGTTTGCAAATACCTATCAACCACATGAAGTTGATTCGACATGGTATCGATTTGAAATTTTGTATATAAAAATCTTCGCCAAGTTAGTTTTTTGTACGAAATTGTTTTTCTAAAAAGCAACAAACGAATCAGCCATGTACGCAATTTGTTGTGCAAATCAATAACCAAATCATATTTTTCGTTTTTTAATTTTTTTGTAAAATCTAACAAGCTGTTACTATCTTCTAAAAAATAAAATTTATCGATATACGGATTGTGTTCTAGAATAGAATGAAATTTTTTCTTTGTACAAAAATGCAGTTCCACGTTTGGCAATTGCAATTTTAGGCAACGAATGACTGGCGTACACCAAACAATATCGCCTATGGAAGAAAAACGTATGATTAGGATTTTCATATTGACTTAGAGGTATATTATTTTGAAAATCTCAAAAACTCTTCTATTAATATATGAACCATTGTGCAAGGAGATTTTTCGTGATGTGGTTTTGTAGAAATATCATGAAAATTCTCAAGTTTTTTTGCTCTTTCAATAGCAATTAGATGTTTGTTTTTGAGTCTTGGAAGTATCAAATCTTTAAACCTGTCAATGGATTTTAAATCTTCTTTGTAATAGAAATTGGGAAATTCAATAATTCTTTTTTCTTTATTGTTTAAACTATCAAATTTTTTGCAAATTTCTGTTAGCCTTTCATAATATTTTGTTCTTAGTTTATAACTAATATCATTAAAATCAACCTCTTCAAAGTGCAACAAAATCCATAATTCAAATGCATCATTACTCCATGCAGTTTTAAATCCTCGTTCAATAGCAGTGTTTATAGAATCAGTAAAAGAAAAATCTTTGAAACTTTCATTTGGATTAAAATCTCTATCAAAAACACACCAAACTTGGATACCTACATCGAATTTTAAAAAATACTTACCTTCAATTTGTTCTAATAAATCGTTTTTTTTACAATAATCAGAAGCGTAATCTACTTGATTATGATGTTGTTTAGAACCTTTTATTGTTCTAATCTCAAAATTATCATTTCTAAATGATTCAAAGTAAAGAGGTTCGGATGATTTATCTTCACAAAAAATAATAAAAGTAAATTTTGTATCAAAAAGCCTTGTATCATCAACTTTTAGTTCCCAAGGTTTAGTCATTGTTGTTTTCTATTAAAGTTGAATAATCTTCTAAAATAGGCAACGCACCGTAAAATCCTGCCAAATATTGTTTTGCAAAATCTGCATCGTTTCTAATTCCTTTCAAATCTGCAAGTGAAAAAAGTTTAGTGGCATTTTTGCTTGTTTTTTCAGTAAAATAAAACTGATCTCTTCGCATGATATTTGGCTGCATAAGATTAGTATCATGACTGGTAAATAGTAGCTGAGAATTAGATTTATTAATTTTAGGGTCGTTAAATAATCCAACTAATTTAATAAGCAAGGATGGATGAAAATTGCTATCAATTTCGTCAATTATGATTAACCCTGGATGATTCATTTCAAACGTAAATAAAAGTAAACCTACTAAATCAAAAAGTTTTTGGGTTCCATCTGATTCTGTATCTCCTAGATTTAATCTTTTTGCTTTAATCTCTCCTGTTAGTGGATTTGTATAACTTTTTTCAAAATAAATTTTATCAATTGGAAAAGTACTAATATCATTTTTTTTATCTTCATCAAAAATAAATACATTATGATAGTTTAAGCTAAACGCATCTAATAAATTTAAAAGAGCCTTTTTTTTGTTATAAATTGCCAACATAGAAAACCTTCTAAAACTATTAACCCCAACAAATAAGTTAGATACTGTAAACAGAAACATGATTTCTCTTATTTCTCTCATCATTCCATGAGCATCAAAAGCAGAAGCATGGGTTAAAAACAAAGTATGTGGAGAAGGCAACGCTGGAAAAATATTTGGGTTTGGTAGCATTGATTTATTTACCTCCATTCCATCTCTTGTAAATATTTCAACCATGTCGTTTCCATCTTCCCCAAAAAGCCATTCAGAAGAAATTATTTCATAAATTTCTTTTTTATTAATAGCGAATTCGGCTTTAGCATTTACGTTTTGTTTTAATGTAAATCCATATCTATATTTTTTTGATTTATAAATGAAAAAAATTTGAAAAAAAGATTCTGTTTCTTCTGTATTTTCTTGAAATAAAAATGGTTGATATAATGTCCACAAACCAGATTCGTTACCAACGTCTTGTTTAATTGCAAGCAAAAACAAATCTAATGCTTTAATAATATTACTTTTGCCGCTTGCATTTGCTCCGTAAAGCCCTAAAGTTTTTAGAACTTTTGTATTGCCAACTCTAGTAATATTATTTTCATCAACAAATTTATTCTCTTCAGTACTATTCAAACTAGTAGCTTTGAAACTAATGGTTTGCATTTCATTTATTGAACGAAAATTTTTGACACTAAATTCTATTATCATATTATCTACAATTTATGTATATATTTAGATTTGTAAAATAAATATAAGGCTTTTTAAGTCTATTTACAAGAACCACTACCCCTTACTCTGTTTTTCCAAATACTTACCTAATCTTTCGCAAAGTTCGTTGATTTCGCTAACCATTACTTCATCGCCAGTTGCGTTTTTTAGGGTTTCGCCAAGTCCGCCAATGGTTTCAACAAAAAAACGTTTCATCTCATCCACAGGCATATCTTTTGTCCATAAATCAATTTTGAGTGTGTTTTGTTGTTTATAATCCCAAATCGAAACGCAAATTGCTTTTGTAGGTTCGATAACAGGTGGTTGTCTTTCAGTTGCTTCCCAAGTTATTTTTTCTGGCACATTTTGGCTATCAAGCTCAATATTGAATCTAATTTCTGATTTTTTCAACGGATTTATTTTTTAGCAAAAGTAGAGAAAAAGTGCTAAACTTTTCGTATTATAGTTCAATTAAAAATCTACAAAAACTAATATTAAGCGAAGTTTTAAAAAAAATGTATTTTTGCATAAGTTTATATTAACTTGATTATATAATTATTGAAATGAGGGTTTTATTAGACATAAAAGACAACAAAGCAACACACTTATTAGAAGTTCTAAAAGGACTTTCTTATGTAAAAACTAAAACAATTTCTAACGAAAAAGCAAAGTTAATTGGAGAAATTAAAGATGCAGTTGATGAGCTAAAATTAATAAGAGAA
Source organism: Bacteroidota bacterium (assembly GCA_004293915.1). Classification (GTDB taxonomy): domain Bacteria; phylum Bacteroidota; class Bacteroidia; order Cytophagales; family UBA9547; genus REAG01. Next base: position 3,924 of record RDZG01000010.1, on the reverse strand, counting down.
GGAAAACTAAAAGGGATTTCTGCAAAAGATTTATTAAATGAATTATGAAATAATTGCAGTTCCTACTTTCAAAAAGGAACTAAAACTTTTAGCCAAAAAATATTATTCTTTACCATCAGATTTGGCAACATTGCTTGAAAATTTAGAATCAAATCCTGAACAAGGGATTTCACTAGGAAATAACTGCTACAAAATTCGACTAGCAATTACATCTAAAAACAAAGGCAAATCAGGTGGTGCTCGGTTAATTACAAACTTTGTAATTTCTGAAAAAACAGTGTATTTATTATCAATATATGACAAGTCAGAAAAAGAAAATCTTACCAACAAAGAATTAATTGAATTATTAAAATATATACCAAAATAATTAAAACATACTAAATAAATTATGTCAAGAATTTTAACAGGAATTCAAAGTACAGGAATACCACATTTAGGAAATATTTTAGGGGCTATAAAACCTGCTATCGAACTTTCCAAAGACCCAAAAAACGAATCGCTTTTGTTTATCGCTGATTTACACGCATTTACATCTTTAAAAAATGCAGAATCTATGCGTATGAACACCTATTCTGTGGCTGCTGCATGGTTAGCTTTTGGTTTTGATACATCAAAAAACTTACTTTATCGCCAATCCGATGTGCCATGTGTAACTGAGTTGGCTTGGTATTTGGGCTGCCTCACACCGTTTCCGATGTTAGCAAATGCACATTCTTTTAAAGATAAATCCGAACGACTGGCAGAAGTAAATGCAGGATTGTTTACCTATCCCGTTTTGATGGCTTGCGACATTATTTTGTATCAAGCAAATATTGTGCCTGTTGGAAAAGACCAAATTCAGCATTTAGAAATTGCTCGAGATCTTGCCAATAAATTTAATAATACTTTTGGCGAAACTTTTGTGATTCCAGAATCGAAAGTAAACCAAGAAGTGATGACTATTCCTGGTATTGACGGACAAAAAATGAGCAAATCGTATGGAAATACATTAGATATTTTCTTAAACGATAAGGAATTAAAGAAAAATGTGATGGCAATTGTTACCGATAGCACACCACTAGAAGAACCAAAAAATCCAGATACGTGCAATGTTTTTAAAATTTATAGTGTATTTGCACCCAAATCAAAAACAGAAGAATTGAGAACAAAATACTTGGCAGGAAATTTTGGATATGGACACGCCAAAACAGAATTATTAAATTTAATCTTAGAAACTTTTTCTGAAGAGCGAAAAAAATTTAATTATTATATGGAAAATATTTCCGAACTAGATCAGATTTTAAAACAAGGTGCAGCTAAAGCACAAAAACTTGCTAGCCTGACACTCAACGATGTACGCAAAAAAATCGGATATTATTCGTAAAATAAATTTAATTACTGAACAATAAACACAAACAATAAGTATTACATGGGTTGCGTTATTAAAATTAAAATTCATTTTATTTGAAATTTTGGCGTAACTTTAACAACTTAAAAATATATATGGCTTTCATAGACACTGTTTTACAAGAACCCTCGTATGGTTGGACCGATTCGAAAGGCGAATTAGTTACACCAACAAATAAACAAATCGTTTCGGAACTATGGATGCGTATAAATATTTTTAAATCACGCAAAAATTGGATTCCTTTTATCGGTTGGTTTTGGGTTTTATGCCTAATGCCATTCTTTTTTTTATCTGCATTCGTATATTTTAGTTGGTGGGTAGTTTTATGTGCAGCTGTTTATAGTGTAATCATTATGAGTACACACGGCACAATTTGGTATCATCGCTATGGCACACATCGTGCATTTACATTTAAAAATTCTTTTTGGCGATTTATTACTCAAAATTTGGTTGTAAAAGTAATTCCAGAAGAATCTTATATTGTTTCACACCATGTTCATCATGCCAAATCTGATTTACCAGGCGATCCATATAATGCGCAAGCGGGATTTTTATATTGCTTTTTGGCAGATACAAATCATCAAGTTTTAAATCCAAATTTGAGCGAACAAGACTACGATTCGGCAGCAGCCATGATTAAACATACTGGTATTAAAGCTAATACTTATGAACAATATAAAAAATGGGGTTCGATTGCAAATCCATATCGCACATTTGGGCTTTGGATTTTAAATTGGAGCTTTTGGTACACCGCTTTTTATTTTATCGGTGGTCATGCATTGGCGTGTTGTTTGTTTGCAGGAGCAATGATTTGGGTAGTTGGTGTACGTACTTTTAACTATCAAGGACATGGAAAAGGCGAATTAAAGCACCAAGAAGGAGTTGATTTTTGCAAAGATAATTTATCAATAAATCAAACCCGACCAGGTTTAATGGCGGGTGAATGGCACAATAATCACCATCTTTTCCCAGGAAGTGCTCGTTCAGGATTTTTGGCTCATCAGATTGATTTGGCTTGGTGCTATATCTATATGTTGTATAAAATTGGTGGTGTGGCTACTTATAGAGATTCAAAACAACAGTTTTTGGAAAAATATTATTATCCTTATCTTAAAAGCAAATCTGTACAAAAAGTGCCAGTAGAAGTTTAATAAAAATAGATTTATTGTTTTTTATAAATAGTTGCTTGAAAATGGCAACTATTTTTTTTTGCTTTAAACTATTTTTTTGTTATTTGCTTCATAATAAAAAATACACTTATGAAAAATATTATAATCATAATTTCTACTGTAGTTTTTTGCCTATCATGTAGCAATACCGAAACTAAAAAGTCTTCAAAATCGGATATTAAAAAATATATAGTAACAAAAGAAGAAGCCAAAATATGGATAAAATCAAACCAAGTATTTAAAATACTACCTACAGTAACAAACGACAGTTCTGCTCAACATTTAGCAAGGGTAAAACTCGGTAAAATGCTTTATTTTGAAAAAGGTTTGTCTAAAAATGGTAATATTAGTTGCAATTCGTGCCATAATTTAAAAACTTTTGGTGTTGATAATGAACCTACTTCGCCAGGTACAGATGGCATTCGTGGCGGAAGAAATTCCCCTACTTCGCTCAACGCTTTTTTGCATATAGCACAATTTTGGGATGGCAGAGCCAAAGATGTTGAGGCTCAAGCACAAGGTCCGATTTTAAATCCAGTTGAAATGGGTTGTCCTAGCAAATCTTGGGTGGTTGATAAAATTGCGAAAAACATAAATTATATAAGTCTTTTCAAAATTGCATTTCCAAATCAAGAAATGAATTACGAAAATTTAACTTCTTCAATTGGATATTTTGAACGCACATTACTTACTCCTTCTCGTTTTGATAAATTTTTGGCAAATGATTTTGAAATCTTAACGCCAAAAGAGAAAAAAGGCTTAAAATTATTTCTTGATAATCAATGCCAATCTTGCCACATGGGAGTTGCAATCGGAGGCAGTTTATACGAAAAATTTGGAAAATACGACCAATATTGGAAGTATACAAATGCAAAAAAAGTAGATAATGGTGTTTTCGACTTAACAAATAACGAGGCTGATAGATATAAATTTAAAGTTCCTTCGCTTAGAAACATTACAAAAACTGCACCTTATTTTCATGATGGTAGCGTTTCGGATTTGAATCAAGTTGTAAAAATTATGGCTAAAATTCAACTTAACAAAGAATTGAGCAACGAAGATACTGAAGCCATTGTAGCCTTTTTAGAAACACTTACAGGAGAAGTTCCAAAAACGGCACTAGAGCTTTAAGATTACTTTTAAAAATACCTAGGCGTCAAAACTTTGGCTTTGTTGAATCCCATCTCGTAACGCAACATGATTTCGTGGCTCATTACATTGCTTAAGCCAGAAAAATTCTGTACACCTGTGTTATAATCAAAGGCATAGCCAATTTTGAATTGTTCGGTGGCTTGCCATTCGAGCAATATGCTTGGCGAATTAAACAAGCCTAATGCTGATTTTGCAAATCCCAATTGGGCTGCACTG
>RDZG01000129.1 GCA_004293915.1 Bacteroidota bacterium | reverse complement strand
TGCTTATTGGCACGATTTGCAGTGGGCGCAGGATTATGCGAGTTTTAATCGCGATATCATGATGAATCGGTTTAAGAAAATTGTGGAAAAGCATCTCGCGGGTGGCAAAGTTACGAAGCCGCTGTTGCAGGTGAATTGCCACCACAATTATGCGGAAAAAGAGGTGCATTTTGGGGAAGATGTGTATGTGACTCGCAAAGGTGCTGTGCGCGCGCAAGTTGACGATTTGGGGATTATTCCTGGTTCGATGGGGGCGAAATCTTTTATTGTTAAAGGTAAGGGAAATGTGGAAAGTTACTGTTCTTGTTCTCACGGTGCGGGGCGATTGATGTCTCGCAGTAAGGCGAAGAATGTATTCACTCTCGATGATTTTGTGCGGCAAACTGATGGGGTTGAGTGTCGAAAAAATGAGGAATTTTTAGATGAAATTCCGGGGGCTTATAAGCCGATTGAGGAGGTGATGAGTCAGCAGTCGGATTTGGTGGAAGTTGTGGCGACTCTGAAGCAGGTAGTTTGTGTCAAGGGTTGATGGGGGAAGTGGGGAGAGATTTTCAGCCTATTTTAGGGTTGAAGTTTTGCGATCGTCTCCTCTTTCTTCCATGCTACAATATTGCTCAACTGCAACAATTTAAATATTTTTAGCAATTTGAACAAAAAGAATTAACTTATGAAAATTATTTCACTCCAATTAAAAAATCATTTTTTGGGTTGGGATTTTGATGAAATTAAATTTTCATCCAATTTAACTCTTTTAGTTGGCATATCAGGTGCAGGCAAAACCCAAATCTTGCGTGGAATTATCGATTTAAAACGTATAGCCAATGGAAAAGCTATCAATGGATTGGAATGGAAAATCATATTTTCTACTGTAAACGGCACTGAATTTATTTGGGAAGGTGGTTTTGATACTGTTGAAACCAATGAACTAAATTTTGACGATCCTGAAAAAGAAAACCCAGATGAAAATGAAAAACCATCATTTATTCATGAAAAACTGATTTCAAAAAATGAGGTATTATTTGAGCGGAATAAAGAGGATATAAAATTCAAAAATAGCCAAATACCAAAGCTTTCTTCACATCAATCAATGATGTATTTATTAAAAGAAGAAACTGTTATAAAAGAAGCTTTTGATGCTCTAAATAAAATAGAATATCGCGACCATACAATCAACGGTCTGCGTCTTAGAAGCTCAAAGCAATCTTTGCACTCGATTAAAAACAAATATCAAACCTTACAGAGCATAGTAAATAGCGATGAGGATATTAGAACTAAGCTATATCTGATTTATGAAAATAAGTTAGATATTTTTGAAGCAATTAAGTCAAGATTCATTGATGTTTTTCAACAAATCGAAGATGTCAGAGTTGAGCCTTTTAAAACAGACGACTTGTTCAAAGGATTTGCTGATATATTTGTCCCTGTTATTTCTATCAAAGAGAAATCTGTGCCTAAATGGATTAGGGAAGATAGGATGTCTTCGGGTATGTTACGTACAATTATTCATCTTGGCGAAATTTTTCTCTCAAATGAAGGTTCGGTAATATTGATTGATGAATTTGAGAATAGCTTAGGAATTAATTGTATTGATATCTTAACTGATGACCTGATTCATGAAAATAAAACCTTGCAATTTATTGCCACAAGTCATCACCCTTATATTATAAATAATATTCCCTATGAATATTGGAAAATTGTTACTCGACAAGGCGGACACATTAGAACCTGTAATGCCTCGGATTATCATCTAGGTAAATCTAAACAAGACGCATTTATTCAGTTAAACAAAATTCTCGAAAAACAATCGTAGTATGAATTTGTATTTTGTATTTGAAGGAAAGACAGAACCGATTGTTTATAAAAAGTGGTTATCTGTGCTGCTTCCAGAGTTGACGGAAGTGGATAGTTTTGATGCGGTAATTCAGAATAATTATTATTACGAAAGTGATATGGGCGTTCCTAGTTGCTATAGAGTTACTGCTAATGCTATCCAAGAAATAAACCTATTTCCTCAATATAATTACTTGGTTTTATTCACAGACGCAGATCGTTTTACAGTTTCGGAGAAACAAGCGGAAGCTGATGAGCAAATTAAGTCGGAATTAAAAGATAAACCTTTTCAATCTCTACCGGTAAATTGTCAACTCGAAGTTATTGTGCAGAAAGTTTGTCTGGAAACTTGGTTTTTAGGAAATCGAAAATTTTTTGTGAGAAATCCACAACATAATGAAATTTTGAAGCAATATATTAAATATTTTGATGTCTGTCAAGATAATCCTGAAGATTTAGCGAGCGAATTTGTCCAAAATGCGGAAAATACAAAGGAAATTTTCGGATATAAAACAAAAGCTCTGTTTCATGAAGGTTATCTTAGAGGAATTTTTAAAGAACGTAGTTTGGCTTCAAAAACGCATTTATCTTATAGTAAACCTAGACCGAGAGAAGTGCAAGAAGAATATTATCTTAAACAACTCATCGCAAGAGTTGAGGCAAATTCAGATCATTTACTGAATTTTCAAGATTTTATAAGTTTTTGTTTAAAAATCAAGGGGCAATTAAATAAATAATACATTATCTCTTTATATTTTAGCCGTTTCGATGTGAGTATTTAATTATTATAGTGGGCTTTTATCCACTTAAGTATTGCCCCAATTAAGTTCTATTTTTTGGCTGTTTGTTGGCGTCAGGGTGTCATGCGTTCGACGCGGTTTCGTTTCTGGTGGCAAATGATGGCGATCGCTCTGATTAAACCTCGTCTATTCTACGATTACATGACTGTTTTAGGCCTAGGCGAACATTTCTTTAATTACCGTCATGAAGTGAAAGCGCAACTGCTGCAACAGCTAGAAACCATCGATCGCCCAAAACAGCAAAAAGTGCTGGAACCAGTTTCAATTGTTTAAATCGGTTTCGCCCTTGAGATCGTGTTCGATTTAGCGATCGTCAGATCTCGATCGAGGCGGGGCGGGTTGACAAGATTTCGGATTTGTGCTGGATATCTTGGCGAACCCGCCCTACAAAATCGTGGTATCGATCGAACGCTATTTTATTCCCAATATGTCTCCCAATCATTTTTAAACGCTTGTTGCAGTTTTTTCATGTAAGCCATAGTTTTAATCTTGACCATCCAGATACTGTTAGCCTTATCC
>RDZG01000009.1 GCA_004293915.1 Bacteroidota bacterium | reverse complement strand
ACTCCATTTGTTAGTTTAGACAAAAAAACAAAGACTTCAATCTATCTCTAAAATGATATTTTTGATTCTCTTCATACACACTTTTTAGGATACTACCCAATATTTCCGTATGCATTAAACGCTACATGGGGTATACCACTAGGACTTATAGCAAAAGTAAGCATATCGGGATTACTACCATACATAAAAAGATCTCCTATTGTATTCCAATTTGAACCACTAAAACTATGTACTCTAACATTGCTAGCAACATAAGATTTATAACATACAAAAGGCGTACCTGTACTGTTAAAAGCTAATCTTTGATGAAAACCTGTCTCACCAAATCCAGCAGAACCAACAACATTCCAATTGGCACCATTGAACGATAGTACAGTGCTTTTAGCACTATTAAAATAATCTAAATAACAAATATAGGGAACACCTGTAGGACTGAAAGCTAAATTAGCTTCAAATATTCCACTATCACTTATCCCTACATTACCTACTGCTCCCCAATTTGTCCCATTAAAAGAAAGTACCGTTGCTTTGTAACCATTTCCATAATCACAATATGCTACATAAGGTACACCTGTGTTGCTAATAGCTAAACTCTGACCATCAGCTGTACTAACACTAATACCAACACTACCAACCGCACCCCAATTAGTGCCGTTAAACGATAATACAGTAGTTTTGGATCCATTTGAAACATCTTGATAAGCAACATAAGGAACTCCTGAACTATTAAAAGCTAAACTTTGCCATCTTGCTTCACCAGCACTTATGCCAACACTACCAACAGCACTCCATATGCTACCATTAAACATTAATACAGTAGTTTTTTTTCCATTTTTGCCATCTTGAAAAGCCAAGTATAAATTTTGGTTTATTGGATTTACCTTAGAGCATTGAAATTTCTGATCTCCATCAAAAAGTATAGCTTCAGCATCTTCGGCTTTTCCCACATATTGCCAATTTTGCCCCCAACTCTGTCCCGCCAAAGCTACCCAAAGCAATGCGGTTATATATTTGATGTATTGTAGTTTCATAATTATAATTAATTTAATTTTTCGCAATAAAAAAAATAAAAACATATCTGTCAATCCCCCAAGTAGGGGATATTTCAATATTTTTTACTAAAAAACCTCTCAAAAAGTAAAAAACTTTTTGAGGGTTGCGGCAACACTTTTCTAGCGGTTAAAACCCTCGAAAAGTTTAGAAATTAGAAAAGATTAGACCAGACTATTAAAACCGCTAAAAAAGTAAAAAAACTTTTTGAGGGTTACGGCAACACTTTTCGAGCGGTTTTTTCAACCCTCGAAAAGTTTGAAAGCAGAAAAGATTGCACCAGACTATTAAAACCTCTCAAAAAGTAAAAAAACTTTTTGAGGGTTTCGGCAACACTTTTCGAGCGGTTGAAAACCCTCGAAAAGTTTGAAAACTAGAAAAGATTGAACCAGACTATTAAAACCGCTCAAAAAGTAAAAAAACTTTTTGAGGGTGGCAGCTGTACTTTTCGATAATTTAAAAAACGCAGACAGGGTTTAAAACCCTGTCTGCGTTGCTGTCGAATTGTATGAACACGCCAAAGGCGTGTTCTAATGGAAGCTGGTTTGAAATTGAAAGATATTAATTTAGTGAGAAATTTAATTTTAAAACAAAAATTTGTATATTTGTTTGTGTTAATGTAAATATATATAATTACATAAATAAGTTAATAAAATGGAAACATTAGTAATAAAAACAAAAACAAAAGAAGATTTTAAAGCAATACAAAACTATGCTTTGTCGATGAATTTAGAAGTAATTTTTTCAGAAACCAACAATGATATGGCACTTGGCTTATTGATGGAAGAACATAGAAAAAAACCTTTTTTGGGTGTTGAAAATTCAAAAGAATTTATTCAAAAAATGGCAAATGAACTTAGATATAAATAGTAAATTTAAAGTTCAGTTTCTCAATTCGCCTATCGAAATTCAAAAAAAGGCAATAGAATTATTGCAGTTAATTCAAAAATCTGAAAATATCAATCATCTAAATAGTTCCGCTTTGGTAGGATTTCCTTACATTCATAAAATTGCTATTGAGGGTTATAGTTTTTGTTTTTATATTGGGAAAGACAAATTAGAAATTTTAGGATTAGTAGAAACTGGTAGCGAATTTGTTTTGTTGGTATAAAACATTGCTATTTTACATTATTAAAATCAATACCAATTAAAGAAAAAATGCCAAAAAATGAATTTTTGTTGAATAGAACACGCCTTATGGCGTGTTCTATTCAAAATCGAAAAGTTTGAAAACAGGAAAAGTTAGGATTAGAAATTTAACCGCTCAAAAAGTAAAAAAACTTTTTGAGGGTTCCAGCAACACTTTTCGAGCGTTTTTTTCAACCCTAGAAAAGTTTGAAATAGTTTTTTTAAAGCGAAGCTTTCATTGTTAGCATACCTTTATAGTATGAACGATATCCCCAAAGCAACAACAAATGAGCAACTAGCATCAAAATGGCAATTGGAATACCATCTAATCCCAAAAACAAATGAAACAAGACTATATTTAAAGTAATTGGAAACAATACCAGCAGATTTAAAGGCATAAAAAAGCCTAAAATCAATAACAGTCCACCAATTGTTTCAACTGATTTCAGAAAAGGAAAGAAATAACCCGACTGAACCAAAGCTCCAACAAACTGACCAGCCATTCCTTCTAAAGGTGGCATAGGTAAAAAGCTCAAAAAAGCATTAAGCCCAAATACAAAGAATATAGCTCCAAGCAATATTCTTGAAACAAGTAAAGCATTTTTCATTTCAATTATTAGTTAGTTATATTATTTTTATACTACTTTTTATAAAAAAAGTTAAAGTTTTGTATATTAATTTTACATTTGCACAATAATAAATAAATGTTTATGGCAAAGAAATGCATTAATACACTAATAATCAGCTTTTTATCGTTTTCTCTTTTGGCTCAAGAAATAGATATAAAACAAGGTTGGAAATTTAAACAAGGTGATAATTTGGAATGGGCAAAACCCACTTTTAACGACACAGATTGGAAAGCCATAGAAGTTGGCAGAAACTGGGAATTTCAGGGTTACGAAAAATATGATGGTTATGCATGGTATCGTCTAAAAGTCTTTATACCAAGTAGTTTGAAAAAAAATTCGACCTTAAAAGATAGCTTAAAATTACTTCTTGGAAAAATAGACGACCACGACCAAATTTTCTTAAATGGCTTCAAAATTGCCGAAAATGGAGGCATGAAATTTACATTTGGCACCAAAGACAATTCGCCAGGAAACTCTGCTTATGGAATCGAAAGAAGATATGCAATTTCTACCCAAAATCCAGCAATTTTATGGGACAAAGAAAACACAATTGCCATACGAGTTTTCGATCAAATTGGTGGAGGTGGTATGCTAGATGGCAAAAAATACAGCATCAGCATGGTAGACCATGTTGATGATATGAGTATAGATTTCAACTCAAATCCATTTCAGTTTAAACAAAATGGCTCGTTTAGCAAAACAATTGTTTTATCTGTAAATACTACAAATTCACAAAATTTTAAAGGTAAACTTTTGATAGAAGCCACTGATGTAATTACCAAAGAAATAAAAGCGAGTTATAGTGTAATAGCAGAATTTAATGCAAAAAATCCATTTTATTTTGAATTTAATTTGCCTGCTTATGAGAATTTAATAGCAAGATATTCTTATTTAGATTTGAGTTCGGGAAATGGATTTTCAGAATCCCAAGAAGTACCATACATTTTAACACCAGCCGAAAAACCAGAACCAAAAATAAATGCAGCAAAAGTATTTGGTGTTAAACCTGGCTCACCTGTTTTATTTACAGTGGCTACAAGTGGCGTAAGACCAATTGTTTTTTCTGCCGAAAACCTTCCAACCGGGCTTAGTTTAGATGCCAAAACAGGTTTTATTACAGGAGTTATAAATTCAAAATCTGAAACAATAGTAAAAATTACTGCCAAAAACCAATATGGGATAGATACTAAAAATATTAAAATTTCTTGTGGCGATTTGATAACACTTACACCTCAAATGGGTTGGAATTCGTGGAATTGTTGGGGATTGGCTGTGTCTGACGAAAAAGTTAGAGCATCTGCTAAAGCCATGATAGACAAAGGTTTAATAAACTATGGCTGGGCTTATATGAATATTGATGATGGCTGGGAAGACAAACGTGACGAAAAAGGGGTTTTGCAACCCAACGATAAATTTCCAAACATGAAAAAACTTTGTGATGATTTACATGCACAAGGTTTAAAAGTTGGTATTTACTCTTCGCCTGGTCCACAAACTTGCGGAAAACACGTTGGAAGTTATAAATTTGAGCAACTCGACATCAACACTTGGGCAAGTTGGGGAATAGATTATCTGAAATACGATTGGTGCGAATATAGCCAAGTTTATATGCCTAATTTTGTGATGAATACGCCATTCTTAAAAAATCCAAAAGACATTGTAAACTACCAAAAACCATATATTGTGATGCAAAATGCCATTGCTAATGTTTCGCCAAAACGAGATATTGTATATAGTTTGTGTCAATATGGCTGGACAGATGTTTGGAAATGGGGAGCAATGGTGAATGGACAATCGTGGCGTACAACTGGCGATATTGAAGACAACTGGGCAAGTATGGCTGGAATTGGATTTAGTCAAGCGCCTTTGGCTGCGTATGCCAAACCTGGAAGATGGAACGACCCAGATATGCTTGTAGTTGGCAAAGTAGGTTGGGGACCTAGCCTCAGAAGCTCACGCCTAACCATAAACGAACAATATACACACATTTCGCTTTGGTCTATGCTTGCATCACCTCTTTTGATTGGTTGTGACATGAGCCAACTAGACGATTTTACACTTAACTTGTTGAAAAACAGCGAAGTAATAGCCTTAAATCAAGACCCACTTGGTAAACAAGCCGAGCAAAAAATCAAAAATCAAAACTTTCAAATTTGGGTAAAACAATTAGAAGATGGCTCAAAAGCAATTGGTATTTTTAATGTTTCTGATAAAGAACAAAATATTTCGGTTGATTTTAAATCGGTTGGAATAAATACTGTTAAAAACGTAAGAGATGTTTGGCGACAAAAAAACTTAGGCGATTTTGGTGTTTACGAAACCATAATTCCTAAACATGGCGTAAAACTTTTGAGAGTTGAATAGTTACTAAAAAATGACAAAAAAAGGCTGTTGATTTTAAAAATATACAGCCTTTTTTTGTGAATTCTAAAATATTATTGATAGATTGAATTTTTGTTTTGCCATATATTTTGATTTTCAGAAATAAGACAAGATATTTATGTTGAATTTATACACATTATACATTTTAAAATCATGGCACTTTATTTTAAAAAATATTATCCTTATTTGTTAGGTATATTTTTATTGCTTTATGCCATTCATTGTTGTTCTAGGTCTGGCGATATAGATTTGTTTTTAGCATCTGGAGAGCGTTTTTTTAATGGTGAAAACATTTATAAACCAAGCTATTTTGATGAGCATATTAGTTATTTTTATGGATACCCATTTTCGATGGTTTTATCAATTTTTCATTACTTTCCAATCAAATTGGCAAGACTTACTTGGGTGTTATTAAATTTTTTCTTTTTATATCAAATAGTTAGCATTTCTATAACTTATTTTAATTTCAATTACTTAGATAAAAAAGACAAAATCACACTTTGGGTTTTAGTAAGCTTATTTTGTGTTCATTTTTTAAACCTAAATTTGATAGCTGGTCAGATGACAATATTTTTACTTTTTATGTGCTTATTTACACTTCAATTAGCAGAAAAAAAACAAAACTTTTTAGCAGGATTGTGCTTGGCTTTTGCAATTATTGTTAAGACTGTACCTTTAGTAATGTTTTTGTATTTAATATATAGAAAACATTTAAAAATAGCATTATTTACTGTTTTATTCATTCCTATTATTTATTTAATTCCTGGTATTTTTCATGGATTAGATTATTGTGTTTTACAATTTAATGATTGGCTTGATATCATAAGTTTAGACAGCGAAAGTGGAATTTCGAGAGAATTATACGAACACATGCATAGTTTTACTTCTATGTCAGTTTCTTACCTTACTCAAAATAATCTTTACCATGGTTTTGATCGCCATATTGCAAGTTTTTCTTACGAAATAGTAAAAATAATTGTCATCTTTTTAGTATTAATTTCTGGAATTTGTTCACTTTTCTTTTTGAGAACATTTCCATTTATACAAGAACAGAATAAATTAAAAGTTTGGTGGGAAATTAGTTACCTTTTAGGTGTTTCTATACTTGTATTTCCAATGCAACAGAAATATTCGTTTTTATTTTTATTTCCTACTTTTTTGTATGTTTCATTTTTTTATGTTCATATAAAATCAAACAAAATAATTGTGAGTCAAACGTTTAAGAATTGCTTGATTTTTGCAATCGTAATTTCGCTTTTATTGTTTTTGTCTACAGTTGATGCACTATTTGGTCATTATGTAAAAGGATTTTCACAATATTATAAATTGAGTTCGTTTGGATGTATTATCCTAATCATTCAACTTGGATTCTTACCTCCAAGTTTATTTCAAAAAAGTTTTAAAAGCTAATCAACATTTAAACTTTTTTAAGACTTTATCATCAAAAATACAGCTTCTATATTACTAATTTTTAGAGCATTTGTAATACTTATTTTTAATGTTTTGTATAAGAATAGAAATTATACAAAATCACAGTTAGCAAAATTAAATGCACAAATTCCAGAACAGCTTGGTAAAATTCCCAATGATTTTGAAAAGCGAATAGCTTATTATACCACAGCAAGTGCCATCACAAATATTTGGTTTTCAACACTTTGCAATAAAAAAATATACGAGGAAGAACGGCAAGTTGGATTTTGGATGGGTGTGCTTACTCCCGCTCAAGACGATTTGACAGACAACCCATCGATAGACTTTTCGAGAATAAAATTGATAACTGAAAACGAAAATATTGAACCACAAAATTGTACCGAATTTTTGGCTCAATTTTCGGCTCAAAAACTTTTAAAATTGGTTTCAAATCGTAATTTATTTTATCAATCAGTTGAAAAAACACAAATTGCTCAAAGCAAAAGCCGTATTCAGTTTGAAAAAACTACGAATAGAAATGTGCTAAAAAAAATTGAATATGAAAAAGGAAGTGCAAGCACACTCATGTATAGAAACTTGATTTCGAGTGATTTAAAACCAAATGAAATCGAAATGATTGCCGAGCTTGGATTTTTATTACAATTTTTGAATGATATTTTTGATGTTTACAAAGACCGAGAACAACATATTTATACTCTTGCAAATACCGTAGATGATATAGATATTGTAAAAACCGAATTAGATGAAATAATAGCAAATTTTGTTTCACAACTCAAACTAGTAAATTACAAAAAAACGCAAAAAAATAAATTTTTGGCTCATGTTTTTTTGATTGCAGCTCGTGGATATGTTTGTATAGAGCAATATAAAAATTTGCAAAAAAATGGCAAATTTCAAATAGCAAATTATTCGAGAAAGCAACTCATTTGCGATATGGAAAAGTCAATAAATATTTTCAAAAATCTTAAATATGCTTATATTATGCTAAAAAAAGTAGCATTATAAACCTAAATTTATTTTTTTGATATAGTCTAACAATTCTTCTTTTCCTTGTTTTTTTTCGGCACTTGTTATAAATATTTCGGGCAATTCTTCCCATTCTTTGAAAAGTTCGGCTTTGAAAAGCTCAATATTTACACTTGTTTTATGTGCATTTTGCTTGTCGGATTTTGTAAAAACTACCACAAATGGAATGTCGTTTTGTCCTATCCATCGAATAAAATCAATGTCTATTTTTTGTGGTGGCAATCGGCTATCGATTAAAACAAGTGTACAAGTAAGTTCGATTCGTTTTTGAAAATAGGCTTTTAATAATTTGCTAAATCCTTCGAGCGAAGATTTACTTTTTCGGGCAAAACCATAACCAGGTAAATCTACTAAATACCATTTGTCGTTAATCAAAAAATGATTAATCAATTCGGTTTTACCAGGCGTAGCAGATGTTTTTGCCAGTCCTTTTTGATTGCAAAGCATGTTTATCAAGGAAGATTTGCCCACATTAGACCTTCCAATAAATGCATATTCGGGCAAGGTTGTTGGTGGACATTTTTCTACATCGGTATTACTTTGTATAAATACAGCTGATTTTATTTCCAAAATGGTTTTAAATTAGATTTTTATTTATTACTTTTAATTTTATTTGTTCAAATGTACGATTTTAAACTTTTCTCAAATAACAAGTACATAATTTATAATTCTCAAACTCGCTCTGCAACTCTCAGTTTTGCACTTCGAGATCGTGGATTTTGGCGTTGTTCTTCTTCCGATGCTTCTATGGGTTTTCGCGTGATGCTTTCAAATGGTTTTTCTACATTGCCAAACAAATCTTTTTCTGCTTCGCCAAAAAGCAATCCTTGTTTAATATAATTTTTTACAGGTCTGTCTTCGAGCGAATGATAAGTCATAACTACCAGTCTACCAGCTGGTTTTAATACTTCCGCAGTTTGCAAAAGCATTTCTTCTAAGGCTTTCAGTTCTTCGTTTACTTCTATACGCAAAGCCTGAAAAAGTTGTGCCATATATTTGTGTTCTTGCCCACGTTTTGCCAAAGCAGAAGCAATATTTTTGAGTTCGGTAGTTGTCGTAATTTCGTTTTTTGCTCGGGCATTGCAAATGGATTGGGCTAACGTTTTGGAGTTTGTAATTTCGCCATAATTCGAAAAAATATGTACTAAATCTTTTTCTTGATAGGAGTTAATAATGTCTTTTGCGGTTTGCGAAGTGGTTTTTCCCATACGCATATCGAGCTTTGCATCGAACCGAAACGAAAAGCCTCGTTCTGCAGTATCAAATTGGTGCGAAGAAACTCCCAAATCCGCTAAAATTCCATCAACTTGTCTTACCTCATGAAGCCGCAAAAACTTTTTTAAATACCTAAAATTTGCTTTAATTAAAATTATTTTATTACCTAAAGCTGGGTTTTCGATAATAAGTTTTTCGTAATTTTTGTGTGCATCTTCGTCTTGATCAAACACAAAAAGTTTACCAGAAGTTAAATGCTGCGCTATTACTTTAGCATGCCCACCACCACCAAAAGTCAAGTCTACGTATAAACCAGCAGGATTGATGGCTAATGCTTCGATACATTCAGAAAGCATCACAGGAATATGATAAGCAAGTGGTTGCATATTATTTCAATCTGGGTTTAAGTTTGATAGCGTTTAAAACAATTTCAAATTTAATAGTATTATTGCCATCTTAAAAATTAAATGGAAATAGCTGGATTTATTTGTGCTTTTATAATCGGTTTTTTGTTGGCTTTGCTTGGCGGTGGAGGCTCCATTCTTACTGTTCCTGTTTTGGTTTATGTTTTCAATATCGAACCCACTTTGGCTACAGCCTATTCGCTTTTTGTTGTTTGTGTAAGTTCATTGGTTGGTTGCTGTTCGTATATAAAAGACAAACAAGCTAACATCAAAACAGCTTTATTTTTCTCATTTCCATCGTTTTTAATGGTTTTTTTGATGCGAAAATATATTGTTCCTGCTATTCCAAACGAAATTTTAAGTTTTAATAGTTTTGAATTAACCAAAAACATTTTGATTATGACTGTTTTCGCTATTTTGATAATTGTGGCATCAATAAGCATGATTAAACAACAAAAAAAAGTTACTGAAAACATCCAATCTATCCAAAAAAGATTACACTATCCTGTAATATTTTTGGAAGGCATTGTGGTTGGATGCCTTACTGGATTTGTAGGAGTTGGTGGTGGATTTTTGATTATTCCTGTACTCACACTTTTTGTGCGTATGCCCATGAAAATGGCAGTAGGCACATCACTTTTGATTATTTTTATTAATTCATTTTTTGGGTTCGTTGGTGAAATCACAATTCAACAAATGGATTGGAACTTTTTGTTGATTTTCACAAGTATTTGTTGTTTAGGTGTGTTAATTGGAATATTAGCTTCAAAAAAAATAGATAATGTCAAATTAAAACCCGCTTTTGGATGGTTTTTACTGATTCTAGGCATGTTTATTTTGAGCAAAGAGTTTTTGTTTTAGCAATATAAAATCAAACTTTATTTTATGATTTAGCTTTTAAAATTTATATTTACTTAATTTAAGCGTGTAAAAAATATACAATTACTTAAATGCGATTAGTATGGCAAAATCAAAAATAGTAATTCTTTCTGGTGCAGGTATAAGTGCCGAAAGTGGCATTAAAACATTTAGAGATGCTGGTGGGCTTTGGGAAGGACACGATATTATGGAAGTTGCTACTCCACAAGGATTTGCTCGAAACCCAACTTTGGTACTCGATTTTTACAACCAACGCAGAAAGCAAGCATTAGATGTATTGCCAAATGCTGCACATTTTGCATTAAAAAAACTCGAAACCAAGTTTGAGGTTACAATCATAACCCAAAATGTAGACGATTTGCACGAAAGAGCGGGTTCAAAAAATGTAGTTCATTTGCATGGCGAACTTTTTAAGGCACGTAGCACTGGTGATGAAAATTTGATTTACGACATCACAGGAAAAGATATACTAATTGGAGATAGATGCGAAAAAGGTTTTCAACTTCGTCCGCATATTGTTTGGTTTGGCGAACAAGTCCCAATGATGGAAAAAGCAGTTGAACTTACCACCCAAGCCGATATTTTTATTGTAGTTGGTACTTCACTGCAAGTTTATCCAGCAGCTGGTTTGCTCGACTATGTTAAGAAAAATACAACTATTTATTTGATTGATCCTAAAATTCCTGATATTATCCAAAGAAAAAACTTACATTTGTTGCAAAAAACTGCTGTAGAAGGATTGCCTCTATTGGTGGATGAATTATTAGCCTAAATCACTAATCTTTTGTACAAACCTTTTTACAATAAATCATTTCTAATGAAAAAAATACTGCTTGGCATTTTATTGTTTATAAGTGTAATTTCTTATGCTCAGCCAAATTTAAGTTTAGGATTAGTTGCAAATTATTCATTTAGTGGAAACGCTTTTGATAGTGGACCAAATGCAGCAAATGGCACTTATACTGGCATTGGTACAGGATTAGCTAACGATAGAAATGATATACCAAACGAAGCTTATTCTTTCGATGGCGTAAATTTTAATTATATCAATATTGGAAATCGAACTGAACTAAAATCACTTGGTCATACTTTTTCGATTTCTGTTTGGGTAAATATTTTGGGAGATGGTATCAATTTAGCTCCAATTTTTTTAAGTGGGGCTGGTTTAAGTTCGTTTTCATTAACAAAAGCTCAAGGCTCAGATGATAGAATTGTATTCAGACCTGGTATTGATTCAAATAATCCATTATCAGGCGAAATAAAAACTACCTCAGCTTTGCAACGCAACAAATGGTATCATATTGTTGCTATATATAATGGATTTCAAACCAAATTATATATCGATGGATTTTTAAATAATACAGTTAATGTTCCATTGGTTGTACAAAACAACGATGTACTTGTTAATGCTAGAACAGTAAATATAGGAGCCGAATCAGCAGCACATTCGAGTAACAACACCACATCAGCATTTCATGGAATGGTAGATGAGCTAAAAATATATAATCGAGAATTAACAGATTGTGAAGTATTTACATTGTTTGACTCAAATTTACCTTGCGAAACTTGCTTAAATTTTTCTGAATCTAACACTATTGCCTATTTTCCTTTTTGCAAAAACACAAATGATGCAAGTACAAATGCATTTCAAACAGTAAGTTTTTTTGGTATTAATTATGCACCAGATTTTGAATCAAATTTGTATTCAGCCCTAAATTTTTCGGGTTCAAATAGTAGAGTTGATTATGGAAATATTATAAATCTTGGTACAAGTAGTTTTTCTGTTTCTTTATATTTAAAATCAAGTCTGACTGGTGTAAATCAAACTATTATTAGCAAAGGCGATGGCGATTGTAGCAATTCAGGGTTTGCAATAAAGATAAATAGTTTAGGATATTTATCGCTCGGCATGGGTGGATATCTTTGCAATAATGGCTTTTTAATTTATGGAAAAAGCAAACAAACAATCAATGATGGAATTTGGCACAATATTGTAATAAGTATAGACCGAACAACTAATAAAGTAAAGCTATTTGTTGATGGCAAACAGTTATTTCTTTATAATCAATCGAATAACAATGCCATAGGGCTAGAATTTGATTTGAGTTCTTTTAGCTCATTGAACGCTTCAATAACTAAAAATTTTATAATTGGTGCTAATAGTATTATTGAAGAATTTAAAGGAAGTTTAGATGAAATAAAAATCAAAAACACTGTTTTGACAGATTGTAATGCTATCCAATTGAACAATCCAAACGATAATTGCACAAATTGTTTATTTAATTTTGACGCTTCTCTTATTTCATATTATCCATTTTGCAATAATTATTACGACCAAAGCGGAAATTCTAATCATCCTGTTTTTGAAATTTCTACAAATTTTACAACAGGAAAAGATGGTAATTCGGTCTCAGGCTTAAATTTTATAGGCTCAAGTGCTGGAATAAATTTCGGAAACAAAAACAACACTGGAACTGGAAGTTTTTCGGTTTCGGTTTGGTTCAAAACTACTTTGTCTGGGGTAAGTGGTATTGGTCAAACATTACTAGCTAAAGGATTTGAAACGAATTGCTTGCCTGGGTATATTTTAGGCATAAATTATGGACAAAACGGAAGCATAAACTTCGGAATGGGTACTGGTGTTTGCTCCAATTCATTTCTAATCCAAACAACTTCTACGGGATATAATGATGGAAATTGGCATAATGCAGTAGCAATTGTAGATAGAACTGCTAATACTGTCAAAATATATGTTGATGGCACAATACAAAGTATTTCAAATGTAAATAGTTCTCTTTACAGTGGAGGAGTTTATAATACAAATTATTTGAACATTTCTGGACTAAATTATAATATCAATAACACATTAGGTTACAATATTGGAGCTAGAAACAGTTCTATAACATCCGAAGTTTTTAATGGACAAATGGATGAAATAAAAACATATAATCGTATACTTTCAGAATGCGAAGCACTAAAACAATTTGATAAAGATGGTGTATGTGTTGCTCCAACTTGTTCTACAAATGGCGACCCAGGTGTAGTTGCTTATTATCCATTTTGTGGCGATGCTACTGATGCAAGTGGTAATGGACACCACGCTCAAATACCTGTAAATAGCAATGTGTCATTAACTACAGATCGTTTTGATAATCCAAATAGTGCATATTTATTCCCAGGAGGTCAATTTGATTTTATGGAAGTTGCAAACCATCCAAGTTTAAATTTTCCGAACAGTAGCTTTTCAATCTCGGTTTGGGCATATCGTACAGCCAAAACATTTAATGCTATGATGGTTAATAAAGGAGGTGATATTCAAGATGGTTATAGCATAAGAGTAAATGGTGATGGGCAAAGTGCAGCTCGATTTAGACTTGGTCAATCTAACGATTTAATTGGCGATTATGACATCACAAATAATGTTTGGACAAATTATACATCTACTTTCGACCGACCAACAAGTACAATGAGTTTGTATGAAGATGGAATATTAATCGGACAAAGACTTTTATCGGCACCTTATACCATTGGAAGTACAAATCCGTTGGTTTTTGGTCAGCATTCTTGTTGCCAAGGAGCTTCAAATTTTCGCTATCATTTTGAAGGAAAACTTGATGATATTATTCTATATACCAGAGCAATCACAGGTTGCGAAGCCTATAAAATTGCGAGTGGAGGATCTTCTTGTCCAGGAATAAATGATGGTATGATTGCCAATTATGAATTTTGTAGTTCTCCAAATGACAATTCAGTAACTGGCAATAATTTAACAAGTTTTACAGGAACCTATATCATCGACAGATTTGGTAGCACATATTCGGCTGTGAGCAATCCAAAAGGAAAAGTTGTGGGTTCAAACAATGCAAATTTTGATATTGGAACAAAATCTGTTGTGATTTCAACTTGGTTTAAAACCTCAAACACTACTGGGAATCAACGGTTTATAAGTAATGGAAATCAAACAGGAGCTGATAATGGCTATTTTTTCGGGATTAATCATTTAGTATCTGGAGGTATTTCATTTGGATTAGGTGCAAATGGAAATTCAAACGAATCAGTATTTATAAGTACCATAAACAGTTTTGCTGATGGTAATTGGCACATGGCAACTGCCGTAGCAAATACGGATGCAAAAATTGTAAATATTTATGTTGATGGTGTAAAACAAAACATCATAAAATTGGCAAATTCTGGCGGTACAATAGTAGGTCAAGATTTATTTATTAAAGGTTTAAACAACCTAAATGCAAGTTCTCCAGAAGATTTCTGTATTGGTCAATACACAGATGGCTCTGAAAGTTATAAAGGAATGATGGATGACGCACGTATATATAATCGTATATTAGTTCGTGGAGAAGTTAAAAAAATATTTTTCTTGCCTTCAACCCAACAAATTTGCTGCCCTACACTTGCTACTGTTACAGCTCAAAATCTTAGTATTTGTGGTCCAGGCTTTGCCACAATCACAGCAACAGGCTCTTTTGCAACCTATCGTTGGTATAATCAAGCTTTAGGAGGAAGTATATTAGGAGTTAATTCTAGTTTTACTACTACATCACTTACTACTACATCCGTTTTTTATGTATCCATGTTTGCTAATGGTTGCGGAGAAGGCATTCGCACTCCAGTTACAGTTACAGTTTTAAACATACCAACTATTCCTTTTATGCCTTATACTAGTATCTGTGGCATTCAAAACCATACACTTTCAGGTACAGCTACTGGTATAATAAATTGGTTTGCAACATCGACAACTAGTGCTTCAATTGGCACAGGAAATCAACTAATATTACCTAATTTAAGTACTTCTGGATTTTATTTTGCTCAAAATATAGACTATGGCTGCCAAAGTCCAAGAACCGAAACTTTTGTAACTGTTTTACCAAAACCTACTATACCAGGAATTATTGGAACAAAATCTGTTTGTCCAAACGCAGGTGCAATAGGCTATAATGTTACATCCATACTTGGCGATAACTACCAATGGTTTGTAAGTTTTGGAACTGTTTCGGGCATAGTTGGCGATAGCATAACGGTAAGCTGGGGCAATTCTACCACAGGTGCAAAACTAAAAGTTATTGGCACAAATCCTCAAGGTTGTAAAAGCGACACAAGTATTGTTTCAATCATAATAAAAGAGGAATTAGCAACCGAAACCCCTAATGGAATCACAACCATTTGCTCTGCATTTGCAAAAAATTTAACATACCAAATCACTCCTACAAATGGCTCAACCTATGTTTGGTTTGCCTCTAATAGTTCTATCACAAGTAATTTTGGCTATGGAATTACAATTTCGCCAACCATAAGTGGCAAAGTAGAAGTTTATGTAATCGAAAATGTAACTACAACTTCAAGCATTTGCAGAGGTGTTTCAACTATTTTATCAATAGATATAAATCCAAGTCCAGACTCTACGCAAAGCATAATTGGAAAACCTGAACAATGTCAAAAAACATCTTTTGGAACATACTCAATTTTAGGATTTGCAAACTCACGTTTTGTGTGGAATTATAATAATTTTGCAACTTCTTCTGGGTCTAATCTATATCAACCTTCAACCTCGATTTCTGGAATAACAACTTTAACAGTAAGTGAAATAACAGACAAAAATTGTTCATATAGAGGCGTTTCAAAACAAATTTTAATACATCCAAAACCAACAACAGACGGCATTTTTAGTAATGCAATTTATTGCCGTAGCAATTATGTTAATGCAATTTTTAGTGTAAGTGGATTCCAAAATTCTAGCTTTTTTTGGTATGAAAATAATGGTATAAAAACACAATCAGGTCAAAATTTAACAGCCATAACAACTACTTTAGATTCAACTCAAAATACAGAATTTTTGGAATACAAAGCAGTAGAAACTTCGGTGTTTGGATGCGTTGGCGATACATTATCTAAAAAACATATTCTTTCTTTGCCACTTGCTGATGTTAAAAATGTTTCTACTAATGCTGAGGATGAAACCAAAATTACTGTAGACTTTACTAAAAAAGCAGCAATTTTTGATTCGTTATACTTGATTCGCAATCCAACTACTTCATCAAAACCTTCGTTGGAAAACAATAGTTTTGTTGATGCATCAGTAAATACCTCTACAACCATTTACAGCTATCAACTCAATGCTGTTGATTTTTGTAAAATAAACCGACAGTCAGTAACTCACCAATCTATTGTGCTAAAAGGATTTGTAAATACTACAACTGGCGAGGTAAATTTGAGTTGGAATCCATACAAAGGTTGGTTAAAAGGTGTTTCGAGCTATGAAATTTTGCGTGATTTGGGATCAAATTCTTTTGAAAGTTTTGGAAATACAAACGATACTTTATTCGTAAAAGAAGCGGCAAATGATGGTACAACGCAACGATTTAGATTAAAAGCCATTGCAAATTCATCTAATTTACAAAAATCCAATTATTTATACCGCATTTACTCCAAACACAAGCGATAATTTAAACAGCACTTGGATTATAGATAGATTAAATTTATATCCAAATAATAAAGTTACCATTCAAGACAAATGGGGAAATATTGTTTATCAACAATCAAATTATCATCTGACACCATGGGATGGCACATATAATGGCAAAAATGCACCCGAAGGAATGTATTATTTTGTACTCGAACTCAATCAACAAAATAAACCAATAACAGGTACAATAAATATTATTCGATAATACATGAGTTTTTATAAAAAACTTTTGCTTAAATATCAAAAAAATAATTTTATATTTGCGGTCTTAAAAAATATCCACATTATGGCAGTTTTAAACTCAATTATCACACGCGACATCGATAAACTTACCGAACCTACGGGAAATATTTATGAGTCAGTGATGATAATTTCAAAAAGAGCAAGACAAATTTCTACTAAAACAAAAGAAGAGTTAAATAATAAACTTTCTGATTTTGCATCTACAATAGATAATTTAGAAGAAATTTTTGAAAATAGAGAGCAAATAGAAATCTCAAAATATTACGAAAGACTTCCAAAACCATCAAGCATTGCTTTAGAAGAATTTACAGACCATAAAGTAATGTATAGAAAAGTTGAGGCTGAGGCATAATTAAGCATAATATTTTAAAAAAAGCTTCAAAATTATTTTTTGAAGCTTTTTTTGTACCCTTTTTTATTTTTTTTACGTATATTTACGAATAACTACTTTTAATGGAACCCAAAAACTACAATTTAGATCATTTTAAGAACTTAGCCAGCTTAGCAATTGCTGATGGGCATATTGATGACGATGAACGAGATTTTTTGCTCGAAAAAGCCGAAGAATTTGGAATAGATTTAGCTGAAGTAGAGAAAATATTAAACAACCCACGCGAAAGTTTTTTTGTTGCACCTGATAATATTGGTGATAGAGAAGAACAACTTAGCGATGCAGTTTATATTGCTATGATTGATGGCGAAATTCACGAAAAAGAATACAATTTGTGTGTAAAATTTGCTAATCGACTTGGACTTACCGCCAAAGATGTAGATGAAATTATTACATTAAGCAAAAAGCTTATGAAATAACTTTTTCATTTTAAACAATTTTATAATACTTTTTTAATTCCATTCTTAGCATTGCTATATTGTAATGTAGATTTCTAAAACCAATTATATCTAAAAACAAAAAAAACTCGACTTAAAGCCAAGGTTTTTGTAGCAACGAGAACAGAACCTATAAACGCCTGATTATAGATTATTAAATTAATTACAAAAAGTAAGATTAAGTCTAAACTAATTATGAATAAAAAAACGAATTAATTCTACTATTTAATGCTAACAAAATCGTGGTTAAATATAAAAAATTAATTTTCAAACTACCTATTTTTTTGTACCTTTGATTAAGAAAAATAGTTATGGCACAAATATCTGGAATTACCACGCAAACAAATAGCAAAGGTGTATTAACCCATATTACCATTGATTTAAAAAAACGTCCTGAAGCAAAAGAATCGCTTACTAAATTGGGTTATATCCCAAAATCAGTAGAAGAAATCGAAAAGGAAGAGTTTGAAAAAGAATGGAACGACCCCACCAATTTGACATCAGAGCAAATGTGGACTTCTATGCAACACAAAATAGATTCATTGAAATGGGAAAAATAATATATTCAACTAGTTCAAAAATTAAATTAGACAGTTTAGTTGATATATTATTTATTAGAAACTATTTTGGTTATAAAGCAGACGCAGAAAAATATGTACAAAAAATCAAGGATTTTATTGAAACAATCCCATTACTCCCACTTAAAAAGTGTTTAAATCCTAAATATGGGAAATATTATGCTCGATATGATAATCCCAAAAGCGAGATGAAATATTTTATAACTTTTAACAAAATGGGAGACAGATATTTGATAAAGGATATAATCTCCCCCAAAACAAAAGCTTACAAAGAAATTATTGGTTAGTTAAATTCTTTTTTAGGATAACTCACTAAAAACAAAAAAACAGTAGCGGGAACAGGACTCGAACCTATGACCTTTGGGTTATGAGCCCAACGAGCTACCAACTGCTCCATC
This sequence comes from Bacteroidota bacterium, assembly GCA_004293915.1. Classification (GTDB taxonomy): domain Bacteria; phylum Bacteroidota; class Bacteroidia; order Cytophagales; family UBA9547; genus REAG01. The sequence goes on along the minus strand of RDZG01000009.1, from coordinate 3,624 downwards.
CCGCGATGTATTTTTTAATTGGAGTGCAAAGATAATAGAATTTTTAATAATTGTGTTAAATTTGAATAAAATAAATAAATTCTTTTGAACGAAGTCATACATAAATCAGGTTTTGTATCCATTATTGGAAAGCCAAATGCTGGAAAATCAACGCTAATGAATGCTTTAGTTGGCGAAAAGCTTTCTATTGTAACACACAAAGCACAAACCACTCGCCATCGTATTTTTGGCATTTTAAATAGCCCCGATTTCCAGATTGTGTTTTCTGATACACCCGGAATAATTACACCGAACTACGAACTTCAAAAATCGATGATGAAATTTGTGTCTTATTCGCTAGAAGATGCAGATGTAATTATTTGTTTGACTGACCCGACAACCGACCGCATAGATGCCGAAATGTTGGAGCGAATCAAAAAATCAAATGTGCCAACTATTTTTGTAACCAACAAAATAGATTTAGCTACTATCCAGCAAGTTGCAGATTTGGAAGCTTGGTATAAAACTTTTGAATTTGCTTTTGAAACATGCCATGTTTCGGCTCTTAAAACGCAAAATACCGATAAATTGCTCGAAATGATTTTGGCTCATATTCCTGTCCATCCCGCTTATTTTAACAAAGAGGATTTGACAGATAAACCCGAACGTTTTTTCGCATCTGAAATTATAAGGGAAAAAATATTTATGAATTATCGTCAAGAAATTCCATATAGTTGCGAAGTTATCATTACTGGTTTTAAAGAAAAAAAAGACATGAATGTGGTTTCGGCTGAGATTATAGTTGAACGTGATAGCCAAAAAGGCATTATTATTGGACCAAAAGGAGAAATGTTAAAAAAAGTTGGCATAGAAGCTCGGCAAACAATGGAAGAGTTTTTTGGCAAAAAAGTTTTTCTCGAAACCCATGTTAAAGTAATCAAAGATTGGCGAAGCAATCCAAATCAACTCCGAAAATTTGGATATGAACAATAAATTTGGTAGGTTTAAGTATTATTTAAAATGATATAAAAATGAAAAAACTTATAACAGTACTCGGAATCGCATTTTGTTTAACCTCTTTTGCACAAGTTGTTAATTATAAAAAGCTAAATTTACCTACAGTAGATGCTGCAGGAATAGTTTACAATGCCAAATCAGAAAAAATTGGAAGTGTAGATGAATCAGGTATTATCAAAAATGCAGATGGCGAAAAAATAGCTTCAATTGATGCTTTTGGAACAGTTACGGTTGATGAATCAGGCAAAAAAGTAGTAAAATGTAATAAAGATGGCAATTTATATGCTATACAAATTTCAAAAACTAGTTTTAAAGGCTGGGATGCAATATCGCCAGAGCCTGGCGTAGAAATATGTTTGTTGAAAGACAAAAAGGGTAAATTAGTTGCTGGAGTACACAAACATTATCGCCAATTTGGAGGTGCAGCCATATATTTATTAATCAAAAAACAGTAATGGTTTTTTATAATTCTAGAAATACAAATAAATATTGATTACAAAATTGTATTAAACTAATCAAGTTTGTATTTTATAAACCAACGGTCGTTGATGTTTATACCAAAAAAGAATCGAATAAAAGTTTCCTGCACTAAGTTGTTTGACAATGTGCCACGCTGACCGATTTGAGCCGTAAAATTAAGCGTAGAAAGATACGATTTACCAACTGGCAAACCCATTCCAAAACTGCCAGCAAATTCATTTATGCGTGTGTCATTAATATTTAAAGGAGATAAATAATAGTAAAATCCAGCTCTATATGCCACACGATTGAGGTATCCTTTGACTGAATTATAGTTTGGAACCATCTCTGCTCCAACCGAAAATCGGTGCGAATCGATATAAAATCCATCGTTTGTAAACGAACTAAAGCTGCTCCATTTTTGGAATGTATAATCAAATGCAATATTGTATTTGTCTGCTTTTTCGATGGCAAAACCTAAACCGATTTTGGGTGGCATTATCACTCTTTTGTTGTTAGATACATTGTCGTTTCTGTAATAAGATATATCAAACTGATTTAAAAGCGAAGTTCGAACTGAATCTACCGAACCTGCATCGGATGCCACACTTGCAATTGCTCCTACATACAAATTATAATCTTTTTTAAGTTTTTTGAAATACGAAAGTCCAAATGTAAACTCAAGCTGTTTGAAGATTTCTCTTTTATTTAAGATAGAATACTTGTCGCTAAAGCTTAGTCTGTCTTCATATCTTCTTCTAATATTTCCAAAAACATAAGCAATATTTATACCAATAGCAAAATTCTTTGGCAATTTGAAACCGTGAGCCATAAAAACTTTTGTGAGCCCACCACTAATATTTGCTTTTCGGTTTACAGAACTAGCCGATGTAGTTCCATCTTCGTTTAAAATGCTATTGGTTTCGGTATATTGTGTATTAGCACTCGAATATGGCGAAAGTCCAATTGTGGCAGTCCAAAACTTTGAAGTTACTGGCATCAAAATATTAAAATAATGAATATTAGCACCTGTAATATGTTGTCCATTTGTACCAGCACTTTTTATACCAATATTTTGCATATAAACACCTGCATCGAAAATCACATTGGTTCGATTGTATGCACTCAAGGCTGGATTAAGAAGATTCAAATAACCACTGTTTGGAATTGCATAGCCAGTAGAGCCTAAGGCATTCAGTCGTGTATTTCCAATTGGTTCAATATCGCCAATACCAAACTGTCCATAAGGTGTGTTTGTAAGTCCCTGAGAATGGGCAAATTGAAATACAATAATAGATAGTAGAAAAAAAAGGTTACACATTAATTTGTTCATTCAAAATTTTATTTAAACCTATCAGCACCAAGTCGGGAACTGCAAAGATGCTATGTTTTATTTTAGTTTCAAAAAATGAAATGTCTCCACCTGTAACAATTATGTTAATATTAGGATATTTTTGGCAAAAAACAGCAATTATAGATTCCACTTCGCCTTTAAAACCTTGTAAAACACCAACTTTTATGGCATCAGAAGTATTTTTTCCAAAAATATCTACATATTCTAAGGTGTCTATCAAAGGTAATTTTGCAGTAAAATGTTGCAAGGCTTTAAAACGCATTTTTATGCCTGGGGATATACTTCCGCCATGAAATTGTGCTTTAGCATCCAAAAAATCGTAGGTAATACATGTTCCTGCATCTATAATTAAACAATCTGAATTTGGATAAAGTGTAAAAGCACCCACTGCGGCAGCCAATCTATCCATACCTAAGGTTTCAGGAGTTTCATATAGATTGGTAATAGGAATAGCAGTTTTATAATCTAAAATCGTTAATTTATCTTTTTTTTCGATTAAATTTAAAAAATGTGTAGATTCCGAACTCACAGAACACAAAATAAGATTATAATCTGGATGTGCATTTATAACCCTACTCAATTCTACCGAAGTAATTCCAGTAAGTTTTTCTTTTAGAATATTATTTTCAAATATTCCAGCTTTTACAGATGTATTTCCGAAATCAATGGCTAGGTTCATGGTTTTTTAATCAATAATTTTTGCCCTCTAACCGATGTTTAGTGTTTTTACTTACACAATTTATTGGATAATATTTAGCAAATATTGATTACAAAAATAGTGTTATTGAATTGAAAAACCTATTTCAAGTTTTCTG
>RDZG01000008.1 GCA_004293915.1 Bacteroidota bacterium | reverse complement strand
TTTAGTTCTTCTGAACTATAATTCTCTACTTTTAAGGCTATTTTGCTCATTTACAAATATAGCAACTTTATTTGTATTTACTTATTAGACTTTATGTAAAGGGTGGTACCTCAAATATAATATCTTGATCGCTTTACACACTTTTTTAGGACAGTATCTTCTTTTCCATCAATCAGTAATGAAAGAATTTGCGATTCTCGTTCTGATAAAAACCCTGAAGAAGTGCCAAATACTTTTTTTATATCCACATCTATATAAGAGGGTTCGCCATTGAGTCCTATAAAGGAAAGCACTGGTTTGCCCTCCATTTTTAAATGTGAAATATCCGTATGAACACCCAACGTTTTTAAAATACCCCCACAAAAATAATATGTTCTGTGTGCCACAGACCACGGAGTAAGGATTAAAATTGCTTTTGAAAAAGCTGGATAAACAAATTTAGTTTATAGCTATCCAATTTACAAAAGTTGATGTTGTAAAAACATCAACTTTTTTTGTTATCTCACTGGTGCAAGCGTCCACTTGTGCCACAAATTAATAAACTCCAGCCTAAATCAAGGTGTGTGGCACCAAGTATACAAAATAATATTCTGTCTGCTACTGACCATTGTTTAAATTCGCTTTTCTAACTATTTTATTTCCAGTGCTTTATCTATGATTCGTACCAAGTTTTCTCTATGGATTTGAGTTTCTAAATCTGTACCAACCGAAAGTTGAATCGTTTTTCTGATTTTTTTAAGTTGAAATAATAGGTTTGCTTTTGAAATATTATCAAACGATTGATTATCGGTTTTAATCACATTTGCTAGGCGTTGAGTATATTCTGTTTGCAAATTTTGACGAAAGGTATTTACTTTTTGGGTTAAATCTGCCGAAAATATTGCCGAAGTCAAATCGTTTAGAAAGTCAGAAATTTGATATTTATTTCCATACAATTCGCTATCAATCAATCTTTTAAGTACGTTAGGATGTAGCAAATGATCTAAAACGTTTTTTTGAATGGTCAAAATGCGGTCGTGTATTTTTGGGTCTTCGTTTTGCCCCATCATACCAAAACCTCTGCGTTGAATTTGCAAATAAGGATAAAGTTCTTTACCAAAGCTGAATGCTGTTGGCGATAAAATATATTTGCTAATTGCCTCAAATGCACGTTTTTGGTCGGAAAGCGAAACAGCTGTAAATGGAATTTTTGCACTTCCAACAGGACTTCTGTCTACATAAACTCCAGCCACATAACGAGAAATTACCGTTGCAGCATTGCTTTGTTCGCCAGTTAGCATCATAAAAGCTTGGCGAAGTTCGTGAAATGTATTTCCTGTTTTTGTATATCTTTTAAATAAAGTTCCTAACAATGAAGTAGTTAATTTTAATCTATCAGTCATATAACCAATAGCATCGCCAGACAAATCATGTATCATCACACGAGGGTCGATATGCACACCTGCGGCTCGCATATCATCTGCATCGTTGCCATACGCCAAAACGGGTTCGGTCGAACGTGCCAAAATGGTTTCTAAACCTTGTTTTTCTTGCTCGCCATTTTCAAAAACTTTGTAACCATACTCAATTACCCATTTATCATATGGACCGGGAACTTTTGTGAAATAATCGCCTTGTTTGGATTTTTCTAAGGCAATATTTATGGTTGGATAATCCATAACCGATGCCGTAAGTCCATTTTCTGATGTAAATTTTACATCATTTAATTTATCGGATTTGAGCATATTACTAGCTTTCATGTTGTGTGTCAAACCGAGTGTGTGTCCCAATTCGTGCAAAACCAAATAATAAACGGCTTGTTTCATTAGTTCGGAATTTTTAGTGCTATCAGCTTCATAATTAGCCATTTGTCCAAACTGAATACTGTATTGTAAGTGATTTTCTAATCCACAACTTTCTAATCCACAACTTGAGCCATCGTGATGCAAATTATCAAACAGCAATCCCGAACGATCAAAGAATTTTTCGAGCTTCATGCGATTAGTCAAAAACACGTATTCGAGCATAATATCAGAACCCAAAATTTGTCCTGTACGAGGGTTCACAAAACTTGGTCCATATCCACCAAAAATTGGATTTGGCGAAGAACTCCATCGCAAAACATTGTATCGAATATCGCCTGCATCCCAACTAGCTGAGTCAGGTTGCTCAAAAACTTGCATTGCATTTTTAAAACCTGCTTTTTCAAAAGCCAAATTCCATGTGAGTGCTGCATCTTTTATGGTTTTTCGCCATTCTTTTGGCGTGGTTTTTTCTATCCACCAAGTAATTGGCTGTTTAGGTTCTGATAACGTAGCCGTTGAATCTTTTTTTTCTAAATGCCAACGGTGTATAAAATCTCTGTAATTTGTACTCGATGGCGAAGTCATGTCGTTTGTTGCGGTCATAAAATAACCCACACGGTAGTCGTCTTTTCGAGGTTTAAAATTATTTTTAGGCACTTCGATAAACGAATGTTGAATTTGTATACTAACATTTCTGTCGTCAGCCATTTCGGCACCAGCTCCAACGCTTGGGTGAGTATTTTCAAACACATATTCGACCAATACATCAGCATTTTGAGGATAAGTCTTGATTTTCAGCACTTTAGATTTTTCTTTACTTAATCCACCAAGTGAGTAATAAGCATCGGAAGGCACTCCACGTGGTGGACTTGGTTTTATGCGATGTAGCAATTCGGAAAGAAAAATATCTTCCATATTGATTAAATATTCGCCTTTTTCTTGGTCTGTATCCGCAATTTTTTTGGAAAATAATATGGCATTGCTCACATTGGCATCAGCTGCTTTGCTCAAGGCTTGAGTTGAATCGAAATAAAAATTGGTGTTTAAAACCACAAATTCGATTTTGTCATACATTTTTCGAATTGTAAAAACTTTGTTATCTCTAAAATTTCCACGAAACGAACCTGTAGAAACTTGTCCATTTTCGGTATATGCAAAATATACAAATTCCTTCCCCAATTGCGATTTTTTGATTGCCATCAACACTGTTCCTTTGGCTGTATCTTGATAAAACTTAAAAACACCTTCAAATTTTCGGTGTGTTTTTAAACTATCGTCAAACGATTTTTTCTTTTTTGGTTGCTTTATTGCCGTAGATACGGTATCTTTTTTAGGGTCTTTTTTGTCTTTGGCATTTGCAAAGGTCGAAGCCAAAACGAATAATATCAGAACTAAATATTTCATAAAATATAATTTGTAATTAGGATTTAAAGATGAACAATTTTTTAAAAAGAGGTGGAAAAAAATATTATTTCTCGTCTATAAATATGTTAAATTGAAAATCTAATGGGTCAAATTTATCTATAAGATTAACAATAAAATTTGGATTATTAAGTTCAAAATTCAAAAAATTCACTTTGCGTTCTTGCAAACTACCATCTGGAAAAAGCTTTGCTTGAATGTTTAAAAGTTGCTCAATCTGTGTATTTTCTTTTGTTTCTAAAGCTTTAGTAGCTTTTTTTGAAATCAAATCAAATTGCTTTGCCGATTCATTTTTTTGTGCATCCACAAAACCTGCCAAACTGCCATCAATTTCAGAAATTTCTTTTTTTAAGGCTTCAAAAACTTCTGCTATTTTAGTTTTATAATTTTCAAAATCTAAATTTTTTTGTCCATTAGATTTTAGATATAACTTTTTGAGTGATTGGCTATCCAAAAACAAATCGGCAACCGAAATTTTTAATTTAGTTAATTTATCTTCCGTATTTTTTGGCACAATGAGTGCAAAATTTCTTGGTATAAGTAGTGGAAAAACTTCTCTTGAAGTTTCAAAAAAAGTTTTGAGTTGTAGCCAATATGCAATTTCTCCTGGTCCGCCAATATAGGCAACGTTTGGCAATATAACTTCCTGATAAAGAGGTCTTAAACAAACATTTGGACTAAATCGTTCGGGGAAATTTTCGATTTCATCTTCCATTTCTTTTTCAGAAAACGATAGCGAAGTGTTTAAAATTGTAAAGCGATTATTTTCTTTTACAATTCGTTCACGACTATTCGATTGCAAATAAAAAAAATTGATTTCTCTAGGATGAATTTGAGCTGTATAACCCAAATCAACTATTTTTTTAGATTGTTCTGTTATGGTTTCAAATGCAATATTTTCAAAAACATCTTTTTTAATCTGCGATATAAAAAGCGATTTTAACGATTTTTGGTTACCATCTAAAATTATAAGTCCTTCGTTTTCAAATAATTGATTTACTAAACTTGCAGTTGCAGCTGCTAAGTTTTTTTTATTTTTATAATGTGAAATATACGGATTTTCGGCAGAAACTGAAGTTAAAAAATTAGCCAAATCAGCAATATCAAATTCGCCAACAGCACCTTTTTGGTTGCTTTGCCACGAGTGTGTTTTTCCAAAAAGCGAAAAGTGATTAACTTCCTCAAAATCATGGTCTTCTGATGCCATCCAATACACAGGAACAAAGTTTTTTTCAGGGAATTCGGCTTTCAATTTTTTAGCCAAATTGATGGTTGTAATAATTTTAAAAATAAAATAGAGCGGACCAGTCATCAAACACAATTGATGTCCTGTTGTTACAGTAAAAGTATTTTCAGATTTTAATATTTCAATATTTTTTCTTACTTTTTCAGAAATAGAAATTTCATTATTTTGATAGTTTTTTTCAATGGCATCAACTAAAATAGCTCTGTTTTCCGTTTTGTATTTTTTCTGCTTTATAATTTCTGCAAAACCTTGAATATTAGGTTTGTATGAAATCAGATTTTGTATTTTATCTTCATTATTTACAAAATCTAAAAATAATTTAGAAAACTGATTGGTTTGCGATAAAGGAATCGTGATTGATTGAAATGGCATCTTTTTATTTAGATTAAGAAGCAGAAATTCCACCAGAAACAATAAATTTCATAACTTCAGAAACGGGCAAATCTATTGGCTCGATACTCGATTCTGGAACAATAAAAACATTGCCTGTGATTCCGTAACTATCTGGTACATAGACCGCTACCATGCCATCTGCTCCCATTCGTGTTAAATCTGTTTCGGTTACAAAGCCAATTCTTTTTACTTTAGAAACCCTATCGAGCACAATAAAAACAGCTTTTTTGAATTTATCGTTGCCTCCCATAAATGCCGAAACAACATCTTTTAGTGATTTATAGATTACGTTTATGACTGGAATTTTCTCTAACAAATTAAGCAAAAACTCTACGGCAGGTTTCGAAAATAAATTTGTGGCGATATAGCCCAAAAGTGTAACTGAAGAGATAACAATGAGCAAACCAATGCCTGGTATTTCGATTGGAATCAGTCCATCAACCCATTTAAAAGCAAATACTAAAATATAAATAGTTACAAAAATGGGAGCAACCAATAAAAGTCCTCTAATAAAATAGGAAAACAATTTTCTGACCAGTAAATTTTTTCTCATATAAATTTTATTTTTAGCAAAGGTAAATGGTTTATTAGTTTGAAATACATATTTAGCTAAAAATCGTTTTTAATTAACGAGCGGACATTTTTAAGATTTTATTCGATTTTTACAGATGTCATACTAAGCGAACCTGCAACTAATTTATCATTAAAAAGTAATAGCTTTTCGTTTTTTTGTTTCAAGCCCAAAATATACATCAATGGCAAATAATGATCAGGTGTTGGAATGGCAAGTTGCACTGCTTTGCCCAGTTTTTTGTAATCAAACAAAGGTTCAAAATTTTGATTGATTAGATAAGAATTTAGAATCTGGTGCGCTTCGTGTGCCCACTCGAAACCATAATTATCTTTATCAAAATTTCTAAAATCTATTGCTCCAAGATTATGAATAATATTACCACTACCGATAATTAAAACGCCTTTGTTTCGCAATTCGGTTAATTTTTTGGCAAGCTCAAAATGATAATTTGCAGGTTGAGAATAATCTATACTCATCTGAATGACAGGCACTTCTGCATTTGGATACAAATGTTTTAATACGCTCCAGGCACCGTGGTCAAGTCCCCATTTATCATCTAGTTCAACTACGTTTGGAAGGAGTAATTTTTCAACATTTTTTGCCAATTCTGGGCTGCCTTTGGCAGGGTATTGTACATCAAAAAGGGCTTTGGGAAAACCGCCAAAATCGTGAATCGTTTGGGGTATTTCCATTGCTGTAACTTTTGTGCCTTTTGTATACCAATGAGCAGAAATACACAAAATTGCTTTTGGTTTTGGAATTGTTTTGGCTGTTTCTCTAAAACCTTTCACAAACTGATTTTCCTCGATGGCATTCATCGGACTGCCATGCCCAAGAAAAAGAACTGGCATTTTTGGGCTTAGCGATAATGTATCTGCATAGTTGCTTAGTTCATTCAAATTGCTCATCATGGGTAGGGTTGGCAAAAAACACAAAGATTTCAAAAAATGATTTCTATTCATTTTAATGGAAACAAAAAATACATCCGATTTAGTTCTAGTTTTTTATTCTTTCAAACTCTTCGGTTCGTCCCAAAAGCGAAAAGCCAACATAACCACGTATTTTTAGGTCGTTGGTTTCGGTAAGCCACATTTTGCATTTGTATGTTGTGCCTGTATTGGGATCATAAATTGTGCCGTTTTCCCATGTATCAACACCATCAAATACAAAATTGGACATAAATTCCATGCCAATTACATCTATATTTCTAAGTTTTGGATTTGGATTTTTTATATCTTTTCTTGGGTCTTTGCCATCTACAATTTTACCAAAATATTTATTTCCACGTTTATAAATTTCTATAATTCCATCTTTTTCTGGTGTATTAAATTTGCCAATTACATCATCTTGTTTGATAGCAAAAGCAAAAAAAGAAATAGAAAATAAAAGCAGAATAAGTTTTGATTTCATACGATTTAAGCAATTAAATGGAGTCTATTTTTGAGTGTTCTAAGCCTTACAAACTGGTCGGAATTGAAATTTGTTTCTGAAAACTTATGGTCGATATATTTTTTATATAATTCTTCCATGCCCGACTCTAAGGTATATTCCAATTTAAAATTAGGTAAGGTTTTGTTTAATAAATCAAATCGAACTTTATAATCTCGGCTGTCTTTACCCACTTCGCCAGTATAAACAATGTTTGCTTTTGGTACTAATTTTTGAACCAAATTTCCTACATCTTTTACCTGAAAATTTTCAGTATTTCCACCAATATTAATGATTTTATTATGAATGGTTTGTTTTGGAGCTTCAAAAAAAGCCACAAATGCACGAGCAATATCTTTGCAATGCACCAAAGGTCGCCAAGGAGAGCCATCACTCATAATACGAATGTCGCCACGAGCCACTGCACAAGCCAGTAAATTATTGACTACCAAGTCGATACGCAACATGGGAGAGTGCCCATACGCAGTTGCATTTCGCAAAAAGGCGGGACTAAAATGTGAATCAGCCAATTTTGAAATGGCTTTTTCGCACTCGATTTTTGAAATAGCATAAGCTGTAAGTGGCACAGTAGGGTCGGTTTCTTCCATGTCGAGTTTGTCGCTTTTGCCATAAATCGAACACGAACTCGAAAATAAAAACCGCTCTACACCCGCTTTTTTTGCCAATTCTGCTAGTTTTATGGTTCCGTCTCGATTGATAGAATAAGTAATATCGGCATTCAAATCTCCCATTGGATCGTTTGAAATGGCAGCCAAGTGCATAATTGTATCAATTCCTTCGAGTTCTTTTTGCGAAATTTGGCGAATGTCTTTTATCCATTCTTCATCAGGTTTTGGCAAGGTTTCCCATTCACAACCTGAAAAAAGATTGACATCGACACCAATTACATAATAACCAGCATCTTTCAGCAAGCGAACCAAATGCGGACCGATATAGCCATTATGTCCTGTTACGAGAATTTTTTTCATAATTCTTATCCTCAAAAAAGAGGTATTTTATTTATTGTTTTCTAAAAATTCAAATATTTTTACAGCTTCTTCTTTAAAATTTATATGATGTTGATAATCAACTACTTGTTTGAGTTTTTCGGCATGTACAAACAAATCTTTACTATATGTAGTTTGGTCGTTTTTGTTATTCGAAATCGGTATTTCAATGTTATATTTTTCAAAGTAAGCCTGTTTCACAAAAGCTGCAATTTCGAGCATAGTAAAAGTTTGTTCGCCACTTAAGTTGTAAACTTCGTTAGTCGCTTGTTTTTTAGTGAGTTGCATCAAAACTTCACAAACATCTCCCATCCAAATAAAATCGCGAGGAGCTAGTCCATTTGATTTCAAAATAATTTCTTTTTTCTCAAAAGCAGTTTTTGCAAAATCATTTAAAACTAAATACCACTTTGATGATTTTTGATCTTTCGGACATCCATAACTATTTGTAAGTCTGATGATTGTGTGTGGCAATTTGTGCGAATAAAAAAACTGTTTGATATAATATTCTGCAAATAAATGTGTGGCACCATAATCGTTTTTAGGCAATGTTTCGGTGTTTTCGGTTATGCTGCCTTCGTATTTTCCATATACTTGAAAAGTCGAAAAATAGATAAAATTTTTGAGTGATTTGTCTTTAAAATATTCTAACAAATTGCGTGTGCCGAGTGTGTTTACTTCTATGGCAAGTTTAAAATAATTTTCTACAAAACCATCGTTTACACTGCCTGCATGAATCACATAATCAAAACTTAAATCTTTAAGATGATTTTTAATATCTTGATAATCAGCAATATCGCAATTTATTAAATGGAATTTTGCTTTTGATGCGAGTTTTCTAAAGTTTTTAGTAAGTACCCAAACTTCGAAACCATTTTCCGAAAAATGTTCGGTAAGCCAAGACCCTAAATTACCTAAACCGCCAGTGATTAATATTTTTGTCATTTATATATGCTATTCTCAACGACAAATAAAACGAAACTTAGGCAAATTAAAAATTTGGATTTTTATAATCTTACATTTTTTCATTTTTAATACCTTTTCTTTTTACTCAAACAATAATTTCAATTTTCATAAATATATTTTTTATCAACATTTCTTTATTTATTTGTATAATATTTTGATAAAATCAATACACAAATGAAGCATATAATTAATGTTCTATTTTTAATAGCTGCAATCCCACTTGTGGCTCAACCTTATAAAAACACAAAACTAAATACTGAAAAACGAATTTTGGATTTGATTTCTAAAATGTCGCTCGAAGAAAAAATCGAACAATTATATGGCGATGGATTGCGAACCAAACCAAATCTTAGACTTGGAATTCCAAGCTTTGAAATGTCTGACGGACCAATAGGTGTGCGAACCGGAAAAGCAACTGCATTTCCGGCTGGCGAAGCTTTGGCAAGTTCGTGGGATACCAATTTGGTGGCTCGTGTGGCAAAAGCCATTGCCAACGAAGCCAAAGCTAAGGGAATAAATATGATGCTTGGTCCGACTGTAAATATTCATCGTTTGCCAAGTGGAGGCAGAAATTTTGAAAGTTTTTCAGAAGATCCTTTTCTGGCTTCTCGCTTTGCAGTAAATTATATTCGAGCTATGCAATCCGAAAAAGTGGCTGTTTCGCTCAAACATTTTTGTTGCAACGACCAAGAGTGGGAACGTATGCGTGTGGATGCAATAATTGACGAAAAAACCATGCACGAAATTCATTTGCCTATGTTCAAAGCTGCTGTTATAGAAGCAAAAGCCATGACAGTAATGAGTGCTTACAATAAAATAAATGGCGATTGGGCTAGCGAAAACAAATATTTATTGACTGATATTCTCAAAACCAAATGGGGATTTAAAGGATTAGTAGTGTCAGATTGGGAAGCCACACACAGTACCGTAAAATCAGCCAAAGCTGGTTTAGATTTAGAAATGCCTACACCAGTATATTTTGGCGATTCGCTTTTGAAAGCTGTAAAATCAGGTAAAGTATCGATTGAAGAAATAGATGATAAGGTAGCTCGAAATCTGCGTATTAAATTTCAATTAGGTTTGTTTGAAAATAAATATTTACCAAACGAAAAAAATGTAAATACACCAGAAAATCAACTTTTGGCTTTAGAATCGGCTCAAAAAGGCATGGTTTTGTTGAAAAATCAAAATAATGTTTTGCCAATTAATACTTCAAAAATAAAATCAATAGCAGTGATTGGTCCTAATGCAAATTTGGCTCGTACAGGGGCAGGAGGAAGTTCGCAAATTGCACCATATTATAGTGTTGCTCCGCTCGAAGCCATTAAAAATAAGTTTGGTAAAACAACCAAAATTACTTTTGCTCAAGGCGATGTGATTGATATTAAAGGTATTACAATTATTGATGCCAAATATTTGGTTTCTGAAACTGGCGAAGAAGGTCTAACTGCACAATATTGGGATAAATCCAATTTACAAGAAGTTTTAGATAATGTAACTGCCTCAGAGCCAACAGTAAAAAGGCTCGACAAAAACATGAACATGAAATGGAGTGACCCCGAAAGTCCAGATTCAAAAATTGACAAAGACTATTGGATAGCACGTTGGACGGGCAAACTCAAACCGCCTATTTCCAGAAAATACAAAATTTATACTCGAGGCGATGATGGCGTTCGGATGTGGTTTGAAGACAAATTAGTTATTGACAATTGGGATGTGCATGGCTCTGAAAAAGATAGTTTTGAAGTTGATTTAGAAGGATTTAAAACCTATAAAATTAAAATTGAATATTTTGAAGGAAATATGGGTGCCGATTTTCAATTAGGTTGGGATTTGCCAAGCGATGGAGCAACGACACAAAATGGAGGTTTAATTTCGCAAGCTGTTGAGGTAGCAAAAAAATCGGATATGGCAATAATTTTTGCTGGTATGTCGAACCAATATGAGTCAGAAGGATTTGACACAAAAACAGGCTTGCGATTGCCATCGAAACAAGACGAATTAATTTCAGAAATTGCTAAAGTGAATAAAAATACAATTGTATGTTTAACAAATGGAAATGTAATCGAAATGCCTTGGATTGATAGTGTAAAGGCGGTTATCGAAGGTTGGTATTCGGGACAAGAAGTTGGAAATGCTTTTGCAAATATTCTTTCGGGAGATTATAATCCTAGTGCAAAACTTACGCGAACATTTTTTGTTAAAAAAGAAGATTCGCCAGCCTACGTTGGCTATCAAAACGAAGGAATTACGGCAAAATATACCGAAGGAGTTTTGGTGGGCTATCGTTTTATGGACAAAATGAACTCAAAACCATTGTTTCCTTTTGGTTTTGGATTGTCTTATACCACTTTTGCTTATTCAAATGTGCAAATAAAAGATTTGGGTAATAAAATAAAAGTTTCTGTTGCGATTAAAAATACTGGAAAAAGAACTGGCGAAGAAATTGTGCAAGTATATGTATCGCCAAAAATAGACAAATCTGATCGACCTCTGAAACAGCTTAAAGGCTTTGCAAAACTAAAATTAAAACCAAATGAGAGCAAAACGGCTTCAATTTATCTCCTAAAATCCGAAGCATTTTCGGAATATAATACCAAAATTCATGATTTTGAAATCTCAAAAGGAGAATACAATATTTTGGTTGGAAAATCAAGTCGAGATATTATTGACACAAAACCAGTAGTAATAAAATAACAGTATAATTTGGCTATACTCTAAATTAAACAACATTTGTTACATTCCTAATAGGATTTGAAGATATAAGTTCAAATCCAAATTTATTTCTATTATTTTTTGCCACGAATTCACTAATTTTTTGTGTTTTTTTCGTGCATTCATTGCAAATATTAAGTTTGAATGGTTTTCATCCTATCATTATTGCAATATTTTAAAGTCTTATTTTGATGTAAATTTCAAAACATAGCCTATAATTTAAAGTATAATCGTTCAAAATTTACATAAATCTTCTTAGTCTTACTTTTAAAACTCAATTCTTAACCTATATTTGTACTAATTTTATAAAAATTATAATTAACTCTAACTTATGAACATTTTATTTTACGCAGTGCCTCTCTTAGGTCTTGCATCTTTAATTTATGCATTTATACAATCCAATTGGGTTTCCAAACAAGATGCTGGTGATAAAACCATGAAAGATATAGCAGCCGCTATTGCAGATGGGGCTATGGCTTTCTTAAAAGCCGAATACAAAGTAATGTCTTATTTTGTAGTGATAGCATGTATTTTGCTTTTCTGGCTAAGTTCATCAAATGAAAAATCTCATCCTCTTATTGTAGGTTCGTTTATTATTGGAGCTGTTTTTTCTGCATTTGCAGGATATATAGGAATGAAAGTGGCTACCAAAGCCAATGTACGTACCGCACAAGCCGCAAAAACTAGCCTTTCAAAAGCATTGAAAGTTTCATTCACAGGTGGTATTGTCATGGGAATGGGTGTTGCTGGACTTGCAGTTATGGGCTTAGGAACATTATTTATTATATTTTATAAACTTTTTGCAGATGGACAAGCAGTAGACAGCATAGGCATGGAACGTGCTTTGGAAGTTCTTACAGGTTTTTCTTTAGGAGCAGAATCCATCGCACTTTTTGCTCGTGTAGGTGGTGGAATTTATACCAAAGCTGCCGATGTAGGTGCAGATTTAGTAGGAAAAGTAGAAGCAGGTATTCCTGAAGATGATCCTCGTAATCCTGCTACTATTGCAGATAACGTAGGTGATAACGTAGGTGATGTAGCAGGTATGGGTGCCGATTTATTTGGTTCTTATGTGGCTACTGTACTTGCAACGATGGTTCTAGGTCGTGAGACTATTGCAGACGATGCTTTTGGTGGTCTTTCTCCTATTCTTTTGCCTATGGTGATTGCTGGTATGGGAATTGTATTCTCTATTATTGGAACATTCTTTGTTCGAGTAAAAGAAGGAGGCGATGTGCAAGCAGCTTTAAATCTTGGCAACTGGGCTTCTGTAGCTCTTACCGCTGTAGGTTCGTTCTTTATGGTTCAACTAATTTTACCTGCAACACTATCACTTCGTGGATTTGAATTTACTTCTATGGGTGTTTTCTGGGCAATTATCACAGGATTAATTGTAGGAACATTAATTTCTATTATCACAGAATACTATACAGCTATGGGCAAAGCCCCTGTATTGAGTATTATTCGCCAATCAGCTACAGGTCATGCTACAAACGTAATCGGTGGTCTTTCGGTAGGTATGATGAGTACAGCTGCCCCAATTTTAGTATTGGCAACAGGTATATATATGTCTTATTTCTTTGCTGGATTGTATGGAGTGGCTATTGCTGCTGCGGGTATGATGGCAACTACGGGAATGCAATTAGCGATAGATGCTTTTGGGCCTATTGCTGATAATGCAGGTGGAATTGCTGAAATGAGTCATTTGCCAGCAGAAGTTCGTGAAAAAACAGATATTTTAGATGCCGTAGGAAATACTACTGCTGCTACTGGAAAAGGATTTGCCATTGCATCAGCTGCTCTTACTTCTCTAGCTCTTTTTGCAGCTTTTGTGGGTCTTGCTGGTATTAATGCCATAGATATTTATAAAGCCGAAGTATTGGCTGGTTTATTTGTTGGAGGAATGATTCCATTTGTCTTTTCTGCTATGGCAATAGCTGCTGTTGGACGTGCTGCCATGAAAATGGTAGAAGAAGTTCGCAGACAATTTCGTGAAATTCCAGGTATCCTCGAAGGAACTGGCAAACCAGAATACGACAAATGTGTGGCTATCTCTACACAAGCTGCTATTAAAGAAATGATTCTTCCTGGTGCTTTGGCTATCGTTTCTCCTATCATTGTAGGATTTGCTTTTGGTCCTGAAGTATTAGGTGGACTTCTTGCTGGAGTTACAGTTTCTGGTGTATTAATGGCTATTTTCCAATCAAATGCTGGAGGTGCTTGGGATAATGCCAAAAAATCATTTGAAAAAGGAGTATTGATTAATGGAGAAATGTATTACAAAAAATCTGATCCACACAAAGCTGCCGTTACTGGCGATACTGTTGGGGACCCATTCAAAGATACTTCTGGACCATCTATGAATATTTTGATTAAATTGATGTCAATTGTTTCTTTGGTTATTGCTCCATCTTTGGTAGGAATTGGAAGCAAAACTGCTAAAGTAGAGAAATCGAACATGGCTATAGAAACTCCTGCTGTCGTTTCTGCAGATATGAATTTACCAGAATTTGCGCTTCCTGGTGATGTAAAAATCAATGGTGCTGCCAATGGTATTGAAAGCAAATTGATTACTTTTATTTCTTCTGCTGATAGCATAGTGAATAAAACTAGCTGGTTTTCTTTCGATAGATTGACTTTCGAAACAGGAAGTACAACGTTGAAACCAGAGTCTCAAGCTCAGCTTACAAACATAGTAGCTATTTTAAATGCTTTTCCAAAAGCAAAATTGAAAATTGGTGGATATACTGATAATGTTGGAGATCCTAACAGCAACCTTCAATTGTCGCAAGACCGTGCTAGTTCTGTGAAAGTAGAATTAGTAAAATTAGGCATCGCTACCGAAAGATTAGATGCTGAAGGTTACGGAGAACAATATCCAGTAGCTTCTAACGAAACAGAAGAAGGTAAAGCCAAAAACCGCAGAATTGATGTTAGAGTAACAGAAAAATAAAACTAAAAAAGGGTCGAAAGACCCTTTTTTTATGAATATAACCTTGATATTAAATCCATAGCTCTGAGTGAAACATTATACTAAGCCTATTAGATTTTAAAATTACAGTTATTTTACTTTATTATTTTTATAACTTATTCCAAACCAATAGTTAAGTTTTTGACTAATTAACATTTTTAGAGTTCATTTTATTCGATTATAGAAACAAATCGAATAATTGGCTAAATTTTGGTTTTTCTTGCATGAGATTATTTTAAAAAGCAAAATTTGGAAAATCTAATTAGCTTCATTGGATGTGGGCTAAAAAATATATTAACCCAACAACAATTTTTGACCTGGTTTTACTTGGTTCGAACGCAGCTTATTCAATTTTTTGAGTGTTTTCATCGAAAGGTCAAGTTTTTCGCATATACTCCAAAGTGTATCTCCAGGCTGAACTTTATAGGTGTTTTTTCTGCTTTTTGGAAATTTGCTGGCTGTTTGATTGTTATATGAAGCCCGTTTGTCAAAATTCTTTTGTGCATCATCACGCCAAACGGTTAGTTTTTGTCCGTATTTTAATGATTTTACTTTTAAATTATTCCAAACCATTAGTTCACGTACTGTTACATGATATTTACTTGCTACACGCTGTAAAATTTCGCCTTTTTTTACCACATGTGTTATTACACTTCTATTTTTAGCTTTTTCAGAATTTGGATTTATTTCTTCAATAATATCTTCGGCTCCAGATTTCGAACACGAATCCATAATATTGCAATAATTTGCCATCAACAAATGTGTTTTTTCAGCAGGAATTTTCAATGGAAAATTTTTGGCATGCGATGGCACTCTGTTTCTCAAAAGTGTTGGATTCATGCGTTGCAAATCTTCGGGACACACATCAATATGTTTTGCCAAAATATCCACATTTACATATTGATCGGTATAAACAGTAAAAGGAGTCCAAATGCTTTCGTTATATTCTGGAAACAAATTATGCTCTTTGTGATAATTCATCAAATAAGAAATGGCAATAAATTGTGGCACATAACTGCGAGTTTCTCTAGGTAAATGATAATATATTTCCCAAAAATCACGTTTGTTTCTTGAATTACGAATGGCTTTTCGCACATTTCCAGGTCCACAATTATATGCAGCAAGTGCCAATTCCCAATTGTCAAACATTTTATACAAATAGCGTAAATATTCGCAAGCGGCTTTTGTAGATTTTTCTGGATCAGAACGTTCGTCTATGTACCAATCAATGTTTAATTTGTAGTATTTTCCTGTTGCTGGAACAAATTGCCATAAACCAACAGCACCTGCCCTTGAACGAGCTCTTGGATTTAGTCCAGACTCAACTATAGACAAATACTTAAGTTCGTCTGGCATATTGTTTTCTTTCAAAATGCGTTCGAAAGTTGGAAAAAATGCTTCTTTTCTGCGAAGTACCATTTTTGAATATTCCCTATTTCTAATCACAAAATAAGATATAAATGAAATGATGGTATTGTTATACGAAAGTGGGATTTCGCCTTCTATACGCCTTAATCTGTTTTTGATGCTATCTTTTTGTATTTCTGGAACAGTTGAATCCATAAAAACAGGTGCTGGTTCAGGAATCAAATTATCTGCAACAACGGTTTGTTCTTCGTCAATAGTCTGTATGCTTTCTTGTGCAAACACACAAAAACTGCAAAGTATCAAAAAATAAATGTATAATCCTTTTTTTGTCATTAGGCAGAATTGTATCAATATAGTAATTAACGAAATTAAGTGTTTTTTAGTTTACAACTGTAATAAAATCGTAAAAAATTAAAAATTTAGATAATAGTAAAACTTTATACCTAAAAAATACAATTTATTTGAGTTCTTTTTGTTTTTCTAAATCAAAAAGATTGTTGAGGATTTCTACTAGATTATCGGCATCGCCTCTTTTGCAAGCAGCTTTGAGTTGAACAACAGGCAATTTCATTAGTTTTTGCATCATGTTTTTAGTGATGGTATTTACTAATTGTAATTCGTTTTCGCTCAATTGTTTGGTATATCGATTGATTTCTGCCAACCGAATGGTTTCGAGCGATTCTTTCATTTTGTGAATCACTGGAGCCACTTCTGTTTCTTTTACCCAATTGGTAAAATCCGCAACTGATTGCGAAATAATAAATTTTACATCTGGAATTGAGGCATTTCTGCGTTCAATTGCAGTTGTAGTCTTTTTGTTTAAATCTTCAATATTGTAAATGGCAACACCTGGAATGGTTTCGATTTTTGGATCTACACTTCGAGGAACTGATAAATCTATAAAATATTTGTGTGTCAATATTTTACAATCTTTTAATGTTTCTAAAGTAAAAATTGGCGAATTAACTTGTATAGCAGATATAATTACATCAAAATATTTGATATGTCCAAAAAGTAAATCATAAGGCAAAATACTTGATGTATTTATATTTAGTTTTTGAGCTAAAAGGGCAGCATTTTCAAATGTGCGATTGCACAAAGTAAAATTTGAATACCCAAAATGGATGAGATTTTTAACTACATCTTCACCAATTTCGCCAGCGCCAACTACCAAAATTTGTGCATTTTTGTTTGACGAAATTACCTCATCAACCAATTCGGTGGCTGCATACGAAATAGAAGCAGCACCATCTCTAAAACTAGTTTCTTGAACTATTTTTTTGTTTGCATAAAAAATGGCATGCATCAACCGATGAATAAACGGACCAGCCATGTTTACATCTGCCGACCATTGATAAGCATCTTTGGCTTGTGAAATAATTTGCAAATCGCCTACTACTTGCGAATGTATACCTATCGAAACTTCAAAAAGATAATTTACAGCTTCTATATGATTTGTAAATTTTCTAAAGTACGATTTTATATCTTTTAGTTTTCCTAATTCTGAGTTATCTACCAAATAATCAATAAGTTGCGAATTGATGTCGATTTCAGAAAGGTAATATATTTCGGTGCGATTACAGGTAGAAATCAGTAAGGCTTCTTGCAAATCGAAGGTTTCTTTGAGTGATAAAAGCATTTTTTTAGATGCTTGTTCATCGAAAGAAAACAACTCTCTAACCTCCAAAGGAGTGTTTTGATAAGATAACGATATTGCTTTAAATTGATTTTCCACAGTTGATTTACTATGCAAAATTAACACACTGAATATAATTTTTGTTGCAATAAATATTATTTGTATTTATTCTAAATAAATCAAACTTGATGCAATTTATTTATGGGAATATTTTATAAATCTCATCACGTTTTGCAACTGCCTCAAAAAATATAGTGTTATCAACTAGTTTAATTCCAATTCTACATTTATTGATGCGAATTCTATAAAAATTTGAGTAACCTACCATTTTTTGACGTCATATTTATCGAGATTTTCAGAATTTTCGATATCAATAATTACTTTTTTAATTTCTTTTTGAACATCAATACTTAGTTTTTTGGATAACTTTATAAATTTATTTGAGATTTCATACTTCATTTACCGAGAGAATTTAAAAAATCCGACTTTTCAATCTCTGATGCATATCCTTCATTATCTCCTTTCATAAGAGACATTAAATAATCATCTTCTAGCTTATCTACCAATGTTGTTCGTAAATTCAAAGATTTTGCATAGGCTAAAACAAGTTCCAACTGGATTTTATTTTCTGTTTCAATAATTACCTTTTCCATTTTAAATTGCATTTTAACAAAAATAAAAATAAAAATGGACATATCAAATATTGATTTTTTGTAAATAGCACTAATTGCAATAAGTCAGAAAAAATCTAAAAATAGTGTACAAACAACTCTCTAACCTCCAAAGGAGTGTTTTGATAAGATAACGATATTGCTTTAAATTGATTTCCCACAGTTACTTACTATACTAAATTAACACACTGAATATTATTTATAGTGTAAGAAATGTTTTTGTAACTATTCTAAATAACTTGGTTTATCTGAAATTATATATACTTCTTTTTATGTACTCTCCAGCAATATTTCGAGCAATATTTTCAATTAGAAGATTGTTTTTCTTTTTCCTTTTTGATTTGATAATTTGAATCAAAAAATCCATTTGTTTTTCAGATTCAAATTCTAAACTATAGTTTGGCGAAGCCAAATCTTGAAACTGTATTTGATTTGAACTTGAAATTATACCAACTTGAATTATTTTACAGACCAATATTGGTCTAAAAATATATATCCAAAAGAGCAAATACTTTTTACTTCGGTATTTTTTAAATTTTGA
>RDZG01000007.1 GCA_004293915.1 Bacteroidota bacterium | reverse complement strand
AGTTTATCATATCAAATATCATCAAGATCCTATTGACAAAGCCTTACATTTAGTTGCAACTAGTAAGCCAGAATATATTGGTGTTGAAAAAAATGTTGTTCGAATGAAAGACAGCTTTGGCTTTTGGAAATTTACACCACTTGCAAATGGCGATGTGCAAGTCGAAAATTATTTATTTGCCGATCCAATTGGATTACCAGCATGGGCTGTAAATATTTTTGCTATCGAAAGCCCAATTAAAGTAATTTCTGCTTTAAAAGAATTTATAAAACTGCCCAAACATCAAAACAAAAGCTATGCTTTTATAAAAGAATAGCTAAAAAATAATATTTATATGCAATTCAAGGAAATCGTTTCTCAACTCAAAAGCAACTTTGGTGAATCTAATATTGTTTCAACCCACGAAGCGGGTTTAATGCCTTTTGTAATTGTTAAAATCGAAATTTTAAAAGATATATCTGCTTATCTTTTAAAAACAGAAGAGTTGTATTTTGATTTATTAGAGTGTATTACAGGTATAGATAATGGTACAGAGGCAAATACGATGGAATTGGTTTATAATTTATATTCTATTCCATACAATCATAAATTATGTTTAAAAGTTATTTTAAATAGAGAAAAACCAGAAACAGAAACTGTTTCAACTGTTTGGCGTTCAGCCGATTGGCACGAGAGGGAAGCTTTTGATTTATTGGGTATTAACTTTACAAATCATCCCGATTTGCGTAGGATTTTATTACCAAGCGATTGGGAAGGACACCCGCTTCGTAAAGATTACGATTTGCAAGAAACTTACCATGATATTAAAACCAGATATTAAGATAAACCAAAAAACATTTCTACTTTTTTTCCTCCATCAAAAAAACGAACTTCATCGCTTAGGTTTTTGATTAAAAATACACCTCTTCCTCCAATTTTATTTATATTTTCTGGAGCAGTTGGGTCTGGCAAGTTTTCAAAATCAAAACCAGTTCCTTGATCTTCAACTGTGGCTTTTAGTTTGTCGCTTTGCAATTCAAATGTCAAAAATACTTTTTTTTCTGTATCTTGATGATTGCCATGTATAATGGCATTATTTACACTTTCGGTTACAGCAACCATGATATTGCCATACGAAATATCAGAAATATTAAACTCATCTTTAGCGGTATTGATAAAGTTTTCAACCAAATTAATATTTTCTATTGCAGAAGCAAATTCGATTTTTAAGGGTTTCATGTAAAGTGTTTCCAAATGTTTAATTGAAACTTGGTAAAGATTAAAATTAATGTAGTTAAGTCTAACAGGATAAAATACGGTTATATTTAGCTAAAGTTTCTCAAATTACTATTTTTATCGATTTATTTTCTCAAAATATTCATTTGCCTCTCTTTTATAGTAGCTGTTTAATGAAGGAGATATTGTTTTGAGTAATTCTACTTGCTTTTCTTTTTCTTTCAAATAGTTTTCGATACTAGGCGGAAGTTTTTTAGGCATTTCTTGTGCTGTTTTCGATTCTCTTTTTTGATCTTCTTCTCGCTCACGTTGAGCTTTTTCGTGTTCCAATAAGCGATTTAAAATTTCTTGCTGTCGAAGCAGTGTTTTTTCTGTAATTTGTTTGTTAGCCAAATCTTTTTCGGTTTCCTCCATTTCTTTGGCTAGTTGTTGCATATCAATAGCATTTTCGCCTTGTTCTTTGCCATTTTTACCATCTTTGCCTGGTTTAGGTTTATCATCTTTTCCCATTTCGCCACTTTCGCCTCCTTCGCCATTTTCACCACTCCCTTCGCCTGATTTGCCACCCGATTTGCCTCCTTTTGGCTGTCCAGATTGGTTTTTCATCGAATTTCTAATTTGTTCTTGTTGTCGTATTAGTTTTGAAAGTTCTTGCGAAAGTTTTTGCCCAGTCATGCCACTTTTTTTCAAATCTTCAATTTGCTTATTTAGCTTTTTTTGCAACTGACCCATACTTGGACTATCGCCTTTTTTCTTTCCTTTTTTGTTGCTAGGTTTGCTGCAGCTTCCACTTTGCTGTTTTTGGTCTTGCGATTGTTCTTGCATTTGTTTCAGCACATCAGAAAGTAAAAGTGCCAAATTATTCATCGAAGTCATGGCAAATTGCTGTTTTCCTGCTGCCATATCTGACCTGCGTGCTTTTATAGCTTTCGATGCTTCGTCCATATAAGTATTCATCCCTTCCAATTCTTTGTTTATAAAAGATTGAATTTGAAAAACCCTTCTAGCCAGGGCATTTAGGCTATCTTCTACAATTTTGCTATCGTCTTTTATTTTCAATTGGCGTTGCGATAGTTGCACAAATCGTGGGTCTTGTTGATTCACTTTCTTAAATTCTTTCATCACATCTTCTTGATTATAAGATAGTTCTACCAAGTTTTCTAGAATATTTCTCAAATCTTCCATGTTTTCAGAAAGGGCATCGGCTTCCATTTCTTTTTGCATGGCTTCCATTTTTTCTTTCATGTTTTTGAGTTCTTTTGCAGCATTTTTTTGCGATTGTGCGGCTTTCTTTTTGTCATTTTTATCAAGAGCATTTTCGCTATCTTTTTGCTCTTTATCTACTTTTTCTTGCTCTTTTTCAAAATTGTCTAATTCTTGTTTATTTTCAAGTTCCTCATTTAATTTTTTAAGTTCATCCATTTCTTTTTTAGCTTCATCAAATTGCTCGTTTAGCTTTTTTTGCTCTTCCGAAAGTTTTTCCAGATCCGCATTTTTTTCTTCTGTTTTCAACGCCAATTCTTCTTGTTTTTGAGCCAATTCTTCTAGTTTTTTGGTTATATCTTCGGCTTTGGCTTCAAATTTTAATTGTTTAAACATCTCCAATGCTCTATCCAATTCTTTTTCAACATTTTGTTCTTTTTTACTGATTTTTTCAATCAAATCTTTGGTTTCGTTTTCTTTCCCTTTTTCTTGTAAAAGTTTTTGAAGTTCTTGATACATTTTTTTAGTTTCTTCGTCAAGTGCCTCATTCATAAGCTGTTGCAAAAGTTTTGTTTTCTCTGCAATTCGTTCCGATGTTTTATCGAATTTGTCTTGTTTTTGAGCCAATTCTTCATGCTTTTGTTGCAATTGCTCCATTTCTTTTTGCAATTCTTCATGTTTTTGCATCATTTCTTCTATTGCTTTTTTGTCTTGCCAATCAAACTGACGCTTTCCTTTTAGGCGTGTTTCTAGTTTTTTAAAATCATTTTTAATTTCTTCTGCTTTTTTTGTGGTGCTATTGAGTTGGCTTTCTGTTTCCGAACTCGATTGCGAAACCGAAGCTGCCATTTCTTTTTTCGATGGAATTTTAAGTGTAAATGCCTCAGATTGAGTCGCTTTTGCTCCATGTATTCCATCGTTGTCCCAAACCGAAAGGTAATATTCAAGCATTTCATCGGCTTGCAATTGCATCGAATCAATTTCCCATTTATAATAAAAATTTTGGCTAATTTGATTTTGTTTTATGGCAATATTTTGCTCTTTGTAAGCCGTCTTTTGTCCATTTTGTGTTGCTTTTCGATAAAATAATTTAAGTTTTGTTAAGCCATAATCATCGCTAATATTACCTCCAAAAGTTATAGAAGTATACAAAGTAGAATCTCTCGATTGTGCAGCATTGATTTTTGGAAATTGATCTGGAATAATACTCAACGAATATTCCATTTTTTCTTTCGATTCTCCATGTTCGTTTAATAGTTTCACAGCATATATGCCTGATTTTAAAACTGTTTTTTTATACTCAAAACCACTAAAAATTGATTTTTCTATCGTAATTGGATTTTTTACCGAATCAATATAAATAGCTAATTTTGAACAGTTTAATGCATCGAAATTCCAAGTTATTTTTGTGCCTTCTGGTGCTAAAATATTTCCAACATTGTTTAAAACCTCATCTTTTTTTCCGATATAATTTGGATAATCTAACGATACCTTAAATCCATTTAGCGAAGGTCTCGTTTTTACTTCGAGTGTATAATTTGCCGAAAAAAAACCACCAGCTTCTATCTGAAAATCCTGATTTTCGCTCAAATTCGAAAACGTATATAAAAATTCAGTTTCATTTATTTTTTCTAATTTTTGTTTTCTTCCACCCACATGTATATAAGCTTGTTCTGGGATAGAATTTCCTTCTAATTTAATTTTTAATGTATATTCTTCGTTATTAAATACCTGTAAATCAGTATTTTGTATTATAATTTTAAAAGGTGCATTAGGAATGAATTCGGTACTATATTTTATGATTCGTTTGGTGCTATCTACAAAAAAACTTGGCACAACAGCCAAAATGGATAAAATGATAAATAAAAGTGGAATCAAATATTTCAAATACTGTTTATTTTCTTCTAAGTGTATGGCGTTTGAAAAATTAAAAACAGATAATTCATTTATTTTCTTCGATATAGCAGCTTGTAAGAGTGAGTTTTCTTCTGACGAAACTTGCGAAAGTTGCAAGGTATTTAGCAATTTATCTTTTACTTCTGGAATCAAATTTCCGATTTGGTTTGCAGCATCTCTGTCGCTCAATTTTTTGTCTAATTGAAACAAATTCCATATTGGGTTAATAATATAAACATATCCAATAGTAAGAAATATTGTTAAAAATCCAAATAAAAATAATGCTCTAAAATTGGTATTAAAATTTCCAAAATATTCTAATGTATTGAATATCAAATACAAAAATAATATAACACACAAAAATATCAACCCACCTTTCAACAGTTGATTGATGTAAAACTTGCGTTTATATTCGGTTAAGTTTTGTTGTAAATGTGATAGGTTATTCATGTTTTTTTTCTGTAATATCCATCTTGCTCGCAATTTAGTAAATAAAAATGGTATCAATGATATTGTATGAAATAGAAGTTGTTTTTAAATTAATGCTTTCGTTTTTAAGTAGTTATAATAATTACAAAAATAATTACTTTATTACGTATTGGTTTTTTCTATACTTGTATTATGTTTGCAAAAATATAATCAATCAATTCACCTAAAAATGTTTTATTTATGTTTAATAAATTACAAATTACAAATTACAAATTACAAATTACAAATTAATTTACTTAGTTATAGGATTATTAATTGCTTATGCAGCTCAGTCGCAGCCTCAGTTAGTTTTTTCAAATTGCACCATAAATAAACCATTAAAGAATGGGGTTTTACAAGTAAATAAAACAGGAAATACTGAAGTTGAAGTAACACTTAATGTAACTGGTTTTGGAAGTGACTTACCAAGCACTTACAATATGAAAATATATAATTTAAAATATGCTTGTACTGGTTGTGTTATTGGTAGTTTGTGTAGTCAAACTAACTCTAATTCAGGAGATATCATTGCATTTAATGATACTGACAAGCCACTTAGTGATGATTTACAATCTAAAGGAGTTATATATAAATTCAACTTGAATACAAGTAGACTTATTCTAGATAATAGCGAGTACTATGCAAACTTATATATTGAAATATACAAGATAGATGCAAATGGTAATATGTTGTATTGTAATATTGAAAGGCTTAACATAAACAGTTCTAAGGTTGCTATTGTTACACCACCCACACCACCTAGACCAACATATCCTCCAGTAGTGTTTCCTGCTCCAGGTTTTAATGCTGTAGAACAGAAATGCTATACAGATATTCCACCAATTTTTAGTGCTGCACATCCTGCTGGTTACCCAGAAGTAGAAGATAGAGAATCTCTTCATTGTGGTGAATACTATACATATTATTCTACAGAATCGACTATATATAAAAGTGATAATGCTTCAACTTATTCATTATATATAAAAGGGGGTAGTAAACTTAGGGAGCTAGGAATTGCACTTCCAAATCAAAATCTTTCTTCGTTTCAATTAGATTACTATATACCCACAACTTGTGATGGTGATGAATTATCAGGAGCTTACCGATACACATCTGGCGAACTTCGTATTTTTAAACCAGAATACACCTATTCTCAAACTATTGGTAATTTATTTAATGTCAAGAGAGGAAATACTTTTCCTGGTGGACCATTATATACTACACCATTTAAAGTAAATGATTGTAATATTGGTACAGAGTTGTATGTTGCTCCTCCATTAATGTATGGTATAGCCAATAGCGATTTGAATTATAAATGGACATTACCTTCGGGTTTGCAAATATTTGGCGGTGGTTCGGTTTACCAAGGCAAGGGTGCAAATTCTTTTTTTGTTTACCCTACAAATATGGGTAGCAACTATCCAACCTCGCAAACTATAAATTTAGAAATTTCTTGGACTTCTCCATGTGGCAGAACCGATAAATTAACCAAAGATTTTACAGTTACGTATGAATTGTTTCCAAGTCCAATTGGAGGTATCGCAACAGCATTTCGTATCAATAATTCACCATACCAAAATGATAGGATTTTTCAAGGTATGGATCTTTCAAAAAGTACACCTATAAACAATTCATTGTATTGTGCAGGGCAAAACACTTTTTTGCGTTCTCCACGTTATAACACAGAACTAGGCGGTGTTAGTTTTTTGAGAGAATGGCAGTTTTCAGATGCAAACGGGATTTTGACAGAAGGTACTGACTACGAAATATGGGGTACTTATAATAAATCAGTAGATATAACTGTTGCTCAACAAAACAATTCAATAAATAACAAAATTGTGGTTGGTTTTAAGTTATTAAATAATTATTTCGTAAGAAGAGGTATTGTTCAAGCTGCCATTAATATCAATAATCGTTTAGTTACTCAATGTTTAACTACGCCATGGAATACCTTGTTTACCAAATATTTTTTTATAAATGATGGAGTAGCTGTACTTCCAAGACCTACTGTTAATAATAGTGATAATCTATGTGTTTCAAATCCTGTAGTTATCAATTCAAACTTGCTTGGTAGTAGAAACGAAAGTTATGAGTTTTATAGTTTTTCAAATAAGTTGGTTGAAAATACAGATTATACTTTAGCAGGCAATCGAGCAACTTTTAATAGATCTGTTTTTGGAACAAATCCAAAACGAAATTGGATTACAGTTACACCTAAAGTAATAACCAACTTGAATGGCTGTGGTACTAAAATATCGACTGGAGTTCCTTTTACACTTTACGATAACGTTATTAACCCTGTTTCGAGCAACGAATTAACTATGTCAGGTAATTGCTCTAGTGGAAATAATAGCAATCGTGTATCATTTATTATTCCAGCCGATAGAAACACAAACGTAACTTGGAATTATTATTTGTGGCAAAACAATACGAGAGGAGTAAGAATAAATACAAGAAACGCTGTAAATTTCTTTGATCATGTAACAAATAAAAAAAGAGTTGGACTAGAAATAATTGAGCCTGCTGGAGTAACAACCGATTTCGAAATTGAAGTTGTAGCTACTTTAAGTTTGGGAAATACATGTGCTTCAACTTCTGTTTCTAGAATATTTGCTATCAAAAATGCAAAATTAAACATAGGAAGTTTACCAATCAAAATAGAAGGTAATATCACAAAACTACCTTGCACTTATGGGGACAATTTTAATTTTACAAGATTTACATTAGAAAATATTCCTGCAGGGTTTAGTTATACTAATGTTACTTGGGATTTTTATCCAGATGTTCCACCTTTTATATTTACTGATTTTGAAATAGATCGAAATAATACTAGTACGAAAGGAGAATCTACAGCTATTATATTTAATGACATTCCTGCTTCCACATTAAATTTGACAGCAGTTGCAACCATTTATCCTGAATGTGGAGGTTCTTTTACAAAAGAAAAAACGTTTGTTTTGAATAATAATAATAGTGTACCGTTAGCTCCAACTATCAGTGTAAAAAACGCTAAGCCTTTAAATCAATATTGCTCTAATGATATTATTACACTTGAAGCTACTGCTCAGCCTTTTGTTTTATCACATGATTGGACAATAAGAGGAGGAAATACGGCTGGCACATTTAATGTAACACTCCCTCGCCAAAGAAATATAGATGGTAATACGTTTGCAATAGATTTGAGCCAAGCACCGTATAATCAATACAGATATTTGAGATTTACTGCACAAGCAAAAAATAAATGTGCTGCAAGTAGTTCGAGTACTGCATTAGATATTGAAAGAAATATTATACCCGCATCAACTCCTCCAACTGGAAATATATATTATATAGACCATGCTTTTGGACGTACCAAGAATGAAAATATTTGCAATGGCAATAATGCCTATTTCTATACCGATGCGCCAGGTTTAAATAATTTATGGTATTGGAAAATAGATGGAACCGTAGTAGCAACAACTGCTGAGCCAAAACTGAAATTACCAGTAAACTTTGCTGTACACCATGGCAAAAAAGTGACGCTACAAACTACCGATGCCATTGGTTGCCCTAGTATTAGTTCATTAGAATCAGAAGCCATTACGATGTATGATGCCCAAGCACCTGTGCTAGCGTATGATAAAGTTAATTATAATGTGCCAGTTAGCTATGTAGAAGCTCCTACGCAACCAGGTGGAGGGACACTTGTAAATGGTTATGCAACTGTGATGTTTGCCAAAAACACTAACAGTGTAATTACCACTAATTTAGATGGTTGGAAATGGTTTGAGCAAGACAATAGGAACAGCAATCCAAACCGTAATTGCATTATTAGTAATAATAACATTGTTAAAGAAATTCAAAATAGCTCGTATGGCTTAGCAAAAGTTACTTTCCCCGCAGCTGATAACACCATAAAAGAACTTCAGCCTAGTTTTTATCCTCCGTATCCTATTGATAGAATCCCAATTTGCAAATACATTGTGATGGCGAAAAAAACTACAATTGATCCGCTAGATTTCAATAAAATATATAATTGTTGGTCTGACCCTTATATATTATACACGGAAATCACAGGTTCTGGTCCTTATCGCAAAGAAGTATTGGATGAAACTCAAAATGTAGAAAAAGAAATTGTATTAGATGCACAAGTATATCCAAATCCATCGGAAGGAAAAATTACTATTAAACTACCTACCGAAACGGGTGTATTGATTATAACCGATGCTCAAGGCAAACAAGTAGGTAATTATACATTAACTCAATCTGATACTTCGTTAGATATGGCTGAATTTCCAATAGGTTTGTATAATTTAGTAATTTCCACATCCATTAAAACTTATACAATTAGATTAGTTTTAACAAAATAAATTTTCTTTACCCACCAAATCGAGGCAAAGCACAACAATCTTTGCCTCGATTTCTTACTCAAAAATAGAATGAAAAATATCATTTACATATTTGCTTTAATTTCGTTTGCAAGTTTTGCCCAAATCGAAAAAGGAAAAAAATATTTAGGGGGAGATATAAACATTAGTTATAAATCTATACCTGCCTCTCCAATTGTAGGTAGTTCTGCTACACTAATATCAATTAGCCCCAAGTTTCTATATTTTTTATCTGATAAATTTGCTATAGGTCTAAGTGCTTATTATACTTCAAACAGATTCAACGAAGATAATTTAAGTTTTACTAGCTTAGGAATAGGACCAACAGCAAGGTATGTTTTTCCAATTCGTGAAAATATTTTTTTGTTTGCAGAAAGCAATGTAAGCTTTGGTAGCTCAAATATATTTAAAGGATTGGTATTGACTGGCTATATCAACCCAGGTGTAACTGTATTTTTATCGAAAAAATTTGCACTGGAAGCAGCTTTTGCAAGCTTTAACGTTTATTTTAATAAAAATCAACCTTCTGCTGCATCAATCAGTTTTAATCCATTAAGTAAAGTTGGCGTAAGCTTCTATTTCTAAAATCAAGAGCAACATGTATCTGAAAAAAAATACATATTGTTTTTTTATAATACTGTTTTTTTTAGTCCAAATAGCCTTTGCCCAAAAAGAGGAAAATATTTGGATAGTTGATGAAAACTATGCTGCAGATTTCAATTCGAGTACTCCACAAGTTTTTAAGGCAAATTTTGGTAGATTTCATCCTCAAGACCATGATTATTATGGTATGACAGTTTCTACAATTTGCGACAAAAATGGAAATTTGTTGTTTTATACCGATGGGAATCAAGTTTGGAATGCTGAGCGCCAAATTATGCCCAATGGACAATTGGCAAATCATAATCCCAATACATTGTTAAATTATTTTGATAATGCTAGAGCCATCATTATTCCTAACCTAAACAATCCCAATTTGTATTATATCATAGTTTGTGATCAAGTGAGGGAAATCAACACCTATTCAGTAGTAGACATCACACTAGATGGCGGTAAAGGAGATGTGGTTGTTACACAAAAAATGATACCTTTTACTAACGGTAACTATTTTTATGACTTTCGAGCTACTGGAGCAGATTCGTGCCGAGGGATTTGGTTAATAGGCTTAGCTAAAAATGTACCATCTAAAATTTTTGCTTTCAAGATAGGTGCAGATGACATTTCTAATACTCCAATAATTTCAAGTATAAATAATTCAATAAATATAAGTTTTAATGATGTCAATTTGATTTCTCAAGATGGCACAATTTTTACAGTCAGAAACAGGGATAAATTTGAAATTCTAATAAATAAATTTAACCTAAAATCGGGAGGATTTGATTTTAACCCATTAAAAATCTTTAAATTTAAAAATTTAACAGCTTCAGGTTTTAATTTTAGTTATGTAGATGCTGTATTTAAAGCAATCTCTAATTCGAGTTTTTATTTATCTCCAAGTTTTGATGGGAATAGAAGTGGATTATTTATGTCAAATTTATTTGGCGCTAACACTAGTTTTAACATTCTTACTTCAAATACAGGCTTAAATGTCAGGACAAATTTCGCTAGATATGCTCCAAATAATAAAATTTATTATTCAACACATACTGCTATTGACACAGGTTTGCCTTTTCCCTATACTTTAAGTATTACTTCTCATAATTTAGCCGTTATCAACAATCCTGATGGCATAGGTACAAATGTTGGCTATGATTTTAATGGTATAACTTTTCCTGGTGATGCATTCCCACGTGTGCCTTACCAAGGTCTCGTAAACTACTATGGCAAGCCCAAACCACGTCCACATATTACCTTGCCTACGCAAGTGGTTTGCCCACAAACGCCATTTACACTATCGGCAGATGTATCAAATTTGCCACAGGTGCAAAGTGGCAAACAAATTTGGTATTTAAACGATACCGAAATTATTAGCTTTAACCCAAATGATAGCTACACCATCCAAGAGCCAGGTGTGTATAAACTTTCGTTTCGGCACGAGGAGTGCATAGAGCATACCACCATTACAGTTACATCTCCTATTGTAGCAAATGTACCTCCCAAAGACACCATTTGTGAGGGTTCGGCATTGCTGCTCACTGCTTTGGGTACGGTTTTTGTATCAAATGTACAAAATCAGCCTGTAAGCAATCCTGTTTCGGTTGCGGGTGTGTTTACATACACTTTTGGAGGTTGCAACACCGTTTCGGGTGGTTTTGAGTTGGCTCAAATTCAAAAACCTGCTTTGCACATGCCCGTGAGTGTGTTGGGTTGTGTGCCGTTGGCTGTGGTTCTCAATCCGAGTTTTAGCACCAGCATAGGGCAAAATTTAAAATGGAGCAATGGTTTTGTGGGGCAGAGCCAAAGCCTCACCACCAGTGGTTTATATGTGCTAACCATTAGCAATAGCTGTTTTGCAGAAACTGATAGCACCCAAGTGCAGTATTATGATGTACCCAAAATCACACAACCCACCACCGACACCACCGTTTGTGAGGGGCAAAAAATTGCAATTTTAGCCACTTATCCCATTTCGGCTACCAACGAATTGGGCAACAATACCGTTGCCACAAGCCTGTTGGGGATTTCAAAATCGGGTAATTATACCCTCCATGCTGCCAATGCATGTTTCACAACCACCAGTTATTTGTCGCTCAAAACAGATGCAGTTCCTCGATTTATCATTCCTACTGATACCATAATTTGCGATTATACCACAGCAAACATTGTTGTTATTGGCAATAAAAATGCAACCACAAACGTAAATTGGAGCGATGGCACACAAGAAAACATCCGCACTATTTCGCAAGCTGGCGAATTTGAAATTGAGGTCAAAAATAGTTGTGGTACATTCAAAAAAGCATTTGCCATTTCATTTGCCAAATCTGAAGCAGGGTTTAATGGCACCAATGTTTTTACCCCCAATGGCGATGGCATAAACGATACTTGGCAACCTACCACCGAAAACACAGCCAACTATCAACTTCAAATTTACAATCGCTATGGCACATTGGTATTTGAAACCACCACATGGAACCAAGCTTGGAATGCTTCAGCCTCTCCTGATGGGCTTTATTATTTTCATTTATCCTACACCGATTGCAACCAACAAACCAAAAGTTTGAAGGGCACAGTTATGGTGGTGAGGTAATGTTGTCAATAGTATCTTACCTTGATAAACGTAAAGAATAATATTTTGAAAAAATGAGTTTTAATTTTATCTTTGTACAAAGGACAAAGAAGCAAAAGATAGGATTGCTGAAACAAACAAAGAACAGTTAAAATCTAGGTTTGAATATTTGAGAATTTTGTTTTTTTTGCTTGCCACAGTGGGGTCTGGTACACTTGGATTTGCGTTAAAAGAAACTTTAAACTTGAAAGAAACAGTTGTTTTGGTAATAGCTTGTATAATTTTAGTTTTTATTTCAATCTCCATTTTAAGAAATTTGAATCAAATTAAAAAACATTTAATAGAAATTAAAAATTTAGAATCATGCTAGGACTAATTGCAATTTTAATCGTAGGATTTTGTTTATTAACTATTGTAGGGTATATGTTTTTTGATGTACAACCAAAAATTAATGCAAACTAAAGTTTAACAAACTTTAATAAATCTATAAACTATTGGTTTGCTTTTTATCATGCTAGGTTTCATTTTTTATTACTCACAACTCATAAAATCTGTATATTGTAACAAACAATATTAGTTTATAGAAAAGACCATTTAACTACAAAACACTCAAAAAACGGAGTTTTTTGAGTTCCCTTCCCTTTGGGGAAGGGTTAGGGATGGGGTTTTTAAAGAAATATTTGTGTTTTAACTTTTAAATGTAATTAAATGGGCTTTACTATTAGTTTAACCAAGATTATTTATTTCATTTGATTTTTTTTGAGACACAACCAAATGTTAAACCCAAAATCTATTTTTTTATCGGCTCATAAATCAAACTACACATTTGAGTAATATCAAACATTTCGAGTGCAATTGCCTGTAAATCAGCTGCTCCTACAGCATCAATCTTTTTAAATATAGTATCCAAATTTTCAACATAACCAAAATCTAAAATATTTTTTGCTAATAGCATCATCATCCCATTATTGTTTTCTTCTGCCACTGCCAGTTGCCCTTTTAGTTGATTTTTTATAATCAAAAGTTGTTTTGAACTGATTGTGTTTTTGCATAGTTTTTGCAATTCTTGCATAACAAGTTCTGTACTTTTTTTTATATTTTTTTTCTCACATCCAAAATAAATATTAAACATTCCTGTATCCATATAAGGCGAATATTGTGCATCCACAGTATATACCAAACCTTGCTTTTCTCGCAAAGACACATTTAGTTTTGAGTTCATGGCTTGTCCGCCAAGCATATTGGTAAGCATAAAAAATGGCAATCTTTTTTCGTCAGCTAGCGAATATGTTTTTCTGCCAATCATACAATGTGCCTGATTTATAGGTTTTTGTACTATTTTTTGTATTGTTTTCGTTTCTCCAATTGGTTTTCTAAAAGTTTTATTTTCTATAACAGATATTTTTGAAACACATTTTTCGATTACTTTAAATGTTTTGACAAAGCTAATCCCACCAACAGTACTTATTATAGTTCTATTGGTATTCATATTTGCTGAAATAAACTTCAAAAAATCTTTTTGGGTAAATCTCGAAACACTTTCTTTTGTACCTAAAATATTATTCCCCATAGAGCTGTTTTCAAAAATTAACCCTTCAAAATCATCTTGAATGGCATCTTCTGGGTCGTCTTCATACATACTCATTTCTTCCAAAATTACTTGCCGCTCTTTATTGATTTCTTTTTCTGGAAAAGTAGAATTAAATGTAATGTCTACTAACAATTCTATGGCTTTTTCGATATGTTTTACCAATAATGACGAATGAAAACATATTTTTTCTTTTGTTGTATATGCATTCAATTCGCCACCTAAATTATCTATCCTATTTATAATATATGTTGCATTTTTAGTTTTTGTACCTTTAAAAGCCATGTGTTCCCAAAAATGGGCTAATCCAAGTTCGTCAGTTTTTTCATCTCTGCTTCCAATATCGAGCATGATGCCGCAATGTGCTATTTTGGTATTTTTAACTTGTTTATGTACCCAACGGATGCCGTTTGGAAAACTATGTAATGTATATTCTGGGTTATTCATTTTGCATATTTACCACTTTTTTATTCATGTAAAAAATAAAAACCGACAAGAATTATATTCCCATCGGTTTCTGTAAATATTTAGCATTTTAAAATCCCACTTAGTATTTTATTATCGAAAAAGATTCATTTTCGTAATTTATTAAAGTTCCCCTCCCTATGGAGAGGGGATAGTTTAATTAGTTTTTTGGAGCTGCAGTCGGATTTGGAGCTGCTGGTGCGTCTGCCGGAACCACATTACAAACTATTGACACTTGTGTTTGCGAATTTTTTGCATTAGAAAACACTGTAATTACTTTATTTTGTTGTCCCATTTTGCCTGAACTGTTAAATGTAGCATTTATTTCTGCCGTTTTCCCAGGTGCAATTGGATCTCTTGTCCATTGCGGAACTGTACAACCGCATGTTGTTTGCACATTTGATAAAATCACTGGAGATTTTCCTTTGTTTTTAAATTTAAACGTAGCGTTTACAACTTGTCCTTGCTTAATATCTCCAAATTCTTGAGATATTTTTTCAAATTCAATTTCACCTAAATTTTCTGCAGGAGTTTCAGTTGTTTGAGCATTAGAACCAAATACGATGGCTAAAAACAAACCTGTTAAAAGAGCTATTTTTTTCATTTTTCTATTTTTTACTTTTTGATTTAATTAGTTAATAAACAAAACTAATCTATATACGTGTTATTTGCAAAAAGTTATACATTATTTTCTAAAAAAGCACTTGGATATATGATTTTCTTCGGTAAAAACTTAAAAATTAACGCTAAAATCAATCCACCTCCAGGAAAAATAAAAATCAAAATCAATGGTATCATTTTACAAATGTCTATTACTTGAGCCACAACTTTTTTATGTTCATCTTCATTTAAAGGTTTTGAAAGCGATTTTCTTATTAGTTGCAACAGTTCTTTGGTTTCTTTGAATTCGATTCCTATGCAACTGTAAAACTTTAAAAAGTAAGGAAATATTCTTTGTTTAAAGAATGAAATCAATCTTAGCATCAAAATAGAGCAGTAAATTTATATCAAATAATAATTTTTAATAATTATATCATTATGTCTATTTAACTTTACATTGTTAAATTATGTTACAAATATGGTAAGTTCTTTTTTTACATCAGACCAACAATCACAAATTATTTCTGCCATCAAAGAAGCCGAACTTGCAACTTCAGGCGAAGTTCGTGTACATATCGAAAATCATTGTAAAAAAGAAGTTCTCGAACGTGCAGCCGAAGTTTTTGCAAATCTTAATATGCACAAAACAGTGTTGCGAAATGGTGTTTTGTTTTATTTGGCAGTAAAAGATAAAAAATTCGCAATTTTAGGCGATGTTGGTATAAATAAAGTTGTACCAGCCAATTTTTGGGATGCTATAAAATCAAATACCATTGAAAAATTCAAAAAAGATGATTTCGCAAACGGACTTTCTGAGGCAATAATCGAAGCGGGCAAACAATTAAAAATCAATTTCCCATATCAATCAGACGATATCAACGAACTTCCAGATGATATTTCCTTTTCAAATAATTAAAAATCAGATTAAAATTCAAATTTTATGTTTCGTTTTAAAATATATTTCTTATATATAGTATTGTCTTTTACAATTTTCGCAAAAGACATACCTCCATTACCCAATCCTCCAAAATTAGTAAATGATTTTGCTGGGATTTTACAACCGCAAGAATCTAATCAATTAGAACAGAAATTAAGAATTTATAACGATTCGTCTTCAACTCAAATAGCAATAGTTATTGAAAATTCGCTCGAAGGTGATGATGTTTTCGATTATTCCTTTCGTCTTGCCCAAAATTGGGGAATTGGACAAAAAGATAAAAATAATGGAGTACTTATATATATAGCTATTCAAGATAGAAAAATCCGTATTCAAGTTGGGTATGGACTCGAAGCAACGCTTACCGATGCTGCTTGCAAACAAATTATTGAAGAATTAATTAAGCCAACGTTTAAACAAGGTCAATATTATGCTGGATTAGATGCTGCAACTTCCAGAATACTTGCTATTACAAAAGGCGAATATCAAGCCGAACCAAAATCTGCAAAAGGTGGGAAAAGCAAACTAATTATAATTATCATTATTGTTGTGGCATTGTTATTATTATCTGCTTTCAATAAAAATGGAGGTGGCGGCAGAACATATTCTAGTTCAGGCTCAGATTGGTGGACAGCTGCAATGATTGGAAATGCAATGTCTGGTTCTCGAAATCGTGGCGGTTCTTCTTGGGGAGATTTTTCTAGCGGAGGAGGTTCATTTGGTGGTTTTGGTGGAGGAG
This sequence comes from Bacteroidota bacterium, assembly GCA_004293915.1. Lineage (GTDB taxonomy): Bacteria > Bacteroidota > Bacteroidia > Cytophagales > UBA9547 > REAG01. The sequence goes on along the minus strand of RDZG01000007.1, from coordinate 187 downwards.
GCTTTGGTGGCGGTGGTTCAGGAGGTGATTGGTAAATATAAATTCTCAATACTTTATTTGTAGTCAAAAAATGCACTTTTTATTTTTTTTTCAAAAAAACTTAAAATATTTTTGGTATAAAGTTTGTGAATAAGAAAAAGAGTATTACTTTTGCATCCCCTTACGGAAACGGAGCTAGAAAAAGAAA
>RDZG01000006.1 GCA_004293915.1 Bacteroidota bacterium | reverse complement strand
GATAGAATGAAACAGTTTTGGAAAATGTTTTCTCAATACCAAAAACCCAATGAATTTATAGTTGACTTATGTAATCTTAATTTTTCGGTTTAATATAAGACTTAAAATGATGGCTCGTTAGCGTGATACAAATCTACATACTCTTTTTTGAAACTTTTGTCTTCTAAAATCACAAACTTTCCATCCTTAGTTAATCTATAAGTAATGTTTGATTCTTCCCCAACTTCTTTATATGAATTTTTATTTTTTTCTTTACGAATAGTATAGAAAGTAGAAGATTTTATATTAAAAGTTGAATCATCCAAAAAAGTGGTTTCTGTATAATCTGATTCTAAGTCAATTTTTATTATGATGTTCTTATATTTAAAATCTTCAACAAATCCTTCATGCTCTCCGCTTCCAAATTCCAATAATTTAGAATCAATGATTTTAAAAGTACTATCAATGCAGTAAATATAGATAAAATGAGAATCTTCATCCAAGTGCTTTGCAGTTAGGGTAATGTATTTATTTTTGGATTGCAAACTAATGTATTGACAGTATGTTCCGTTTTTCCCTATAATTGTGCTATCAAATTTCGAAAACTCAAATTTGTAAATATCTTTTTCAATTCTTGTATTTTTATGATTTATTTTTTTGAGTTTAGGCAAATTGAAATGTTCAAAATAAGCAAAACTGTGAATATTAGCTGTAGAATCTCTTATTTTTTTATCAATTAACAAACATTTTTCAGCTTGCATTTTCATTTTAGTAATAGAGTCAGTATAAGAATCATTTATGGACTCCTTAATTAATAAATCATACAATCTTACAATTTGATTATAATTGGCTTTTTTAAAGCTATGTTTATAATCATCAAATTTATATATAAAATATTTCTTTTTTTGATATTCAAATTTTTCTGTTGTAACGCTACTATCGATAGAAGAATTTTCGGAATAACTTTTATTACTTTCTTTTTTTGTACAAGAAAAGAATATTATAAATGCAATACTTAATGTTATAAATTTCATGTTTAAAGTTGCAACTTTAAGATTTTGTCCCAAAAGCTTTTTTTAGTTTTTTTCTACCTTCTGGCGTAGATTTGAGTTTTAGTAATTCAAACTCTAACCTTTTTAAAAAATCGGTATAAACTCCAATATCATTATTGGCAAGGGCTAAAAGTTCTTTATCTGCACCAGAAACATCTATCAATTGCGTGTTCATTTTAAAATTTCTTTACATATCTGTAAAATATGTGAATCATAAACACAATAACAAGTTTTTATAATACATCTTTTTGTTTTATCGCTAAAATGCAAAACGGCTTGGTAATATTTACCTCTAAATTTTCCTAATCCGTGCTGATAATTTTCTTTGTAAGGAATGATAAATGCATCTAAAACTAATTTTTCTATTTCTAAATGGTCAATCAAATGAGATGGGTCGTTGTAGCGTTTCATAACATGTAATGCAAAATCCGAAATCCAAGTAATTTCATATTGCCTATTTTGATATTTCACTTTTTTATTTTGTATTTTCAACATTCCCATCCTTAAACAATTTTTATTTTTTCAGTACTTCAATATCCTTTATTAATAAGATCAAAAGTGATTTTCTTTTATAAAATCTCAAAAATACTTTTCACAAACTATAAAAGCATCAAGTATCAAACATAATTATTTTATCCATCAATCAAAAAATCAAACCCTACAAAGTATCTTTGCAGCAATGAAACTAGTAGATTTTATAAAACTATATACGCTCGACCCAAACATACAGGCACTGAGCGAAGAATTAAAAATAAGTAATCAAAATCATTTTCAAGTTGATGGACTGAGAGGTAGCAGCATGTCGGTTTTGGCTGCTTCACTCATTACAAAACAAGCCAATCCAACACTTTATATTCTCGAAAACAAAGAGGAAGCACATTATTTTTCGAATGATTTGCAAAATCTATTGCCCGAACGAGAAATTTTGTTTTTTCCAACTTCGTACAAAAAACCGTATGAATTTGAGGAAATCGAAAATGCAAATGTGTTGCTGCGTGCCGAAGTGCTTAATCGCTTAAATTTAAAAGACAAAAAAGGCGAATTGGTTGTAACTTATCCAGAAGCACTTACGGAAAAAGTTATAAGCAAGAAAACGCTGATAGAAAACACATTAACAGCAAAAGTTGGCGAAAAACTAGATATAAATTTTATAGCTGAATTGCTAACAAATTACGAATTCGAAAAAGCAGATTTTGTTTACGAACCCGGACAATTTGCCATCAGAGGTGGAATTGTAGATATTTTTTCGTTTGGAAACGAATTGCCTTATCGTCTGGAACTTTTTGGTGATGAAATCGAAAGTATTCGTTCGTTCAATCCCGATACCCAACTTTCGGTTGATACCAAAGCGGCAATTTCTATTATTCCAAATGTGCAAAACAAGCTCATTATGAGTAGTACCGAAAGTTTTTTGCGTTTTTTTGCTGACGAAACAATAGTTTTTATAAAAGATCAAAAAAATCTGGAAGAAGTAATCGAAGATTATTTTAGAAGAGCAAAAGCTGAATACGAAAAAATAAAATCTGGACCCGAAAATTTAATCACAAAACCAGAAGAACGATTTGAAACTTGGAAAAATTTTGAAAACGAATGGCAAAGATTTAGGAAGGTTTTTGTCAGGAAAGAAAAAAATGTAGGCGGACAAATGGAACTTGATTCCAATACTATAACGTTCAAGTCGAATCCTATCGAGGTTAAAATTTCAGAAAAAAACACCAATTATCCAAAAAAATATTCTTTTTCTACACGTTCACAACCCTTTTTTAATAAAGATTTTAATTTATTATGCCAAGATTTGTCTGAAAATCAGGGCAAAGGATATACTAATTATATTATTACCGAATCACTTGCTTCGGTAGAGAAACTCAAATCTGTTTTTGAAGAAATCGATGATTTTGTAAAAATTCAACCATTAGGTATTTCGCTCAAAGAAGGTTATATTGATGATAACCTCAAAATTGTTTGCTATACAGATCATCAAATTTTCGATCGTTTTTATCGCTACAAATCCAAAGAAAAACATTCGAAATCCAAAGCAATTACACTCAAAGAATTGCGAACCTTGCAACCAGGAGACTATATTACACATGCAGACTATGGCATTGCAAAATTTGTGGGTCTCGAAAAAATAGAAATAAATGGTGTGCAACAAGAAGCCATTCGACTGCTTTTTAAAGACAATGATTTGATGAAAGTTTCGATTTTGGTATTGCACAAAATATCAAAATATTCGGGAAAAGATGGCGAAATGCCCACCATGAGCAAATTAGGTTCGCCAGAATGGGAAAACAAAAAACGTGCTGTTAAGAAAAAAGTAAAAGAAATTGCCATAGATTTAATTGGTTTATACGCCAAACGAAAAGCTGCGCCAGGTTTTGCGTTTTCAAAAGATAATTACTTGCAAGCCGAACTCGAAACTTCGTTTATTTACGAAGACACTCCCGACCAAGCCAGAGCCACCGAAGATGTAAAAACGGATATGGAAAAGGCTCATCCAATGGACAGGTTAGTGTGTGGCGATGTAGGTTTTGGAAAAACAGAAGTTGCCATTCGGGCTGCTTTCAAAGCAGTTTGCGATTCAAAACAAGTTGCCATTTTGGTTCCAACCACCATTTTGGCAATGCAACATTTTAAAACATTTAAAGATAGACTCGAAAAATTTCCTTGCAAAGTCGAATATATCAACCGTTTTCGGAGTTCAAAACAAATTAAAGATACACTAACGAGAGTAGAAGAAGGCAAAACTGATATTTTGATAGGAACACACATGTTGCTTAGCAATAAAATCAAATTCAAAAATTTGGGATTGATGATCATTGACGAAGAGCAAAAATTTGGCGTGGCAGCAAAAGAAAAACTCAAAGAAATAAAAGTAAATGTAGATTCGCTTACGCTAACAGCAACGCCAATTCCACGCACATTGCATTTTTCGCTGATGGGAGCCAGAGATTTGTCTATCATTGGCACTCCACCACCCAATCGCCAACCTGTTACTACCGAAGTGCATACGTTTAACGAAGCCATTTTGCGAGATGCAGTTGCAACCGAAATCAAACGTGGCGGGCAGGCTTTTTTGGTTCATAATCGAATAAGCGATCTTACAACATTGGCAGATACCATTAAAAGATTAGTTCCAGATGCAAAAGTAGTGGTGGCTAGCGGACAAATGGAAGGCGAAGAATTGGAAAAAACAATGCTCAAATTTATTGATGGCGAGGCTGATGTGTTGGTTTCTACAAATATTATCGAGTCGGGATTAGATATTCCAAATGCAAATACGATTTTGATAAACAATGCACATCATTTTGGTTTATCAGATTTACATCAAATGCGAGGCAGAGTTGGCAGGTCAAATAAAAAAGCCTATTGCTATCTTTTGGCACCTCCAAAATCGGTTTTAACAGGCGATGCTAAGAAAAAACTTTCGGCATTAGAAGAATTTTCGGAGCTTGGCGATGGTTTTAAAGTTGCTATGCGAGATTTAGATATTCGTGGAGCCGGAAATTTATTGGGTGGCGAACAAAGTGGTTTTATTACCGATATTGGTTACGATTTGTATCATAAAATACTGAACGAAGCCATTCAAGAACTCAAAGAAAACGAATTTAAAGCACTTTTTGAACATGAATTGGCTTTCAAAAAAGATATTTTGCCCGAATGTTCAATCGAAACCGATTTAGCAATTGTAATTCCAGAAAATTATGTTAGCAATATTTCTGAGCGATTAGGTTTATATAATGAATTAGATAATTTAGAAAACGAAACTGCCTTACAAAGTTTTATAACCCGACTTACCGATCGTTTTGGACCTTTGCCATCCGAAGTTTTAGATTTGACCCAAACCGTAAAATTGCGTTGGAAAGCTGAACAAGTAGGTTTTGATAAACTTACTATCAAAGGTGGTTTGATGAAATGTACATTTGCACAAACATCAAACAAAGACTATTTTAATGGCGAAATATTTGGAAAAATTGTGCAATTCGTGCAAAAAAACGCCAAGTTTTGTACTTTAAAAGAAAACAAAGACAAACTAATCTTGCAAATCGACCAAGTAAAATCTATTCAAAAAGCGTTTGAATTTATGAATAGTTGGGTTTAGTAATTTTATTATATAGCTAAACATTACTAATATTTACCAAAAATTTATAAGAATCTATTTGAATATAGCATAGATTTTTCTCAGATTTATATAATCAATTTTTAAGGTTTATAACTTGCCTCAAAATCTTGCCAGCCTTGTTTTTTGTAAATATCTTCTCCAAAATATTTTACAATCATATCAAACTTTTGAGCATCCAAATAGCCTGGCACAGGCGAAATGATATCAAAATTTTCGTCCAAATAAACCGTTGTAGGATAGGCAGTTACATTAAAAACTTGTCCTGCTAATTCTCTTTCGCTTACTGTTTTGCCTTTAAATTGAAAAGTTTTCATGCTTTCGGCATCGAGTTTTACTGAGTAATATTTTTTATTGACATACGCAGCTATTTTTTCGTTGCTAAATGTAGAAGCATCCATTCTTTTACACCATCCACACCAATCGGTATAAACATCAATAAATATTTTTTTCTTTGTTTTTTTAGATAATTCTAGTGCTTGTTCAAACGAAACCCAATTTATTGGTCCTTTTTCGGCTTCTTTTTTTATAGTTGTAAATCCAGTTAAAAAAGTAATAATTACTCCAAAAAGGATTGAAATGGCTGTTTTTTTCATTTTTTATATTTTAACGTTAATTTTTTCTGCTTCGGTTAATTCAATTTCAAAGGTACTATTATTTTGTTGAATAGATACGAATTCGACACCAGTTTGTTTTACAACAAAATTTGTGTTCGGAAAAATCCCTAGTCGCCATAATTCTTTCAATCCATCACTTTGTTTTTCGGAAATCACTCCAATCTGACCGACTTTCAAACTAGCTAAACGTACATTTTTGTATTTTATTTTAGGAATTGGCGAACCATGTGGATCATTAACAGGATAACCCAAATCTTTTTCGATTTTATCGATAAACTCTTTTGGTAAAACATGTTCGAGAGCTTCGGCAGATTCGTGAATTTTGTCCATAGGCACATTTAATTCGTTCACTAAATAACTTTCCCAAACCCTGTGCGCACGTACCAAAACTTCTGCTTCGTGTGTACCAGATTCTGTTATAAACACTTGATTTTTATTTAGTTTGATGTGTTTATGATATTGCAAATGATACAAATGCAGACTAATAATTTTATCTTTTATAAAACCTGTTTCTTTTTTTAAGTTATCAATAGTGATTTCTCCTCTTTGGCTTAGTTTATGAATTATTTTCAAAATATCTTGCTGGTCGGCAGTATAGGATTTTCTAAGTTTTCTAATAAATTTAATAAATACACCTCGTTTTGGCGAAAATAAAATGGTAACTCCAAAAAACGATGCACTTACTAAAGTCATGGCTGGTCCCGGAGTGGTTTCAAAAGCTACAGCAAACAAAAAACCTAAAGTGGCAGAAAAAAAACCTAAAATACCAGATAAAATAACCATTCGTTTTAGTTTATCGGTCAATAAATAAGCTGTTGATGCAGGAATTATTAGCATTGCAACAACCAAAATTACACCAACAGATTGCAACGAAGCCACAATGGTAAGCGAAAGTAAAAACATTAAAAAATAATGCACTACAGCTACGGAAATACCTATGGTTAAGGCAATTAACGGATCAAAAGTGGTAATAAAAAAATATTTAAAAAACAGAAAAATACTCAAAGCCACATAGGCTCCTATCAATCCTGTAAGCCACAGATCAGCATCGGAAACACCGAGTACATTGCCAAACAAAAAATCTTTCATATCGAGATGTACGCCTTGTTTTTTTGTGAGCCAAGATATACCAATTATACCAAGTGCAAACATGGCGGTAAAAACAATACCAATAGAAGCATCATCTTTTGTGATGGAATTTCGCTGAATCCATGTAATAATGGCGGCTGTGATTAAACCTGCCAACACTGCACCTGCAAAAATAGCCAGTGGATTGTGTCCAAAAAGTACGAATCCTACAACTACACCTGGCAAAATTGCATGCGAAAGTGCATCGCCTATCAAAGCCATTTTGCGTAAAATCACAAAACAGCCAAGCATACCACAAGTAATCCCAACAACAGAAGCTGCAATTAAGGCACGAATGGCATAATCGTATTGTAATACTTCAAACATAGCTCATTTCTTAATCTCCCATCATCACAAAAGCTCCCCAATAATAAGGATGAGCAAATTGTTTTCTAACGATAATCTGTGCGGTTCTAAAAGCTGCTTTTTTATCGCCAGTTCGCATATATTCTCGCTCAAAAGTAGACATCAAAAGCATGGTAGTTTGGTCATTAACAGTCCATAAACTATTTACAATTGATTTTGCTCCAGCCACCTGAAACGAACGTTGCAAACCATAAACTCCTTCTCCGTTTTTAACTTCTCCCAAACCAGTTTCGCAAGCCGAAAGAATTACCAAATCTGTATTTTCGAGATTCAAATTCATGGCTTCATAAGCTGTCAAAATACCATCTTCTTCTTTTGATTCGTTATGTTTGATAATGCCATTTTTTTTGTTTTGCAGTGTAATATCAGAACCTGCAAGCATCAAACCAGATTTTAATAATGGATTTTCGGAAACCGAACCTAATTTGCCTTTTTGCTTTCCTCCTTTGTCTGTTTCAAAAAAACCATGCGTGGCAATATGTAAAACTTTTACACTTTCCATTTTTTTGACACGCTCTTCGCTCACTTGACTTCCGATATACAGTTTTGATTGCCAACCATTTTGTTGAGCCAATTTATCAATTTCTTTTACTTCGGCTTCTGTACCCGGCAATGGAGCCAATGTGCGTTGGTATTTTATTTCTGCGTTTTCGTCATCATAACCTGCTTCGCTGCGTTTGCTTTTTGGTTGGTACATAAAATCTGGATTACCTGCCAAAAATATTCCTTTATTGGGGTTTTGTGCAGACCTAGCTTTCATCAAATCTTTGGTATTACTCAAAATCTGGATTTCTATCTCATCAAAAACATAACTTCTCGTTTGTAAGTTTTGTAAGGTATTGAGATTGATTTGATTATAAGCACCATCAGGCGAAATATAAACTTTTTTAGTTCCTTTCAAAACAGTTGATAAATCTCTCCAAAAATATTTGTAGCAATATTCGTTTTCGGTTTGTTGTTTGATTGCGTTTCTATAATATTTTAATAATTTGGTTTCCATCACAGTTCCTTCACGCATCAAAACCAATTCGGGATTGTTTTGGGTAGTTGGTTTTATAATCAAAGCTGCATAAAAAGCCGAATCGGTATAAATTCCACCTGAATCAAATTTGAATTTTGGAAAACGTATGATTTCCATAGCTGCTTCACCCGGTTTAAGTTGTTTTTTAATGTCCTGCCAAGTATAAAACTGATTTGAATTGGCAGATTTAAACAACTCCGAACTTTGAGAAAGCGCACGCTCCGAATTGTTTGTGAGCCTTTCTAAACTATCAATATTGATACGCTGAGCCACTATATCTTCTTTTGGCATGGCATAAACTTTCGATAAAAATTCTTTTTGATTGAGCCAATCTTTAAAATTATTTATCAAAATAGTGTCTTTACTACTCAAAATACTTTGGCGAAGCTTATTTGAGGCATTCAATAAAAGTGCTTTTGTAGCCAATTGATTATTGTACATTTTGCCCAAAATTGAGGGTTCACGTTTAAAACGCATCAAGGCATAGGAATTAAATTGTTCAAAATTTTCACGAATGGTGGCATAAAACTCTCCTTTTTCTTTCTCGCTCATCGAAGGAAAATATTTTTGAATTTGATATAAATTCATGTTTGTGGCTTTATACCACATAGAATCTGCTTTTGCATAATTAAAAGTAGCGGCATAAAGTCTTCCTAAATTTATTAATGTGAGTCCATAACTTGGATGCCTATCGCCAAGCGATTCTTTTCTTGTTTGTAAAACTTGTAAGTATAAATTTTCGGCTTCTTTGTATCTAGCTTGAGATTCGTATAAACCAGCCAAATTCGAGAGCGAAGTAGCATAATTTGGATGCTTAACACCAAATGTAACTTTGGTTTTGGCAATATTTTTTTTGTATAATTCTTCTGCTTTTTGAAAATTTCCTGTTTTTTGTTGTAACAAAGCTAAGTTATTGAGTGTCAATACATAATCAGGGTGTTTTTCGCCTAATACTTCGGATTGAATATTGAGTGCTTCGGTGTACATGCGTTCGGCTTGATCGTATTCTTTTGTGATTTCATATAAACCAGCCAAATTATTCAACTGATTGGCATAAGCAGGATGTCGCATACCAAAAATTTGTTTGATAATACTCAACCCTTGTTGATAATAGGTTTCGGCATCGCGATAGCGACCCATGATTTCGTACAATGCACCTATATTATTAAGCGAAGTGGCGTAATCAAAATTATTTTCTCCCATCACATTTTTACGAATCACACTCGAACGAATATAAATTCCCTCTGCTTCTTCGTATCTACCCATTGTTTTATAAAGCGAAGCTAAATTATTAAGCGTTGTGGCATAATCTGGGTGGTTTGCTCCAAGCACTTTTTCGGTTACATCAAGCGAATTTTTATACGAGTCTTCAGCCAAATCATATTTTCCGAGTTCAGTATAAAAAAGCGAAATATTGTTTAAAAGTCCAGCATAATCAATGCTTTGTTCGCCAATTGTTTCTCTATAAATATCTTGAGCAGCTTTGTATTTCAACTCTGCATCTTGAAAACGACCCATTTCGCGATACAAACCAGCCAAATTTACCAATGTGGCCACATAACTAGCATGTTTTTTGCCCACATTACTTTCGAAAATATCCAATGCTTTTTTATAATATTTTTCAGAAATGATGTATTTACTCATTTTTCGATACAAAAATCCTAAGTTATTATTTGCACTTCCATAATCAATATGGTTTTTACCTAAAGTATTTTTTCTTATTTCGGCAACATCTAAATATAGTTTTTCTGCATTTTGAAAAAGCTCCATTTGAATATACAATTGCCCCAAATTATTTAAAGCTTCGGTGTATTCTTTGTGTTTTTCGCCATATTGTGTTTTATTCAAATCAATCAATCGTGTAAAAACAGGCTCAGCCATCTGATACCTACGTTGCAAAGTATAAAGTTGTCCAAGATGTTTGTAGGCATTCATATACTCTGGCGATTTTTCGCCAGGATTCACTCTCCTGAATCCAACTACTTGATTATAAAGCGGTTCGGCTTCTAAAAACCGACCCGTATTTTTATATAAATTAGCTCTGTGATATTGTGTGTTTATATATTCTACACTATTCTCAGAATAAACTTCTTTTTTGAGTTTTGTGAGGATAGTATAAAGCGAATCGGCTTTAATATTTCTGCCTTCTATATTTAACACAACCGCAATATTGTTTAATAACGAAATATAATCGGGGTGTTTTTCTCCAACTTGTTCTTTTTTTAATTCTAAAGCTTCAGTATAATATCGTTCGGCTTTTTCGTACTGTTTCACACCAAAATACAAATACGCCAAATTTATCAAAGCCGATTGATTGTTTTGATGTAGTTTTACTTTTAGCGGTTTGGTTTCATAATTGGCAATGGTTTCCAAAAAATATTGTTCAGCACGTTTTGTTTTGCCAAGTTTTACATAGCAACGAGCCAAAAGATTATTCATATCCCAAAAAGTAGCTTCTTTTTGTTTAAATTTGGCATCGGGCAGATTAGATTCGAGCCATTCTGCCGATTCTTGATATTGCGAATGATTAAATCTAACCCTGCAACTATCGTATTGTACTTTAAAATTTTGTAAATCGTCTTGTGCTATTGTTTGCAAAAAATGCAATAAAAAAGCAAATAATATGATTTTTTTCATCTTAGCTTATCAAAAATGTAGCGTTCAAATTTTTCAAAATCGAAAATAATAAGTGGTAAAAATAATAATATTTTTGAAAAAACACAACGAAAAATTGTGTGAGGATGAATTTGGTAGCGAATGTTATTTTAAAAATCAATATAGCAAAGAAACCAATGCCAGTAAAAAATCATTTTGAAGCCCATTCAATAATTTCAATCGCATCTTTAATTCCTTCTTGTGCAAGCGAATATTTCAAATTGCCATCATAGCCCATAGCTAAATGCAAAGTATCATAAGCATTCATGACTAATCTAGTCATTTTTGGATTTGATTTACCCACATATTCTTTATATTTATTAATGTCGGGGCTACCTTTTCCATTTTTTATTTCAGGGAATTTGGTATCCAAAGCTTCTAAAACGCCATTCCAAAGTGTATTACCTGCCATTCGAACATATTTTTTATCAGTATAAAAACGTTCTTCTTTTTTTGCTTTTGTAGAAAGTATTTCTTTTGCGTTTTCAACGTATCTAAGTGCTTCTTTGTAGGCTTCCATTTTAAATAATTTCGGCTGTATTTTTAAATTATACAACATTTGTTGAATTCCGTATCGTATTTTATGATACAAGTTTAAATACAAATTTATTTCTATTATTTTTTTACCACGAATGCACTAATTTTTAGTGTTTTTTTCGTGCATTCGTGGCAAATTTTTAGTTAGAATGATTTTCATCCTATCATTATTGCAATATTTTAAAGTCATATTTTGTAGTAAATTACAAAATATAGCCAAAATTTCAAATCAAATATCGCAAAAAATCAAGTTACACAAAATACTAAAAAACTATTTTGCATAAAATAATATATTTTTTTGTGAAAATTTACAATAAATGTACGATTTAAAAATTGAAAAAAAATACTAAAAAATAAGTACCAGAGGCGGGAATCGAACCCGCACGGACTTGCGTCCACAAGATTTTAAGTCTTGCGTGTCTACCTGTTCCACCACCCCGGCAAAAAAATTGCCCTTTGTTTTGTCTTATTTTATAATAAGAGCAGAAGACGAGACTCGAACCCGCGACCCCGACCTTGGCAAGGTCGTGCTCTACCAACTGAGCTACTTCTGCATACGTTAAATCGCTTCTTCGTTTGAAACGGGTTGCAAATATAATGGCTCTCTTGTATTTGTCAATACTTTTTGTAAATTTTTTTATGCTAAATTCATATATATCTTTTATTTTGTAGTTAAATCCCTGAAAAACACGCCAAATGCTACACTGGACAATAGAAAAATTATTTTTAGACCTCAAATTTACGTGGAAATTATCGCGAAATTCGACTAGCTCTAAAACTAATTTTTATATCAAAGTGAAAGAAAACAACTACGAAGGTATTGGCGAAGTGGCACCAAATGTGCGCTATGGCGAAACGCCAGCTTCTGTTTTGTCGGAGTTTGCCATGATTTTGAACAACGAATTGCCAATTGTTAAAAACCTCGACCAACTCAATACGCTTTTAAAAACGTTTGAAATTTGCCAATCGCTGCGTTGTGGCATAGAAACGGCATATATTGATTTGCTTTGCAAAAAAAACAATACTACTGTTTTTGAAATATTTAACCTAAAAAAAACAACTTCAACACCCACAGCTTTCACTATTCCGATTATGGAAATTGGGCAAATAAATGATTTTTTTCTGACACATAATTTACACCGATTCAAATACATAAAAGTAAAGACCGATGCCGAAAATGCTTTAGAAATCATAAAAGTAGTAAATAATATTACAGACCAACCACTATTGATAGATGCCAACGAAGCTTGGAATGATGTAGAAAATCTGTTGCGGTTTATAGATAAAATAAAACAATATAATATAGTGTTTATAGAACAGCCTATGCCTGCCCAAATGGACGACCAATATTATTACCTAAAATTCCAAACCGTGCTTCCCATTTTTGCAGATGAATCTGTAACTAATGAGCCAGATTTTGTGAAAATAAAACGCCAATTTCATGGTATAAACATAAAATTAATGAAAAGTGGGGGCATGGTGGCTGCAAAAAAACAACTCGACCAAGCCAAGCTTTTTGGACTTCAAACCATGATTGGCTGCATGGTAGAAACCACTGTGGGAATAAAAAATGGATGCTATTTTTCTGGCGAATGTGATTATGTAGATTTAGATAGTTTTTTATACCTATCTAACGATGAATCAAAAAAAATAACAGAAAACAATGGGATTTTAAATTTTGCTTAAATTTAAAATATAATACATCAAACAAATTACTTTAGACTTAATTAACTCATTAACAGTATTTTATAATAAAATATGCTATGCTTGATATTTTAATATTGGACTATATCAATAAAATATTTAAAAAAAATAGTATTTTACTATTGAATTATTGAATTTTATATTTAATATTGCATTATAAACATTAAACAATTTAATTTAAACTAATTTAATCATGAAGAAATTAATTACAACAATTGCTGCGTTGGCTTTAACAGTGGCAAGTTATGGGCAAAGAACAAACTCAACCTACGTTGATTTATTTTGGGGTGGGGTAACTCAGTCTCTCTTGGAAGGTTCAAACTCGGGAGAAGGCTTTAGTCCTCTTTTTTCGGAGCCATCCCCTACAACAATTGTCCAAGCTAATACGCCAGGAGGTTATCAAGTAGTTGGTCAAGATTTACAATGTTCTATGGGGGGGGCTTGGGTAACCATATCAGGAATAAGTACATACGTTTGGCCAGGTGGTACAAATGGTAACATTACCACTACAGAAACAATTACTGATGCAACGATTGGTTTTGAAACTGTTAGATTTGCAGGTCAGACAGGATCTAATTCATGGGATACTGGCAATTACAAAGCATTTGAAGAAAATGTTGGTACGACTACTAAAATACTTAGAGTTTTTATAGGTGTTCCTACTTACAATAATACTCTTGGAGATGAAAAAACAATTTCTGGTATTATGGCGGCAAGAACTTTAACTGGTTGCTCAACAAATTACCTTGTTGTAACTAGCACTGGGAATTCTTTAAATGTGCAAGTAGGTACTCCATTAGCAACTACAGCAGTAAGTTTGAATCCTCAGATTTCTATCGCGTCAGGATTCATTGATAATCCATGGTTTAATTTAGGCATATTTGGAGCATTTTGGAGTGGTGGTTCTGTAACTGCAACAGGAAGCATAATGCTTAACTTTGATTATACAGGTACAATTACACCAAATTCTAGATACCAAATATCTGTTATGACTAAAAATCCTGATGGTGAGGCTGCTTACCCATACACATTAGTAGCTGGCTCTAATAGTGTTTCTATTCCTGTTTTAGCTGCAAATGAAATTGGTGATATTCGTTTTAGAACAAGTGACGCAATAGGATTAGTTAAATTCAATGCTATGATTGTAGGCTTTTCTCCAACTACTTCTCTAGGCATTACTGGTATCACAACACTATCTTCTGGTTTGATTGCTAAAAATGCAGTATTAACATTATCAGGTGCTGCAATGCCATCTTCTGCCTTCCAAGGTTACACTAGATTTTCGTTAAATGATCCCAATGCTGTTAGTAGTGGGCTTACAAATATGAACACGCTTACAGGTGCAGTACAGTTTTTCATGTCAGGCGATGGTTGTGTTACTTTAACAGGTATGGCAATTGAAAACTCTTCAATAAAAGATACAAAAGTATTGTGTACCGTTGCCCCAGTTGTAACTGTACCTAATACCACAGTTGGAGTTTCAAAATCGCTATCAGAATCTAATGATGTTTCTGTTTCGCCTAATCCTACAACTGAATCAGTTTCAGTATCTTCTTCTGTGGCTGTTACTGGATTAAAAGTATATAGCCTAACAGGTTTAGAAGTTACTTCTAGTGCTTCTTCGTCTGTATCTTTAGCTGGTTTAGCATCAGGTACATATATAATGGAGATTGCTACAGTAAATGGAATTATACGTAAGAAAATAATTAAACTTTAGTTTTTATGTAATTGATACAAATCGCTCACAAATATTTTATTTGTGAGCGATTTGTTTTTTAAATTCAACTAACCAAAAAAATATTATGAAAAATTATATTAATACATTAATATCTATTTTGAGTATAGGTATTTTTAATACTGGATATTCTCAATCGATTATAAATAATGCAAATGTTACTATATCTGGATTATTTACTCCTGCATCACCAGTAATTGACGGTTCGCTCAATGATGCTTGTTGGAAAAATGCAACATTAGGCGGTGTGCCAAACTTAAATGCTTATAATAATACTAGTGGGCATTTTTTAAATTTATTGACAAAGGTAAATAATTTTAACGATAACGGAGTAGCTACAGGTACACCAAATGCTGCTTCTGCATTACCAGGAGGTGTTTCGGCAAGTTTTTCTACAGTCTGGGATACTGACTACTTATATTTTATTGTTAAAGTTAAAGACGCGCGAGTTGTGGGTAGATCTAATATATCAGGTGCTGCTGTGGAATTATATTTTAACAATGGTACTGTAAGAAGTGCGTTCAATCCTGGTGACCAAAATTTTCCAGTGAAATATAACAGTGAAAAAGATATGCAAGCAGTATTTGGTTTTGGTAAACATTCAGAAACAGAAGCTACATTAATAAACAGAATTGGCGGTGCTGGAATTACTTTGTCCGCATCTTCTAATACAGAAGTTGCATACAAAGGAACATCTGATGGTTATATAATGGAAGGGAAAATCTTGTGGACAGCATTGAATAAGGAATTTGTGAATCCATTAACTGGTGTTTACTCGGATTTAAGCAAAATGCCATTCAATAATAACTTAACTAGAACATTACCATTTGGTTTTGATATTGGTGTTAATGTGCCAAATGCTGCATTTACTGATAGAGGATCTCAAATGATGTGGAATCAATGTTGCTGGAATACTAACTGGACACAATCACAGCATTTTGGTGTGTTATCACTAACAGGAGTGCCAGAATTATTTACACCAACAGGAGTAAATATTTCTGGAGTTTCAGGTGGTGCTTTAATAATTACATCATCTGGTACTCCACTACCATTGTTGGCTACAATAAATCCTGATGATGCTCCACAAGGTGTAAAATGGAGTGTTTCTGGATTAAGTAATTCTGGTTTTCCACTAGCAATAATTAATCAATTTGGCGTATTAAGTCCACTTAATGATGGTATAGCTACTGTTACTGCAACTACTTTTCCTCGCACTGTAGTGAGTCCATTTCCAACAACAGTTCCAGAATTATCTACCATAACTACTGTTACCATTTCAAATCAAAAGACGGTTACAGGAATTACAATTAGTGCAGCCACAATTACAACCAATTGGGCAACCTCGCAACCAACGTCATCTCCTATACCAGTTGATGCACCTGCTCAAGTAACTTGGTCTTTAATACAAACCACAAATTTAGCAACAATTAATTCTGTAACTGGCTTAGTTACATCTTTGGCTTTAGGAAATGGGAATGTTACAGTGGTAGGCACTTCTGTAGCTAATGGTATTAAAGGCTACTATGTATTACCTTTAGTACAACAAGACCCTGTAAATTGTTTTGTTATAAATGCCTATAGTAATATTAATCAAGCAAATAGAACAAATAGTAGAGTTACCTTTTCTGGTTTCAATACAGGTGCTGGAGTATTAAAAACTAAAATTCCTTTAGTATTTCAATATGTAAATCAGTATGAAGTTACAACTCCTGGCGTAGGTACGCTTTCTGGGTATAATATTTCATTAATCCCTAACGAACTAATCAATTTAACTGCAACATTTATACCTAGTGTAAGTGGACAAATTGAATATTCAGGTGGAGTATGGTATCTTTCATTTAATTCTAATAATGCCGGAGATGCTACTCTTATTGCTACATATAAAAACAATACATCTATACAATCTACTATAGTTGGTGCTGTAAAAGTAAGTGCCCCTTCCACTGTTCCAAGCGGTTTTTGTGCATTTACAAGTGGATATGATGTAAGGAGATTGGCGTCAGAAACTATTCAACCTGGATGTAACCCAGGCTATGTTTTACCAATAGCAAATATTTGTACTTCAATTTATGAAGATAAAATCGCTTCTCAATATATACTTGCTCCAAACCCAACAACTGATGCGGTTTCGGTTTCGGCTCCTGTTGCAGTTAGTGGTTTAAAAGTTTATAGCTTAACTGGTGTTGAGGTTGCTTCTAGCAGCACTGCTTCTGTTTCGTTATCGGGTGCTTCTGCTGGAGTTTATATCTTAGAAATTTCTACAGCTAATGGCTCAGTTTTTAAACGAGTTATCAAAGAATAACAAATTTTAGTTTTATAATTTAAAAATCCCCATGCTGAAAAGTATGGGGATTTTTTTTTCTTTCAAAAAATTATACTTTAATAGAATATGAAATCGAAATCTACAATATTAAAGTGTGTAAAGCGATCAAGATATTATATTTGAGGTACCACCCTTTAAATATAAAAAGATGCACTTTACACAAGACCAAATTAGTGAAATATTAACACAAATAGCAAAAGAAAAAGACGGATTTCGTAAAATAATGACTATGAGTTTAGAGTCAATGATGAAAGCAGAGCGAGAGGTTGTCGGTGCCTGAAATACGTTGACCGTTTTGAAGAGTAAAAAACGGATTAAAGTATATATAAAAATGGCAACAATAGAGACTTACAAATTGACCGAAT
>RDZG01000005.1 GCA_004293915.1 Bacteroidota bacterium | reverse complement strand
TGGATTTGACATAGATATATTATTTATAATAAAGACCAAATATATATTAAAAAAAACAAACCACCAAATTGGTCTGTATTATTTTTCAAATTGGTATAAATCATATCGCCACAGAAAATGAAGAAAATACAATAAGCGTACCCATCGAAACCTTAGATTTAATTTTAAAAGACACTTGCCCAAGTCTTATAAAAATTGATGTGGAAGGTTTTGAAACCGAAGTTTTGAAAGGTGCACAAAACACATTAAACAATCCAATACTAAAAGCCATTATCATCGAACTCAATGGCTCTGGCGGAAGATATGGCTTCAACGAACTAGACATTCATCAAAACTTGCTCAATTTAGGATTTAAGCCGTATTCGTACTTGCCGTTTGAAAGAAAACTAACAGAAATCCCAACATTTGGAAATTATAACACCATCTATATCCGAAATTTACGTTTTGTTGAAGCTAGGCTATTAAATTCTAAATCATGTGAAATTTTTAATAAAGTTTTCTAATCACTTCACCACCACTTTTTTATTTTCAAAACTCACTTCCATTCCAATTTTTATTTTATTTCTTCTTCTGAACTCAACTTCTCCGTTAACTTTTACTAATCCGTTATCCACAGCTTCGCTGGCTTCTCCCCCACTTCGGCACCAACCCAAGACTTTTAGTAATTGTATGAGTTGAATGTGTTCGCCTTTTAGCTCAAATTCTTCCATTTCTATATTTTCTTCAAAAATGTTTTTAATGTTTCAATTTCAACATCAGTAATCGATGGAAAATTAGCAATCCTGAATGTAGTGTTTTTTAACGATCCATAACCCGAACCGAGTTCAATACCAGCTAATTTTGCTTCTTTTTTAATTTTTGCGATATTTTCTTCTGTAGAACCAACAGTAATAATTGTATCTGATTGAACTTCCGAATTTGAAATATGTAAATGAAATCCTTTCAAAGTTGGAATAAATTCATACCAATCTATGGCTCGTTTTTTTATTTTAGCATCAATAATTGAAATGTTATCCATTTTCTCTAAAACACGAGATAACAAATAGATATTCAGAACATTAGGTGTATAATTTGTTTGAAATTTTTTGATTTGATCAAGCATCGAAAGCAAACTATTGTATCTACCTTTTACATTTTTTTGTTCAGCTTTTTTTATAGCTTTTGGCGAAAGTATTAACAATCCTAAACCAGCTGGCAAACCAAAACATTTTTGAACTGAGCCATAAATAATATCATATTTTTGAAAATCTATTGTAATTCCACCAATACAAGAAGTGGTATCAATGGCAATAAGAGCATTGGGAAACTTCGATTTTGCTTCGTCAATTATGGCAGATTTTACTTGTGTGCCAGTTGAAGTTTCATTTAATGTAAATCCCAGCAAATCAACATCTTGACTAATAACATATTCGTTTAAATTTATTGTTTTATTTTCGTCATACACATAGCCAATAGTATTTGGTATAATGTATTTTGCATAATCAAACCATTTTTTGCCAAACTCACCATTAAAAAAATGAATGGCATGATTTTGAACAATATCTTGGGCAATAATTTCCCACGATTCGGTTGCCGAACCTGTATATAGAATAGTATAATCCGCAGGAATATTTAATTTTTCGTGCATCAAATTCAATGTTTTTTCAGAAAAAACATCAAATTCTTTGCTTCTATGGCTTATACTAAGCACTTGATTATCAAACGCATCAAGCAAATATTGTCGTACCTCAGGATAAACTTTTGAAGGACCTACATTAAAAGTAATCATTATGAATAATTTTTATTTTTTTAAACTTAATAAATATTGAATAGCTAAATTATAACCTTCTAAACCACAACCAACAATAATGCCTTTTGCTACAGCCGAAACATAACTGTGATGCCTGAACTCTTCTCTAGCATGCACATTTGATATATGTACCTCTATCACAGGCGTTTGTATAGCCGAAATTGCATCACGTAAGGCTACAGAAGTATGTGTATAGGCTCCTGCATTAAGTATGATTCCATCAAAACTAAAACCAATCTCATGCAATTTATTTATCAAATCTCCTTCTGCATTCGATTGAAAATAATATAAATCTAAATCTCTATTTTGTGCAATCAATTCTTTGAAATAATCATCAAACGTGCGGTTGCCATAAGTGGAAGGCTCACGTTTGCCTAATAAATTCAAATTGGGTCCATTTATAATGATTATTTTCATCTTAAAATTACATTTAAAGATTATGTGAAATAAATTCAGCTACAAATCTAAAGCTAATTAGAATTAAAGTACCAAATTTTTGAATAAAAAAATGATTATATTGTTTTATATCGAGTTTAATTATTTATTAATCGAATATTAATTTCTATTAATAAATTTTTCACTTTATTTGAGACAAAAAAAATAGCTTATGTGCCGAATAGCAGGCATTTTTACTAAATACGCAAACAACAATAATATTAGTGATTGGGCTAAACTAATGGCTGATGCCATGCATCGTGGCGGACCCGATGATGCAGGATTGTATTTATCCGATGATGAAAAAGTAGCATTTTCTCATCGCAGGTTATCTATATTAGATTTAAGCTCTGCTGGACATCAACCCATGTATTCGTCTGATAAACAAATTGTTATATCATTTAATGGCGAAATTTATAATTTCAAAGCTATAAAATCAAAACTTGAAACTTTAGGGTATAATTTTAAAACAAATACTGATACAGAAGTAATTATTGCTGCTTATCAAACTTGGGGAGAAAATGCTTTTTCAAATTTTCAAGGAATGTTTGCATTTTTACTTCATGATAATATAAAAAATGAAATTTATATTGTGCGTGATTCACTGGGAATCAAGCCATTATATATTTACGAAGACAATTACCAATATATCTTTTCATCAGAAATTAGAGCAATTGAAGCATTACCAATTCGTTTGACAGAAAATCCGAATTGGGAAATGTATTTTTTAGCTTTTGGATTTATTCCTGAGCCAAATACAGTTTATGAAAATGTAAAAATGTTGCCAAAATCGCATTTTTTGAAAATAAATACGCATAATGGACATTCTGAAACTGTAAAATATACTCCAAATAAAGAAATAGATACTTTAAATTTACAAAATCTAACACAAGAACTCAATAAAAAATTATCTGAATCAGTAAAATCACATTTGGTTTCAGATGCTCCAATTGGTGTGTTTTTGAGTGGTGGAATAGACTCTAGTTTGATTTCAATCATAGCAAGTAAATATCAAGAAAAAGAACTTAAAACTTTATCGTTAAACTTTGATATTGAAGCATATAATGAGTCTGATTATCAGCAAATTATAGTTGATAAAATTAAAAGTAATCATGTAAATGAAATTATTACATTTTCAGATTTTGAAACCGCAATTCCAGATTATTTATATGCACTTGACCAGCCAACTTCTGACGCCATAAATACCTATTTTGTATCTTTAGCTGCAAAAAAAAGTGGCTTAAAAGCTGTATTGTCAGGGTTAGGAGCCGATGAAATATTTGGTGGATATCCATCTTTTTCCAGAGCAAATTTTTTATCGTTTTTACACCATTTTATACCAAATTTTATTCTAAAAATATTTGGTAAATTATCCATAGCTAAATTTAAAAAATTTGAATATTTATCTATTTCTGATGATTTAGGAATTTATTTATGCAATCGAGGGATTTTTAGCCCAACCGAAATTAGTAATTTTTTAGGAATTGATTTATCTATGTTTTATAAAAAATTAGAACCCCTAGCTATTAATTCTGAAACAAAAAACAAAGATAATTTTGACAAAACAGCTTGGTATGAAACCAATTTGTATATGCAAAATCAACTTTTAAGAGATTCAGATGTGATGAGTATGTGGCATGGAATAGAATTAAGAGTACCTTTTGTGGATCTAAATATGTTGGATTTTGTAAATCAAATTCCATCAAAATATAAAAATACTAAACTACAAAAAAAACTGTTAATAGATTCATTTTCAGTAGATTTACCACAAAAAATTTGGAATAGAAAAAAGAAAGGTTTTACACTTCCTTTTCAAGTTTGGATAGGCAAATCAGCTGAAATCATGAATACTTTGAATCAAAATCCAGCTTATTTTACTATATTATCTGAATTTAAAATGGGTAAAGTCCATTGGTCTCGCATTTGGATTTTATATTTATTAACTATTTGGAAACAAAAAATAAAAGATAGAACGCTTTTATATTGATTTTTAATCGATACTACAAAAACTTAATATGAAAAACATACAGTTTCTTTATCTACGTTCGTTTTCAAAAACGGGTGGTATAGAAAAATTTAATAAACTTTTTATGCTTGCATTAAGCAAAATAGCACAAAAAAACAGCATAAATCCAACCTTTATTTCTGCATATGATACTTTTTGCGATACAAACTACATAGATAAAGATAAATTTGTTGGCTTTGATAAATCTAAAATACTTTTCACGCTTTTTTCTGTTTATAAATCTTTCCAAAACGACATAACCATTTTGGGGCATATCAATTTGAGTTTAGTTGGCTTAATTATAAAAATTGTTAAACCAAAACAAAAAGTTTTTTTGGTAGTGCATGGTATAGAAGTTTGGCAAAAACAGCGTTTTTTTAAGAAATGGATGCTTTTTAAAGCTGATAAAATTATTTCCGTAAGCGAATTTACAAAAGATATAATCTTAAAAAACTATCCAAATATCAGTAATAAATTTTGTATTTTTCCTAATACATTCGACCCATTGTTTGAATGGCCTCAAAACTTTGAAAAACCAATTGATTTAACTCAAAAATATGCTATTAATCAGCAAGATAAAATTCTTTTAACCGTTTCTAGGCTCGAATATTCTGAAAAATATAAAGGTTATGACAAAGTTTTTGAAACATTACCAGAGCTAATTTTAGAATTTCCTAACTTAAAATATTTTATTATTGGAAAAGCAGATGACATAGAATTAAAACGAATCAATGATTTAGTAAAAAAATATAAAATTGAAAGTTATGTAATTATTCTTGGCTATATACCTGATAATGAACTTATTAAACATTACTTAATGGCAGATATTTTTATAATGCCGAGCAAAAAAGAAGGTTTTGGAATTGTATTTATCGAAGCTGGTTTATGTGGACTCCAAGTGATTGCTGGCAATAAAGATGCTAGTAAAGAAGCATTAATAAATGGCAAATTTGGAGAAGTTGTAAATCCAGACGATACCCAAGATATTGCAAATGCTTTAAAAAATGCACTTAAAAATTCATTAACAGAAATTCAAAAAGTTAATAATCAACAACTTATCCAAAAAACTTTTGGATTTGATTCATTCAATAGCAGACTTACAGAAATTTTATTCCACTAATTTTATAAGTTCATCAGCAATTTTGCGATCGTTGCTCAATCGTGGTACTTTATTCTGTCCTCCAAGTTTTCCTTGTGCTTTCATATAATCAATAAAAGCAGTTTTGGGCAATGATATAATTTTTAGTTTTTGTAAAATATTACCAACTATCAAATCATTATAATACGAATTTAAGAAACATAATTTTACTTCAATATCTTTTTTAAATTGCTCAAAATCAGTTGGTTTACTCGAAAACGAAATAAACCATTCATGGAAAGGTAATCCTCCATTTGGATCAACAACTTGTGGAGCAACTGTAAATTCAATAATCTCTGTTTCCGGTTGTTTTTCTATGGCAAATTGCAAAGCTTTTTCAACTTCTTCGCCAATTACATGTTCCCCAAATGCTGAAATAAAATGCTTTATGCGACCCGTAACAACAATTTTATAGGGATTTAAAGAAGTAAATTTTATAGTATCGCCAATTGAATAGCCCCAAAGTCCAGCATTTGTATTTAAAATTAAAGCATAATTTACACCTAACTTTACTTCACCAATGCTATACCTGTTTCTGTTTTCTGAAAAATATTCTTCAGCAGGAATAAATTCATAAAAAATTCCATTATTAAGAAGTAGTAATAAACTTTTATCTTTTTGCGTATTTTGGTAGGCAATAAACCCTTCAGAAGCTGGATAAGTTTCGATGCTATCTACCTCTTTTCCAATGCTTTCTGTAAGTTTTGCTTTGTATGGTTCAAAATTTACTCCACCATAAACAAAAACTGAAAAATTTGGAAAAATATCTTTTATTTTTTTTCCCGTTTTTTGAGATAATTTATCAAAATACATTTGCACCCAAGGTGGAATTCCTGAAATCAATGCCAAATCTTTATCAAAAGTTTCTGCAACTATCTCATCAACTTTTTGCTCCCAATCTTCTATACAATTTGTTTTATAACTTGGTAATTGTTTGGTTTTTAACCAATTAGGTACATGATGGTTTGAAATTCCTGATAATCTACCAACAAAAATGCCATTTATTTTTTCAATTTCCGGGCTACCAGAAAGGAAAATCAATTTGCGATTAAAAAAATCTGCATTTCCAGTTTCAACAACATAATTAAAAAGTGCATCTCGAGCCGAATTAATGTGATAACCAATTGATTCTGAACTTATTGGGATATATTTTGTACCAGAAGTTGTACCCGAAGTTTTGGCAAAATAAAGCGGTTTACCTTTCCAAAGCACATTGCTCTCCCCTGCTTTTATGCGTTCGATATATGGCTTTAAATCCTCATAATCTGCAATTGGAATATTTACTTTAAAACTTTGATAATCAGCTATTAAATTAAAATTATGTGATTTTCCAAATTGTGTTTTTGAGGCATTTTGAATTAAATTTTTTCTTGTTTTTTCTTGAATTTCAATAGGATTATTAATCCATTTTTTATTTTGGTTGATAATAATTTTAGCTATTGGCTTTATTAAATAAGATAGAAACTTCATGTGGTAAAAATAACCAAGATTATTATTATTCTAAAAATTGTAAAACATTTTTAGTAAAGTTTAATTTTTTTTAGAAAAAATATAACTTTATATTGTATTTTAGTTATTTATGAAATACTTTTGCATAAATTTATACCAACAAACTTTGAACAAAAAACTACTACTTACAATTATTTTTTCGATAATCACGTTCTTTACATTATTTTCAGCACCATCTGTTACTATTACTGCTCCAAATTTAGGAACAAAATTTAAAGGTGGACAAGAAATAACGTTTACAGGTTTTGCTACTCATACATTATTAGGTACTTTAAAAAAAGAAAATTTTAGATGGAGAGTTGATTATAGACATGATGATCACTGGCATGATAATTTTGCTTTTGCCTCTGGTGATTCAAATTTTATTTTTGGCATTTCAGATTTTGGTGGTGATCCAAGTCCTACAATATATTTTTCAGTTAAATTATTTGTATCTACTACAGCTGCTGGTGCTGGTTTAGAAGAAACATTGGTAGAATATATTTTAGAACCTAAAATTTCTAATGTTACAATTACTTCAAATCCCATTGGAGTGCAATTTAAGCTAGGAATTGGATCTGTATTCACTACACCAACCATAATTAGTGCTACACAGCTTTATAAATTTTCTTTATCTAGCAATGCTGATTTACAAACCATAAACGGCATTGCATATAAATTTAAAAATTGGAGTTCTTGTACCACTAATACTGGTATTTTATTAACTATGCTAGAAACAAATCAAGTAATTTCATTAAACTTCGAACCTGAATCTAGTTTTAAACCTGGTTTGGAACCAAACTGTATAACTACTATAGATGATAAATTTAATAATTCCCAATTCGATATTTTTCCAAACCCTACAGATGGTTTTTTACACATTAGCAATCAATATACAGAATTAGAATTATTTGATGTTTTTGGCAGAAAAAGAGAATTCAATATTGAAAATAATCCCCAATACAATAAAATAAATATTATCAAATTGCCACCTTCAACTTATATTTTAAAATTTAATTACAATAATTACACTCACTTTAAACAAATAATAAAACAATGAAAAAGATATATCTAGTCTCGTTTATTAGTATTGCAGTATTTTTGTGCATTACAAGTAATACTTTTGCGCAAAATTTACCACCTGGATTTACAATCAATAAGTTAGCGCAGTTTGATAATCCTGTTTCATATACATTCGCTAAAGATGGTAGAATGATATTATTACAACAAACAGGAAGTGTAAAACTTTATAATAACGGTACACTTATCAATAATAACTTAATAACTTTAGATAGTGTATATTCTCAAAAAGAAAAAGGTGTACTTGGCGTTACATTTGACCCAAATTTTGAAGCAAATGGCTATATTTATATATATTATACTGTGAATGTTTCTGGAAATATTTATCAAGGAATTAGACTTAATAACACAGGTTCGCCATCTAATCCTCCCGTTAGAAACAAAATTGTTAGGTATACTATGTCTGGCGATGAGGTTATTCGATCTAGCAAAAGAACTATTCTTGATTTGGATATTGTGCCTGGATTTGTTACAGGTGTTAATCACGATGGAGGAGCATTAAAATTTGGTCAAGATGGAAAGCTATATCTTGCAGTTGGAGATGGTGAACAATGGTGTGCAAGTGTATGTCAAACAACATTTAGTTCGGTATGTAATTGTGGTAATTCAGGATGGGTAACATCTTCAACTGCAAACGAAAACAATAGTTTCCACGGTAAAATTCTTAGATTAAACTCAGATGGTACAGCTCCGAGTGATAATCCATATTATTCATCACCTACCCCAGTAGAATATCACCAAAAATATTTTTATGCAAAAGGATTTAGAAATCCATTTACAATGAATTTTAAAAATGGCACAAATGATTTATACATTAATGACTTAGGTTCCTCAGGTGCAGCCAGAAGAGAAGAAATAAATAAAATAACTGCAACTTCAATCAAACACTATGGATGGCAATCACCAGGAGGTGGAGAAGGTATTTTAGGTAATGCTAATTATACTGACCCAATATATGCTTATTTGAATGGAACATCTACCATAACTGGTTGTGGCATTGTTGGCGGAACTTTTTATGAATCCGTAACTGGAATTAATACTCCTTGGCCTATACAATACTATAACAAATATTTTTTCATGGATTTTTGTAATGGTTGGATTAATATGTTGGATATTAATAACAACAATTCGATTACAAATTTTGCATCAAATATGTATTCAAATGTCAATAATGCAAGTAGTGGTACTGGAAACTTATATTTAGAAATGGGTGCAGACGGAAATTTATATTATTTAACTCGTGGTGTGATTAGTAGTGTAAGTGGTTTATATAGAATATCTTACCAACCTACTCAAGTTACAAGTGTTACAATTTCAGGTTCAGGAAATTCTATTTCAGTTCCTGGTGGGGCATTGCAATTTACAGGTGGTGTATTACCTCAAAATGCTTCTATTCCAAAAATCAATTGGATTGTTACTCCAACTTCTTTTGCTAGTATTACTCAAGATGGACTTTTGTCAGCATTTGCAAATGGAGTTATTACTGTTATTGGAAAATCTGAAGCAAACACAACAATTATTGATAAAACTGTTATCACAATTACAGGACAAATAGTAGCAACTGGTATAACTATAACTACATCAGGTTTGCCATTATCAATATCATCAGATAAAGGTACTTTAGCTTTAAATGGGCAGGTTATTCCATCAGGAGCCCTACAAGGTATAAATTGGGCAATTATTGGTAGTAATCCAGCAACTGCAACTGCTATAATATCTTCTAATGGTATCTTGAGTGCAACTGGAGCAAATGGAGTAGTATCTATTCTTGGAACTTCTCAAGCAAATTCTTCAATCTCTAGAACAATTGTAGTTACGATTTCTGGTCAGAATGAAACTTTAACTGGTGTATCAATATCAAACTCGCAATCTCAAAAAACTTTTTCAGAAAAACATTTAATTGTCTATCCTAATCCAAATTCAGGTGTTTTCACTGTAGAATTAGATTTAGTAAAAGGAAAAGACGTTACTATTTATGTAATGGATCAACTTGGAAACGATATTTATAAACAAGATATTAAAAACTTTTCGGGAAAAACCCAAGTAAATTTATCTTCTATCGCAAAAGGAATGTACAGAGTTTCTGTTTCGCACGGATTAGGAAGCTTTCATCAACTGATTTTAGTTGAGTGATTTTAAAATATTTTATAATTAAATCCCCAATTACTTTTTAGTTGATTGGGGATTTTTTATTTTCGCTTTTAAACAACTTTTTAATTATAAATTATAATTCAAATGAAAGCAAAAATTACCACAGCATTAGTATATATTTTTACAGTTTTGCTTACTAAATTTTGTTTTGATTTTGTGATTTATATCATGCCAGTAATACAAAGTACAAAAAATGCGTATTATGATGTTTTAATAGGAATGTTGCTTACAGTTGTTATTTTTTACCCAATGTATGGTGGAATACATTCTTTGGTTGAAAAACTTTCTAATTGGTTTATAAAAACCGAAAACAAGCGTAAAAAAAGTTATTTGATTAAACTTTTTATTGTATTTTTAATTTTAAATATCTTACTATTTGCAGGTTTTATGAAAATCAAACGAGATATTAATATTTTTCGAGATTTATATAATAATGTAATTACATTGATGTAAATGCCAAAAAATTATCTATCTGGACATTTTTTGCAACGCTTCGATTTTTTATAGCTTTTACAACATTTTTTAAAAACACAGCATGAAGTTTCGCAATTATTATTTTCAAAACTTTGAATTAACGGAATTGATTTTGAAATCATATTTTTTTTTTTCAAAATTAAACACTAATTAGAATTAATCCAAATAAAGATAGTGATTTTATCAATAAATTAAATTTAAAGTACTTTTATGTTAATATTGCAAAATATAACTGCTATTTTAAAGATGATAAAAAAAATAAACGAAGAAAAAGAATATTTACTTTCTATTAACGAAAATGATAAGACTTTAATATTTCGATGGAAACCAGTATACTTTTCGCAAGATAGATTTAAGGAAATTGTAAGCCAATTTGCAAGTTATGCAAACCAAAACAGAGCAAAATTTTTACAAATTGATGCAAGAGAAAATAAAGTAATTATTGCTCCTGAAACTCAAGCTTGGCATGATGGGGAAATTGTACCTAAATATATTAAGGCTGGAGTGAAAAAAATAGCATTCTTGATACCAGAAAATATATTTTCAGAATTGACACATGTTAAAACATTTTCACAACAAAATGCTAGTTCTCAGTTGGAAACAAAATTTTTCAAATCTGAAATTCAAATTAGTGAATGGTTTAACAGTTAGTTTTAAGTCGAAAATAAATTAGAAGTAATACTATCCGCTATTTTCTTGCCATTTTGGGTTAGAAAAATGTAATTATTATATTGAAAAATATTTCCTTTATTAATTTCATTTCCTAAACTTGAATGAAAAATTTTGTAAGCTATAGGAGTAAGATTTTGGCAAATAAAATCTATATCTGCCCCCCATTTTGTTCGCAATCGGGTTAGCAAATGTTCGTTTGCAAAATCATTACCGCTTAGTTTTTCAATGGTTTGATAATCAATATTTTGATTTATTGATAGTATATATTTTGCATTATTACAAACATTAGCAAAGCGACAAACACCATCAAAAGAATGTGCCGAAGGTCCAATTCCTAGATATTTTTTTCCAAACCAATACGAAGTGTTATGAATGGCAGTTTTATTATTTCGAGCAAAATTTGAGATTTCATATTGTTCGTACCCATTTTTTGCTAATTCTGCAATCAAAAGATCAAATTGTGCGTTTGCAATGGTATCATCTATCGTTTTTATAGTTCCTATTTTATGCCATTTTCCAAATGTAGTTTGTGGTTCAATTGTAAGATTATAAGCAGAAATATGCGAAACATTTAGCTCAATAAATTTTTGTAAATCATCCTCAAAAGCATATTGAAATTGTTTTTTTTCAAGTTTTGGAATAGCATAAATTAAATCTACACTCAAATTTTCAAAACCAAAATCTTGTGCATTTTTAACAGAATAAAATGCTTGTTGGGCATCGTGCACCCTATTCATCCACTTTAAAACCTTATTGTTAAATGTCTGAATTCCAATACTTAATCGATTGATTCCTGATTTAAAATATACGTTTAAGATTGATTTATCTAAATCATCTGGATTTGCTTCGAGTGTTATTTCGGGATTTTCAGAAATAGAATAGTTTGTATAAATTGAATTTATTATTTGATTGAGTTGAATTTCAGACAACAAACTTGGTGTACCACCACCAAAATAAATACTTTCGATTTTTTCATAACTCAAAAAATCTTTTTTACTTTTTAATTCAATGCAAATTGAATTAACCATTTCTTGTTTCAAAGTTTGATTAGTAGAAAAATGAAAATCGCAATAATGACATGCTTTTTTGCAAAAAGGAATATGAATATAAATGCCAGCCAAAATCGAATTTGTATTTAAAATTATCGTTGTAATAAAAAATCCTGCCTTTGGGGCAGGATTTTAGCTTTAATTAATTTAGCAAATTATTTTACTGATTTTTTTTCTTTTTGTATTTCTACAAATTTATCAATATCAACTTTTTCTTCTTTCAATTTTACTTTTGAAGCAATGGTATCAATTACTTTTTCGGTAAATAAACTATCAAAAATTCTGCGGTATTCTTTGCCATTATCTTTTTTAACAAAGTTTTCAGCCCAAGAAGCGATTAATTTTTCCATTTCTTCGTCCAAATTATTGCCCATCATACCAAATTGCGATTTTACCATTTCGTTTGCACGAACCATTACATCAGCATGTTCAACATTTAGCGAAAAATCTTTTGCAATTTTGTTTTTAAGCAAATCCCATTTCAAACCTGTTTCAAATCCAATATATTCTTTTTCAATATCTTCTTTTGAAATTTTACCTTCGTTTGAAATAAACAACCAATTTTTTAGAAAATCTGTTGGTAATTCAATTTTTAAGCTTTGTGTGTAAGTATCAAAAATCTCGTTGAAAAGAGCATTTTTTGCTTCGTTTTTGTACGAACTTTCGATATTTTCTTTTACTTTAGACTCAAACTCTTCGTAAGATTTTATCTCAACTCCTCTAAAAACTTTTGCATAAAACTCTTCATTATAATCAGCTAAAGCTTGTTTGCTAATTCGAGTAATTGTAAAAGTTAAATTTCCGTTTACAAACTCAGCTTCTTTTTTGTCTATTCCTAAAATATGAGCAATAGTTGCATCATCAAGCATCACAGTTCGTGCATCTTTAGAAAAAGTTTGACCAATTTTCAAACCTACAAAATTTGATTTCTCTACTTCTGCAACTCTATATTGTGGAATAATTGCTTTGTATTCTTTTCCAGCTTCGTCTTTCACATCCGCATAGATAATATCCTCAACATCAGACGATTCGCCATCGGCATACGTGCCAAATTGTTTACGTAAATTTTCTAATGTTTCTTTTAAAATTTTGTCTGTAAACGTAATTTTATAATTAGTAATTTGCGTTTTTTCAGACAAATCGTATGTAAATTCTGGTGCTAAACCAAGATTATAAACAAAATTAAAATCCTTTTGCGTATCCCAATTGATAGAAGCCATTGCTTTTTCTTCTGGCATTGGATCACCTAAAATATCAACCTTATTGTCTTTTAAATAATCGTTTATAGATTTTGAAACAATACCATTAATCTCTTCAACTAAAATAGATTTTCCATACATTTTTTCGACCAATGACGAAGGAACTTTTCCTGGTCTAAAGCCTTTTAACTGAACTTTTTTACCATATTCCTTTAGCTTTTCTGCATAAATTGGTTTGTAATCTGTTTCAACTAAATTTATTTTTAAAGCCGCATTAACTTTGTCTTTCTTTTCTAATGTAATTTCCATGTTTTTGGAACTTTTATTTTTGTTTTAAGATGTTTTTTGAAAAAGGACTGCAAAAGTACACATTTTTCTGATTCATAATATCAAAAAATATTTCTAAATTTTGTTAATTCATATAGATATAACTTTGATGATAGTTTTTTGTACTTTTCAATGGAAATTAACAAAAAATAGGTTGAAATTATTTTTTTAATTAAGTTTGTATATAGTTAAGTAACAAAAATTTTTATTTTAGTACGATAAATAAAAAATATGAAAATTAAATATATAATCACAACGTTATTTTTTTTAGGGCATTTTATATCATTTTCTCAAAAACAAACAGAAACAAAGGGAAACGGAGGCGAAGTTGCACTAACAAATAAAGTAATTTATCCACTTTCGGTATTTGTTGGAATTGGCACAACATCATATTATGGTCAATTAGCTTCTACTCAACACAGCTTTAAGACATTAAATTATCAAATTAATTTAGGAATAAAATATAGAATTAGCCCTCGTTTTTGCGTTGGAGGGCTTTTTAGACATGCGGCATTGGCGGGTAGTGATGCAAAATCAGATGTAAAACAGCCTGAAGGTGGAGGTAGATTTGAGCGTAATTTAAGTTTTAGAACACCAATTTACAATTTAGAAGTTTTTGGAACATTTGATATTTTGCCTTTTATGAAATATTATGGCGATGGTTCGTTAGAAAAAGGTGTAAATTTAGGTGTAGCACCTTATTTAATTGCTGGAATTGGTGTAATGTATTTTAATCCAACTGCAGAATTAAATGGCGAAAGGTATTCTTTGCGAAAAATATACACTTCGCTAGAAAAACAACAGAATGGCTTTTATAGTCCAATTACATTTTTGGTTACCTATGGAGCAGGGATGCGAGTTAGTTTAACCCGAATGTTAGATTTAGGAGTAGATTTAACTTTTACAAACACTTTTACTGATAATTTAGATGATTTAGCCTCTCAAAGCCACTATCCTGATAAATCTCAAATTCCAGTTATAGATGCACAATTGGCTGACAGATACGCACTTGCTGATCGTACTACTACTGACTTACGTTCAAACTCGAAAGGAAAAATCCTAGATAGTTACTTTATGTTAAACATAAAACTAGAATATACGCTTCCATTTGGAAACAAAAAAGATTCAAAAAGAATTCATCCTGCAGGACACAGAAATTTTCAAAAAAATAAAGGTTCTAAAAATCATAAGTTTGATTTGAGGTAGTTATATAGTAAATCCAATAGAACTAATTCTCGACTAGTTTTTTGAAATTTCCCAAAATAGCTTGCCATCCATTCTTTTGTAATTCTAAACTATTTTCGTTTTCAGCTTCAAAAGCTTCGATGATTTTAGTTTGATTTCCATCTGATATGAATTGAATATCAACAGTTCTGCCATCTATAATAGTATAGGCAATTTTTTTATTTATTACAACTTCGGAATATGTTCCTTCAAAATCAAAACCAAAACTGCCATCTTTAGCTTCCATACGGGTGTTGAATTTTCCACCTACTTTCAAATCGTTTTTGGCTTTGGGGCAACACCAATCTTCAGTAGCAAAAGTCCACTTTATAATATACTCAGGATCAGTCCAATATTTCCAAACTTTTTCAATTGGAGCATTTACTATTATTTCTATTGTGATAATTTGGCTCATTTTATATTTTTAAGATTCGTTTCCAAAAATAACTATTAATTTTATTTTCAACTAAAAGCCTGAATTCCAGTTATTTCTTTTCCTAAAATTAGCAAATGAATATCATGTGTACCTTCGTAAGTAATCACACTTTCTAGATTCATCAAATGCCGCATAATAGGAAAATCGCCAACAATTCCCATTCCACCCAAAATTTGGCGTGCTTCACGTGCAATTTGTATTGCCATAGCCACATTGTTGCGTTTTGCCATCGAAATTTGAGCTGATGTTGCTTTTTTTTCGTTCATCAGCATACCTAATCGCCATGCCAAAAGTTGTGCTTTGGTAATTTCTGTAAGCATTTCGGCTAACTTTTTTTGAGTTAATTGAAATGCCGCTATTGGTTTTCCAAACTGATGGCGTTGGAGCGAATAATCTCTAGCCGTTTCATAACAAGCAATGGCAGTACCAATTGCTCCCCAAGAAATGCCATATCGAGCCGAATCTAAACACATCAAAGGAGCTCCTAGTCCTGATTTATTGGGCAAAATATTTGCTTTTGGAACTTTTACATTTTCAAAAACCAATTCACCTGTAATACTCGTGCGAAGCGACCATTTATTTTTGATTTCTGGTGCCGAAAAACCTTCCATCCCTTTTTCTATAATCAATCCATGAATACGTTTTTGTTCATCTTTTGCCCAAACAACCGCAATATCTGCAATAGGAGAATTTGAAATCCACATTTTTGAACCATTCAAAAGTACATAATCGCCTTTGTCTTCAAAATGAGTTATCATACTATTTGGGTCGGAACCGTGATTGGGTTCTGTTAGCCCAAAACAACCTAAAAAAGCTCCTGAAGCTAATTTTGGTAGATATTTATTTCGTTGAATTTCATCACCAAAAGTATAAATCGGATACATTACCAAGGAGTTTTGAACCGAAGCAACAGAGCGTATACCGCTATCGCAATGCTCTAATTCTTGCATAATAATTCCGTAAGAAATATAATCTAAACCACCACCTCCATAAATTTGCGGGATTGTAGGTCCAAAAATTCCCATTTCTCCCATTTTTTTTACCCAATCCACATTAAATACACTTGCTTGGGCTTGCTTTTCGATAGTTGGTTCAATTTCTTTCGACACAAAATCACGAATTGAAGCTCGAATCAGCTTTTGTTCTTCGCTTAAGAATGCATCTATATCATAAAAATCAGTGGTTTGATTCATTTTTTGATTGATTTTTAATGTGTTTTACGCATTTGATTTATAAAGTTTATATTTTTGTTAAAATTCGAAATATGCATCCCATTTTAAATAAATTTAAGCCATACAATAAGGTAGTTTTATTTTTGCATAAAACTACCATTACCAAACATAAACTCAGTTTGCGATTGATTTTGAAAGATTTTTTTAAGGAAATTATCCATGATGATATTCAATCAAAAGCCCAATCGATGGCATTTAACTTTATTTTGGCAATTTTTCCTGCAATTATATTTTTATTTACTTTAATTCCCTACTTGCCAATTGGAGATTATACTGCTGAAATTCTCAGTTTTATGAGCCAATCGATGCCTACAAATATGTACGAAATGATGTCGAGTACAATACTAGATATTTTGAAAAAACCACGTGGAGGTTTATTATCATTTGGTTTTTTGCTTTCGATTTTTGCAGCCATGAATGGCACACTTTCGATGATGAATGCCTTTAATCATTGTTATAAAAATACGGTTGAAAAACGTGGATTTTTGAAAACTAGATTAGTGGCTTTAGGTCTTACACTTTTGTTGGTGGTTTCACTTTTGGTAGCCATTGTAGTATTAAATATTGGAGAATTTCTTATTAATTATCTCAAAGATTTAGAATATATAAAATCATATATTATTTATCTCATACTTCTATGATATATTTTTTAGCACCATCTGTACGTATTCGTTGGAGTTTTTTTTCGCATGGAGCTGTAATAGCTACTGTATTAAATGTTATTACTTCTGTTTCGTTTACGATTTATATCAACAATTTTTCATCTTATAATAAACTTTATGGTTCAATAGGCACACTTATCGGAATGATGCTTTGGTTCTATATTACATCGCTTGTTTTATTAATCGGATTTGAATTTAACGCAAGTATAGACGCAGTAAAAACTATAAAAAATAAGATAAGAAAGTAGAGTCCGTTTCATAGTTGCTCTAAAATACTAAGTTTTTTTGTTTCTAGTTGATAAAAGAAAAATTAAAAAAAAATCTAAAGGAAGTAACTACTATTGTTGGGTATGATAAATCTTAGAATCATTATTTTAGTTTTTTTATAAAATAATGCTATTTTTGTAAATATCAATTAAAAATAAAAGCAATGGTTAAGACGCTCCTTACACCAAAAAAAGCTAATATTTCAATTTCAATTCCACAAAAATATGTAGGAAAACAGATTGAGTTATTCTATTATGCTTTAGATGAACTAACAGAAGAAAAATCTGTAATTCCTAAAAAGACAATGGCAGATTTTTGGGGAACTTTAAGTGATGCAACTGCAAATGACTTACAAAAACAAACGGTAGAAAGCAGAAAAACCTGGGATGAACGATTAAATAAGCAATTATAAAAATTGATGTATTTACTTGATACCAACACCGTTATTGATTTTTGCAATTCAAAGTTACCACTAAATGCTAGAAACTTGCTTAACGGCATTGAACCTATCGTTTCTGTAATTACAAGTATCGAATTATTTGCCAGTAACAAAACAACTCAACACGAAAAATTTACTCTTGAAGAGTTTATAAAAATTGCCATAGTATATGAATCTTTAAATACTAATATTGTCGCTAGAACAATTGAAATCAGGCAACAATACAAAACTAAACTTCCTGATGCCATAATTGCTGCTACTGCTCTAGTATATGATCTTATACTAATTACTAGAAACACTAAAGATTTTGGCTCTATTGAAGGATTAAAAGTGATTGACCCTTGGAAAATATAATTGATTACAAAATAGACAGTTTTTTAGTACTAGCTATAAATTCAAAATCAACAGCTCCATTCTTTGGATTTATATTAACATAAAATTATATTTTAAATTTTTGAAATCCACTACGGATGATGTATTCTTTGTCTTTCCAAATAAACAATCTATTAGTTTTTTCTGGAAGTGTAATTTCTGCTTCAAGACCTCCTTCATTATTAATTGAATAGTTTACTTTTATTACTCCATTTGGATGTGGGACTTGTCCACTTGCTTTTTTTAGTTTTCCTAAATTGGGTTTGATGCTAATGGTTTTGAAGCCCGAAGAGGCGGGTTCTATACCCAAAACAGTGGCTAGTAAATCATAATTTGGGCTTGCACTCCAAGCATGGCAATCGCTGCGAGTAGGTTCTGGTCTTTCGGCAAAAGTGGTTAGCCCTATGTCCAACATTTCTTTCCATGGATATAATTGTTCGAGGTATTGGTTGCCTATTCCTGCCTTTTTCACG
This sequence comes from Bacteroidota bacterium, assembly GCA_004293915.1. Lineage (GTDB taxonomy): Bacteria > Bacteroidota > Bacteroidia > Cytophagales > UBA9547 > REAG01. Next base: position 641 of record RDZG01000005.1, on the reverse strand, counting down.
GCTTGAAACAAATAGAATTTATAGTAAACGGTACATTGAATGAGTGTTTTATCAGCAATTATTTTTTGCATAAATTCTTTTCTTTTTTCTAGTGGCAACATATCGTTTAGTATTACCCACAGGTTGGCATGTTGGCTAAAAGTTTTTTTGTCGGGTGTATCGGCAATCATGGCTTTAGATTCGTCCCAACACGCTTTCATGGTCGCTTCTTGAATGGTATTTGCTAATTCTTGATATGCATTTGCTTTTAAAACCAAGCCCCATTCTTGATACATTTCTGCCACTTTTTTTAAAGTATAAACATATTGCAAATTAAGAATCGAAGAATATCCTTTCGGAGAACCAAAGGGTATTCCACCAAAACCTACTTTTGTATCCCATTTCCATTCATCGGGCCAATCAATAAAATTCCAGTTTGTGATATCTTTAAGCATGTTTTTTTCACTCAAAAAAGATTTATGCCAATCTAATGCGCCATCAATTCCTCGAATAAATTTTTTACAAAAAGCATCATTTTGAGTATGCATCTGCAAATCATTTATCATTATATTAAACCGAAAAATTAAGATTACATAAGTCAACTATAAATTCATTGGGTTTTTGGTATTGAGAAAACATTTTCCAAAACTGTTTCATTCTAT
>RDZG01000004.1 GCA_004293915.1 Bacteroidota bacterium | reverse complement strand
TGATTCGGTCAATTTGTAAGTCTCTAATGTTGCCATTTTTATATATACTTTAATCCGTTTTTACTCTTCAAAACGGTCAACGTATTTCAGGCACCGACAACTTTTATTATCAAAAATATCATTTACTAGCCAGCTATCATTTTTTATATCATTCGTATATTGTGCGTTTAACCAATTCGCTGCATTTATAAATAAAGATTTTGTCTTAGTCATGGAAATTATTTTTTAAGTATATTAAATATGAATCTGCTTTTTTAAATTCTTGAATTATTGTTTTAAAATTTTTCAGTTAATGATTTTGGGTCAATTACAGTTAAATCTTTTCCAAACGACCTCAATTCTTTTATCAAATCATATGTTACTTTTACAAAAAGTGTAATTCTGATTTCTTCTTCGTTTTCAAAAACTATATTTTGAGAATGATGAATGGGAAGGGTTTTTAAATATCCCGCTTGGTCTGCCGATATGGAAAGCTCAATCAATTCTGGTTTTTCTTCTATTGGGTTGATTATCCCAAAACAATCCTTGAAATATTCTTCAATATTTAATCCGTTTGGTATTTTGAAGGTATCACTCGTGATTTCAAGATCATAAATTCGGTCTAATCCAAACGTTTTTATTGTCTCTGACTCCAAACCAGCGCATACTAAATACCATCTGTTTTTAAACTCCTTTATTGCATACGGTTTTAGTATATGCGTTTTCACATCATCTTCCCAAAACTTTTTATGATGTACTTTCACACATTTTTTATTTTGTATTGCATGTATCAATCCATGCATAAATTGTGAACCTTGCTCGGCTCTTGGTTCGAAAAGAATGTATGGCGATTTTTTTTCGGAAGATTTTAATGCACTTATTAAATCCATCGATTCTAAAATGCGAGTATTGGCTTCTTCTTCCAATTCTTCATCTATAAAATAGCCTTTTTCTTTGCGGTCAAACTTGATATAAATACCGAAAATTGATTCTATATCCTTGATGTCTCTTTGAAAAGTTCGTTTAGAAATTTCAAATTTTTCTTCCATCAATTCTGATTCTCGTTTCAAAAAACTAAAAAGCTCATTGGCAGAAACCAGTTTTTGGGTTCTTAATTTTCGAATAATAAGTAAATACCTTTGTAGAAATATACGTTTTTGCATGTTACTATTTTTGACAAAAGTAAGTATACACAACGACATAAAGTGTCGTTATAAAAAATATACTAAAAAATTAAAATACGCTAAAATAAATCTATTTAAAACGGTGGTGGAGTGTTATCATAATCACTAGCTTTTCCCAAATCTATATTTTTATTTTTGTCGTTGTTATCCCAATTTTTGCTCGGAATTCTAACTTCGTTTTGCGAAAATCCAACACCTTTTACATCAGGAAAGCCCATACTGCCAATTTCTGAAAACCCGCCACCCGAAAATCCATTTTCTTCAAAATCGCAGAATTTTGTAAATTTACCAATATAACGAAGTTTCACCGTATCAACTGGTCCGTTTCTATGTTTGGCAACAATGATATTTCCAACACCTGCTGTTGGCATTCCCTCTTCGTCTTCTGTTAGTCCATAATACTCTGGTCTGTGAATAAACATCACAATGTCTGCATCTTGCTCAATAGAACCTGATTCTCTCAAATCCGAGAGCATGGGTATTTTGCTTCCTCCACGCGTTTCTGTGGCACGACTCAACTGCGAAAGTGCAATCACTGGCACATCCAACTCTTTTGCCAAACCTTTGAGTGAGCGAGAAATATAAGCAATTTCTTGCTCACGATTTCCGCCATTTTTTGAACCCGTGTCGCCACTCATCAATTGCATATAATCTATCACAATCAATTCAATATTGTGTTGCGATTTTAGTCTTCGGCATTTCGAACGAAGTTCCAATACGCTCAATGCAGGTGTATCGTCTATAAATATTTTTGATTTGGCTAAATTGCTGGCTTTTTTGCCCAGCTGAATCCATTCGTGATCTTCTAATCTTCCTTTTTTGATTTTTTCGGATTCGATTTCTGCTTCCGAAGAAATCAAACGCAACATCAACTGTACGTTCGACATTTCGAGCGAAAAAATAGCACAAGATTTTCCGTGATCAACAGCCGCATTTCGGATTGTGGAAAGCACAAAAGCGGTTTTTCCCATTGCTGGTCGAGCAGCAATAATTACCAAATCGCTTTTTTGCCAACCTGATGTAAGTCTGTCTAAAGCCAAAAATCCACTTGGCACACCCGTTAATCCATCGGTATGTTTGCGTTTTTCTTCGATTTCTTTCAAGGCTAATTGCACCAAACCTTCAACAGGCATAAAGTTTTTTTTCTGCATCTGCTCCGAAACTTCAAAAAGTTGTTGTTGAGCATGGTCTAAAATCTGAAAAACATCACGTGTATCGTCAAACGAATCGCGTTGAATTTCTGAAGAAACACCAATTAGTGTTCTTTTTAGCGAATATTGAACCAAAATACGAGCATGATATTCGATATTGGCTGAAGATTGTATTTTGAAAGTTAATTCTGAAACATAAAATGGTCCACCTACAATTTCGAGTTTGCCCGATAATCGCAGTTCATTCACAACTGTTCTAATATCTATTGGCTCCGATTTTGAAAAAAGCGATAAAATGGCTTGATAAATAAACTGGTTTTTTTCGCTATAAAATGCCTCTACACGCAAAAAATCAGATACTTTTGATAGACATTCTTTATCTATTAGCAAAGCACCTAGCACAGCTTCTTCCAAATCGAGGGCTTGTGGTGGTACTTTTCCTAATCCATCTAGCAGAGAAGTGGCTTTGGGTTTAAAGGTTTTGCGTTGGGTTGAGTTGGTGGTTTCCATGTTTCAAATTTACGCATCTGCACCTTTTTTCATTCCAATATTTATAAACAAAGTTATACAGTATTTTATTGTACAAATAATCGTTTAATTTGAGTTAAAATTTAGAAAGAATGAATTACCAAAGTGTATTAGAACAAATTAAAAAAGAAGTTCAGCCTTATTTTGGACAAGGCAAAGTGGCTGATTATATTCCTGCTTTGGCAAAAGTAAATCCAACTAAATTTGGAATGTCTATCCACACCGTTCGTGGCGAAAAATATGCTATTGGCGATGCCAAAGAATTGTTTTCGATTCAAAGTATTTCAAAAGTTTTTACGTTGAGTATGGCAATGTCGCTCGAACATGAGGCTCTTTGGAAACGTGTAGGCAGAGAACCTTCGGGCAGTAAATTCAATTCTTTAGTGCAATTAGAACACGAAAATGGTATTCCACGCAATCCTTTTATCAATGCAGGTGCACATGTGATTACTGATATTTTGACTTCGCATTATGAAAACCCAAAAAATGAAATTTTAAAATTTGTAAATAAACTAACCGAAACTACCATCCATTTTGATGAAGAAGTAGCCCAATCGGAGCGAGAAACAGGAAATAGAAATTTGGCAATGGGCTATTTTATGAAAAGTTTTGGAAATATCCACAACCAAGTTAGAGTGGTTTTAGATGTATATTTTAATCAATGTTCGCTTGCAATGCGGTGCGTAGATTTATCAAAATCCTTACTTTATTTGGCAAACGATGGTGTGTTGCCAAGCACAGGTGAACGTATTATTTCAAAAAAGGATTCGGATAGAATAAATGCACTGATGCTCACGTGTGGTATGTATGATTATGTGGGAGAATTTGCCTATTCAGTCGGATTGCCGTCAAAAAGTGGTGTTGGTGGTGGTATAGTTACAGTAGTGCCAGGCGAAATGGTAATTTGTGTTTGGGCACCCGAATTGAGTGAATCAGGAAACTCATTTTTGGGTACAAAAGCCTTAGAATTATTTGTGAATTATACTGGAAAAACGATATTTTAGAGTTAAAAACACAATTTTGGTGTTCTAAACTCTAAAAACTTTCATTTACGCAATTGTTACTATTTCCAAAAAGATATTTTGTGAAGTGTATTTTTGTTTTTCAAATATGCAACAACTTGTTCTGGAGTCATTCCTATTATTTCATTACTAATTTTATCTCGAATCAAACGAAGTTCAGTAAGCACCATATTTTCGTTTGTTATTTCTTTAGTCTTCATATTTTAAAACTTCTCTAGGTGAACGTATATCAAGTATTTTGTGTCCGTATTTGTAGTTTACAGCGTTATATCCTCTAATTCGGATATGATTTACAATGTGTTTGAAATTCCAGCTCACTAAAACGTCAGCATGGTAAAGCGTAGCAATTGCAATATGAATACAGTCTGAATGGCTAGTCTGCCCTACCACTTTTTCATCAATGTATTTGTCGGCTAATTCTACCGCTTCTGTTGTAATATCTAACCATTCAATATTACTTTTAGGTAACGAAATAGCTAAATTTTTTACTTTCTGAGGTGCATTTTCAAGTTCAATATCAGTAAGTCGTGAAACAAGAACTTTATATTCGCCTTTAAAAATCTTATCAAAAAGTACTTTTGTCCAAAATTCAAATTCAGGTTCATAATATCCACCAAAAATAGAAGTGTCTAAATATATTCTTTCCACCTTTCAAAGATATAAATTTGTATTCGATTTAACTTACTATAACCCCTAATTTTATCACTAATTTAATCATGTTTAGACTTTGTAAAGTTAAATTGTTTAGACTGTAATGCTTTTATAATTATGCCAGGCGAAATTGTGATTTTCCGAATTGAGTGAATCAGGAAACTCATTTTTGGGTACAAAAGCCTTAGAATTGTTTGTGAATTATACTGGAAAAACGATATTTTAGGATTAATAATCGTTATTTTCTAACTTTGTTGGAAAATAATTAATGGGTTAAAAAAGTATTATATTTTTTTGTATTAAAACGATTTGTCATAAGCTAAATAATAGTAAAAACTCAATTTAATATGCTTTCAATCAGTCAATTATGGATTTATCCTATAAAATCATGTAGAGGAATTTTGTTAGATAAAGTCGAACTCGATAAAATGGGATTTAAGCACGACCGCAGAATGATGGTTGTGGACGAAAATTTCAATTTTATTACGCAACGTACTCACGCAAAAATGGCACTGATTGATATAAAAACAGAAAACGATACATTAATAATAAGTGCCGAAGGTTTTTCCAAAATTTCAGTACCATTAGAACCTAAAAATGGAAAACTTATTGAATGTAAAGTTTGGGAAGATAGCTGCAATGCCCTTGCTTTTTCTGATGATGCAAATCGCTGGTTTTCAGACTATTTGCAAACAAATTGCACATTGGTTTACATGCCCGAAACAACTAAAAGAATAGTTGATGAGAAATTTAACACTACAAAAGCCACAACAGCATTTAGCGATGGATTTCCGATATTGATGGCAACCGAGGCTTCGCTTGATTTTTTGAATGAAAAACTCGAACAAAAAATTGATATGAAACGATTTAGACCCAATTTAGTAATTTCTGGAGCTATACCATTTGAAGATGATAATTGGAGGCTGATAAAAATAGGGGAAATTTTGATGCAAGTTTTAAAACCTTGCACGCGATGTGTAATAACAACTATAAATCCTGAAACAGCCCAAAAAGGAGCAGAACCGCTTTTGACATTATCAAAATTTAGAAAGTTTGATAACAAAATCAAATTTGCACAAAATGTCATTCATCTAAATCACACTGGGTTTTTGTTTAAAAATGCAGAGCTTGAGGTGTTAGAAACTCAATAATTGAAATTGTATCATAAAAATTAATTTTGTAATTTTGTTTTAAATACTTTTGCCAAATGAAAAAACAAACAGAAATTGTAAAGCCTGTAAGAAATTCAAAAAATGAAGCAAAATCTAAGGTAAAAATGGGTACTGGAAAAGATTATGCTTATATGTCTGATACACTTTTTGATGACGATTTAAAGTGAGTAAAAATTTTAGTGATTTCAAACCAAAAGTAATTTGAAATATTTTTAAGTTGAATAGTGAACCTTTTTTACCATTCGACAAATATTTTTATCACCAACACGTAAAAATTCTATATTATCCATCATGCGTTTGACTAGCATCAAACCCATGCTTCCTTTTTGTTTTTCGTTGATAAGTTGCTGAATACTAGGCTCTTTGTAGTTAGAAATATTGTAAGCCAAACCTTTATCAATAATTTCTATCACAAGTTCTTCTTTCAAATATTTGCAATAAATATCGATACATTTATTTGTGTTTTCTTTGTTTCCATGAACAATGGAATTGGTGCAAATTTCATCAACGGCAACAATGATTTGATTTTGCTCTGGGTCGGTAATGTTTTTTAAAACAAGTATGTTTTTTATAAATTCACGTATATTTTTGAGGTTTTCTTTTGAGCATGGAGAATTGAATCCGTAAATGCTATTTTTATCGGCTAGGGAGTTGTTCAATAATGTTGACCAGTTTTTCAAGACCTAATACAGATAAAATGTTTTTAACATTGTCGTTTACATTTAGCAAAGCAAAATACACACCATTGGCTTCGAAATCGGATAAATAAGAAACAAAAACTCCTAGTCCAGCCGAAGAAATATAGTGCATCTTGGTACAGTCTATTACGATGGCTTTTTCGTTTTGTTCCATAGCAAAGGCTATTGCAGTGTCTAAAACAAGGCATGAACTAGCATCTAAATCGCCAATTACTTCTAAAATAAGGAAGCTATCTTTTTGTAACTTGTTTAAAACCATTTCTTTATAACAGTTAATTTATGTGAAAGTAATATTTCAAATTAAATCAAAAATATTTTTAATACCTAGTTGTTTTTGCTTAATAAAACCTTCGGCATATTTTACACCAATCGAATGTCCGTATTCTAAAGCACGAGCTTCAAGGTATGCAAAATACTTTTCATCGGCAATATATGTGCTTGGTTCTGAGCTATTTGGATCGTAAAACTGCGTTTTATATGCCTTTATAGCAGCTATTTTTTGGTTAAAATAGGGTGTGATATCAACCACAAAATCCGGTGTTAAATATTTGTCTTGAACATAATGATAAACAAATTTTGGTCGCCAAGGAGTCTGAATAGCCTGATTATCAATGGTTTCTATTTTTCTTAAGCCTGAAAAAAACTGTGCATCGGTTGCGAGTTTTGCTGCTTTGCCATGGTCTGGATGTCGGTCTTCGGGGGCATTTATCAACAAAATTTCGGGTTGATATTTCCGAATGATTCGAATAATTGCTTTTTGGTTTTCAAAAGTATTTTCAAATGTACAATCGCCAATATTTATATTTTCTCTCACAGAAATTCCCATAATTTGCGAAGCCGTTTCTGCTTCAAGTTTTCGCAGCTGCACACTGCCTCTTGTGCCCATCTCGCCTTCGGTCAGGTCTAAAATTCCGCATTTTTTTCCTTGTGCAATATGGCTCATGAGTGTGCCAGCAGCTGCAAGTTCTACATCGTCAGGATGTGCGGCAATGGCTAAAATATCTAATTTCATAGGCTTAATTCGTTCGATTGTTTTTTAATTATTTGACGCTGGTTTGTAAGCTCCTAAAAATTTGTGTCCATTGAAATGAATTAAATGGTCTGGGTTGTCAGCAATCCAAACTTCTGTCTCCCAAGCTACATCAAGCATCCATTTTTTAAATTCTTGTCTTGTTAGAAAACTGGTAACGAAAATTAATTCTGCCTTGCAGTCTTTCAACATTTTTTTAAGTTCTAAAACTCTTGTTTCACTCATTGGACCCGAACTATGAACTGCTTCAATTAAGTATAGCCAATTATTCTTTTTGCTAAATGCAATTATGTCGGGTAATTCATCGTGTGAAAGCTCAAAGAAATTTAATTTTTCTAATTCTTTGGTTTCAATGTGTAATGATTTATTTGAAGTGTCGCCTATATACAAAACAACACAATCGCTACCAAATCGTGGTAAAAACTGCTCAATAATTTCTTTTTGTAAAACATTGTGTTCACCAAGTGAAAGTTCAAGTGGTTTGCCACTTGGAAGTTTTACAGGTATTTTTTCAATGTTTCTTTTTCTTTCTAAAATTTCAGCAAGAGAAGGCTTGTCCTTATTAAAGGCTTTTAAATTCTTAGCCCACTTGTCTGTTTTGTAAGTAACAATTAGATTTTTGAAATCTTTTTGTAAAGCATATCCTCTTGTTGGGTCGTTTGTAGCTGAACCTTTATTAACGCCACTATTTTCAACAATGTCGGCAAGTACCAATAATTTTAAATCTTTTCTACGAATATCGTCATAAGAGCCCGAAGAAATCTTTTCCTCAAAATGTTCATTTACAAAAGTGATAATTGCTCTTGATTTCAAATTTGTGTTTTCTTTTGCCGTTGACCATTTTTTTGTTACTCCTGCAACAGCCAAAAAGCAAACTGCCATTCTCTCCAATGCTCTTTCAGTTTTGTCCAAGGGAATACCGACACTTGCTAAAATGTCAAGTGCTTCATTTATGATTTGCTGTACTGCTTTTGATTTTTTACTCTTAGGTATGTAATTCTTCATTATTTAGAATAAGGTAAGCACATTATTTGCTTGTTGATTTTTTTCTAAAACTTCAAATGTAGAAAATGAAGTTTCAGAGTTGTAACATTCTTTAATTGAAAGTGCCATTTGATAAGCCAAAAGTGGTGGTACAGCATTGCCTATTTGATTAAATCTTTGTGTTTCATTTCCAATAAATTCATACCAATCAGGAAAACTTTGTAGTCTTGCTGCTTCACTATGCAAAATTCTTCTTCTTCTTCCGTCAAGTAATTTAACTCGTTGCATATCACCTGTTGCACCTGCAAGATTTCTACAAGTCAATGTTCTTGCTGGTCTGTCTGCATATAAATCTCTTGGATTTACACAAGCTGACGCTTTTTCATAGTTTGCTACGTATCTGTCTTGTGCTTCATTTAAAAATTTACTTTCATCTGGTGTAGTGTACATTGTATCGCCTATTGCTTCGCCAACTGTAACTTTTTTAGTATTTAGTTTTGGAAAATTAAATTTTGCTCTATGTCCAATTACAAATAATCGTTCTCTATTTTGAGGTACTCCAAAGTTTACAGCATTTAATAATTTATAGTCAATAAAATATCCTAATTTTTGTAATTCCTCTATTACTAAATCAAAGTACCACTTGTTTGAATATAAAAGTCCTCTAACATTTTCAAACATAAATACTTTTGGCTGTAATTTTTTCACAGCGTCAATAAAAATGGGAAAGCCATCTCTTGCATCTTCCATACCTTTTTGGTGTCCACCAACACTAAACGGTTGACATGGTGGACCGCCAATTACAATATCAGCTTGTGGGTATTCAAAATTAAGGTCAAGTTTTGTAGCAAAACATTCTCCTTTCAGATTTTTGTTATATGTATTTGTAGCAGAAGTTTCCATTTCATAACCAACAGTCTCAAAACCAACAGCCTCAAAACCCAAAGACAAGCCACCACAACCAGCAAATAAGTCTAAAACAACTTCTTTTTCAGTTATTTTAGGCGTTAAAGTTTGATTTATGTACTCTTTATAATTCATTAAATGAAATTTCTAACTTACATCTAGTTCAAATATACTCAAAACATTACGATTGAAAAACAAATAATCAACTTTTGAATTTCAAATTACAAAGTGTTACTTAATTCGTTCTGCTATTTTTTAATTTTAATATCACAATCAAACCTGCCAAACTTGGCAAAATGTTATTAATTATCCACAAAGATAAACTAGCTAACATGATTTTATCTATTTCCATTCCAGCTTTTGTAAAAAAATAAATGGCTGCTGCTTCTCTAAGGGTGATTTCACTAAAAAATCCGAGTGCTGGTAAAATTGATTTCGTAAAAAAAGTGAGCCAAACACACAAAACAACTGTGATCTGAGAAACATCAATGCCAAAAAAGTATAAAAATAAGAGATATTGAGCCGAAAAAACCAAAAAACGAAGCCATGATAAACCAAATACAATACCAAAATCTTTTAAATTACATTTGGCAATTCCGATAAAATAAGGAATCGTTTTTTTGAGTATTGCGTATTTTTTAAAACAAAAAACAAACGATGAGGCAAATAATAAAAATGAAAACGAAAAAAAAGTAATTAAAAAAAGGATGGATAAACTATAAAATCCAAAAAAATTGCTTTCAAAAGCAAACAAATGCTGGGCAGCCAAAAATGCCATAAAACCATATAAAATAGTAATATAAAATTGTGCTATTCGAGACAAAAAAACCAATCCAGCTGCTTCTTTTGCGTTTTTATCTTTCAAAAAATAAATGCGTGAGGCATAATCGCCAAGGGCTTGTGGTGTAATTAATCCTAATGTTGAGCCAGCCAAAATGCTTTTGAACGAAACCCAAAATGAAGTTTTTTCAATTTTAGACACTAAATATTGCCATTTTTTGGCTTCAAAACCCATATTAAAAAACACAAATACAAATGCCAAAACCAGTGCAATCCATTGATTATTAGATTTTTCTGAAAGTAATTCGGAGCCAATTTCGATTAAAATATTTTGCCGATTTTCAAAAACATGAATCAAATAAATCAAACTCAACAAAGTGATTGTGATTTTTAATCCATTTAAAAAATATTTATAGTTAATTTTGAACATCGATGAAAGATACAGAACTAATTAAAGAAAAAATAATTTTGGGTGTCGATCCTGGCACAAATGTAATGGGTTATGGCGTAATTGAAGTTAAAAACAATAAAATCAATTTGCTACAATATGGCGTTTTGCATATTTCGAAATACGATAAAGATGATCATGCTTTGCGATTGAAGAAAATTTTTGACAAAACTGCGGCACTTATAGAGCAATATATGCCAGATTATTTTGCGATTGAAGCACAATTTTTTGGCAAAAATGTGCAATCGATGCTCAAATTGGGTAGGGCACAAGGAGTTTCGTTGGCGGCTGCACTCGAACGTGGCATACCTGTGGTAGAATATGCTCCCAAAAAAGTAAAACAATCGGTTACGGGCAATGGAAATGCCTCGAAAGAGCAAGTGGCAGCCATGATTTTACAAATGTTTAAAATTACGGAAACGCCAGAATTTTTCGATGCTACCGATGCTTTGGCTGTGGCTTTATGTCATCATTATCAAGCCAAAACCACTTTTTCTAAAGCAAGCTCGGCTTCGGGTTGGAAACAGTTTTTGACAAATAATCCTGATAAATTGCATAAAACAAAAAAGTTGTAAGACTAGAATTTAAAATTGATTCGTTATAATCTCAAAAATATTTATATTGCACCATATTTAGTAAAAATGAAGCATTTTGTTGTTTTCTGTTTATTTTTTATTGCAACATCAAATTTAATAGCCGAAGAAAATTTTGAGCGTGAAATAATTGAAAGACTTGATAGACTCGAAACCAAAGTTGATAATAATGCAAGTTTGATTTCTGAAACGAAAAAAGATTTGCAAAAACAAATGGATGATGCAAAATCAGAAACTAGGTCGTTTGAATATTGGGCTTTTGGAATAGTAATTTCTATACTTTTTGCATTCGCAAGTTTTATTTTGTGGGATAGGCGTACAGCTGTTTCACCTTTAGAATCAAAGTCTCAAAGCCAAGAAATTAGAATTAGACATCTTGAAACTGCTATTAAAGCAATATCTCAGAAAAAAAATATTACACCAGAGTATTTAGAACAACTAGGTATTGCATAGCCTAAAATATTTATTTCTTTTTACTCGTGAATACAACTAAAGAAACCTTAATAAGACTGCATTTTTTTCATAAAATCTCTCCTAAAGAGAACAAATATCTTTTGTTGCTTTTTTCGCTTATTAGTTTGTTGTTGGTTTCACCATTTTTTCAAGATACAAATGTGGCTCGATTTTATTTTTCGAGTTTGATTACAGTTGTGTTGATTTCGGGCTTATATGCCGATTATGAACGAAAAAGATTAGATTATATCGAAATCACACTTGGTTTTTCTGCTTTAGTTTTTACTTGGATAGATTTTTTTATTATCAACAACTCTACCTTAGATTTAATTACACAAGTAACCTATTCAGCTTATTTTCTATATTTTACTATCGAGTTGATTACAAGAATAGTAATAAGTAATGAAATTTCTGCTAATTTAGTTTATGCATCAATTGCAGGATTTTTCATGTTGGGATTATGTGGTGCAACCATGGCTTCGGTACTCGAATTGGCTCTTCCAGAAGCCTATAAATTGCCTGAAAACGTAAGTTTTCACAAATTTGAAAACTTTATTTATTATAGTTTTGTAACCATTACTACCGTTGGCTATGGCGATATGCTGCCCATACATCCTGCATCAAAAACACTGGCTATAATTTTGTGTGTGTCTGGACATTTGTATACAACCATTGTTTTGGCAATCATCATTGGAAAATTTATTTCTGCCAAACAAGCTATTCGAAAATAGTTTTTTTTAAGATTTTAGAATATATCGATCTTCTTTTTCTTCTTCTGGAATAATTTGCAAAAAACCTGCCAAAACCATTTCTATTAGTTTTTCAGATGCCGAAAATGTAGAAATTAATTCTTTTTCGGCTAAAGTTTTTACTGTTATAAATCCATTTGAGTCGATTAGCGAAACTATTTTTCGTTGCATTTCGCCAAACTGAAGCCTGATTTCTGTGTTTTGCGATTGGAGTTTGAGCAATTTTATAACTTCGCTACTTGCTTGCACACTTTTATCTGCCACACGCACATAAGCAATGCCTTGTTTTTGATTTTCTTTCTCAAAAGCAAAGTTTGGTTTTTGGCTATTTTCTTGAATATCAGCAAGTAATACAGATTTTTTTTCGTTTATTTTGATAAGTGAAATACTGTATTTTACATCAAACTTTATAAATTTTTCGATTACATTTTTTAAAGCAAAAACCTCCTCATCGGCATTTTTGAGTCCATAAATGGTTTTATTATCATCTATGCCTATAAAAAGTTGTCCGCCTTTTGTGTTTGCAAAAGCCACAATTTCACGAGCAATTTTTTCGGGGAAATTTATTTTGTGTTTAAATTCAGTATATAAATTTTCGCCACCCTGTACACGTTTTTCAAGTTCTTTTAGTGTCATCATTTTTCAATACTAAATAGATTTTACATAAAAATAAAATTTGCGATTAACTTTGCCCAACAAAACCTATTATCTGTTGAAAATCAAAGTTATATCTATTTTGTTTTTACTTTTTTTTGTAGCTAAAGCTCAAATTGTAGATTCAGTTTTTGTTGAAAATTTTGATAAAACTTTTTTAACATGGCAATCAGATACTATAAATCCAAAACTTATGTTTTTGGAAACAAAAAATGGTGAACTCATTTTTCAACACAAAAAAAAGCAACATCAATTTTCGATTTGGCAAGTTTTTTCGCTCGATTATACGGCAGACTTTAGCATTGAAGCTTCTTTTAAAATGCAAACTTCAAACGAACACGATGTTGTTGGCATAAAATGGGCATCAGATGACAACGAAAACTATAACTTTTTTGGCATTTCATCGCAAGGTTTTTTTCACGTATATCGTGTTTTTCATGGTAAATTAGACGAAATAAAACCTTGGGCAACTGCCCAAAATCTATTTGGTTCATCGCAATGGAACAAACTTAAAATTGAGCGAAATGGTATAAAAATTAACTATTTTATTAATGAAAAATTGGTTTTTTCGCATTTTGTAAAAAATAAAATTTCAACTGGTAATCATATTGGTTTTTATGTTCAAAATATGCAACTAGTTGCTTTTGATAATTTACATATTAAAGGCAAATTCAGAAGATTTAAAGAGATAAAAAATGCAATAAATGGCTTTAAACTCGAAAATTTGGGTCCAAAAATCAATTCAGAATATGCCGAGTTAGGTCCAGTAATCTCGCCAGACGGCAATCAATTATATATCTTTAGAAAAAATCATCCAGAAAATACAGGTGGACAAAATCATACAGACGATATTTGGTTTAGCGAAAAATCCGAAAATGGCACGTGGAGTAATGTTAAAAACATGGGTTCGCCACTTAATAATACCGAAAGCAATTTTGTGATTGCCATTTCAGGCGATAATAATTCGCTTATGATTACAAACCAATACAAACCCAATGGCAGTTTCAAAAACATAGGATTGTCTATTTCCAAAAAAGATAGTTTGGGCAAATGGCGAGTGCCGTTAGATATTAATGTGTTAAACTATTACAACCGAAACAGATACGTAACAAGCTCATTTTCAGCTGATAAAAAATATTTAATTAGTAGTGTGCAGCGTGATGAAACATTCGGTTCGCTCGATTTATATATTTCGTTTAGAACGAGCGAAAACGAATATGCCGAACCCATAAATTTGGGCAAAAACATCAATACACACGGAGCAGAATTTTCGCCATTTTTGGCTGCGGATAACAAAACATTATATTTTTCCTCGTATGGGCATCCGGGCTATGGCAGTGCCGATGTTTTTATTTCTCGCAGACTCGATGACACATGGCAAAATTGGTCTGTACCAGAAAATTTGGGACCAGAAGTAAATACAAAAGGATGGGAAGCATATTTTTCGTTGCCCGCTTCTGGTGAATATGCTTATTTAGTTTCAGATGCACAATCTTTGGGTTTGAGCGATATTTACCGCATAAAATTGCCTGCTTCTGCCAAACCAAATCCCATTGTGTTAGTAAAAGGAAATGTATATAACCTCAAAACAAAAAAACCAATTAAAGCTGATGTTATTTATACTGATTTTCAGACAGATAGCCTGATTGGAGAAGCAAATTCCGAAGGACTTACTGGGCATTATAGTATCATTTTAGAACCAAAAAAAAAATATGCTTTTCGTGCCGAACGACAAGGATTTTATGCCATTAACGAAAGTTTAGATTTGTCGGATGTGTTTGATTATCAGGAAATTACCAAAGATTTGTTTCTTGCTCCGCTCGAAATTGGCCAACGTATTCGATTAAATAATGTTTTTTTTGAATACAATAAAGCTACGCTTACCGCTGAATCAAAAGCAGAACTCAATCGCTTAATCAAACTTTTGTACGATAATCCTAAAATTCATATCGAATTGGCAGGACATACCGACAACCAAGGTTCGGATGATTATAATACAAAATTATCGCAAAATAGAGTAAATGAAGTAGCTAAATACTTGACTACTAATGGCATACAAGCTATCAGATTAGTCTCAAAAGGATACGGAAAAACAAAACCCATTGTGCCAAATACTTCGGACTTTAACAAATCTCAAAACCGAAGAGTAGAGTTTGTGATTTTAAAAATCTAAATCATTTCTATTTAGTACCAATTCTTATAAATTTACATATTGCAACTATATTTGTAAAAAATAATATTTGCATCTATGCAACTGATTGAAGTAAAAGACAAAAAACAAATTCGTGCATTTTTAGATTTTCCTGCCGAATTATATAAAACTGATAAAAATTGGATTCGACCGCTCGACAAAGACATCGAAGCAGTTTTTGACGAAAAAGAAAATAAATTTTTTAGACACGGAAGCTGTATACGTTGGATATTAGTTGATAATCAAGCCAATACAATTGGCAGAGTGGCTGCATTTATAAACAAAAAAACAGCAAATACTACTGAACAAGCCACTGGTGGAATGGGTTTTTTTGAGTGTATTGAAGATGAAAATGCTGCTTTTTTACTTTTTGATGCCTGCAAAAAATACAACCAAGAACTAGGAATGGAAGCCATGGATGGACCCATAAATTTTGGAGAACGTGATAAATGGTGGGGCTTGTTGGTTGAGGGGCAAAACCTCGAACCAAACTATTGTATGCCTTACACCAAACTGTATTACAAAGCATTTTTTGAAAATTATGGCTTCAAAAATTATTTTGAACAATACACTTATAGTATGCCCGTTCAGTCCGAATTGCCCGAAAAATATTTTGAACGTTCACGCAGAATTGCTCGTGATCCTAATTATAATTTCAAAACCTACGATAAAAAACAACTCGAAAAATTTGCTGACGATTTTCTCACGATTTACAACAAAGCTTGGGCAAAACATGGCGGAGTAAAGGGAATGGCAAAAGCACAAGCTATTAGTATTTTCAAAAAAATGAACCCTATTGTAGATACCGATATTGTGGTTTTTGCTTATTATGGCTCCGAACCTATTGGTTTTTTCTTGATGATTCCTGAGTTAAATCAGATTTTTAAATACTTGAATGGCAAATTCGATTGGCTAGCAAAAATCAAATTTTTATATTATCAAAAAATAAAAAAATCGTGTAGAAAAATGTTTGGTGTGGCTTTTGGCATCATTCCCGAATACCAAGGCAGGGGTGTGGAAGGAGCAATTATTATAGAAGCTGCTCGTATAAACCAACCAAAAGACAAATATGATATTTTTGAAATGAATTGGATTGGCGATTTTAATCCTAAAATGATACATCTTGTAGAATCTTTTGGAGCAGATATTGTGAAAAAACACATTACCTTTCGTAAACTTTTTGACGAATCGAAACCCTTTGTAAGAGCAAAAATTATTGATTAAAAAACTTAAGTTTAGTTAATTGAAATTGAATTTCAAAAATACAAAACATACTATTTTTTATCAGAAATTTTCTTTTCCAAATCAGAAACTTTTTTTCTCAATGCAGCGTTTTCTTGCATCATAATTTCAGTAGTTTCTTCTTTAGATATATAAAAATATTGGTTGCCAAAAATGATTCCACCACCTTGCCCCCAGTTTTGATTATTATTAGTTATTGAAATAGTTTCTGGTAGAAGTTCTTGAATAGGCACTTGCAATTTGTCTGAAAAATCGGTAACCCTTTCTATTTCAACTGGCGATTCGTTGCGTTCGATTCTAGCATAAGTTGTAGTTGGAACCCCTAATAGATCAGCCATTTCAGCTTGCGAAAGTCTGCGTTCGTCTCTAATAGAAAGTAATTTATTACCTATTTTTAGTTTCATAATCTAACTATCATTTTTATGGTTTATAAATACCGTTTTATGGTTATGACAAAACTATACATTTTAGTTGATTTGCAATTCATTATTGTATTCAAATGTATAAAAAATTGTTTCTTACTCTCTTTTGCTTCACAAAATCGTTATGCAGCATATAATCGAAAACACAAAATTCAACATTTCAATATTATCTTTAATAATACTAATTTAACACTTAAAAAAACAAAAATGAGAAAAGTAATTTATGCCGTAGGATTGGCAGCAAGTATGATGTTGCTAGGTTGCAAAGGCGATATAGGTCCTGCTGGAATTAATGGAGTCGCAAATGTAGCTTCAATTACAAAAACAACAAATGGTTTAGGATGGACACTTTCAAGTGATAAAAAAATTGCTAGTCAAGATTTAGCAGTTCCAGAAATAACTGATAAAACAATGCTAAATGGAGATGTTAGTGTTTTTATTAATTCACAAGGAGAAAATATTGCACTACCAATTACTTCATCAGGTATAGTATATACCTATGGGTATAAATTAGGCGTTGTTGGTATAGTTGTATATTTTCAAGATAGAAGTTTAGTATTTAGCAACACATCATCAATACCTAATTTTGACTACAAAATTACAGTAATTACTAAGTAAAAAAGTTTTATATAAAGTCTAATAAATATTTACAATTAAATTACTGAGCGTTTTTCCTAATTCATTTTCATTTTCGAATGCAGTCATAAACGCATTAAATTTCAG
>RDZG01000003.1 GCA_004293915.1 Bacteroidota bacterium | reverse complement strand
CCCCAAAATTTAATATTTTTGTCAAAAGTGTTTCTAATTTATCCATATAGCTTTTTAGGCAAATCTAATATTTTCATTCTAAATACTGTAGTGCCAAAACAAAAATAATCCTTTTTTTATTTTGTGAGTTGTAAAAACTCATTTTCATTTGCAAATCCGTAGTCTGCCTCGCTCAAAACCTACGCACAAGACTCGGATAGTGTATAGTGGTGTGGATAGTGGAAGAAATAATTGTATTTATTCGTTGATTCTAAATTCAAATTTCATAATGGAATAAGTAATATAGGATAATATTATAAAAATGAGTATATCAAATAATAAAATCAAGTTATTTCTGTCTTTGAGTTTTGTAAATGTAAAATTGATAAGAGATAACCATGCAATAATACTCATTATTTTAATCACATAAACTGAGAGAATATACCAAAGTGATTTTATGTTTCCTCCTACAAAAAAATATCCAGCTAGTGTGCAGTATAAGATAAAAATAATTCCAAAATACAACTTAGCTTTTTTATTTGAATCAAGCCAGAGATATTTAAGTATTGATTGAATTGTATTTTTCAATGAACTATTTTTATAAGTTAGAAATAAAAGAAATCAAGCCTCATGAATATCTTATAGACCTAAGTTTAAAGAAATTTGTACAACTATCCTTAGTGTTCGCAAAGTGGCACCACGGATTATCAAATAAACTGTTGTCTCCGACTACATAATAAAACAAAAATAATCCTTTTTTATTTTAGTGAGTTTTAAAACTCATTTTCATTTGCAAATCCGTAGTCTGCCTCGCTCAAAACCTACGCACAAGACTACGAATAGTGTACATTCCGAACCCTACCTCAATTTCTCCGCTCCCAATTTTAATATCTTTCATTACCTTGGTCATGGTAAACAAAACACTAAAATCAATTTCGTACTTTATTCATAATGCCCCATGGCAGAAACCACAAAAACAGTTACGGTACTTTCTTCAACTTTATAAATAATTCTATCTTTAGTGTTTATTCTTCTAGACCAAAACCCAAAAAGTTCATATTTTAATGCTTCGGGTTTGCCTTCGCCAGTAAATGGATGCTCGGATAGTTCAATAAATATTTTTTCTATTTTTTTTATAGTTGCTTTGTTACCAATTTTAAAATGTTGTGCCAAATGTTTTTGAGCTAATTTTTCTATTTTAAGTTCAAACTTCCCCATACATCTTTAGGATTTACAGTAATATAACTGCCATTTTTTTCCGATTTTTTGATTTTATTTACAAAATCAGCTTTGTAAGGACTAGCGTTCTTAGTAATATGTATACCTTTTTTGCCTTTTAGAAATGTATCCATAAAAGCAATAAATGTTTTACCAATGTTCGTGTTTTCGTTTAATTCAACAGTGAAACTCGTCATAATATATACTTTAAGGTCTACAAAATTAATAAATTAAAATTGTTTACTCAATTTTCTTTAAATTATAAATTTGGCATTAGTCTTGTATCAAAAGAATGTAATTGTAAAATTATTCATCGAACCCTACCTCAATTTCTCCGCTCCTATTTTAATATCTTCTACAACAGCTGGGTCGAGTAGGGTAGAGGTATCGCCAAGGTTTGACACTTCGCCTTCGGCAATTTTTCGTAAAATTCTTCGCATGATTTTTCCTGAACGGGTTTTGGGAAGTCCTTTTACAAACTGAATTTTGTCGGGTTTGGCAATGGGTCCAATCACTTTAGTAATAACAGCTAAAATTTCTTTTCTAGTTTCGTTTTCATCTGCAATGGCTTTGTCGCAAATCACATACGCATAAATTCCTTGTCCTTTAATGTCGTGCGGATAACCAACCACAGCACTTTCTACCACTGCTGGATGCTCGTTAATAGCGTTTTCCACTTCGGCAGTACCAATTCGGTGTCCAGATACGTTCATCACATCATCCACTCTTCCTAAGATTCGGTAATATCCATCGGTATCTCTTTTTGCCCCATCTCCTGTAAAATACAAGCCTTTGTAGGTCGAAAAATAGGTTTGTTTACATCGTTCGTGGTCGCCATAAGTTGTTCTGATGGCACTTGGCCAAGGGAATTTGATACATAAATTGCCTTCAACTCCGTTTCCTTCCAACACTTTTCCTTCGCTATCAACCAAAATGGTTTGAATGCCAGGCAGTGGAAAACCAGCATGTGCAGGTTTGTCTTTTCCAATATTTGCCAAAGGCGAAATCAAAAATCCACCCGTTTCGGTTTGCCAATAGGTATCGCAAATCGGACAATTGCCATGCCCAATTTTTTCGTGATACCAATGCCAAGCTTCCTCATTTATCGGCTCGCCAACCGAACCTAAAATTTGCAACGAATCCATTTTATATTTGGCAGGAAACTCATCTCCCATAGCCATCAACGAACGAATGGCGGTTGGTGCAGTATAAAAAATATTGACTTTGTGCTTATCAATAGCATGCCAAAAACGACCCGCATCAGGGTAAGTCGGAATGCCTTCAAACATCAAGGTTGTTGCTCCAGCCAAAAGCGGTCCATAGACTATATATGTGTGTCCTGTAATCCAGCCCACATCGGCTGTACACCAGAAAATTGGAGCCTCACCCATGCCCTCTCCGTTTGGAGAGGGTTTATGGCGGTACTGAAACACATTTCTAAAACTATATTCTGCAAAAACCATATAACCAGCTGTAGTATGAACCACACCTTTTGGTTTGCCAGTTGAGCCAGAAGTATAAAGAATAAAAAGCTCATCTTCGGCATTTACTTCGGCAGCAATATGCGTTGCAGCAACATTTTGCATTTCTTCGTGATACCATTTATCCCTACCTGCAAGCATATTTACGGTTTGTCCTGTGCGTTTCAAAACAATCGTTGTTTTTACAGAAGGAGTAAGTTTTAGGGCTTCGTCTGCAATTTCTTTCAATCCAATTTGCTTGTTTCCTCTAAAACTTCCATCCGAAGTAATGAGAATATTTACAGCCGAATCGTTGATTCTATCTACAAGCGAATTAGCAGAAAATCCACCAAAAACCACATTGTGAATGGCTCCAATTCTGGCACAAGCCAACATTGCCACCGCAGCTTCGGGCACCATTGGCATATAAATACAAATTCTATCGCCTTTTTTTGCACCGTTTGAAAGCAAAACATTGGCAAATTTGCACACTTCGGTATGTAATTCTTTATAAGTAATTTTGCGAACAGGTTCGTTTGGGTCGTTTGCTTCAAAAATAATAGCAGTTTGGTTTGGTTGCGTTTCCAAATGCCTATCTAAACAATTTTCGGTAATATTTAAAGTGCCGCCATCAAACCATTTTATGTTTAAATCCACAAAATTCCAATCCAAAACTTTGTCCCATTTTTTTTTCCAAGTAAAAGTTTCGGCATGTTCTGCCCAAAAAAGTTCAGGAGTTTCTACACTTTTTTTGTATTCTGATTGGTATTCGGCAAAAGTTGAAATTGTTTTCATTTAAAATATAATCCTTACCTTCAAAAGGAAAAATATGTTTAGTTGCACAAAACAGGAAGGTGCAGTTTTGTGATATGTAATTTTAAAAATTTTAAGGTTGGAAAATTACATAATTTTTTAAATATAGAATTAGATTTATTGAATAAAAAACATAATATTTTTTAGTAAAACATTTCATAATACTATCATCTTGTTATTCAACTTTTTATAATCTTTGATATTGTAAAGCATATCCATTACTTTTGTGGAACAAAATAAAATAATGCTTAATAACGATTTAGTGCTGAGGGCTGCTCGTGGCGAAAAAACCGAACGTACACCCGTTTGGTTGATGCGTCAGGCGGGTAGGATTTTACCAGAATACAGAGCCTTGCGTGAGAAATTTCCTGATTTTAAAACGTATATCAAAACTCCTGAAGCGGTTGTGGAAGCAACACTTCAGCCCGTAGATATTTTGGGAGTGGATGCAGCAATCATTTTTTCGGATATTTTAGTCATACCCGAAGCTATGGGATTGGATTATGAAATGGTTGAAAAAAAAGGTCCATTTTTTCCGAAAAAGATTGAAAATGAGCAAGATATAAAAAACTTAACGATTGCAAATCCAGCAGAAAAACTTAGTTATGTAACCGATGCTATAAAATTAGCTAAATCAGCTTTGTCAAATCGAATGCCACTGATAGGTTTTGCAGGCGCACCTTGGACGATTTTTGCCTATATGACCGAAGGCTCTGGCTCCAAAACCTTTAGTAAAGCCCGAAAATGGCTTTATTGCGAACCGCAAGCATCACATTTATTATTAGAAAAAATCACACAAAGCACCATTTTATATTTAAAAGCACAAATAAAAGCAGGAGCAGATTTGGTTCAAATTTTTGATTCTTGGGCTGGAATTTTGCCTCCAAAGCAATATCAAACATTTTCTATCAAGTATATTTCACAAATTTGTGATGCAATTACTGAAGTACCTATTACTGTTTTTGCCAAAGATGCATATTTTGCTCGTGCAGCGTTATCAAATTTGAATTGTCAAGTTGTGGGTTTGGATTGGTGCATGGATATTGCTGAATCTCGAAAATTAATTCCAAACAAAACCCTGCAAGGAAATTTCGACCCTTGCAATTTGTATGCTGATAAAAAAACGATCAAATTAGAAACTGAAAAAATGCTAAAAGCTTTTGGTTCTGAAAGATATATTGCCAACTTAGGACATGGTTTATATCCTGATATTGAGGCGGATAAAGTAAAATATTTTATTGAAATAATTAAAGAATATAAACATACAAATTAAAACTTAAAACATTATGTGGTCGTTTTTAAAACAAATTTTTGCTGTAATTATCGGTTTATTCCTTTTTACTTTTTTATTTATTTTAGTGCTTTTGGGGATTGCAGCTGGAGTTTCTGCTGGCGATAAAATTGCCACAGTTGAGCCAAATTCTATTTTAGTTTTAAATTTCAACAAGCCTATTTTGGAACAAGAAATTGAAAATCCGTTTGAAGATTTAGATTTGCCCATTGGAAATGACGAAGGTGGCGATGGTGTAATTCAAATAAAAGAAGCTATTGAAGCTGCAACTTTTGATGAAAACATAAAAGGAATATATTTGAGTGCTGGCGATATTAACGCAGGTGCTTCGCAAATTGATGAAATCAGAGAATCGCTAATTCAGTTTAAAACTTCGGGTAAATTTGTATATGCTTATGCCGAAAGTTATAGCGAAGCTGCGTATTATTTGGCTTCGGTTGCAGATAGTATTTTTTTAAATCCAGTTGGGTTGTTAGAATTAAATGGTATTTCAAATACGTATCCGTTTTTTAAAGGTACACTTGATAAATTAGGCTTACAAGTACAAGTTTTTAAAGTTGGTAAATTTAAAAGTGCCGTTGAGCCATTTATTTTAGACAAAATGAGCGAAGCCAACAAAACCCAAACGCTTTCTTATTTATCGAGTTTAAATTCCTATCACCTAAATCAGGTAGCTATTTCTAGAAATTTGGATGAAAATAGAATAAAAATAATTTTGGATAGTATGCTGGTTCACAACCCATTAGATGCTAAAAGGCTTGGTATTGTGGACGAATTATTATATTACGATCAAGTTTTGGCAATCTTAAAAAAGAAATCGGGAACAAAAGAATCGGAGAAAATTAAATTTATATCTTATTCAAAATACAAAAACACTTATAATAGTACAGAAGATGTTTCAGAAAACAATAATAAAGTTGCCATCATTGTAGCCGAAGGCGAAATAGAAAGTGGAAATGGTGATGAAAAAACTATTGGCTCCGATAAAATAGCCGAAGAAATTCGCAAAGCCAGATTAGATGATAAAGTTAAAGCAGTGGTGTTGCGAATCAAGAGAAGTTACGCTAACAGCTGCTAAAAAACCAATTATTGCTTCGATGTCGGATGTGGCTGCTTCGGGTGGTTATTATATGGCAATGGGTTGTACAAAAATTGTGGCTCGACCAAATGCCATTACGGGTTCGATTGGCGTTTTTGGATTGGTTTTAAACGCTCAAAATTTTATGAAAGACAAAATTGGAATTACTTTTGATGGTGTAAAAACAGGCAAATTTTCTGATGTGGGTACGCTCACTCGACCATGCACACCATACGAAAAAATGATGATTCAAAAAGAAGTCGAATCTATTTATACAGATTTTGTTTCTAAAGCTGCAAAAGGTAGAAAAATGAGTTTTGAAAAACTCGAAAATTTGGCTTCTGGCAGAGTTTGGAGTGGAATCGAAGCCAAAGAAAACGGTTTGGTGGATCAGCTTGGCGGACTTTACGATGCCATTGACTTAGCTGTGGAAACGGCAAAATTAGATTCTAATTATGTGATTGAATATAGACCAAAAAAGAAAGAATTTTTAGAAAAAATATTTTCATCCATGTCGGCAGATGCTAAAATTAGAAGTTTGAAAGCTGAGTTAGGCTTGGCTTTTGGTGAGTATTTGGCTGTTGAAAAAATAAAAAAACATACTGGAATTCAAGCTCGATTGCCTTTGGGTGTTGGAAGAGCTGAGTTTTAGTTTTCTATTACTTACTACTATTTTTTATTAAACATTAATTTATAATTATTGAAAACCGATACGAAATTATCTAAAAAGGAATTGGCTGCAGCCCAAGAGGCTGCATTGGTTCAACAAACAAAAGACAAAAAAAGAATAAAATCTTTGACACCTGATGTTTGGAAAAAAATTGAAAATTGGGGCAGAGAGTCGCAACATCTTTCACAATACCTTCAAACGTATTGCTTTACGATTGCAGGTAGAGTACGAAAAAATACCGAACTCGAACCCTTAGAAATCACAAACGCCATAAAAGTTTTAGAAATTGTTGAGGAAAAAGCTCCTGAGCTTATCGAAACCCAACTTGCTGCAGCCCCAGTTGGTAAGCAATATCCTAAATTGGAAGTAAATCCCGATGTAATTGCCCAAGCTGTACAATGGGACAAAAAAAATAAAAAACTAAAAAGTTTATCATTTACCTATTTGCTCGAATTATCGAACGGAAAAAAAGCTTACACCGAAGGAAATAAAAAAAATGCAGCTTGGATTTTAGAAATTCTCCAAAAATGCGGATTTGAGTACAGATTAGGCGAAACGGCTGAATAGAATTTTTGGGTTTACAATATAGTTGCAAGTTGTAATTTATTTTTATTCCGTGTCAGGTGTTATCAACTGACACTCGTTTGATTTGTGGCATGTAATGTCTAGGTCGTCATTGCGAGCGAAGCGAAGCAATCTCCTACGCTTGAGATTGCTTCGGTCGTTCCTTCTTCGTAATGACGATTATCCGTGTAGTTCGTCATGACGATTATCCGTGTAGTTCGTCATTGCGAAGTCTAGGTCGTCATTGCGAGCAAAGCGAAGCAATCTCCTACGCTTGAGATTGCTTCGGTCGTTCCTCCCTCGCAATGACGATTATCAGTTTTGGTCGTTATTGCGAAGTCTAGGTCGTCATTGCGAGCGAAGCGAAGCAATCTCCTACTTTTGAGATTGCTTCGGTCGTTCCTCCCTCGCAATGACGAATTGTCCATGTAGTTATTTTGAAATAAAAATAATAATTATTTTCTTAAAAAATTGCTTACATCACACAAAATTGTATTTTTGCAACAAAATTTAGAATTTTAGAAATAATACTTCAAAATATGAAAATAAAAAACTACCTCTCATTCTTAGCTATAGCTTTGCTTTGCTTGGTTAATGAAAAGTCTTTAGCACAAACAAGTATTGGTGTTACAAGTTTATCTGTTTGTGGAAATGCATTCTACAATATTCCAATAGTAAATCCAATTAAGTTTACATCTTATTCGATGTTTTTACCAAACAACACAATACCTTATGCTTACGCACCTGCTGTAGCTAGAGATGCAAATACTTTGCAAGATGCAAAACTAATGTTTAATTCATCAAACATTCCAACAGGGATTACTGTTGCTACTATTTTGGGTTATCGTTCAGATAAAGTTGGAAAAGTACCAGATAATGTAATTTCTATAGATGGTTTTTTATCAGAAGATTGGAGATTAGATAAAAACGCATATTATAATGCTAAAAACAGTCCTAGCAATGTTAATTTCAATACTGCATTATATTTTAATTTTAAATACGACAATAACTATGTATATTTTGGAGGCAAAGTAATAGATAATACGCCTGCTGAGTCTGGAGACAAAGTTGAAATTTACATTGACCCATATAATTGGGATGTTATTTCCAGTCCAAATGGTGATTATCTTGGCAATTTTCCAATGAGTTCAGATTCGGTATATATAAAAGCAGCAAGACAAATGGTGATTCCAATGTTAAGTCAAGGTAGCACTGTTTTTAGAAAAAATGGCTCTTCGCAAGCTGCATATTCATGGCCAACTAATGGTACAAGAGATACTATAGGAATAATAGTTGCTGTTAGAACATTTACAAGCGAATCTTTACCAAATTATGATGATGACAATACTAACCCAATTGAACTAAAAGGAAGCGGTTATTATTTTGAAGTTGCAGTTCCTTTTGCAAATTTCTTTGGTCTAAATCCTAACGAGAAAATTGATGTTAGCACTTTAGATGGATATAGTTTTGGTTTTAATATTACTTCAAATGATGGGACTTCGGATTCACAATATTTTTATAACTTCAATAGTGATAATGGGAATAGTTGGAATAGAACAAGACCATTTGGTTCAGCAACCTTTTCAGCATCTGACCCACAATCTGCCTCTTCGTTTCTAGGCACAGTAACTATTATTGGTACTGTTTTGCCAGCTGTAGATGCATCAATTAGTTCTGTTGGCGATTGCAAATCAGAATTAACGGTTTCAGGAATTGTAACATCAATTGCAGGTGCAGAATCTTATTGGCAAACAAATGCAAACAATACAATTGGTTCCGACCCAATTACCAATAGCAAAGTTTTAACTTTACCAATTCCAAATAAAGTATTTATCAATACACTTTATGCTAATGGATGTTGGTCGAAAACTACTATAATTGAAGTAAAACCAAGTACATTAAATACTGTTGAAAATAAAGTTAATATTGCATTTCCAACATGTGGGTTTGCCACATTTAATGCTTCTTTGGTTGGTATTGCTTCACGAATGTATTATTGGCAAACAAATAATACCATTACTTCAAGTGCATTAACAGCATCTAACGCCTATACAATTTCGGGTTCTTCACTTCAAAGTATATATCTAAGAGCACAAAATACTATTACTGGCTGTTGGTCAGATTCATTAGTAACATCTGCAACTCCAAACACAACTCCACCTCCAGCACCAGATGTAACCGCAGGAATAGATTTACTTTCATCTATTTCAGGGGCTTGTGTTGGCAAAACGGCACTTGTTTATTATACTAAATCTGTAAGCGGAAACAATTTATGGTATTGGCAAACCGACCCACTGGGTACTTCTACAGGTTTTGGTAACGACACACTTTTGGTTACAACATCAACTGCTTATTTAAGAAATCAACTTTATGGTTGTTGGTCTGATCGTTCGGTGGGTATTTCAGTTGATTTGTCAGATGTGGTTGTGCCAAGCCCAACTACCAAAAACTATACTTATTTTCAAAATGAAGCCACTGTTCCACTGGCTTTAACATCAACCAATACATTATTTGGTATAAACTGGTATGTAGATAGCCAAACGGCTACACCTGTGCAAGTTGCTCCAACGCCTACTTCAACGGAAATTGGTACAAAAAACTATTTTGTGTCTTATACAAAAGGCATATGTGAAAGCACAAAAGCACCTATTACGGTTGAAATAAAAGAATTAGTTGTTTTGATTCCAAAAAAATACGGAATGACTCCAAATGGTTCTGGTCCAGCCGAAAACGAAAAATTTGAAATCGATAATATTACTTCTTTTGCAGGCAACAAAGTTACCATTACCGACAAATGGGGAAATATAGTTTTTGAAAAAGAAAACTACGACAATAGTTTTGATGGCAAACGTGATGGAAAAGATTTACCATTTGGAAGTTACTTATATATCGTTAATTTAAACAACGGCAAAACTCCACTTACAGGCACACTTGTAATTACTAGATAATCATAAAATTAGATTTTTAAACTTTAAGATAAAAATATCAAATGAAAAAAATAATATTCGTTTTCTTGTTTTCAGCTTTATCTGTGCTAGTTTTTGCACAAAGCAACAACGGAGGCTTAATTCAGTCTTCGCAATTTCCTGTCAATACATATATGATAAATCCAGCGTATGCAGGAGCTGAGGAATATACAGCCATTCAAGCATCGTTCAAAAAATATTACGGAAACGGACTTACTGATGCTCCTCAAACCATGTATTTGAGTGCACATACACGTTTGCAAAAAGCAAAAAAAATTACGGTTGAAAAATATGTGCGTGTAGATACCATTTATCCACTTACTAATACCTTGCCTGTTCGTGGTCGAACAGCAGCAAAATATACAGATTTGGTTACTAAAACCATCGATTCGCTCAAAGCAAGAGATAAAGCCGACCGTGAAGATTATAAAAAACGTGTAATCGAAGCAAAAAATAAAGTGTTATTTAGACCATACCATGGTATTGGCGGAAATATTATCAATGAAAGTTATGGCATAAATTCAAGAACAGGTTTAGGGTTTACGTATGCCTATCATTTATATCTTACAAAAACCATACGTTGGTCGCTGGGTGCTACACTTACTGCCGCAACAAATGGCGTAAATAGTCCAGAATACAAAGCAAGTGGAGATGCCGCTGCTATTCAACCTGCATCAGGTAAAATTAATTTAGACTTTAATTTAGGCACATATATATATACAGACAAATTTCATTTGGGAATTTCTGCTTTTAATATTTTATCGCCAGCTCCTTTTAAAGTTATTGATGGTAGCAAAAATAATTTACAACCTATTGTTTTAGGAAATGTTGGATATAGAATTAATCTTTCAGAAGATTTATCAGTTACACCTGCTTTGCTTTTCCGTTATTTTGTTGCAGGTGGTTTGCCACTAAGTTTTGATGTGAATGCAAGAGTAAACTACAAATCGATTTGGGCAGGAGTTACCTACCGCAACCAATCAAACATTGCAGGTATGGTTGGTATAACCATTTCAGAAAAGTTTGATATAAGTTATTCACATGATTTTGCAATCAACAAAGGTACATCAACTTTTGGTTCTGAAATCATTTTGGGATATAGACTCAAACGTAAAACAGGTGGTTTAACTTCTCGTTTATTTAACTAAATCAAACTAATCTTTTTCTAAGAAATTAACCGATATTAAAATGAAAAATACAAAATATATACTTACTATACTTTCTCTTTTGAGTATCACATTAGTGCATGCACAAACCAAATATACTACAGCTGTAAAATTAGGTGATGCAGTAAATTCAAGTTGCGATGAAACTGCTCCTGTGCTTTCTAGTGATGGAAAAATGTTGTTTTTTGCTCGTTCATTTTGCCCACAAAACACAGGAGGAAATGTTTCAGGACAAGATGTTTGGTTTTCAAAACTAGGCGATGATGGCAAATGGACAAATGCCGAAAAAGCATCTGATCTTTTAGCAAATAAATATGAAAATGCTCCTGTAAGTTTATCCGAAGATGGCAACAAGCTATATGTTACAAATTCGTATATAGCAGGCGGGAAAATGGCTTTGGGATTAAGTACAGTATCGAAATCGGCAAGTGGAGCGTGGGAAAATCCAAACACAGTAGCAATTAAAAGTTTTGAACTTAAAAAAAATACTTTTATTGGGTATCATGTTTCTAAAAACGGTAAACATTTGTTTATTTCGAGATATGCAAAAGATTCTACCGATATGGAAGATTTATTTGTTTCAAACCTAGATGCATCTGGAAATTGGTCGCAACCCGTAAATTTAGGCTCAACTATCAACACCAAAGGATTTGAAACCTCACCATTTTTAGATGCAAATGATTCTACACTTTATTTTTCGACCAACGGAAGAAGTGATGGTTATGGCGATGGCGATATATATATGTCTAAAAGATTAGATGATAGTTGGACTAACTGGTCGGAGCCAAAAAACTTAGGCAATGTAATCAATACGAGAGGTTTTGATGGCTATTTTGTTCAACTTCAAAATGGCGTTGCCTATTTTGTGAGTGGCGATGAAAACGCAAGTACAGGCGATATTTATACAACCAAAAAAGTAAAAAGCAATAGTACACTTTTTGTAAATCTAACTGACAAAAAAACCGGTAAATCACTGCCTTTAACTTCGCTTACTTGCTATGCCTTTGGCACAAAAGAAGTAGTTGGAAAAGCTATTTCAGAAAATGGCATAGCCAAATTTTCTATTCCAACAAAACCTGCTAAATATTATGTTGTGGCACACTCACAAGGACATGTTACAATGGAAGAAGATATGTTTATCACAAACGAATTAGTGGACAAAGATACATCAATGGCAATGGCATTGAACCCAATCGAAGTTGGGCAAAAAATCCAATTGAACCACGTTTATTTTGAAAAATCAAAAGCCAATTTATTAGAAGAATCGTTTACAGAATTGGATGTTTTACAAGAAGTATTGACTGAAAACCCTACGATGCAAATTTTAATTGCTGGACACACCGATAGTCGTGGCTATCCAAAAGCTAACAAAAAACTTTCTGAAGATCGTGTAAAATCGGTTGTCGATCATTTAGTTTCAAAAGGAATTTCGGCAGAAAGACTTAAATACAAAGGTTTTGGAAGTGCTGTTCCTGTGGCAGATAACAAAACAGAAGATGGTAGAGCAAAAAACAGAAGGGTAGAATTCCAAATTTTGAAAAACTAACCTTTCAAATAATACGTTTGTTTAGTTTTCAAAAAATAATCAAATTTTGATATTTTAATTCAAATAATCATTTCCCTTAAGTAGGGGAATGATTATTTGAATTAGTAGTATTTAATAAATTTTCAAATCAATTTGTATCAACACAAAATCAAATCTCTTTCAATTTGATTTTGTTTTTGGCTAGTTCTGCCAAAATTGGTTCGTAAATTTCTTTTGTAATCGGTAAATGGACTCCTGTTAGATTTATTTTATTGGTTAAAATTAATTTTGCAGCAATACCGAGTGGTAATCCTACCGTTTTCGACATGGCAGTTTCTCCGTTTGTTTCGCCTTTTAAACATAAAATAGCTTTTTTAGTAAAAAAATCTTTACCAATTTCGTAGCCAATTTCGTGATAAAGTACAACCATATCTTGGTCGTTATCAGCCATTTTCCATTTGTTTTCGATTATAAATTGCAAAATCATGGCTGGTGTTGCTCGCTCAAATGGCAATAAGGTATCCGAAAATAAATCAAGTTCATTTATTTTTTCGAGAACCGATTTCGAGAATTTATTTTTGAGTTCTGCTTCGGTAATAAAACGTTCAATAATCTCTTTTTGAGGATAATTTTTACAGTTTTCGATATAAAAACTATCATCTGTTAATCCAATTAAAACAAGTGCATGCCAAGCCTCGCAAAATCCAGCTTTACGAAGTGTTCCTCGAACAAAAGTTTCGCAATCTGTGAGTTGATACAAATCTTTAAAACCCAACGAATCTCGGTTTGGATAGCCTTCAAAACTGCCAATTGCAGGTATAGAAATGGTATCTGTTTTTGTAAATAATCGATTATAGTTGAGGTATTTAAGTTTATTATTTTCCAAATATTTTGAAACACCACCTTGCCCTGCCAAAACAACATTTCGAGGGTTCCAGCTGATTTTGTATCCCCATTTATTGGTATCAGATTCTGGAGCTACTAATCCGCCACAATACGATTTAAAACTTTTTATTTTTCCACCTTTTGACTTGATTTCGTCAATCATTTGCAATGCCGACATGTGGTCTATACCTGGGTCAAGCCCACATTCCATCAAAATTAAGCTCTTTTTTTCAATTGCAACTTGATGCAAAGCTTGTATTTGAGGACTTGAGTACGATGCAGTTAGGAGTGTTTTTCCGTTTTGAACACAAGCCTGAGCCACAGTGATGTGATGTTGAGGAGGAAGCATAGAAATCACTAAATCATACTTTTTGATTTTATCTGCTTCGGCATTGATATCAAAATTTACTACTTCGCCATGCAAATTGTTGCCTAATTTTTGTTTGGCTAATTCCATATTTTTATCCAAAATACTTATAAACCAAGGATTTGATTTGCAAGCCAAAAGCAAATATTGGATAAGCGAAGTTGCAGATCTACCTGCACCAATAATTAAAATTTTCTTTCTATCCATTTTTTCAACTAATTTGCAACAGTATTAAATTTTGCTGTTAATATACTATTTTCGACTATTTTCATCGTGATAAAAATTCAAAATCTTTATAAAAGTTATAAAAATGGTAATAACGAGGTTCCTGTTTTAAAAGGAATAAATCTCGAAATCAAAGAAGGGGAGTTTGTGTCGATTATGGGTTCGTCTGGTTCTGGAAAATCAACTTTGCTCAATGTACTTGGCATTTTGGACAAATATGATAAAGGCGAATATTATCTTAATAACAACCTCATAAACAATAATTTAACCGAAACAAAAGCCGCTTATTATCGCAACCAATTGATTGGTTTTGTGTTTCAATCTTTTAATTTATTGAATTTTAAAGATGCTGCTGAAAATGTGGCATTACCTTTATATTACCGAAAAATAAACAGAAAAGAACGACATAAAATTGCACTCGAATACCTCGAAAAAGTAGGTCTAGCCGAAAGGGCACATCATTTGCCTTCGGAACTTTCGGGTGGACAAAAACAGCGGGTTGCAATAGCTCGAGCTATTGCTTCTCAACCGAAAATTATACTAGCAGATGAGCCAACTGGAGCACTTGACACACAAACTTCGCTCGATATTATGCAGATTTTTAAGGACTTAAATAAACAAGGCATGACTATAATTATTGTTACCCACGAAAACGATATTGCTGCCATGACAAACCGTATCATAAAATTAAAAGATGGACTTGTTGTAAATCAATAGTGAAAGTTTAAAACAAAATAGTAAATTCGCATCCTAAAAATTTAAGTTTATATTTTGTCATGATTATTAAAACAAAAAAATACCAACTCGAAAAAAAAGAATATATAAAAATTAGTATGATAAATTTTTTCAAAAACCAATGGTATATAGTTTTTGCTCCCATTGTTTTGGCAGGTTTATTGTATTTTTCGTGGTGGTGGATGTTTGCAGTTGTACTTATTCCTGGTCTTTATATTCTGTTTTGGTATATCCAATTTTATGGTGTTACAATGATGCCCGATAGCCAAATGATGTTTGATAAATATAATTATGAAATAGACAGCCGACAAATTTTAGTAAAATTAAATACCAAACAAGGTATGCAAATTGGATGGGAAAAAATCACCAGTGCAAAAATTACAAAAGATGCGTACATGTTGATGATTTCTAAAGCACAGTTTTTTTATTTGCCATTTAAAATATTTAATACAGAAACTGAAACACGTTTTTTGGAAAGTATTTTGAAACGAAAAGAGTTGATAAAATAGGTTTTATACAACTCAAAAGATATGATTTGAATGTTATATTGAAATATTATAACTAAATCATAAAAGATTCCAAAAAAATGCGTTATATTTAAAAACTAATTTAGGTTTATTCGTATCAAGTATTACGAATCTCAGATGAACACAGTAGCACTAGATACAAAAGTTGAAACAAAAAGAGTGATTGACCTCGATATTTCGGTGTTGTCCTATCAAGATGTTTTAAATAAAATTTTGGAGTTTGCTACAATCCGCAAAAAAGCATACATCTGTTTTGCCAATGCCCACATGGTAGTTGAGGCAAAATTAAACAAAAACATTGCAGAAGCAGTAAATCACTCAGATATCACAACTTCCGATGGAATGTCGGTTGTGATGGCATTGAAGCAAATCTATAAAATAAATCAAAATAGATCTGCAGGAATGGATATGATTTATGACATTTTGAAAATGTCTGAACAAAAAAACTTATCTATTTTTGTATTTGGCTCATCCAGAGGTACTCTAAATTTGTTTATCAAAAATGCCAAAAAAGATTATCCAAATCTTAAAATAAACGGAACTTTAGCACCGCCATTTAGGGAATTTACAGATAACGAAAACAATATTTTTGTTGAAGAAATTAATCATTCTCGTGCTGATTTACTTTTGGTTGGCTTAGGATGCCCTAAACAAGAAAAATGGATGTACGAAAACAGTGAAAAAATAAATCCTGTTATGTTAGGGTTGGGTGGAGCCATTACACTTTATGCAAGTCAAGTAAAACGTGCACCTTTGTTTATGCAACGTTCTGGTTTTGAGTGGCTTTTTAGGCTTATTCAAGAACCACGCAGGCTTTGGAAACGCTATTTGGTTTCAAATACATTGTTTATCTATTACTTTATAATACAAAAATTCTTTTCTAAAAATAAATAATTTACAACTAAAATAATTAAAAATATGGGGTTTTTCGATAATATATTAAAAGTAACAAAGCCAGAAATAAAGTCTGAAAAAGAAGCTTATGCAGCCATAATATATGCTACAATGGCAATTGATGGCGAAATTTCTGAAGAGGAAGTGCACGATTTAATTGAAATGGTGTCGCACAACAAAATGTTTAAAGGCACAAATATTAATGAGGTTTTTAAAACTATTGCTGCAAATTATAAAGCTGCTGGAAGTTTTGAAAAAATGGTTGAAGTTGCCATTCCGTTGATTTCGGAAAAAAATAAAGATAAACTTTTTGTAACCGTTGTTGATGTGGTTTTGTCGGATGGAGTTATTGCTCAAAAAGAAAAAGAACTTATTGAAAAACTAAAAATTGGTTTAGGAATTCCAGACGCATTAGCAAAAAGTGCCGTAGAAGTTTTAATAATCAAAAACAAAGAGTAAACATTCTTCTTAAATTGATGGTTTTTAGTACAAAAAACTTTCAACTATCAATTTTCAACTTTCAATTCAATACATGGTAATTTCAGCAACTGATTCTGATTTTTCGACATTATTAGCAGATAATAAAAACGTAATTGTAAAATATTATGCTGATTGGTGTGGTACTTGTAAGTTATTAGCACCAAAATTTAAGCGTATTTCTGATGACGATAAATACAAAAATGTAGTTTTTGTTGAAGTTAATGCAGAAGAAAATCATACAGCTAGAAAAGCAGCTGGGGTAACAAATTTGCCTTATCTAGCAACATTTAAAAATGGTATTTTGGTCGAAGCATTTGCAACTGGCAAAATTGAAGTGGTTGAAGAAATGATTCAAAAAATTGGCTAAAAAACATGAAATTACCCGCCATAAAACTAGCAGTTGAGCAATATACTTTGCATCAATTAGCCGAAGCCGAACAAGATATTTTAAATGAAAATCCTTTAAAAATCACAATTTTAGGCGATGACGAAGGCGAACAACTTACCCATATTTTGGCTTCTATTTTTATAAAAGAAGAGATGGAAAATAAAAGTTGTGATTATAATACTGCTCTTCGCTCTTACTCATCAAAAGTTAGAAATTCAATAAATTAGAACCTCAGTTTTTAAAGTAATGATTTATAAAACCTCCAATTTTAGGTTTGTAACTAAATATATTACCACTTTCAGGATATTTTAAAAGTTCTTCTTCTGACAAACAAAGTCTAGCTGAGGTTATAAATAATGTATCAGCATTTTCGCCACAAAAACTACATGAAGTGATGTTTGGAGCTGGAAAATCAATTTTTTCGAGCATTTCTCCTGTTTCTGGATTCCATCTCGAAATGCAAAAACCACCCCAAATAGCAATCCAAAGCATTCCTTCTTTGTCTATCGTCATTCCATCTGGAATTCCCAATGATTCTAGAATTTGGATACAAATTTTTTCTAAATTTATGTTTCCAGAAGCTAAATCAAAATGAAAAGATTTTACATTATAGGTCATACTATCAATAAAATACATTTTTTTTGAGTCAGTAGACCATGCTATTCCGTTTGATTCGATAATCTTATCTAGTTTTTTTTGAAGTTTTTGGCTCAAATCAAAACTATACAAAGAGGCTACATCATTTTTGCAGTCATTATCCATACTTCCAACCCAAAATCTACCTTTTGCATCGCATTTTCCATCGTTCAAACGAAGAGTGTTGTCAACTTCATCTATTTTTTGAATCCATTCAATGGCTTTTGTTTCTAAATCAAACCGAATTATGCCATTTTGAGTTGCTAATATTACAGTGTTATATGTTTCAATCACAACTGCAGTAATTTTAAATTCAAAAGACCATGTTTGTTGATGTTGCGTTTGCAAAACATATTCAAATAATTGATTTTTAAATATATCAACCCAAAAAAGTGATTTTCTTTCTTTGTGCCAAGTTGGACTTTCGCCTAATGTGTTTTTTGATTCAAGTAATGTATTCATTTTTTTATATTTAATTTAATCGAAATCCAACTTCAATTTCTTCCATTTTTTTGAAAAATTCATTACTTGGCTCAACAGTATATTTTCTTGAAAAAAACTGTATTACAGAACTTTCGTGTTCAAGTTGCAATCGCAGTTCGCAACTGCCTTTGTGTTGAGCAATTGCTGTTTCTAACGATGAAATTGTTATTGAAGACAAGGCTTCTGGTTTTACTGAAAGTGTAATTTTTCGTGTTCGTTTGCTTCTTACATCTTGTAAAAGTTCGATGGCAATGGGCTTTATTTCAAATTTATCAATCATATTCCACTTTGGTTGAACCTTGCAACGCATAAATAAGAATTGTCCAGGCACAAGCATATAACTTAATTTCAAGTATTCTTCCCCAAAAAGTAAGAATTCTTGCGAACCTGTATAATCTTCGATTTTGAAAATGCCAAATGGTTTTCCGTTTTTATTTGTTCGCTGTTGGGCAGATGTAACTACACCAGCTACATTAATTTCTTTGTCTTTAAAATTATCAATATTATCTAATGTGCTGTTTACAAAGCTTTTAAACTCAATGCTATATTCGTCTAAAGGATGTCCAGAAATATAAAAACCAACCACATCTTTTTCTAAACGTAATTTTTCGATTTGTCCCCACTCTTCGCATATTGGCATTTTGAGATTTGAAACTCCTACATTTGAACCTAAATTACCAAATAGAGAATTTTGTGAAGCTGCCTTTAATTCGGCAACTGATTGCGCATGACGAATAATTTTTTCTATAAAAACAGTGTCTTCGCCTTGCTCTTTGTGAAAAAACATGGCTCGATGCATATTTGGAAAACAATCAAATCCGCCTGCTTGTGCAAACGATTCAAATGTTTTTTTATTTACAGTTCGTAAATTTACCCGTGTAGCGAATTCAAAAATATCTGTAAATGCTCCTTTTTTCTCTCTTTCAGAAATAATTTCGGCAATGGCAGCTTCGCCAGTTCCTTTTATTGCACCCATTCCAAAAAGAATTTCGCCTTTTTTATTTACACCAAACTCCATGCCTGATTCGTTTACATTCGGACCTAAGACTTTGATATTCATGCGTTTACACTCTTCCATAAAAAAGGTAACTTTTTCGATATTATCTTTTTCGTTGGTTAAATTGGCTGCCATGTATTCGGCTGGATAATGTGTTTTTAGCCAAGCTGTTTGAAAAGCAACAAAAGCATAGCAAGTCGAATGTGATTTGTTGAAAGCATATTGAGCAAATGCTTCCCAATCTGTCCAAACTTTTTCTAATTTATCGGCTGGATGCCCTTTGGCAGATGCCCCTTCGATAAATTTAGCTTTCATTTTATCCAACACATCTTTTTGTTTTTTACCCATGGCTTTTCGCAGCACATCAGCTTCGCCTTTAGTAAACCCAGCTAGCGATTGCGAAAGCAACATCACTTGCTCTTGATACACTGTAATTCCGTAAGTTTCTTCCAAATATTCTTTCATGTCTGCCACATCATAAACCACTTCTTCTTTGCCGTGTTTACGATTGATATAATTTGGAATATACGCAATTGGACCTGGTCGATACAAGGCATTCATGGCAATAATATCTTCAAATTTGTCGGGTTTTAGCTCTTTCATGTACTTTTGCATGCCTGGACTTTCAAACTGAAAAATACCATTGGTTTCGCCACGTTGGAATGTTTCTAACGTTTTTTGATCAGCCAAATCAATCAAATCAATATCTATATCCAATCCATGATTTTGTTTGATTAATTTTAGCGAATTTTTGATAATGGTTAAGGTTTTTAAACCCAAAAAATCCATTTTAATTACTCCTGCATCTTCAATAATTGAGCCTTCATATTGTGTCAATAAAAAATTTGAGTCTTTTGCCGTTGCCATTGGCATAAGCTCTGTTAAATCAGATGGTGCAATTATAATTCCAGCAGCATGCACACCCGTATTCCGTACCGAACCTTCTAAAATTTCGGCATCTTTTAATATTCTACCTTTTAATGAATCGGAGTTATATATCTCTCTGATTTGCTTTACTTTATCTATATCTTCGGGCTGCAAACCTTCTTTTTCGACCAAACTTTTATCGCCAGAAAGCGGTGCATGAAAAACTCTTCCCAAATTTATGCCAGGCTTTTCTGGAATTAATTTGGCTAAAGCATTTGATTCGTCTAAAGGCAAATCCAATACACGAGCTACATCTTTTATGCTCGATTTGGCAGCCATCGAACCATACGTTACGATTTGAGCCACTTGTCGTTTACCATATTTTTCAACCACATAATCAATCACTTTTTGGCGACCAGCATCGTCAAAATCTGTGTCAATATCGGGCATCGACTTTCGATCTGGATTGAGAAAACGCTCAAAAAGTAACTTGTATTTTATGGGGTCGATATTTGTGATTCCAATGCAATATGCCACAACCGAACCAGCTGCTGACCCACGTCCTGGACCTACAAAAACTCCAATATCTTTGCCATGATTTATAAAATCTGCAACAATTAAAAAATAACCTGCAAAGCCCATAGTTTTGATAGTAAACAACTCAAAGTCAATGCGTTCTTGCACTTCGGGCAAAATATCTAGATATCTTTTTTTTGCTCCAATATAGGTAAGATGTTTCAAAAATTCCCATTGATCATCAAAGCCAACTGGCAAAGGAAAATTTGGTAATAAAATATCTGTTTTTAGTTTTAAAGGTTCTACTTTATCAGCCACTAAATTTGTATTATCTATGGCTTCGGGCAAATCTGAAAATAAAGTTGTCATTTCAGCCGTAGTTTTGAAATAAAACTGGTCGTTAGAGAATGCAAATCTCCGTTTGCCTGTTTGCATGGCTTCGTCATCTTCGCTCACATCTTTGCTCGATGGATCGCTCATTTTTGACCCCGTATTGATAGCTAATAAAATTTCATGTGCGGCTGCATTTTCTTGATCCAAATAATGACTGTCGTTTGAAGCAATAATGGGAACGTTGTATTTTCGAGCAAATTTTATAAGCACTTCATTCACAATATTTTGCTCTGCAATATCATGGCGTTGAAGTTCAACAAAATAATCTTCGCCAAACAAATCGAGCCACCATTTAAACTCTTTTTCGCCTTCTACTTCGCCTTTTTTTAAAATAGCTTTTGGAACTGAAGCACCTATGCAACAAGTAGTTGCTATCAAACCTTTATGATATTGTACGATTAATTTTTTATCAATACGTGGATATGAACCATATTTTCCATCAATCCATCCCAACGAACATAATTTTGATAAATTTTTGTAGCCTTCTTTGTTTTTGGCAAGCAAAAGTTGGTGGTATCGAATATCTTTTTCGGGTTTTGTAAATTGTTTCCGACTCATGTCTTCAACCAAATAAAATTCGCAACCAACAATAGGTTTTATACCATTTTTATTAGCCTCGTTCACAAACTGAAAAGCACCAAACATATTACCATGATCGGTTAATGCAACCGCTTTCATGCCATCTCCAGCAGCTTTTTTCATCATTTCGCCTATATCCGTTGCACCATCAAGCAACGAAAATTTGGTATGAACATGTAAGTGGTTGAAAATCATATCGTGCATTAATTATTTACATAATCACAAATGAAAATATAAAAAATGAAGAGTTTTAAACAAGTTGTTAACGATGAAAAAAATCTAAAATTTATTTAGAATAAATAATTTTCTGCCAAAACAAATCTAAACTAAAAAAAATGCTTTATCTTTTTGTAGATAAAGCATTTTAATCAATTAATAACTTCAAAATTAAGCGTATAAGCTTTGTTTGCCAAATTTTTTAACCAATAAAGCATATATAATTGCTCTATATTTGTTTTTATTTGAGCTTCCCATCACGTTGCACGCTTCAACAACAGCAGCATCCAATTCTGGACTATCTTTCAAGCCTAATTTTCCAATTAAGAAATTTACTTTTACACGATCCATTTCGCTTTTGTCTGTACCCGAAACTTTAGAAGAATCGTTGTTATAGATTGATGGACCAAGTTTTTTAGCAACTGCAGTTACTAATGCAATATCAACTGGGATATTTAATTTTTCAATGTCTGATTTGTAGGTTGCTACAACTTCATCAAATTTGCTCATTTGTTTTATTGTTTTAAGTTTTAATTAATTTTTTTATAAATATTGAAATAAATTTTATAAAAAAACACATATTTCATCGAAAAAAAATACAGATTTGTCTAAAAAAATACATTTTAATCGTTTTTGATAAATTTAAGATATTGTTGATAACTGAATTGCAGTAAAAAATGTTATTTTAAATACACTTCAGCAATAATTTCGTCTTTAACTTGAACTTCGATATGTTCTTTTAAAGTGGTCGAAAGGCTATATCCTACAAAATCTGCCGAAACTGGAAAAGATTTGTGTCCTCTATCAACCAAAACTGCTATTTGAATTTTTTTGATTTCGGATTTCAAAAATGGACGCAAACTGTAAGCAAGTGTTCGTCCAGAATTTAATACATCATCAACCAAAATAATTGATTTGTTTTTGATTTTATCATACGAAATATCGAGTTCAATATCTGATTGCGTTGGCGAAAATTTATCTAAACTAACTTTTACTAGACTGATTTTGAGTTTATTATCAAAATTTTGCAAATGTGCAACTAGTGCTTTTGCCAGTACATAGCCTTTGTCAAAAATACCAGCAATAATAAGTTCTTTTTCTTCAAAATTTTGTTCAAAAATTTCGAATGCCAATCGTTCGATTTTCTTTTTGCTCTGCTCTGCAGATAATATTAATTGCGAATTGCTCATTTTTTTTGCGAAATAAAAAACTAATTTGACAGGAATGTTTGAATATTCAAAGCAAAATTATATTTTTGCACTCCAATTTTGACACAGACCAAAATAATTAATGAGAAAAGATATTCATCCAAAGTATGAAACCGTTGTGTTTCAAGACTTACAAACAGGTGTTAAGTATATGACTAAGTCTACTATGACATCGAAAGAAACCATCAAAATGGAAGATGGAAACACATATCCTGTAATAAAAGTTGAGGTTAGCTCTGGCTCACATCCTTTTTATACTGGTCAAAAAATGTTTGTTGATACAGCAGGACGTATTGATAAATTCAATAAAAAATACATCAAAAAATAATTATATCTTTATAGTTTTCAAAGCCCAAATTAATTTTGGGCTTTTTTTGTTTTTATATTTTAATAAATAGTATGTTTGTTTCAATACATTTACTTTACAGCACATGGCAATTCAATTTGATAAAAATATAACTCAAGATTTACACCAATCATCTGACTTAGAGTGGCTCGAAACCAATGGGTTAGGAGGTTGGGCTATGGGTACAATTTCTGGAATCCAAACACGCAGATATCACAGTTTGCTTTGTGCTGCACTTACGCCTCCAGTTGGCAGGTTTGTATTGTTGTCCAAACTAGCTGATTCTATAACTACTTCAGAAGGTGTATTTGATTTAGATTGTAATAATTTTAATGGCGTAGTTTCGCCAACAGGCTTTAAATATATCGAAAAATACGAACAAGATTTATATCCGATTTTTACGTTCAAATGTGGAGATACGATTTTAAAAAAATCTATTTTGATGGTTTATGGCGAAAATACAACTATCGTTCGCTACGAATTAGATGCAAATGCCAAACAAG
This sequence comes from Bacteroidota bacterium, assembly GCA_004293915.1. Lineage (GTDB taxonomy): Bacteria > Bacteroidota > Bacteroidia > Cytophagales > UBA9547 > REAG01. The sequence goes on along the minus strand of RDZG01000003.1, from coordinate 5,050 downwards.
AAATTACGTTAAAATTAAAACCTTTTATTGCTTACCGTGATTATCACTGGCATAGTAAAGCCAATTCGGATATAAAATGGTCGTATAATTTTAATGAAGGCACATTAAAACTAGCTCCTTATGCAAATATGCCCGATTTGTATATTCAAATTCCAACATCAAATTTTCATTATTCGCCTGATTGGTATTATAATTTTTTGCACAAAATCGAACTCGATCGTGGGCAAGATTTTATGGAAGATTTATTTGTTTATGGTGAATTTACTGTAAAATTAAAACCAGGACAACCACTTGATATTTTAATCTCAATTGAAGATACAAAAGGGAAAAACGCATCAAAATTATTTGACGACCAAATTAAAAGAAAGAAAAAACTAATTTCTCATCTTGATAAATCTGATGATTTTGGTAAAATATTAACTTTGGCTGCAGATACTTTTATTGTCGAACGTGCCAAAAATTTAAAAACAATAATTGCTGGCTATCCTTGGTTTTCAGATTGGGGAAGAGATACCATGATTGCTTTACCAGGTTTGTGTTTAACAACCAACCGTTTTGATGATGCAAAAAAAATACTTTTGGCTTTTGCTAAAGCTACCGACAAAGGAATGATTCCTAACCGTTTTCCAGACGAAGGAGAACATCCAGAATACAACACAGTTGATGCAACTTTATGGTATTTTCATATTGAATGGCACATAAAAGGTACACGCTATGGCATAAAAGTAGATTCTGACGGATTGCTTTTGGCAGGCGAAGTAGGTACACAACTTACTTGGATGGACGCTAAAGTTGATGATTGGGTTGTAACACCTCGACAAGGTAAGGCTGTGGAGATCAATGCTTTATGGTATAATGCTTTGTGTATAATGGCAGAATTTTCTACTGAATTAGCTGATAAAAAATCGGCTGATATGTATCAAAAAATGGCAAATAAGGCTAAAAAATCTTTTAATGAAATTTTTATTAACGAGCGTGGTTCGCTTTTTGATGTAGTCGATAATACCTTGAAAGACAATGCTATACGTCCAAATATGGCAATTGCCGTTTCGTTACCAAACGCTATGTTAGACAAAAAAACTTCAAAATGTATTTTGGATGAAGTAGAAAAACATTTGCTTACAAATCGTGGTTTGAGAAGCATTTCTCCAGAAGACAGTCAATATGTGCCTTACTACCAAGGTGCCCAATTACAAAGAGATGGTTCTTATCATCAAGGCACAGTTTGGTCGTGGCCAGTTGGTGCTTATTTGCAAGGATTACTAAACGTAGAAGGGGAGAAGGCAAAGCCAAAAATCAAGAAAATATTAAAATCATTTGAAAGTCATTTGCTTGAAGCTGGTGTTGGAAATGTATCCGAAATTTTTGATGGAAATGCCCCACATCTTTCAAAAGGTTGTATGGCACAAGCTTGGGGAGTTGCAGAATGGCTAAGAATATGGAGTTTAGTAAGTTGAATTGTACTAAAAAAAGCGTTACAAAATTAAATTTGTAACGCTTCTTAGGTTTACATGATTTGACAATTCAACGAAAAAAATCATTTTTCAAGTAATACCTTCAAATTCTGTAAGCCAACTACAAAATCATCACCAATCATTTTTTCAAAATTCATAAAAAGCATTAATAAATTCATAGGATAATTCATTTTCCCTGCAAAACCCCATTTCACTTTTGTTTGAGCATCGGACACAGATTCTGTTTTAAAATAAGCATTATCTTTACCTTCAAAAGGTTCAAAAAAGCGTAATTGTAAATCAATTCGCTCTCCTTCAGTTATTTTCATTATCTCTTGTTCACCTTTTCCAACTTCATCATTTTCACTATCCCATCCAGCAACAGCACCTACTGTTCCATCTGTTCCAGTAAAGGATTTTTTCATATTTACATCCATTGTAGCCCATTTACTAAAATTATCTTGGTTTTTAAGATATTTTAAATACTCAAAAACTTCAGCTTTAGGCTTTTGAATTACTATTTCTCGTTCAACACTATATTCTTTTTTAACAAAGAGTGCTATTACAAATGGAATCAAAAGTATAATCCCAATGCCAATTAAAATTTTCTTAATCATAATATTAGGGTTTAATTTTTTCAAATATAAATTAAAAAGTTATTTGACAAAAATATTTACTGATTTTCTTCAATATCTTCGATTTGTAAATACAAAGCCTTATTTGACAATATTATCTCATAAGCCGACATAGATAGTGATGTCATTAAAAGAATTAAACTTATTGTAAAAGTAAGAGTTGCATAAATTTCTACATTTTTGAAAATAAGAAACATAGTGAATGCAGCAAAAAACATACATGAAATTCCAGTTAATTGCATATCACGAATTAATTTTATTCTGCGTTTCAATATTTTAATCTGACTCACAATAATATCTTGCTTTTCTTGTTTGTATTGAGCGTGTAAAACCCTGATTCTGTTACTAATTGCCACATACCTATTAGTATAAGCCAACATGAGCAGCGACATAGTTGGAAATAAAAGCGAAGGTGTTGTAAGTGTTAATTCTTGCATATTTTTATAAATATTACTTTCTTAATTTAGATACCAATTCAATTGCACTTCTAGCATCTGAAATGCCATATCCATTTCCATTTAGTATTTCGCTATAAACTTTAGTATGCAAATCAGCAAAACCATCCGAAAACTCAATTTGAGAACCATCAATTGAGATATTTCTATATGTTTTTTGATTTAATAATTTTATATTCTCAGGCAATTCATTATAATCTATAGACAAAAACCAATTTACATTAGCATTTTTTAGTTCAAGTTTTCCGCAAATAGTATGAGGAGTAGATTTTTCAATCTCTACGTTTTTAGCTTTACCAAATATCCATATCAACATATCAAAAAAGTGAATGCCAATATTTGATGCAATACCGCCAGAACGTTCCAGATTTCCCTTCCAAGAATAATCATACCAATTTCCTCTAGAAGTAATATAAATCAAGTCTATTTGATGTTTTTTGGTAGTATTTTGATACTTGTTTTTCAAATCAATTATTACTGGATGAACCCTTAATTGCAAAACTGTATAAATTTTTTGATGTGTTTCATGCTCAATTTCTGCTAATAAATCTAAATTTTTAGGATTCAAGACTAATGGCTTTTCACAAATTGCATCAGCACCTATTCGCAAAGCCATTCGAATATGAGCATCGTGCAAATAATTTGGCGAACAGATACTTAAAAAATCAATTCCATTTGCTGTTCGTTTGAGTTTTTCCAAATGTCTATCAAAACGCTCAGGTTCAATAAAAAAATCTGCTTTAGGGAAATAATTATCTAAAACACCTACAGCATCATGTGGATCTAATGCTGCAACTAACTCATTACCAGTATCTTTTATAGCTTTTAAATGGCGTGGTGCAATATATCCTGCAACACCAGTTATTGCAAATTTTTTTTTCATACCTAATTATAACTGCATAAAGATATAAATTATTTCATGGTCTTGTAATTATTAATATCAATAATTACATCTGCAAAATCATATTCATACGCTTGATTTGATGAGATTATAATTAATCTATCATTAAAAAATGGAACGATTTGATTCTTATACCATTCAATACCCTGCAAATCTAAATTAACAGTCGGTTCATCTAACAATACAATGGGTTTATTAGAAAATAATGCCAACCCAAGTTTAAGCCTTTGTTTCATTCCTGATGAAAATTGACCAACAATTTTATTTTTTGATGTAGTTAACTGAATAAAATCAATTAGTGATTCCTTGTTTTGGTTTATAATAAAAGTATTAAATTGGAAATGGAAATCAATGATTTCTGATAAAGTAAGTTCTTCTACCAATTCAATATATGGAGCAACAATAGAAATGTACCTTGCAATTATATCATTTGGTACTTTTTTATTATCTAATAAATACAATATTATTCCTTCAGATACAGAGTTATAAGCAGAAAGTAAGGATAAAAAAGTAGATTTTCCACTTCCATTTTGCCCTGTTATAGAATAAATTTTTGACGATTCAAACGATAAATTAACACCTTTGAAAATCCATTGGCTAGAAAACTTCTTACCTATATTTTCAAGCTTAATTTCGATCATAAAAATAAAATCTAATCCAACATTTGAATAATATCCAAACTCATTGGACTAATATTTGATTTAAAAAAAGACACAACATCACCCTTTTCATTTATCAAATACTTACAAAAATTCCAACTTGGAGCTTGATTATTCCATCCATTTTCTGATTTTGTAGATAAAAACTTGTATAATGGATGAACATCTGAACCCACTACAGATATTTTTTCAAAAACTTGAAATGTTACGCCATAATTTTTTGAGCAAAACGTAGCTATTTCTGCATTTGTTCCTGGCTCTTGTCCACCAAAATTATTAGCAGGAAAAGCAAGAATAGTAATTTTATTACCCATTTTCTCATGTAATTTTTGCAATTCTTTATATTGTGGAGTATATCCACATTCCGAAGCAACATTTACAATCAAAAGCTTTTTACCTTTGTAAACAGAAAAATCTATTTCTTTTCCATCAAGGCTTTTCATTTTAAATTCATAAATACTTTTCTTAGCTAAAAACTCTGCTTTTTCAGGTTTAGCTATAATTTTATTAGAACCAAATACAGAAGATAAAAACATTAAAATTGAATAAAGCATAGTTTATAAAAGTAATATCATTTAAAACGAAAAAAACCTCAGAATGTTCTGAGGTTTTATGATTTGTGGAGAACAACGGAGTCGAACCGATGACCCCCTGCTTGCAAAGCAGGTGCTCTAGCCAGCTGAGCTAGTTCCCCAAGCTTATTAAATTTGTTGCCTAGAGTGGGTCTGCGTGGACTCGAACCACGGACCTCTACATTATCAGTGTAGCGCTCTAACCACCTGAGCTACAAACCCATAATAAATTTTTGAATAAGCAATGAATAGAAAGAATTGAGAAGATTTGATAGATAAAATTATAATAAAATATCGAGTACGTATGGTTGGGATACTTATGTTGATTTTCAGTTTTAAGATTTGAACTATTTCTAGTATATTTTTATCTAATT
>RDZG01000119.1 GCA_004293915.1 Bacteroidota bacterium | reverse complement strand
TTCAGCAAATGTAAACGGTTTTTAGGATTAAAATTAAAGTGTAAATTTGTATCAGGATTAATCAATAAACTGTAAACTTTTTTTAGGACGAGACATTTTTTTTACTCACTCGTCAGTCGTATCGTTGACGACTTTTTTGTCGTCCGATACAATGACGCACAACGAAAAAGGCTTTGTGCAGGTGTGGGAATAGAATTCCGTCAGCTTGTAAACGTCAGCCAAATTTATAGGTTTAAGTTGAAGTTTTATTCTTTTGCCCATTAGTGTTCTGTCGAGCTGGAACTGAAGCCAAATAGTAGCAAAAATGTTGAGGCTTAATCCGTCAAGCCACACTTGCACAAAACCCTATGTTGGTGGCAGTGTTTTCCTCTGTCAATTATAAAATATGTTTCCATTCCAACGATATTCTACTCCTCTCCAAATTGTTGCTCTGAGGCAGATATAAATTGTTGTTATAAAAAAAATTACTGTCAATGCACAAAAATAGTGATTAGATTTTGACTTCCCTTTTACTGTCAACACTAAATGGGTTACAAATAAAAAATACATAATTCCATACCAAATTATATCCCCAAGTCCCCAGCCAAAAGCAATATGCTTATAGAAAGTACCAAGTAAACAAATAATAGCTTGAAAACCTAAAATTGTCAAGTTACAGTATTTCAATAATTTAGTAAAACCTATTTTCACCATTTGTCTTTTTCTTTCAAATATTCTATTTCACTAAAAACTGTAATTTTAACTTTTTCAAGTGATTCAAAGATTTTACTTCCACACACTTCGCCTATTTTGCACTTATACTTATTTGTTTTCTTGCTGTTAATATTAACAAACGATGACCATTAAACATTAAGGTCAAATTCTGATTTTCAGTTTTTTCCCAATTTTTTTAATTCATTCAATTATTGAAGCTTTTTGTCTAAGTCCTTTTTCTAGTTTCTTTGGGTTAAAATAGTCTTTTGTGATTTCCTCGGCACAAACACAAACTACTTTAAATTCTTCATTAAATTCAGAATGTCTCAAAGTATGAACATATCTAATAATCTAAATGGTCGTTTATACTAAAGATGTCTATGAATTTAGTGGTCTAGTAACATTGCCACCAACGAAAAAGGCTTTGTGCAGGTTGGGAAATAGAATTCCGTCTGCCCGTAACTGTTGTTGATAACTGCAATATTGCTGATGTTTTATTCATTAGCCAAATTTATAACGTCTTGCTGGAACTGAAGCTAAATAGTAGCACAAATGTTGGGGCTTATTCCGTCTGCCCAACTTGCACAAAACCCCTTGTTAGCGGTTGTTTTTCTTTCTATCATCATTAACTTTTTTTATTTTGCCTACTAAATAATTCATCTTTTTCGTGGGTCAACGTTCTTATTTGTCTCTAAAAATTTATTAAATTCAATTGGTTTAAATACTTTATCATTTCTCATAGGATATTTTACTAATTGCGAATTTGGTCGTGTTGGTCTTTTTTCAAAGCCACCACCACAATTAGGACAAACATCTTCTAAAATATTTTTTACGCATTGAATGCAAAACGTACACTCATAACTGCAAATCATTGCCTCACTTGAGTCGTTTGGTAATGTCTTGTCACAGTTTTCACAGCATTTTCTAATTTCTAACATCCTTTTATAGGTTTAGTCGTTTGTCAAAATTCTTTTATCGATTTCTTCTGTCTCTGTATCAAACAATAAAATCCCTTCCGTTTTGTCGTCAAGTTGCCCAACTAATTTTCCCTCTTTTGTCCAAACCGAACTATTACCAACACTTAAAAAATTGTCGCAAAAACCTACACAATTAGACATTAACACAGGCATTGCGTATTGCTTTGCTATTTTAGGATAATGGTCAAAAGCTTTTTTAATGCCATTTGCTGGTTTTGCTACGCTTGCTAAATAAACGTCTGCTCCAAGTTTAAAGGCGTTTTCAGAATGTGTATGTTGTAAGCTTTCATAACAAATTGCTGGTGCGATATTTTTATCGTTCGTTTTGATTATTACTTGCCCATCACCATTTTCAAAATATGGAAATTCGTCTGAATGAATTTGTTGTTTTGAATAAGTTTGTCTCGGATTGTTGGGTTCAAAAATTATCATACTGATTCGGATTTTCGATTCAGTTGCTGTCGGCAATCCAAGCCCTATAATGATATTGTTTTTGTCGCTTGTTTCTTGAAAAATGTTTAAAAGAATATCATCGTGATTGGTCGCCAACTTTTTTGCAAGTTCTGGTTCGTAACCTGTAAGCGAAAGTTCAGGAAAGAAAATTGCATCTGTATTTAAAATCAAAGCAAGCTCAATGAACTTAATGTGTGCTTCAATATTTGCTGAAACATTCCCCTTAATTGGTTTTGTCTGTGAAATGCAAATTTTCATATAATTGTTTATTCTACTTTACAAGTTGGATTACACTTTACTTCAAAATTCACAGAATTAGCTATGTAACATATTTCGTGAGCTTTATGGTGCAACTCAATAGCTTTTTCTACCATACTTTCATCTGCAACATAAAATATTGGATTCAAAGTTACTTCTTTGAAGCTTCCGCCACCTCTTGCCAGTTCAATCATAATACCTGTGGCATTGTCAGTGTAAGATGTAATTACAACACCTTCCAATGAACATACATACAAGTAAGAAAGCATATGACAAGATGAAATAGCTGTAACCAATAAATCTTCGGGATTCAATTTTGATTTGTCTCCAACAGCAGGATTATCCGTTGTTAGAAATAATTCAGGTTTTCCTTGAATTGAAACTGTGTGGCTACGGTCATAGGTTCGTACATTTTTTGTTCCATCACCTTTGTTACCTGTCCATACAGCAGTTAGCTTGTAGTTGTGTTCGTGTGCCATTGTATTTTAGTTTATTGTTCTTCAATTATTGATGTTCCTTTTGATTTATCACCTGAAGTCCATTCCCAATTTTCGTGAAGACGAATTTTCCCATTTTCAAGAATTTCTGGTTTTGATTTGCAAATTCCTGTCATCAATTCGTCTTTATCATTTACTTGGTGATAACGCATTTCTATATTTCCTAAATGGTCAACCAAACCAATTAGATGTCCATATTTAATCTTTCCCCCTGAATATTCAGAAGTAAGAATATTTCCGACTTGCTTATAATGAAAAAGAGTTTCGTTTGAAGTTTCTCCGTTTTCAGTATTGCTAATAGGTCTGAATTTTTTGTCGTTGTATTTCATTGTGTCGTTTTTCTAAAATAACCGCTAACGTCAGTCTGTGAAAAAACTACCGTTTATTTTTTTGTAAATATATTAAAATAAAGATTGGAAAATAAAGAATAAATAACTATTTTTAGAGG
>RDZG01000002.1 GCA_004293915.1 Bacteroidota bacterium | reverse complement strand
AATACGATAATATTTGTAATTACATCCATTTGCCCGTGCAAAGTGGAAACTCTAGGATTTTAGAATTGATGAACCGCACCTACACACGAGAGTGGTATACGGAACGTATAGATAGTATTCGCAGGATTTTGGGTGAAGATTGTGGTATTTCTACCGATATTATTACAGGTTTTTGCTCCGAAACCGTCTGAACGACCAAATACGCCTGCAGCCAAAAAACTAAAAGATGATATTTCGGAAGAAACCAAACAACGCAGATTAGCCGAAATCATAAAAGAGCATCATGTTTTATCGCACGAAAGCAATAAACTAGATTTAGGAAAAACGTTTGAGATTTTGGTTGAAGGTTATTCTAAAAAATCAGACGATTTTATGTTTGGCAGAAATTCGGAAAACAAAGTAATTATTTTTCCCAAAAAAGATTTTGTAAAAGGGCAATATATTAATGTTAGAGTTATAGATTGCACCTCTGCTACTTTGATGGGTGAGATAGTGTGATTACCAAAAATGTACTTTTGAGCATATATATTGAGTCTAATTAATATTTACAATTAAATTTTTAGAAAAACTCTTTCTTGTTTCCCCAATAGGGAAAAGTTATCAAAGGATTTATAAATATTTATCAGAATTTACATAAACAAACAAACCGCCAATTGTGTAGCGGTTCGTTAGACAAAATAGTTTCAAAAATATTGCTTAAGGTTGTGTTTTTACTTCTAGCGAACCGCCAAGTTTTACCTCAAAACCATTTTTGAGTTCGGTAGAAGTAATATGTTGCATTTGCACATTTATTCCATTATTAACAACCGAACCATTAACATTGATTATACAATCTTTATATAATGCATTGTTATTAAAAATTTGGTTGTTAATGGTAGTTGTAGTGCAGGCAGCTTGGAGTGCTGCATACGCATCTACTAACCCATAACCCATTTCTTGATGCCAAGTGCCAAAAGGTTTGTTTGCTGTTGTTGCATAATTATACCCTCCTGTTTTTTTACATGAATTCATTATAGCTTCTCTAACACTTCCACCTAGTAAATTAGGATATTTTGATAAAATCAGACCCGCTATTGCAGCTACCTGTGGTGCTGCAAATGAAGTTCCATTAGCATTATTGAAATAATTTGATTGAGAATTTCCCTCAAAATTCATTAAATCAGTTGTATATATTTCATCACCAGGTGCCATTACATCTAAATCATCTCCATAGGTGCTCGACCAGAAAGGTGCAGTGCAAGAAGGATACGTTTTTCTCTTGCCACACCTATCAATTGCTCCAACTGTCAATACATCAAATGCTAGAGAACCTGAAAAATTCGCAGGATAAAGAATAGGGTCTCCCTCATCATTTCCCGATGCAAAAACAACTACACAGCCTTTACCATTTCGTCCATTTACTAAAGCATTTGTAATGGCATTGTTCATAATGCTTGAAGGAAGTAATCTACCCCAAGAATTATTTATCACAGAAGCTCCATTTTGCCAAGCAAAATTTATTCCATCAGCTAACTGTTGTGTCATATATGCTAAAGAACTTGTAGGCCAAAAGTCCGCACTTATAGACATAATTTTACAACCTTTACATACACCACTTACACCAATTGAGTTATTCGAAGTCGCTCCAATTATACCAGCAACTTGCGTTCCGTGCGGATTGAGTTGTTGCAAGGATGGACTATATTGATAAACAACGCTTGGCTGTGTATTCGTCTTTGCGTCATAGCTTACAGGCGAAATGTTTGCAATTAAATCTTCATGGGTTAATTCAACTCCATTATCTATTACAGCGATTATTATATTTGGATTACCAATTGTGATTTCCCACGCATTACAAACATTGATATCAACGCCAATAGTACCACCGAATTGTCCAGTGTTTTTCAAATTCCATTGATTAGGAAAAAACTCATCGTTTGTTGGACAATTTAAGAGTTTAAAGTTATCAATAAAATCAGGTTCTATTGCTGATGCCCAACCTGATTTTTCAATGTTTTGTGTCAACATTAACGCATCCATACCTGTTTTTTCGTTGCAACTAATTGTAAACCAATCTTTCATAAATTTATTATTTTCAACTATATCGAAGTTCAATAGCTTTGCTTTTTGTTTCAGCAAAATTGTATCTGCTTGGTTTTTTATTTTTACATAAAGTATATTAGATACACCAACTTCTTTGTTAGTATTTGGTACTTTATAAAAATTTCCCACATAAATTGGCTTAGTTTTAAGATTTTTAAAAGTTACACTATCCATAACCTCGTTTTTTAGCACTTTATTTTTTAATTGTAAATTGTTTTTGTTTAGGCTTGATAAAGAATCTGAATATATAACAAATTTTTTGCCTGAAATTGACTTTTCAAGTTTAATGGTTTTACCATCAACTATGTACGATTGTGCCATTATATTACCAAACATTAATAATAGCAATATGAATAAATAATTAGTTTTCATTGTTTTAATCTTTTTAAAGTCCAAGTTGTATTATTTACATAAATCGACATTGTTGTAAAATCATATATTATCAAAAAATCTGCATTTTTAAATTCAAACTTTGTTTTACGTGTTAAAATTGGGTAATTTACAATTCCAGTACTGTGGGTAAGTTGTATGGTGTCATAAGTTAAAAATCTATGATTAATTTCTGTGTATGGTCTATGATGAAAAGGATTTATATTTATAAAATTAATTTTTGATTCAGATACTACCAAATCAAATGCTCCCCCTAGCCAAGTACCCACAAATAAATGTTTTAAAACACTAGTATCTAATTTTAGTGGTGGGTTAATTATCAATGTATCTGTTTTTTTAATGGTATCTCTTTTGATAAGAGTGTCTTTTTTTACAACAGTATCTTTTTTCACAACGGTATCACCTTTTGTCCGAATGGTATCAGTTTTGCTTTGTTTTACCGAATTTTTTTCTGGTTTTGGCAGTTCTTTAGTGCACATCAGCAACACAAATGCCACAATTGATATGCTTATTAGTTTTTTCATTTTTTAAAGAGTATAAGTGTCCAATTGAAATTTTTAGGTATTCTTTCATTTGTAAAATCATAAATCATCAAAGAATCAGCATTGTAAAAAACAAACCTAGATTTTCGAGTTAAAACGGGATAATTAAAAATCCCAGTTAAGTGCGTAAGTTGCATGGTGTCAGAATTGATAAAAACATAATCCATTTCATCATAAGGTCTAGGTATTAGTGGATGTACATTAATAAAATTAATTTTTGATTCAGATACTACCAAATCAAATGCTCCCCCTAGCCAAGTACCCACAAACAAATGTTTTAAAACACTAGTATCTAATTTTAGTGGTGAGTTAATTATCAATGTATCTGTTTTTTTAATGGTATCTCTTTTGATGAGAGTGTCTTTTTTTACAACAGTATCTTTTTTCACAACGGTATCGCCTTTTGTCCGAATGGTATCAGTTTTGCTTTGTTTTACTGAATTTTTTTCTGGTTTTGGCAGTTCTTTAGTGCACATCAGCAACACAAACGCCACAATTGATATGCTAAGTAACTTTTTCATAACCTTATTATTGTTAAGTTTTTATTCAACAATTACCATGCGTTTGCTATCCACAATATTGCCATCAGCTACTAGTGTATATACGAACAACCCAGCATAGAGTTCGTTGGCTTTGAGTACAACCGAACTTTCTCCTTTGGTGGCTATAGTCAGGGTTTTGAGTTGTTTGCCATTGAGGTCTGTAATGCTAATGAAGGCATCTTGCACCGTTTCGGGAAGCGAATATTTAATAGTAGTTTCTTGCGAAAACGGATTGGGAGTATTTTGATACAAATAAGCTATCGAAGTAGTTTTTTCGGTACTCGATTTGGCATCTTCGGTTCTGGCTCCTGCTTTGGTGTTTTTAAGTTTTTTAACTTCGGCTTTCAGGCTTTCGATTTGGGTTTGTTGCTCACGCATGGCTTCTACCAAAATAGGAATCACACCAATATAATTTACAGATTTCACACTTGAGGCACTTGTAGTAACCAATTCGGGCAACACTGTTTCGATTTCTTGAGCCACAAATCCAAAAGTAGTTTTGGATGGTGCAGAAGCACCGTATGCAGTTTTTTTACTCGAATTTGGTGTTTTTTTGTTGTTTTTACTGGTATCAGCATTAGCAACTGTGTTTTCAAAAAAAGCTGCATCAACAGAATCTTTTAATTCGTAATGAATACCACGCAAAGCAGCTATTTTGTCTAACGCTTTATCAATTGAAACAATATTGTTTTTAAGTCTTCTGTCTGAAGTATTGTAATAATAGTTTCTTGCATACGAATTGTTTTGAAATATATCGCCAATAGAAGTTATAGCAACTACAACAGCACCACTTGGATTTCTAAATGAGTACGATGCAGATGGGTTACCAATCCAAAAATCAAAAGAATAGCCACTTATTCCTAAGCCATAAAACTCTCCACCAGATTCATACATTGCTAAAGATTTAAAATTTGATAAATTTCCAAACGAAAGTCTATAATTTGGTGTTGTAGTTCCTATGCCAATATTTCCATTGTTAAGAACCGACATTCTCCAACCTTGATTCCAAAAACCAATTTTGGTATTATCATGCCCACCCACCCATAAATGTATTGCTTTCGCCACACCAAAGTCCTCCATCAGGATTGTTTGATGAAATCCTACCATTTACTCTTAAATTAATATCCGAACCACCACTCCCTAAAACCTCAAGTTTGATTGTAGGGTTTGGTTGTCCTATTCCTACACAACCATTATTAAAAATGGTAACAGCATCGTTAGCACCAATTTGTACAAGTTTTGAATTTGCTTTTATGTGCAAAAGTCTAGTTAATAACGATGGGTTATCTGCATTAAATTGCGAGTTGTTTGTGTAAGAACCAAATACTTCAAATTTGCCGTTATCTTCAACATTAGAATATGAAGGTAAAAATAATTTAGTTTGAATTCCAAATCGCCAAATACTTGTGCGTTGCGGAATTTGCCCAATAGGATAAATTGTAAGAGTGTTTGCTGGATTTGAATCCCCAATTCCAACATTGCCGTTATTCAATACCTTCAACTGCCCAAAACTATACGTGAAAACAAACGAAAAAAATAAAAATGCGGTTTTTAACTTTTTTGTGAACATAGTTGTAAAATTTTTAAAGTTCCACAAAAGTTCCACAAAAGTTTCACATTTGCAAATTTTATTTCATAAATTTTTAAAAACTAGCAAATATATTTTTTATTAACAGCATCATAAATAGGTGTTAAATCATAAAATTATGATATTTATAGTCGTATTTATATTTTTAGTGCTTGTTTAAAAGGCGAATTTTAAAGAAATTTATTACATATATAAAGTCTATTAAAAAATTCCAAATTCCTTATTAGACTTTACTTAAACCATTCTTTTTCTATAATCTGTTGGAGTTCTTCATGGATAGTGTCTCCACAAGTTGCAATGATGTTTCTGCCAAAAATATAATCTTTGCCCGCTTTAAAATCCGATACTTTGCCTCCTGCTTCTTGCAAAATAATACAGCCCGCTGCAATGTCGTACGATTGAATATTATACTCAAAATAGGCATCAAATCTGCCTGCTGCCACCCAAGCCATATCTATAGCTGCACTGCCGCACCTACGCAAACCGTGTGAGTTTTTCATCAATATTTTCAAAATATCAATATAGGCATCGAGTTTTTCAAAATTATAAAACGGAATTCCTGTTGCAATCATACATTCTTGCAGCGATTTGGGTTGCGAAACATGAATTCTATCGTCATTACACCATGCACCACCTCCTTTATAGCCATAAAAACATTCGTCTCTATTGGTATCTAAAATCACTCCAGAAACCATTTTTCCATCTTCCATCAATCCAACACTGGTCGAAAAAAGTGGTACTTGATGCAAAAAATTTGTTGTGCCATCGAGTGGATCGATAAGCCACATCAAGCTTTTGTTTTCTTGTTTTACTGTTTCTTCTTCGGTAATAAAACCTGCTTCGGGCAAAATTCTGCGTAGTCCATCAACCAATATTTTTTCGGCTTCTTTATCTACATACGAAACCAAGTCGCTTACATGAGCTTTGTGTTCGATTTTAGATTTATCAAAATGTTTGAGTTCTTTTTGAATGAATTTTCCTGCATCATCCACCACAGCAGCCACTTTTAAGGTAATGTTTTGCAAATTCATTTAGACATCGTTATTAGGATTACCCAAAACTACTTTTTGTATGTTGGTTTTGCAAATAAAAAACTATCTTATTTTAAGCGTAGCCAAAGTTAAAATAGCCAACATAATTCCAACAATCCAAAAACGAGAAACAATTTTGGCTTCGTGAAACCCACTTTTTTGAAAATGATGATGCAAAGGACTCATCTTAAAGAGTCTATTTGCTTTGGCATATTCTAAGCCATGTTTGCGTTTTTGGTACTTAAAATAACCCACCTGAAGCATTACCGAAAGATTTTCGATAAGAAAAACGCCACATAAAACGGGTAATAAAAGTTCTTTACGAATAATTAGAGCCAAAACGGCAATTATTCCACCAAGTGCCAAACTGCCTGTATCTCCCATAAAAACTTGTGCAGGAAAATTATTATACCATAAAAACCCCACACAGGCACCCACAAACGCACCGCAAAAAATAACCAACTCACCCGAATGAGGAATATACATAATGTTGAGATAATCAGCAAATATCTTATTGCCTGATACATAGGCAAATATAGCCAACGTTATGCCAATAATTGCCGAACAACCTGCCGCCAATCCATCAATACCATCGGTAATATTTGCACCATTTGAAACTGCTGTTATGATAAAAATCACAACCAAAACATAACCCAAAACATAGCCATTTTCGCCTAAAAAATTAAAAACAGAAGAATAATCTAATTCGTTGTTTTTCAAAAATGGAATACTAGTGATTAAAGATTTTATATCAGTATAGCCAGCAGCAATTTGTCCGGGTTCATCGCAATAATCTTGTGGAGAAAGGTAATCACGAACCACCACATCGGGATGATAAAATAAGGTAATTCCAACAAGTAGTCCCAATCCAATTTGTCCAATTATTTTAGCTTTTCCGCTTAAACCTTCTTTATTCTTTTTAAAAACTTTGATATAATCATCTAAAAAACCAACTGAACCCATCCACAATGTGGTGATTAACAACAAAATAACATAAATATTATTTAATTCGGCAAATAACAAAACTGGAATCACAATAGCTCCAATAATAATTAAACCTCCCATAGTTGGCGTACCTTTTTTTTGCATTTGCCCCTCCAACCCTAAATCTCTGATGGTTTCTCCAATTTGCAATTTGCGAAGCATATTTATGAGCCGTCCACCAAATATCATAGAAATAATGAGCGAAAGCAAGGTTGCCAAAACCACCCTGAAAGAGATGTATTTAAACATTCCAGCACCTGGGAAATCGAAATTTTGGTCTAAGAAATTGAAAAGATAATATAACATTTGGACTTATAATTTTGCGATTTTAGATATAACTTGTAAGCTAAAAAATGCAATTTATCATTTCAAATCGAAGGGTTATCCACTATGCCAAAAAAGTGGTAATTAATTACGTTTTTTCATCCAATAAAAACAATCATCTCATTTTAATCAAACAAAAAACAGCATAATTGAGCATGTCTTGATAGTTTGCTGCAACTCCTTCTGAAACAAGGGTTTGACCTTTGTTGTCTTCAATTTGTTTTACTCTTAGCACTTTCATTAAAATCAAATCAGTCATAGATGTTACTCTCATTTCTCGCCAAGCTTCGCCATAATCGTGATTTTTGTTTCGTAATAAATTTAAGGTTTCTTCTATATGTTTTTCATACAATGCCAACACTTTTTCGGTTTTCAGTTCCATTTCGGCATTTTCATCTAACTCGTTCTGAATCAAAGCAATAACACAATAATTTATGATTCCTATAAACTCAGATTGAATATCATCAGCTATTTTTTGAGAGCCTTTTTCTTGTATCGACCTAATGCGTTGGGCTTTAATAAAAATTTGATCTGTAATAGAAGCCAAGCGCAAAATTCGCCAGGCAGTACCGTAGTCTTTTGTTTTTTTTTCGAACAATGTTTTGCATTGTTTTATAACTTCGTAATATTCAATTTCAGTTTTAGTCATACATTTGGAGCATTGGAGCGGTAAATATAATGGAAATAGCACATAAAAAAACGTTAAATCTTAGAGGCGAGTGTATAGATTTGAGTACACCAATTGCAATGGGTATTTTAAATATCACTCCTGATAGCTTTTATGATGGCGGAAAGCTAAAAACAGAAAAGGAAATTTTGGAAAAAGCCGAAAAAATGCTTTCGGATGGAGCAACTATTTTAGATATAGGTGGAGCAAGTTCCAAACCAGGTGCTACAGAAGTTACTGAAAACGAAGAGATTAGCCGAATTTTACCTGCTATAAAAGCAATCATAAAATATTTTCCAGAAGCTAAAATATCTATCGATACATTTCGTTCTGAAATAGCCAAAATTGCAGTTGCCGAAGGAGTTTGTATGATTAACGATATAAGTGGAGGTGAATTAGACAAAAATATGTTTTTGGAAGTTTCAAAACTAAAGGTTCCTTACGTGTGTATGCACATGAAAGGCACTCCACAAAATATGCAGCAAAATACTCATTATGAGGATATTATAAAAGAAATATATACTTACTTTTCGCACAAAATACATACCTTAACTCAACTTGGAGTAAACAATGTAATTATTGATTTGGGATTTGGTTTTTCAAAAAATATTGAACAAAATTTCGGTATTCTTAAAAATTTATCGTATTTTGATAACCTTGATAAGGCGATTTTGGTTGGAATATCTCGTAAGTCTATGATTTACAACACATTAGGTGTTTCTCCAAATGAATCTTTAAATGGAACTACAGCTTTAAATATGATTGCTTTACAAAATGGAGCTTCAATTTTGAGAGTACACGATGTAAAAGAAGCAGTAGAAACGATTAAACTATATAAAAAATTAACTAAATAACATTATTCTAATATTGAATCCGATATTTAACATAGGATTTTTACCCGTTAAGTGGATTGACTTGATTGATATATGTTTGGTAGCATTTTTGCTTTACCGCTTATATAAACTCTTGCGTGGAAGCATTGCTTTAAAAATTTTTATTGGATTATTGTCTGTATATTTTTTCTATTTAATTGTTCGTGCCGCCAAAATGGAATTGATTTCTACCATTTTAGGAAATGTGATGGGAGTTGGATTTATAGCAATAATTATACTTTTTCAGCAAGAAATTCGCAAATTTTTGCTTATTGCAGGCAAAACTGCATCTTCAAACAACAAAAGTTTGTTTCAAAAATTTGTGTTTCGCAAAAACGATGACACCGAAAAACTTGATGTTTCTCCACTGGTAGAAGCTTGCAAAATACTTGGCGGTACAAATACTGGAGCATTGATTGTAATTGCCAAAAGTGCAGAGTTGAGACTTTATGCAGAAACTGGTGACGAAATCGAAGCCTATATTTCAAAACGATTGATTTTATCGATTTTTAACAAACATAGTCCTTTGCACGATGGTGCAGTAATTATTGTAAACAATAGAATAAAAGCGGCAAGATGTATTTTGCCAGTTTCAGAAAATCCTGATTTACCAGCATTTTTGGGTTTGAGACATCGTGCTGCTTTAGGAATTACCGAGCTTACCGATTGTGTTGTGCTTACTGTTTCGGAAGAAACAGGCGAAGTTTCTATTGTTAGAGATGGAAAACTATATTATAATTTGACTCCTATCGAATTGCGAAATAAACTTAATTTGTATCTTTTTGGTAAAGACGAAGAGATAGATAAAGAATTGCTCGACAGCATGGATGTGATTGGAGTTTCAAATGCCGAAAGCATTTCGGCTACGCAGATTAGGTAAAATAAATGTATGAATTAAAATCCTGATTTTTCTTAAATTTATTATCTATAACTGTACCTTTGCAAAATGTTTTACAGACGAAAAATCATATTGGCTCTACTACAAGCTTTTGAAGGACATTTACCTAAAATATCCTTGCAAAAACTGCTATTTTTGTTTGCAAACAGACAAACGAAGCCTGATTATGACTTTGTTCCGTATAAGTACGGCTGCTATTCATTTTCAGCGAATGCCGACATTACTGCAATGGTTGGACATGGACAATTATCGGAAGACCAAACGAGTTTTACAAAAATTGGTTCAGTTGACTATGTAAAAACGCTTAACGAAAAGGATAAAAAAATCTTGATTGGCATTAAAACTACTTATGGTAAGATGACAACAAATTCATTGATGAAATTAACTTATTTGAACTATCAGTATTATGCAATCAATAGCGTTAAGGCTAAAGAAATATTAAATGAGGAACAGTATCTTAGGGTTCTAAATGCAAAACCCGTCAATAACAATACAATCCTTTATACGATTGGATACGAAGGGATTTCGTTAGAAGAGTATTTAAATAGGCTAATTAAAAATGATGTGCAGGTTTTGGTGGATGTTAGAAACAATGCTCTAAGCATGAAGTTTGGTTTTTCCAAAACACAATTAAAAACTTTTTGTGCCAGCCTGAATATTGAATATTTACACATCCCGGAAGTTGGTATTCAATCTGACCAAAGACAAGAATTAAAAACGCAGACCGATTACGACAATCTTTTTGATATTTACAAAAAACAAAATTTAAAGAAAACCTTAAGCCAGCAACAACAAATCCTGAATTTATTAAAAGATAGAAAGAGAATTGCTTTAACTTGCTTTGAAGCGAATATTTGCCAATGCCATAGAAAGCATTTAGCGGAAGCAATTATAACATTACCTGAATGGAATTATGAATTAAAGCATATTTAGTTTATGGCGTTGACCAAAGTTCTTATTGCTGTTAAAACATACCCTACTCTATCAAGCAAGTATGACGAACTTGTTTGCACAGCAGGTTTTCTTGAAGATGGAAGTTGGATAAGAGTTTACCCAATTCCATTTCGTAAACTTGAATACGATAAGCAATACAGCAAATATGATTGGATTGAAGTTGACCTTGAAAAGAATACTTCCGACTTTCGTTTAGAAAGCCATAAACCCAAATCAATTGAAACCGCATTTAACATTGTTGACCATTTAGGAACGGAAGATAGTTGGAGACTTAGAAAGGAAATTGTTCTTAAAAATGTTCATACCAACATGACCGAACTTATTGCTCAAGCAAAAGACACTACAAAATATACTTCACTTGCTGTTTTTAAGCCGAAAGAAATTTTGGATTTCAAAATTGAGAAGGTTGATAGAGAATGGGACAAGAAGAAACTTGATACTCTAAAAGCCAAAGCCCAACAACTAAACCTATTCCAAAATTCTGATAACCCTTTTGAGGTTGTGCTAAAACTTCCTTATAAATTTTCTTACAAGTTCAAAAGTAACGATGGTATAGAAAGAACGATGATGATTGAAGATTGGGAAATAGGCCAGTTGTATTGGAACTGTTTGAAAAGACACAAAGGCATTGAAGCAATGGCTTGTGAAGATGTTAAGAAGAAATATTTTGACGACTTCGCCAAGACGAAAGACTTGTATTTGTTTTTAGGAACAACAAGAGAGTTTCATTTAATTGCACCAAATCCGTTTGTAATCATTGGGACTTTTCACCCAAAAAAAATCATTCAAACAACTTTATTTTGAAACTTAAGATCTGAAATGCTTTTTTTATATATTGTAAAAACTATATAAAAAAATTATGTAACTTTCTTAAACAGGCATTGGAAATGAAACAAAAAAAGTTGTGCCTTTATTAACAGCACTTTCGACATAGATTTTACCTTTGTTTTTCTCCACAAATTCTTTACAAATTTTCAAACCT
The DNA here is from genome assembly GCA_004293915.1 of Bacteroidota bacterium. Lineage (GTDB taxonomy): Bacteria > Bacteroidota > Bacteroidia > Cytophagales > UBA9547 > REAG01. Next base: position 13,914 of record RDZG01000002.1, on the reverse strand, counting down.
AAGCCAGTTCCTTCTTCCTTGTTTGTGCCTTTTGTAGAAAGTTTGAAATCGATAGAAAATAATTTATCTGCAACTTCTTGTGGCATTCCAACACCATTATCAGAAATCGAAATTTGTATCATACCATTTCTTTCTTGCGAAAAGAAATCTATTTTTCCGCCTTTATCGGTAAATTTTATGGCGTTTGATAATAAATTTCGTAACACTGAAGTAACCATATTTTGATCGCCAATAACCAAAGCATTTGAATTTACATAATTATTAATCTCAATTTTTTTATTTGCTGCGTTGCTCTGTTGATGTCTAATAACATCGAGTGTAACTTTATGTAATTCCAAAATTTCTGGATTTATAGCAATATCGTTCATCTGCAAACGCGACCATTTTAATAAATTATCGAGAAGCGAACTCAAGTTGTTTGCCGAACCATGTATCATCGAAACTATTTTTTGTGGATCGTAAGTTTTACTTGTTTTTCCACTAATTAATAATTCAGACATCAATGCAATATTTTTTACAGGGTTGCGTAAATCATGACTAATTATCGAAAAGAATTTATTTTTATTTTCATTCAATTCTTTTAACTCTTTTTCCTCAGAAGCCCGTTTAACTAAATAATATTTCAAAAACAAAAACATAAATGTAAACATTGCAATGCTAGCAATTGCTAAAATTAAAATTTTGAATTGTGTGTTTTGAACTGCTTTTACAGCATTTTTCTTTTTTACTTGTAGCTGATTTAATCTATAATTGATGATATTTTCTTCCATTATTCGGATTTCGTCCATCATTTGATTTCCTAAATCAATTTTTTTCAATAGCTCTTCTTGATTGTATGTTGGATGCGAAAAATGGGTAATTTTATCGAACAAATGATCTAATTTGGAATTTGTAACTTCGCAAAGTTTAACGGCTTTTGCATACTCATTTGTGTTATTTTTCGAACTGTGTTTGAGTTCATCAATCATCAATTGTATGCTAGTTCGTAGCAATTGATAATCGTTAATATATTTTTGATCTCCAGAAATAATATAACCTCTAACATCATTTTCTACACTATAAAGTGTATTTATCATGCTTTTGGTTGTAGAAATAATTAAATAATCATTTTCCCAAGATTCGAATTGGTCGTTTAAATCTTCTTCTGATTTATAAGTAAAATAAAGGGAACATAAAAAAACTAAAACTGACAACGCAAATCCCGAAATAAAAAGAATTAGCTTTTTTGATAACTTCATTATTAGTAAATTAAAAATGAGCGTTTTAAGATTATTTATCAAACCTGTTTTTAAATAATCTACTCACATTCGTTTATACGGAACTATAAATATAAGTGTATTTTTTATACTAACACTCAAATGCAAGTTTTTTGTTACTATTTAAAAATAAAAAAGTAAATAAAAATGATTTTTAGTGTAAATATTAGGTTATATACAATTTCAATATGTAAAAAATAAATGTAATAAAAACTTATTAGACAGTAATTTACAGTTTTAAATTTTTCGAGAATTATGCAAAATCATAATATTTCTACAATTTTTTCCATTGTCATTCCTCTAGAACCTTTTATTAAAATTAATGACTCTTCAATTGTAGATAAAATCAAATTTTCACGTTTTTCAAAAAAGTTATATTTTGGAAACATTAATTTGTGTTTAAAAAATGCTTCACCGCAAAAATAAGCATAATTGATATTTAGTTCTTCTACAGCTTTTATCATATTCAAATGTTCTTGATCCGAAAAATTGCCAAGCTCAAACATATCTCCTAAAAAAACATATTTTGAATTTGAACTTAATTCGGCAAAACTTTGGAGCGATTTCAACATCGAACTTGGATTGGCATTGTAGCAATCTAAAATAATTTCGTTTGTGCCTTTTTTGATAACCTGTGAGCGATTGTTGGCAGGTTGATATTCGGCAATGGCATCCAAACAGAACTCCAAATCGACTCCCAAATGCGTTCCAATTTTTACAGCCGTGTTTATATTATCTAAATTGTATTTTCCCGTTAAGTTTGTATTTCTAAAAAGTCCATTTTTAGATGAAATAGTTAGAAATATTTTTTTTGACTCAGAACTTATAAAATCAAAAGCTGCAAAATCATTATATAATATTCGTGATTCGAATCGCGATGTCATACGCATGAGCCATTCGTCCTGAGCGTTTACAAACACTTTTCCGCCATTTTTAAATAGCCAATAATATATTTCGCTATTGCCTTCTGCCACACCTTCTATGCTACCATAGCCTTCCAAATGATCGAGTCCAATATTAGTTACAACACCCAAATCTGGTTCTGCAATTTTGCACAATTCGGCTAATTCTCCCACATGGTTTGCTCCTAATTCAATAATAGCCATTTCTGTTTCATTATCAATCGAAAGCAAAGTAAGTGGCACACCAATATGGTTATTCAAATTTCCTTTTGTGGCAAAGGTTTTGTATTTTTTTGATAATACAGCAAATGTCAATTCTTTGGTTGTGGTTTTTCCATTCGATCCAGCAATGCCAATAAATGTGCATTTTAATTGTTTTCTATGATGATTTGCTAATTTTTGTAAAGCAATTAATACATCATCAACCAAAATATATTTTTCTGATTTTTTAAATTTTTCTTCGTCAATAATGGCATAAGCAGCACCGCTTTCTAAAGCTTTTTCGGCATATAAATTCCCATTAAAATTTGGACCTTTGAGGGCAAAAAACAAATTCCCAGCTTTTACGGTTCGTGTATCGGTCGAAACACCCGTTGAGGCTATAAATTGAGCATAAATAGAAACAATATCCATTTGTATAAATCAAGAAAATTCGAGAAAAAAAGCTATAAAAGGCGAAGCCAACAACAAACCATCAAACCTATCAAGAATTCCGCCATGACCAGGTATAATATTTCCCGAATCTTTGATTTGCAAACTTCGCTTGAGCATAGATTCGACCAAATCGCCATACGTACCAATGGTTGTTATTATGCAAGCCAAAGAAATCCATTTCCAAGTTGGCAAATCTGTATAATAAATCCCTAAAATGTATGCCAAAATAGATGCTAATGCCAAGCCACCAAAAAAACCTTCCCATGTTTTTTTAGGGGAAATACGTTCAAATAATTTATGTTTTCCAAATGCTTTTCCAGCAAAATAGGCACCTGAATCGCTTGCCCAAAGTATAAAAAATATGCCCGAAACAATTTGTGTACTAAACTTACCTTGCGAAAATGCCGAAAAATGCAACAAACACATGGGTACAGCAACATAAAAAATGCCAATGATAGTGAAAGCAATATTTTCAAAAGGGTTTGATGATTTTCGATATAGTTCCGAAATGAAAATTATACCTAAAAGTAAAAATAAAATAAGATAAAACTTAGTTGATAAATCGCCACGAAGCACAAAAAAAGAAATCAAACTCAATAAAACGCCATTGAGCATTCCCCATTTAATGAGTGGGTCTTCGCCATCGTTTTTAATAAGCTGATAAAACTCCCATTGCCCAGCAATGCCGAGTGCTAAAATAAAAACAAAATAGCTCCATTGATTAAAAACCAAACAAAATACAACAGCACTACCGCCTATTATACCTGTAAGTACACGTTGTTGAAGATTTGATAATGCCACTGATTAAAATAAATAGTTCGACAAATATCAAAAATATTCTCTTAATACAAAAAGCCTGTTTACTTATCTGCATTTAAAATAATGGGACTGCCTTTGCCACCACTCATAATAATGATTTTTGTGTTTGGCGAAATTGCAATATCTTTTTGAGCTTTTATCATTTCGTATTGCAACTGTTTGTCGGTTAATCCATTACTCATTATTTTTTGATAATCAGCAATTCCTTGTGCTTCCACACGTTTTCTGTCTGCTTCTTGGCGTTCTTTATCCAGCACAAATTTCATTTTTTGTGATTCTTGTTCGGCATTTATTTTTGATTCAATAGTTTGTTTTACCGATTCTGGCAAATTTATATTTCTAATCAAAAGTTGTTCGAGTTGTATGCCTCTGTTTTTAAAATCTTTTTCAATATCCATATAAATACGAGTTTGAAACTCGTTTCTTTTGGTTGAGTAAAGCGAAACAGCATCATAATAAACAGCATTATCTCTAATTTTTGTTCGAGTGATGGGTCTCACAACTACATTTTTATAATCAACCCCAATTTGTTTTAAAATATCAGGCGTTTTTGCAGGAATTACTCGATACAAAACAGTAAGGTCTATTATCACTTCTAGTCCATCAGCTGTTAAAACTCGAATGGCATCATCTCCGTTTTTATCGCCTTCGTCATGTACCGATGACATGGTGTAGTTTTGCGTTTTTTTATCAAAATTTTTGACTTCAACTAATGGATTTATGATATGCAAACCACTTTCTAGAATATCGTTGCTCACACTTCCATAAAGCGATTGCACACCCACTTCACCCGCTCCAATTTGAATGACAGAAGCCAAAAGCAATCCTAAAACAACGAGCATGACACCCACAGTTTTCAAAATTGTACCAAATCTGAAATAAAATTCAGAAGATTTGTTGATAGCAAAAAATGCTACAACTAAAACAATAAGTCCTAAAAATGCTAAAAACATGGTTTTTGATGTTTAATTTTAGTAAAGGTAATCAATAATTTGAGCAATTTTATTTAATTTTTCGATAAAGACTTCATCAATTTGTTAGTTAATATATATTTTTATAGTTTTGTTACATAATCTTATCTTATGAAAAAAAGTTTATTTGCTATTTTATTTGCTCACTCACTTTTAGTGTCTTCACAAAACGATTCTGAATATACAGCGTTTGATGGCTCGAAATTTAAAGTTGGCGACACTATTCAATTAGGACTTGGTTCAGGATATAATCAGAAATTTATTAGTATTGAGCAAGCTGAATCAAATACTGACATTATGAATTATAGCTATTCTCCAGCGATAATAAAAAAAATACAAAGATATGACAAAGGTGCTTATTTAAAGATAAAAACACCATACTCGTTTTTTAATTACGCATTAAATATTGACAAGGCAATACAGTTAAATGAAATTGTTTTAAGTAAAAATGATTTTATACAAAATATTAAAAGAAAAAACGAAAAACGACCTGAGACATTTAATGATAGTTTAGCATTTTTATATTTTTTAAAAGTATCGAAAGATTCTGTTAAAAAGTATACTAAAGAATATTTATATTTATATGAAAAAGCCAAATTTGACGAGATACGTTTAGATGAATTTGAATATAAAAAAGGACTTAAAGATGCTCAAAACAGAATAATTACTAAATATAATCAAATTGATACTTCACAAATTAGAGTATTGTATTTATTTTTTACACTTTCGGATTATAATTTTGATAATTCAACATTTGATTTACTAGGTATTGATAATAAAAAATGGGAAGGAAATTTTCAAATAAAATCATCATATAGTTACAAAGGCGAATTTTCTGAACACAAAGATGGCTTAATTATTGATAAAACTGCTATTGCAATAAAATTTACTAATGTTTCAGATTTTAACATTGTTAAAGTAGATGAAAATGTTGCTAATTCATTTATTAAAAGAAGGAAAAATGAATCAGGAGAAATTGATAGAACTGTATACTTGCAAATATATTTTAAATTAAAAAACGAATACACACCTCCAGCAAAACAAATTTCAAATTCAAAAAATAACTTTAATGACAGACCAAAAAACATGTGGGGTTCTGAATCAGATATTTTATATAAGATTAATGCAGAAATTAAAAGTATAAAAGTATATGATAATAAGTTACAATTATATAATCTTTTATATACAAAATAATAATTTTTACGATTTTTAAATAACAAAATTATTGTCGAATATTCTCAAACTATGAAATTCTATAATTAAAGCTAATTTTGCATTTGTTAATCTAAATCATTGGAATTTTGTCGAAAATACATTTTATAAAAAACATAACTGATTTTTCGTTTGTAGTAGTTTTTGCAGATGATAATACACAAAAACACTGCTATCCGATTGTAAAACCACTTTTAGGAAATCATAGTTTAGTAGTAATCAAACACGGAGAAGAGCAAAAAACATTAGAAACTTGCAAAATTTTGTGGGAATTTATGACCAACGAAAGCCTCGATCGAAAAGCTTTGGTAATAAATTTAGGCGGTGGAGTTTTGGGAGATATGGGAGGATTTTGTGCCGCCACTTACAAGCGTGGAATTGATTTTGTGCAAATTCCAACCACATTGCTTTCGCAAGTAGATGCAAGTGTTGGTGGTAAATTAGGTATTGATTTTCAGGATTTTAAAAACCATATTGGTGTTTTTCAAGATCCAAAAGATGTAATTATTCATCCTGGTTTTTTACAAACACTCGACAAACGTGAGCTGCGTTCGGGTTTTGCCGAAATCATCAAACATTCGCTCATCAAAGATGCTTCGCATTGGCAAACGGTTAAAAAAATAAATTTACAAGCACTGTATAGTTTAGATTTTGATGTAGATGCTATTATTCAACATTCTATAGCCATAAAATCAGCCGTTGTGGCTGCCGACCCAACCGAAAAAGGGTTGCGTAAAATATTAAACTTTGGACATACATTGGGGCATGCTATCGAAAGTTTTTATTTGCCACATCCAACAAAAAAACTACTCCATGGCGAAGCCATAGCAATAGGCATGATTTGTGAATCTTGGCTTTCGCTTGATCAAAAATTGATTTCAAAGGCTGAATTTGATGATATTACAACCTATATTTTGTCGATTTATGGCAAAGTAAATATTGATAAAGCCGATTTTGAATATATCATTCCGCTTACCTTGCAAGACAAAAAAAACAGCCACGGTTCAGTAAATTTTTCGCTTTTAAATCCTATTGGTACTTGTTTGTTTGATATCAAAATCAATGCAAAAGAAATGGAAAATGCGTTGTTGCATTATGTTGATTTATAGGATATTAACGTATAATATTATATTTAAAAATTGCCATCTTTAGGTTTTATTTTAATATCAATTTTCGTATTAAAATTGCATGAACTAATTTCTAGTTATACTCAAACAGAACTATAACTCAAAAAAAATATTTTATTGAAATTTGACAAAATCTAGTTTAATTTTGCATTCGATTTCAATATAAAAAGTGAGTAAAAATAGTTTTCGTATTGTTTTGGCGATGGTATTGAGTTCGTTTTGGGCTTTTAGCCAAAACCAACTTCAGCTACCGAGTATAAAATTTTTGTCTGATAGTTTCAAACTTGGACAGCATGTGCAATTGAGCATGCGTTTTGAGCATAAACCTTCGGCAGAATTGGTATTTCCAGATAGCTCGTATGATTTTTCGCCTTTTGAGTTTGTGAAAAAACAATATTTTCCGACCAAAACCACAAAAAATATCTCTAAAGATAGTGTGGTATATACTTTAACAACTTTTGAACTTGAGCCACAATTAAGTTTGAGTTTACCCGTATTTTTATTTGAGGATGGCGACACCACACGATTATATTCTGATGATGCCTTCATAAAACTTAAAGAAGAAATTACGAACGTAACACAAAAAGATAGCCTTAGAGTTGATACACGCTTTTTGGCTTTGAGCAGCAAGCTTAATTATCCTTATATAGGAATTGGTTTGTTGGTTTTGGCTTGGATTGGTTTGATGGTATTTGTATTTTTCAGAAAAAAAATTGTTGCACAATACAAATTATATTTCTTACAAAAAGACTATCAAAAATTTAGTGCTGATTTTGCAAAAATCACATTTCAATACAATAGAAATCCGACTGTTTTGTTGTTAGAAGAGCAACTATCATTATGGAAAAAATATATTGGAAAATTAGACAAAAAACCATATCCTACTTTTACGACTAAAGAACTAGCCAAAGTTTTTGCCCAAAACGAAATTACATCATCTTTGCAAAATTATGATAGAGCAATTTATGGAGGATATATCAAAGAAGACATGACGCAATCGATAAATTATTTGGAGTCTAGTGCAAAATTAAAATTTGAAAAAAAGCAAAATGAACTTCGAAATATTTGATAATTTATTTAAAACAGATTCTTTTAATTGGTTTTCTACGCTTTGGTTCAAACTCGAAACCCTAAAGAGTTTTACGTATGAAAATCCTTTGTTTTTGTATGGTATAGTTGCTATACCTTTACTGTTTTTACTTCGGTGGCTGTTGCATATTGCTTTTAGAGATAAACTCGATTTTGCATTTCCAAACAAAAATATAAAAACATCGTGGGTGGCTTGGTTGCGGTTTATTCCAGATATTTTTATGGCTTGTTTTATAGGATGTATATTGATTGCCCTGGCTCGTCCGCAAAAAACAAACGAAAAAGTAGAACAATGGACCGAAGGAATTGACATCATGCTTTTGCTCGATATTTCGGAAAGTATGCTCATCGAAGATTTTACACCCAACAGACTCGAAGCAGCAAAAAAAGTGGCAAAAAACTTTATCAAAGGCAGAAATCACGACCGTATTGGTATTGTGATTTTTTCTGGCGAAGCTTATTCGCTTTCGCCACTAACTACAGATTATAAACTTTTGCAAGCCTATATCGAAGAAATAAAATATGATTTAATTCGCAAAGGCGGCACTGCAATAGGAAGTTCTTTAGCTGTGGGAATCAATCGATTAAGAGAAGGCACAAGCAAATCAAAAGTAATTATTTTGTTATCAGATGGCGACAACACAGCAGGCAACATCGACCCCATGACAGCAGCCGAACTGGCACATGCTTACAACATAAAAGTTTATACTATTGCCGTTGGTAAAGATGGTGCAGTACCGTTTGGAAAAGACCCTTTTGGCAACACACGCTATTTAGACAATGCCTTAGACGAAACTACTTTGCGAAAAATTGCTTCTATTGGCGAGGGAAAATTTTATAGGGCATCGAGCGATAAAGCTTTAAAAAACATATTTTCGATTATTGATAAATATGAAAAAGCTGAGATAAAAGAAACTCGCTACAAAGACACAAAAGATTATTATGAAATATATCTCATTTGGGGCATAATTTCGTTTCTGATTTGGTTGGTTTTAAAACTAAGTTTTTTATCAAATGCTTTAGAAGATTAATTTTTTTATTTTTGTAATAATTCAATAAAATATCAACTCAAAATAAAACAATTATTTTTCAATTGCTTTTTTTGATTATTTAATGAACTCAAAGTTTTTAAAAAATTAGAATTATCTACTTTATTAAATTATTATAAATTGAAATTATTTATGATTTTGAAATTATATTGAAGTTCCAAACACACTATTTCGAGAGTTAAATAATGTGTTGTATGAAATTACCAAACCTCTTAAAATGTTTAATTCGTGAAAATATTTTTTAAAAATATAGAAAATATAAAATTGAATATAGCTAATAAAAATGACCGATTCGGACTTACACATATTACTAAACGACCTTTGCAGCCAGCCAAGAGAGCAGCAATGGTTAGAGTTTAAGTTAAACAAAGGCAGTATTACCAATGAACAAATTGGTGAATATATTAGTGCTATGAGCAATGGAGCAACTATTGCCAACAAGCCTTTTGGTTATTTGGTGTGGGGTGTTGAAGATGAAACGCTAGTCGTTAAAGGAACTAATTTTACTTTTGAAAATGCCAAGCAAGGCAATCAAGACTTAGAACTCTTCATTCGCAGTTATTTGCACCCCAAAATTTATTTTGAAATTTTTGAGTTTGACTACAACGGAAAACATATTGTTTTACTTCGTGTTCCATCAGCTAAAGGAGAGCCTACACATTTTCAGAAAAAACCATATATTAGGATAGGAAGTAACAAAACGGATTTACGTAATCATCCTAATTATGTCCGTATTATCTACAATTCTCAAGAGGATTGGAGTGCAAAAATAATTGACCAAGCAAGTATAAATGACTTAGATGTTGATGCACTAAAAACAGCAAGAGAAAAGTTCAAAGAAAAAAGCTCAAGAGCTACTTTTTATAGCGAAATTGATAATTGGGACGAAGCTATTTTTTTAGACAAAGCAAAGATTACTATCAATGGTAAAATAACGAATACTGCTATTATTCTTTTAGGCAAAGAAGAAGCATCGCATTATTTATTACCTGCTATTTCTGAAGTAACTTGGAAACTTGAAACGGAAGAAAAAGCATACGAACATTTTGGAACACCTTTGTTATTGAACACTACTAAAGTTTTACAGAACATTAGAAACGTAAAATATAAATTCTTTCCCGACAATGAATTGCTTTCGACCACAGTAAACAAATACGATACACGTTCCATTTTAGAGGCAATGCACAATTGTATTGCCCACCAAGATTATTCATTACACAGTCGAATATTGGTAACTGAAAAAATTGACAAATTAATTTTTTCAAACGCTGGTAGTTTTTTCGAGGGTAATCCCGATGAATATTCAGATGGAGAAAAAACACCTGAAAGATACCGTAATTATTGGCTTGCGAATGCGATGGTGAACTTAGGAATGATTGACCGATTAGGTTATGGAATTCATACAATGTATTTAGCACAACGAAACCGATTTTTTCCTTTGCCTGACTATTTGTTATCTGAACCACAGAAAGTGATTTTGCAAATTTATGGACACGCTATTGATGAAAATTACTCTAAAATTCTTATCGAACGCAAGGACTTAACTTTGTCTCAAGTTGTTTTACTTGACAGGGTTCAGAAAAAATTAGCAATTACCGATGTTGCTGCAACTTCATTAAAAAAGGAAAAGTTAATTGAAGGACGTAAACCTAATTATTTTGTAGCTGCTTCGGTTGCAGCAATTACAGACGATAAGGCTTCATACATTAAAAACAAAGCTTTTGATGATGAATATTATAAAAAAATGATTGAATCTTTTTTAGAAAAATTTAAACATGGAAATAGAAAGGATTTTGAAAGACTCATCATTCCTAAACTTTCTGATATACTTTCTGATATTCAAAAAAAGAATAAAATAAAAAATATTTTACAGTCAATGAAAAACGAAAATAGAGTTCGTCTTGATAACAAAATTTGGATAAAGTTTTAGACGAGTTTTAGATGAGTTTTAGACGAGTTTTAGACGAGTTTTAGACGCATAAAATGGACTTTATTTGGTAATTAATTGATTTTCAGCTATATATAATCGGGATAATTAAAAGATAAACTAAAACTAATATTAACAAGATTAAGGTATATTTGATATTTTAAGTTAGAAATTTTAGCAAAAAATGAACGCTAATCTACAAAAAAATGAATATTTAATATTAAAAATTAGCTTGAATTTTTTAATACAAAAATACAAAAAGTTGATCTAATTTTGGTTTTAAAACTAAGTTTTTTATCAAATGCTTTAGAAGATTAATTTTTAAGATAACTTTAAAACAAAATTGGTGTTTAATACTTTATTGTAAGTGCGTTTTCAAGATACAACCCTTTTGATTGAGAAATTAAAATTTGTATATTTGACTTATGAAACAACGCTTTTATTTTGACACTTCTGTTTTTGGTGGAGTTTATGACACAGAATTTGAAGAAGATTCATTAGTGCTTTTTGAACGAGTAAAATTAGGACAAGTTATATGCGTATATTCAAACTTGACAGAATCAGAAATTTCAACTGCACCTGAAAGAGTTAGAAAATTCTTTGCAGAAATTAATAATAAAGAAAAGGTATTTGTAACTCCAGAGTCATTTCAACTAGCTCAAACTTATGTAAACGAAAAAGTAGTAGGCGAAACAAGCTTTGACGATTGTCTTCACATTGCAACTGCAACACTAAACAAAGTGGACTTGCTAGTAAGTTGGAACTTTAAACATATAGTAAACATATATAGAATTCGTGGTTATAATGCCATAAATTTACGTGAAGGACATATTAATTTAAACATTCACTCACCAAAAGAAATTGTTGGAAATGAAGAATAAAGTAAAAACAGAAAAAGAGTTTGACACAGTTAAAACTTTTAGAGAAATAAAAGACAAAATCTCCAACGATATAAAAGGTATGTCTTTTGAAGAATTCAGTCTGTATCTTGAAAGTAGAAAACAAAATACATATTCAAGATAAATCTACGCAGAATATGTGTTTAACAAAAATCGAGCGTTTACAATATACTGAACAATTGTGCTTTCTATTAGCTTTTGTACTAAATTTGAACTTTGGTACTTTCTTAGCCTGAACTTATTCAAGCACAAAATATCTAAATAATTAAAATGAATCGATTTTTGTTTTATGTAGTTTCAATTTTTATAAGTGTACAAGGTTTTGGACAAAACAGCCTCGATGTGGTTCAGTTTTCGGGATTGGTAGTAGGTGGCGATAGTTTGTTTGGTATACCAGGCGTTTTGATTTATATTCCAAAAGCAGGCAGAGGCACTAACACAAACGAAGCAGGTTATTTTTCGATGCCTACTTTGGCTGGCGATACCGCTGTGGTTCAAGCACTTGGATATAAAAAGAAAAAAATTCTTGTTCCAAAATCCGACCGAAAAAGTGTTACGTTAATTATTGAGTTGCAAGAAGATACGGTTTATTTACCCATAGTAGATATTTTTCCATATCCAACAGAGGAGATTTTCAAAAAAGCATTTTTAGATTTAAAATTAGACGAACGTGGCTATTCGAGTATGCGTTATAACTTAAACGAGCAAACATTGATGAAAATGTTGAGTGCTTCTTCGATGAGTTCGTCAGAAAACCAAAAATATTCGATACGAAACCAAATGAATCCTGGCACAGGACCAAACGGTATGCAAGGATTTCAGCTTTTAAGTCCATTTGCTTGGTCTAGTTTGGTAAAAACTGTACGAAGAAATAAACAAAAATACAAAGATTCTTATCGCAACGAATAGCCATGTATGATTTCACAGATATAGAATTTAACAAAGAATGGCTTAAATTAACCGAAAACCTTTCGGCTCAATTTGGACGAAAACCAGATGTGAATGCCATTTTGTATTTGATTGGAATTCAAGAACTTGGCAATGGACCTCAAAGTTTTTCCAAAGAACAAAAACATGATTTAATGCACATTGCCACTTGCAGATTGCTCTCTGGCGTTGGTTATTTTGAACTCGAAGGCAAAGATGCAGAAGGTTGGCCACACTGGAAACAAACCAAGCCTATGCCAAAACTCAATATGCTTGAACAAGAAAAATTATTAAAAATGCAAATCATAGCTTATTTTTCGGAAATATAAATCAGAATTATGCCTACAAAAATAATTTCATACAACGTAAATGGCATTAGAGCTGCTATGACAAAAGATCTTTGTGGATGGCTCGAAGCAGCAAATCCTGATGTATTTTGTTTGCAAGAAAGTCTAAAACCAAAATGCAACAGTGGCTACTCTGAACTTTTTAATAGTCTTCGCTTGATAGTAAAAGCTGAATAATTGATTGTTTTAATTTACGACAAAGCAGGTTTTTTGTCATAAAAAATCTCGTAAACTATTCCAATAGCCGAAACAACGCCAACAAAAGCAAATAATAAAATGAGTTCCATATCTATTTAATTTTATTCAATAAAAACACTCCTAAAATAACTGATTTGTTTTAAAACAAAGTTTACAAGTTTATTCATTTTCGTTTTCAAATACGTAGTTTTGTTATGCTCAAAACTTGTAAACAAAAAATAAGATAGTGGGTTTTGGATTTAAATTATTACTAATCTTGAAGTTAAGTTTCCTGTTTTTACAAAATAAATGCCTCTAATTAGATTTGTATTTACTAATGTGGTTGCTGAAATTATTTTTTGACTATAAACTAAAGCCCCTAGGGCATTAAATATATATATCGTAGTGCCAACTTCTCCATTTTCAATTGTAAATTCTGAATTAGATGAAGGGTTTGGGTTACATAAAGTCTAATAAGTAAATACAAATAAAGTTGCTATATTTGTAAATGAGCAAAATAGCCTTAAAAGTAGAGAATTATAGTTCAGAAGAACTAAA
>RDZG01000118.1 GCA_004293915.1 Bacteroidota bacterium | reverse complement strand
GATAAAATCATGCTAAGTGTTCGCTATATTTACCCTTTTTGGTGTTTATTTAATTGTGTCAAAAATTGTACTCTTTTTTGATATTGCAAAGATATGAGTTGTCGAAAATTCAAGGTATGACCGACTTGCGGGTGCGTCCAATGGTATCATATAACGGTAGGGCTTTATGCAGGTTGGGAATTAGTATTCCTTCTGCCCGAAACCGATGCTGATTGAAAATATAAAGTTTAAATTAAGAACTAAAGTTGATAGTTATTCGTCAAGCTGGGACAACTGCTGGGCTTTGTAAACAGATGAAGTTACAACGTCAAGCCCAACTTGCATAAAACCCAATGTTATCGGTTCGGGCTTCTCCGATTTTAGAAGTCCACAAATAAAAAATTATATGTCAAATAAAAAAACAATAATGGATTACTTCAATGATGAAGTAGAATATCCAAATGATGTAGCGTTAAATCCGTTACCAATGAATACTTTTTGGTCTTACATATCATCCACGTTTTTGGATGGGTTTGTAAATTATGTTGAGCCTTTAAAAATTTACGTTTTAGACAGATACGAAGATGATAAAACAGATGCAGTTTTGAATTTAACAAAGCAATGTCATACTAAACTTAGTCAATTTGGGGATGATATTATATTGCTTGGTAAAATTGAAAATAATGAAGACAGTTTAAATAAGTTTATGCTTTTTTGGTTTGATATGGATGTTTCAGATTGTTGTATTGGCAGATTTGAAACGTCCGATAATAACGAAACTGTTTTTGAAGCATTAGTAAACTGGTTAGAAGAAAAGAAAGCTGAAAATAAAGGCAAAGTATTTCACGAAAGTTATGATAATGGCGTTTTAGGTTTTCACGAATTGCCAAAGTCATTCATAGAAGGTTGGGTGTCGTTTTAGCCTGACCGATAACGGAAAAATGTTTGCGAAGGGCGGGATTGATAGCACTTCCCTTGCCCTACGCACAAAGTTTATAGAAAGCACAAAAGCCTAAATTTAGCACATTAGCCCGCCTTTTCGCAAACATAATGTTGGGTGCATCCTTTATTAAATGTCATCTGGGTTCAGCCAAAGTTCATCAGGTTTGGTAATTAGTCTTGCATTTTGATATGCTGCGTCTAATGGCAAAATAGTTTCAGGTGTGTATATACCTTCTTCTAAGTCTAAAACTAATGCGAAATCTGGAACACTCGTAAAAGAACCTGAAAGATAGATAGGCATTAGTAACTGTATTTTTGCTTCCTGTGGTCTATACATCGGAATAACTAACTTATAATTTCGCTTTGCAATAGCTATTGCATCATTTATAGCATTGTCAAGTTTACGAGCAAGTTCAGTTGTATTCCTTTCTTGGTCTTCTTTTGGAAATCTATCCCGTCTTTCATCAATTATATGAGTGAATTTATCGTAATTCCTATCAATTTCAATATCAGGTTGAAAAATCACTTCGTTAATATTGGTAAAAAAGATAGCAGGTTCGGGTAAATGGTCTTGCTTTACAATTCTTTTTCCCGCTACATTAAATCCTATCTTTGTTAAGTCGGTTAAACTATTCATAATGTAAGCATTTCTATAAAACACTTCACCGCCTTCTTCCAAAATATGAACTATGATGTATATTTCGTGAAAAAATCTATCTAAAAGTCCAGTATTGAAAATAGCATATTTTTGGTCATCACTTCGCAGTATTTTTGAACCATTATTTTCAACTTTTAACTTCTCAAATGTATTTTCAATGTATGATTTTAAAATAGGGTGCGGAATGCCTGACTGATGACTTCTATAACTCCATTTTTCGGGAATACACTTAGTTTTTAAATCTTCAAGGAATTGTAATCCGTCCTGCCAATTTTCAAAACTTATATCACCTAATCTGAACATTAAGTTATCTCTTACTTCTTTTTCAAAATCTTTAATCGTTGAAAAAGAAATCCCTACCCAGCCTTTTTCAACTCTTTGCCTACTATAATAAGCTATTAGTTTGTCTCCATTTTTTGATTTTTTCTCTGTCTGAAAAATAGCGTAAAGTGCATTTTCAGGTGAAGCAGGCTTACCAAATTTATTTTTAAATTCTATACGATTTTCAGATAAACAGATGTCTATCAATGAATTAAGTTCGTATGATTTAAACGCAATTTCATCATTTGAGATTAGTGAATTTGCTTCCTTAACGAATGTTGTTAAGTTATTCACAAATCCAAAACTTGTTACGCCTTTTTTTTGCTCTTTTTCGTTAGCCATTGGTTTTATTTTTTAAGGTTGCACCCAACGAACAAGGCTTGGCGAAGGCGGGGAATTCTTAGCACAAAAGCCCAAATAAGTACAAATCCCCAATTTTATTCCAAAAGTTCAATAACTTACTTCTGCCCCGCTTTCGCCAAACCCATGTTAGTGGTAGTTTTTATTCGTCAGCTTGTTTTATCGTTCCTTTCAAATTTACAAATTGTCCGTTTGGTAATGTTACATTTGAATACACAATTTCATTTTCATAGTCTTGAACTTGGGTAATAGTCTTGCCATTTTCTTCTTTCCAAGTTACTTGAAATAGCTGTGGTCTTAGTTCCACCATTTTCGTTTCAACAGTTTCACTTATGTTAACAGCGTTACCATTTTGTTCAATAATAGTAAATGTTAGCGAACTGTCACTATGAATGTCCAAAGTAGCCTTTGCCATTCCCAAGTCAATTTTAAATTTGTTGCCTATTATATTCATTTTTATTTGTTTATTCTAATACGTTGAGTTTGTTTAACCATTCTTGAACTTCAAATTTATTGTTTTTTGAATAGTCAAGAAGTTCAGCCTTCTGTACAATTTTATATTCGTCAAGTTCTTCGTTTAATTCTATTTGTCCTTTTGCAATAATGTGATAAGCTATTACAATTTGGTTTGCTTTTGGAAAAGGGAATACACCAAGAAAATTTGTTTCAATTGTGTCAAGTCCCAGTTCTTCTTTTGTTTCTCGTTGAGAGGCTAATTCTGGTGTTTCGTTTGCTTCTAAAAAGCCCGTAATAATTGAAAAAATTCCTTTTGGTGCTAGCTTATTGTGAGCTAAAACAATTCCTTTGTCTGTTTCAACAACAATTCCAACAACTGGTATTGGATTATTCCAATAAATAAATCCACAACTATTGTCAATGCAACAAAGTCGTTCTTTTTGTTCAATTACTTTTTTGGTAAGTGTCTTACCACATTTTGTGCAGTATTTCATTTTCTGTCTGTGTCGTTTATAAAATTACCGCTAACGTCAGTCTGTGAAAAAACTACCGTTTATTTTTTTGTAAATATATTAAAATAAAGATTGGAAAATAAAGAATAAATAACTATTTTTAGAGG
>RDZG01000001.1 GCA_004293915.1 Bacteroidota bacterium | reverse complement strand
GAACTTTCAACAACCACTCTTTCCTGCTTTCTTTTTCGTTATTCATAATTTTGTTGAATATTGATTTTGAAGTATATTTCTTAAAATCTCGAATTACATCACTCAAATTTTCATTTTTGGCTCTAACAATCATGTGCAAATGATTGCTCATTATTACCCACGCAAAAATTTCTAAACCTTTGTTTTCCTGACAATATTTTAAACTCTCTAATAATTCATCAATATAGATTTCTTTAGTAAAAACATCTGCCCACTGATGTACTGTAAATGTTACAAAATATGCCGCACCTTGATCTTTTATAGTATATGCAAATCCCATTATACAAATTTATTTAGATCTTTTATAGTATATGCAAATCCCATTATACAAATTTATTTAATACGGATTGAAAATCCTATGATATGGCTTCGGAATTACAAATTCCGAAGAGCGGTGCAAGGGTCTCCCTTCCATAAGCGTCCCGCTTTAACGTACTCACATCTACAAAAATAAGCTATACCAAACACAGCAAATCGTCATGCTTTAAAAATCAAATTCATTTTTTACGTTTTGAAAATCAAAAAAAAAGTATTTATTTGCAATATTGAAATAAATGCCTAAATATTAGTAATATTTATTTCAATTCAAGAAAAAAGACTATTCTATTGTATTAAAAAAATAGGTTGTGTTTTGAAATTTAAAACAAAACATGATTTTAAAATATTGTAATGAAGATAGGATAAAAATCATTCTTGTTAAATTTTTGCCACGTATGCACGAAAAAAAACTAAAAATTAGTGGATTTGTGGCAAAAAAAATAGAAATAAATTTCTATTAGAACTAGTATCTTCAAATCCAATATAGAATTTAACAAATGTTGTTAATTTAAAATATTAAAAAAAATATTAATATCGAATAAATATTATGAAAAAAATCCTACTTTCTCTCTCGCTTTTGCTTTCTATTTTATTTGTAAAAGCTCAAAACAATGCCCTACTATTTGATCAATCTGCCAATTATGTAAATTGTGGTAATATTTTAACAACAACATATACTAAAGAGGCTTGGATAAGGTTGAGTTCTAATGTTCCGCCAAACAATATTATTTCGGGTAGTAATGCATCCCAACACGTGCTTTGGGCAAAAGATGGTACAGTGAGTGGAGGCAACACAGGTGCAACCACGGTAGTAGCTGATCCTGCAGGTGTGCTTCCATTAAATACGTGGTTTCATTTTGCAGTTACGTATAATGCTGTTTCTCAACAAATGAAATTATATAAAAACGGAGTTTTGGTTTCGAGTGCCACAGGCGTTGGCTTTTCTATAGGTACTGGGGTAGTTTATTTGGGTGCATATGATCCGGGTCAAAATGTTTTTGCAGGACAAATGGATGAAGTGCGTATTTGGAATACTGAACGTACAGCAGCAGAGATTTTTAATAATTACAATAAAATACTTACCGGTTCGGAATCGGGCTTAACACAATATTACAATTTCGACCAAACCTCTGGTACAAATTTGCCAGACCTTGCTACTGGCAACGGAGTTCAAAACGGTACATTAACAGGATTGAGTGGTTCGCCTTGGGTGGCTTCTACTGCTCCTTTGGTAACTAACAATACCCTTGATTTTGATGGAACAAACGATGCTGTTACTATCCTAGATAATAATAATCTAGATATGACTACTCAATATACTTTTGAATCATGGATTTATGTGAAAGCATATGGTTGGAGAACGATTGTAAGTAAATTTGAAGACGATGGAGATAATCGTGGTTGGATGATAAACTTTGGAGAAAGTCCTGCACCGACAGACAAACTTTGTGTAGTCCATAGCAGATTAGGCACTTGGACAGACCCCATTCAATGGAATTCTACTTTTACACCTATTTTAAATACTTGGTATCATATTGCAGTTACATTTGATGCTGCTCTGCCAAGCAATGAAATTAAATTATATGTAAATGGAACTTTATTTAGCCAAACATCTTGGGCACATTCTTTAACTCCAAACGCTGCAAACGTATATTTAGGTGGATATGATGGTTCTGGAAATGGATTAAATGCAGGAGCAAATGATCGATTTTTCAACGGACAAATGGATGAAGTCCGAATATGGAACACAGCCCGCTCTGCAGCCCAAATCCAAAACTCTTACAACCAAAATCTTACAGGCACAGAATCTGGTTTGGTTGCTTACTATCCATTCAACCAAGGAATTGCTGGAGGAACAAATACAAACACAACAATATTAAGTGACGTTACAGCCCCTGCCGAAAACGGAACTTTAACAGGTTTTGCCCCTACGGGTGCTACTTCCAACTGGGTAAGTGGAGTAGTGTATCCTGCGAGTACTTTATTGGGAAGTGCAAATAATATAGGTACAGGTAGTAATTCTCGATGTGTAGCGATTGGCGACCTCAATGGTGATGGCTTTGCTGATTTGGCTGTAGCAAATAATAACACTACCGTAAGTGTGTTTACAGGAACAGGTATAGGTACTTTGGGGGCAGCCTTCAATTATGCCACAGGTTCTGATTCCTACAGTGTAGCGATTGGCGACCTCAATGGCGATGGCAGACCCGATTTGGCAGTTGCGAATTATGGTTCTGATAACGTTAGTGTTCTAACCAGCACGGGTTTAGGTACTTTTGGGGCAGCGGTCAGTTATGGCACAGGTTCTGGTCCCGTTAGCGTAGCGATAGGCGACCTCAATGGCGATGGCAGGCCCGATTTAGTAACTGCTAATCTCGGAGGCTCTAACGTAAGTGTACTTACCAGCACGGGCAGCGGTACTTTTGGGGCAGCCGTCAATTATGGCACAGGTTCTAGTCCTTGGAGCGTAGCGATTGGCGACCTTAATGGCGATAGCAGACTCGATTTGGCAGTTGCAAATAGTGGTAATGCTACTGTCAGTGTATTGACTAATACAGGCTTTGGCACGTTTGGAATAAAAGTAGATTATACCACAGGTACAACCCCTCGTAGCGTAGCGATAGGAAATCTAAATAACGATAGTTATTTGGATTTAACAGTAGCGAATTTGGGTAGCAATACAGTAAGTGTGCTTACAAACACGGGTATCGGAACTTTTGGGACTGCGGGTAATTATACCGCAGGAACTCAACCTCACAGTGTGGCAATAGGCGACCTCAATGGCGATGGCAGACCCGATTTGGCAGTAGCGAATTATGGTAGCAATACTGTAAGTGTGCTAACCAGTACGGGCAGCGGCACTTTTGGATCAAAAATAGATTTTGCAACTGGTTCTACTCCTTATAATGTAGCGATAGGAGACCTCAATGGCGATGGCAAATTAGATTTAGCAACGGCAAATAATGTCTCAAATAATGTTTCTGTAATACTTAACACTTTCTCCACCCCAGCCCCTACATTTGTATCTATTTCCAACCCACTTTCGGTATGTGGAGTTAACGGAACTATTACAGCCAATTTTACAGGAGGTTTTCTGCAATATCAATGGTATAGAAATGGGGTAAGTATAGCTGGAGCAAACACAATTTCGTTAACATCCGGCTTTTCGGGAGCATATTATGTAGTAGCTAGCAATATTGCAGGTAGTGCAACTTCTAGTGTTACTACCATTACAGCTTGTAACAATGCCTTGCAGTTTAATTCTAATAATGGTACAGGTCCTTCTCAAACTGGTCCATTTATAACGGTATCTAATAATTCAAATGATTTTAATTTGGGTAATAATTTTACCATTGAAGCATGGGTAAACCCTACCAATTTGAGCAATGGAAATCAAACGATATTTTCAAAAGGATTTGTAGATGGTGGAAGTTTAGACAATGGATATATATTTCAAATAAACTCGTTTTTTGGTGTCAACACATTAGCTTTTTATAATGCTTTATCAAGTGGTGCAGTGTGGTTAAATTCAGGCGTTACCATACCAAACAATACTTGGTCACATGTTGCTATAGCTTATAATGGATCTACATCAGTATTAGGCTTTTATGTAAATGGAGTTAATGTTACAAATCTTGGCTGCAATCTCAATTTAAATGTAACTGGAGGCACCAATGATTTTATCATTGGTAGACAAGGCAATGGTGGAACATGTTTATGTAATAAATTCAATGGTCAAATAGATGAAGCACGTATATGGAATGTAGCACGCACCCCTAATGATATTCAAGCAAATCTATATAGAACTATCAATGGCAATTTGCCGGGTTTGGTAGCCGCTTATAATTTTAATCAAGGTATTGGAGGAGGTGATAACACTGGTCTTACAACTCTTATAGACCAAGCAGGTGGCAATCATAATGGAACATTAAATAGTTTTACAAATCTAGCAGGAGGAAACACCTCCAACTGGGTAGGTTCTATTACTACAGTTACAGGAGTGTACAATTTTGGAGCACCTTTTATCAGTTTGGGAAATGCTCTATCGGTATGTGCCAATGGAACAGGTGCTTTTACAATTACTGCCACTGGGCAAGGAAGCTTTACATACCAATGGTTTAGAAATGGAACCATAATAGCAGGTCAAACCTCTGCAACCCTTAATTTAACGTCTGCTCTTACAAGTGCTACAGGTACATATTTGGTACAAGTATCTAGTATATATGGTACTTCTACATCTTCTGGAGTTGTATTCCCTAATTGTAACAATGCCTTGGATTTTGATGGGGTGAATGATGAAATTATAGTTGGTAATATTTCTCAACTTAACTTAACTTCCAATTTTACTGCTGAAGCTTGGGTTTATAATAGATTAAATACTACAGGTACAGATTTTATGAACACAATTTTCAGTAAAAAAATAGGTAGTAATTCAGCGGGTTGGTCATTGTTTATCAATGAATGGGGGACAACAAATGGTAAATTAGTATTTGAGACGAGTAATGGCAATATTTTGTATTCATTAAATATTAATGTAGTTCCTATCAATCAATGGACTCATATAGCAGTCAGTGTAAATCAGGGAGTTGTAAGTATGTATGTCAATGGAAATTTAATTCCATCTACTTGGACTGGGTCTTTTTCAGCTGTAAATTCATCAACAACATTTAGGATTGGTAATTTTGAGGGGGCTTCATTTTATAATAATGGAATAATTGACGAAGCCCGAATTTGGAACATATCACTTTCGCAACAAGACATTCAAAACAATCTTTTTAAAAATATTTCTACCACCACTCCGGGTTTAGTGGGTTATTGGGATATGAACCAAGGTATCCCTTCGGGTAATAATAACACCATAACTTCAGCACTTGATAAAAGTGGAAATGGATTAAATGGAACTCTTACAAATTTCACATTAAACGGAGGGGCTTCAAACTTTATTAGTTCATCTCAAACTACCATTATTGGCACATATACTTTTACAGCTCCAACCATTACAGGTATCACATCTTCTCAAACCGTTTGCTCAGGTGTTACCTTACCACTTTCGGTAACTGCTACTGGTTCGGGTTTATCTTACCAATGGTTTAGAAATAATGTATTGATTGCAGGAGCAACGGCATCAAGTTTAACCCTCACGAGTGTAACCGCCACAAGTGCAGGTACTTATTTTGTATCGGTTACAGGTTTGGGTG
Organism: Bacteroidota bacterium; assembly: GCA_004293915.1. Lineage (GTDB taxonomy): Bacteria > Bacteroidota > Bacteroidia > Cytophagales > UBA9547 > REAG01. Next base: position 44,805 of record RDZG01000001.1, on the reverse strand, counting down.
GAAGTGTAACTTCTTCTGGGATTAGTTTAGGAGTGGGTTGTAATAATGCTTTAGATTTTGATGGTACTAATGACGTAATATCAACTCCTGGGTTAAATATTGCAAATAGTAGTTTTTCATTTGAACTTTGGGCAAAACGAAATTCAACTGGTGTTGAAATTGGTTTCTTTTCGGGTGGAAATGAAGGCTTTAGTAATCAATGTTACTTTGGTCAATTTAGAGCGGATGGCGGCTTGGCTTTTGGATTTTGGGGCAATGATTTAAACTTTGGGACTGGTTTGTATAATGATTTGAATTGGCATCATTATGCCTTCACATATAATCATTTGACCAATGACAGAAAAGTTTATCGTGATGGAGTTTTGGTTGGCTTTGACGTAAGTCCTTCAGATATTACCGCAAATGGAGGATCTATGACAATAGGCTCTAGATATTCTGGTCTTTTCTACAATGGAAATATAGACGAATTTAGAGTGTGGAACATAGAATTATCACAACAAGATATTCAAAATAACCGTTTTAAAAATCTTTCAACTACCACTCCAGGGCTGATAAGATACTGGGACTTTAACCAAGGAATTCCTGCTTCAAATAACGCAGGGTTCACTAATTTGAATGACAGAAGTGGTAATAATTTAACAGGTAACTTACTCAATTTTGGTCCTCTTACAGGAGCTACTTCCAATTGGGTGTCTGCAACCAATACCACCACCATTACAAGTCCATTTACATTTGCTCTACCAGTTATTACCAACCAAACCACTTCACAAACCGTTTGTTCAGGTGTAACTTTGCCACTTTCGGTAACCGCTACAGGCACAAGTTTGACCTACCAATGGTTTAGAAACAATTTATTGATTCCAAGTGCTACAGCATCTACTTTAACCTTAACAGGTATAACCGTTACAAGTGCAGGAACTTATTTTGTGTCTGTTTCGGGATTGGGAGGAAGTGTTACGAGTGCGGGAATTGCTTTAGGAGTAGGTTGCAATAATGCTTTGAATTTTGCAGGAGATAACGATTTTGTAGATTTAGGTAATATAACAGCATTGAACAATGCAAGTACATTTACAATTGAAATGTGGGCTTTTCAATCAAACGTTTTGGGTGATAAAATTTATTGGGCTAAAAACGTAAATAATAATAATCGTATTGAACTTCAAAATGTATCTGGCTCTCCCAATAATTTATATATATTTTTATCAAATGGAGTAAATTCATATGGAGTAACTTCAAATAATCCTATACAACCTAACCAATGGCAACACTTAGCTGTAGTATATGATGGCAATGGGGTTACAAATGATGATAAATTAAAATTATTTATAAATGGGATTCCAGTTACTATGTCTTTTAGCGGAACTTTACCCAATACTACAAATAATAATTCGAGTCCGTTTGTACTTGGAGTTGAGCCAGGATTTTCTCCATCTTATTTCAATGGCTCAATGGACGAAGTCCGCATCTGGAATGTAGCACTTTCTGCAACGGATATTCTAGCCAATATCAATAAATCACCCAATAGCACGATTACAGGCTTAGTCGCTACGTATGATTTTAACCAAGGTTTGCCAAATAACAATAACGGAACTATAAACAGTGCTTTTGAAAAAAATGGCGGTATCGTAGGTACGCTTTCGGGTTTTGCACTTTCCGGCTCAACTTCCAACTGGGTAGCTTCTCTTACTACTATTAATGGAGCTTATATTAGCATTCCAGTTATTGCAACTAGCTTTCAAAATAATAATACTTGTTCTGGTTTGACAAATGGTTCAATAGGGATAGTTGTTTCAAGCGGAACACCTCCTTATTCTTATAATTGGTCTCCAGGCAACCCAACAGGTAATGGTACAGCAACGATTTCAGGTCTTTTAGCAGGGATTTATATGGTAACTGTAACTGACATAAATATGATTTCTGCCGTAGCATCTTATACAATTACACAACCTGGAGCTATTTTTGATTCTCCTGTTACATTACAAAATACGAGTTTTTGTGGAACTGGAAATGCAATACTTTCTGTTTCAGGCTCTCAAATAGGTGTTGAATATGCTGCAAGAATTAATACTTCTTTGGTTTCTTCTTTTGTAAGTGGAAATGGAGTTACATTGACTTTGAACCCTACATCAGTTTCAGGGACAACTACATATAACATATTAGCACAGCAAATAGTTGGCAAAGCCCTTTCATTCAATGGTGTAAATCAATATATTGACCCAAATATATTGCCAACGGTAGCAAACAACTTTACAGTTGAAGCTTGGGTCAATCCAACTGCAACACATGAAATTGATGCACAATCTAATTTAGGTGCTAGTGGTACATCTGGTCAAAAATATATTTTATGGCCAACTTGGAGATCTGGTGGTGCTGGAATGGGGATGTCCGTAGGTACTAATGGGGTTAGTGTTTACGAACATGCTGCTGGTTATATGCCTTCGATATTAGTTTATAGTGCTGCCATTTCTGGATGGACACATATTGCAGTGGTATATACTTCAAAACAGCCTAGATTATATATAAACGGTACTTTAGTATCTACTGGTTTAACAAGCACACAATCAAACGTTTTTGTTTCATTAGGTGCTGGTAATAATTTTTCTGGGCAATCAGGAGGCATAGGAGGTGGAAGTAATGGTAACATTGCATATTTCCAAGGAGCTATGGATGAGTTTAGAATATGGAATACAAATCTTACACAATCTCAAATAGCTTCAAGAATAAATACGTGTTTAGTTGGTAATGAAGCAAATTTATTTGCTTACTACCGTTTTGATAACGGGTCATTCATAAGTGCAAACGATGCGACATTAAATAATTACAATGGAGCAATTTTAAACATGACAGCAGCAAACATCACAAATGGAGTTGTAGCTTGCGGTTCGGGAAATACATGCCCTATTCAACTAAGTCAAACAGTAAATTTCACTAGACTTCAGGAAAGTGAGATTCAAGTAAATGGCAACACTAATTTCGAAATATTTTCAAATGATTTAACACCTTCTATTTCTGACGGTACAGACTTTGGCACTACTTCCCTCACTGGCAGTATTTCCAAAACATTTACCATTCAAAACACTGGTACATCAGTTTTAAATATCAATAATATAAGCTTTTCGGGAGCAAATGCAGCCAACTTTAGCGTAACTTCTGCTATCATTAGTTCGGTAGCGAATGGCTCTTCTGCTAACTTTACCGTTCAGTTTTTGAGCACAACTTTAGGCATTAAAAATGCCAATGTGGTAATCGGAAATTCTGATTGTGATGAAAGTGTCTATACTTTTGCTATAAACGCAAATATTACTGCTGCGGGTAGTGCATTGGATTTTGCTGGAGATAATGATTTTGTGTCAGTTGCTAGTTTGAATGCTACTCCAAATTTTACTTTTGAGGCTTGGGTAAATATACCCTCTTATGAAACTGGTTGGCGTACAATTGTAGAATTTGAAAACGATGCACCTTATTTTGGATTATCATCTGGTACAAATTTGGCAATTGCTGGGGTTTTAAATGACCCAACTCCAATGCCATTAAATACTTGGACACATGTTGCTGCTACGTATGATCTAGCATTAAACCGTACAAGTTTGTTTAGAAACGGAATACAAGTTGCATCTATTACGGGTGCCCCAACTAGAAATGGTGTAGGAATGGGTATTGGATTTAATAGCGGAGATAATGCTTTTAAAGGTCAAATGGACGAAGTTCGCATTTGGAACAGAGCTTTAACAGCAGCTGAAATTTTTACCAATATGTCTTGCAACCCAGCAAGCGGAGAACCTAATCTTTTAGCTCGTTATGATTTCAACCAAGGCTCTGCCGAAGGCTCAAATACAGGTTTAATTTCCGTATTAGACCGCAGTGGAAACGGAAACAATGGCACAGCTACGAATTTTACTATGAATGGAGCTAATTCAAACTGGGTTGCTGGAGGAAGGGTAAATGCAAATTGTACGAATGGACCCGAAATCAATGTAACAGGAAATACAGTTTCAATTGCAAATGGGTCTGCTACTCCTACAACTGTAAATGGAACAAATTTCGGTACTGTTTTCCAAGGAAGTTCTGTTGCTAGAAACTTCATCATCGAAAATATAGGTTCTACCACTTTGGGAGTATCGTTAGTAAGCATTTCAGGAGCAAATGCATCAGATTTTAGCATCTCTCAATTCCCAAGTTCTATTATAGAAGCCAATACTTTCTCTGGATTTAATATCTTATTTAACGCGAGTACTGCTGGCTCAAAAACGGCTGTAATATCTATTTTGAATAACGATGCAGATGAAGGTTTATATCAATTTACAATTTCAGGAACAGCATTGCCTGTATCTGCAAGTGCTTTGGCTTTTGATGGTAGTAATGACCAAGTAAATTTGGGTAGTAATTTTAGTATATCTGGAACGAGTATGTTTGCCTCACAGTTTTGGTTTAATAGTACAGTTACAGGAACACAAAGAATGATATTTTCAAATTTCAATTCTAATAGTGGTGTAGAATCGTACCTTCAAAATGGTGCTCTAGGTTTTGCATTAATAGGCAGTCCAAATTCAATTTATACCAATACTGTTAAATCATATAATGATGGTAAATGGCATCATGCAGCTATTTCATATAATGGAAATTCTAATATAAATGGAATAAGTATTTACGTAGATGGAGATTTACAAGAAATTACTACTTTAGGAGGAGTAACAACTAGTTTTACATCCAATAGTCAAAATTTTGTAATTGGAAGACGACCTCAACCGGCTTCCTTAAATTCAAGATTTGTAGGTCAACTCGATAATCTCAGTTTTTGGAATACTACTCTTACTCAAACACAAATTAGAACTAATATTCTTAACACAACACTTACTGGTACAGAGCCAAATCTAGTAGCTTATTATAATTTTAATCAATCGATAAACCCTAATGGCGACAATTCAGGCTTTACAACCCTAGCTAATCAAACCACTTTGGCTGGAGCAAACGGAACGCTTACAGGTTTTTTATTAAATGGTAATACTTCAAATTGGGTAAATTCAACTGGCTTAGCTTTTTTAAACCCAACTATAGCAGGTGTTAGTGGAAACCAAACGACTTGCAAAAATGACAATTCTGTTAAGATTTTTAGTTTTACAGCTACTGGTTCAGCCTTAAATTATCAATGGTATGAAAATGATGTGGCTGTCGGTAATAACAATCATCAATATAGTGTTACAGGTCAATCTTTAATTTCCGCTGGCACTTATACATACAAATGCGTAGTTTCCAATTGGCTCAATTCGGCAACTTCTTCAGGCATTACACTCACTGTAAATCCATCGCCAACGGTTACAGGAACTGCCACGCCAAATGTAGTTTGTTTAGGGCAACCTGTTTTATTTGCAGGCAATGGAGCTAATGTTTACGAATGGTCAAATGGCATACTAAACAACCAAGCATTTTTTCCTACAATTTCGGGTAGTTATATGGTTACTGGTACAAGTGCTGGAAATTGCATTGGCACTGGAATGGTAAATATCACAGTGCTTTCTGTACCTACTGTTACTGGCATGGCTTCAAAAAATCCGTTATGTTTAGGCGAATCTACAACTTTGGTAGGTACAGGGGCTATAAGTTATGTTTGGCAAAACCCCGAAAGTCAATTTTTAGCAAATAATTCTGTTATTTCCCCTACAATTTCTGGTACATATTTTCTTTCAGGAACAGATGCCAATGGTTGTACTATAAATGCCACTAATGTAACCATTACTGTAAATCAATTACCAAATATTACATTTAAGCCTTTCCCAAATAGTGTAGATTTAGTTTGTTTAGGACAACCAGCTATTTTGTCTGCTGAGGGAGCAACTACCTTTACTTTTACAGGAGGAGTTTTAAATGGTACGTCATTTATTCCTACTAGTACAACGAGTTACATTGTTTCAGGTACTGATAACAAAGGTTGTAAAAATTCAGTCGTGAAAACAGTTACAGTTATAGGACTTCCAACGGTTTCAGGTACAGTTTTGCCATCAAATACGGTTTGTGATGGCACAGAAGTAACAATATCGGGTTTTGGAGCAAATACGTATACTTATACAGGTGGTGTATTTAATAATGTAGGCTTTGTTCCTTCTAGTTCAGCAATTTACACAATCACTGGTTTAGTTGGTACTGGTTGCTCGGCAACGAATGTAGTTACATTAACAGTTTTAGCATTGCCAACAGTTACGGGATCTGTTTCTCCAAGTGTCATTTGTGAAGGAGAAACCGCTACTTTTTCAGGAAGTGGAGCTATATTAAATAGCTATACATGGACAGGTGGTGTAATTGATAGGCAATCTACTTCGCTTTTTACAGTGGATAATTTATATACTGTAACTGGAACTTCAGTGAACGGATGTCAAAATTCTGCCATTGTTTCACTAACTGTAAATTCCGTAGATTTTACCGGTCTAGATGCTCCTAATTCAGTTTGCTTGGGAGAATCTGTTGGAATGACAGCCTCAGGTGCAAATTTAGCGTCCTATTTGTGGTTTAATAATGCTACAACTAGTTCCATCAATTTTGTTCCAGCAGTTGCTACTACTTTGATTCCTTTTGTAACTGTTACAGGTACCAATGGTTGTCAAAAAGTAATTTCTGGTAGAACATTTATTAATCCAGTTCCAATATTATCCACTATAGTAGGATTTGGTACTTACAATTCAAGCTATATTCAGAGTTTGAGTTCAGAAATTAATTTGATATACAATCTAAATAGTGGTGCGACTCCTTCAGGGCTTATTTTAAATAATGGTTCTATCACTGGTATTCCTACAGTAGTTGGATTGTCTAATTTTACCATCACTGGTGATAATGGAACTTGCTCAAGTTTAAAATCTTATTCGATAAATGTATTACCAGCCCCATTAACTGTTCAGGCTCGTGATACTTCTGTTTATCAGCTTGCCCGCTTCCCTCCGCAGTTTAGAAGCTCAATCACAGGTTTGGCTTTGGGAGATAATATTTCTATCAGTTATTTTGTAAGTACTACAACTACCAACACCATTGGAAGTTATACCATTACACCAATAGTTTCGGGAAGTATATTAAGCAACTATATTTTAACTACCATAGCTGGTACATTTAATGTTATTTCTCCACTGCCGTTAACTATTACCGCACCAAGTTTCACCCGCCAATATGGAGATATTATTCCAACTAGTGTTGTTTCAAGAATTGTTGGATTGCAAGGTGGAGATAATGTTACTGCAAATTATGTAACTCTTACAAGCACTACAACAGATTTAGGTACTTACCCAGTTACGATTGGTGGAATTTCAGGACCACAAGACTTCAAATATACTATTGTAAAAACGATTGATGGTCTTCAAACCGTGCGTACACGTAGATTAACCATCAGAACTTTTGATTTAACTATTGCTGAAAGCCAATTAGCAAATTTACCAACGACTTTTGCTGGGTCTATAATAGGATTAATTCCTGGTGGAGATGTCCCAATTCTTACATATGAATTAGAACCCATCCCAGGTTTTAATGATAGATATACAATTACTCCAGAAGTTTCAAATATTAATCTAACACAATATGCTTTGGTTATTCTTCCTGGCACAATGTATGTTAAAAGTGGAATAACGATTATAGGAGGTAATTTTACGAAAACATATGGACAAAATAATCCTGTATTATCAGGACAAGTTTTGGGCATAAAACCTGAGAATCCGTATGTTTATGTTTCGTTCCAAACCGTTGCTACACCAAATTCGCCTGTGGGAGAATATACGGTTTATCCTGTTATAACAGGTTCGGATGCTTCTAAATATGGCTACATTACTGTTTCTGGTGTAATTACAGTTACAAAAGCTAATTTAACAGTTGCAGGTGCAAATCAAACCAGATTATCTACGATCACATCACCTTTTAGCTTTACACCTGTAATTACAGGTGCTATTGCTGGCGATATAATCCCTGTAGATTTAACCACCGATGCTCCAGATTTAACAACTACGGGTACGTATATGATTTATCCATCTGTTTCGGGAATAGCCTTTACAAATTATAATGTTACAACTTTTGCGGGTACATTAACAATAGCCACAGTAGTTTCTCCGCCAATTTCGATTACTGTTTCGGCTGGTAATTTTAGTAGAAAATATGGCGAAGCAGATGGAAATTATACCTATTCTTTAAATGGTATTATAAACCAAAATGATAACATTACCATTTCTGTTCAAAGCAATGCAACGTTTAATAGCCCAATTGGTACGTATCAATTAACTCCAATCATTTCTGGATTAGATACCTATAAGTATAATTTTATAACCGTTGCTGGCACATTAACGATACAGAAAAATACAGTAACCGTAGCTGCTTTGGATTATAGCAGAGGCTATGGCGATGCAAATCCACCGTTTTTTAATGCATCGGTTTCTGGCTTATTAAATGGCGACCAACTCAATGCATTTGCTTTTGTAAATCAAAATCAGTTTTCAAATGCTGGTACTTACGATATTTTCACACAAATATTGGGTGCAGTACCACCAAATTATGATGTGGTAACCGTTGCTGGAAAATTAACGATTAATAGAGCTGTTTTAACATTAATTGGTGGAACATTTGAACGTATGTATAACCAACCAAATCCTGTTTTAGCCTTTAATTTAATAGGTTATAAAGGTGCAGACCAAATTGGAATGATTGACACACTCCCAATAGGTCAGACAATTGCAACACTTAGTACACCTGTAGCCGCATCAGGCTATCCTGTGATTTACAGTGGTGGAAAGGACAATAATTATGCTTTTGTGTATCAAGAAGGAAGCATAAAAATAGACCCATCTACACAAACGATTACGGGCTATAATCCAATAGCGAGAGTAAAAACTGGCGAAAGTGTAACGCTATCTGCCTATGCCACAAGCGGATTGCCATTGGAAGTAAAGTCAATAGATACCAATGTTGTTGCAAATCAAGATTTACTCATGAATGGTAAAATAGATGGAATTACTTATATCAAATTAAAACAACCTGGCGATGCCAATTATTTAGCGGCAGATAGTGTTTTAATTGCTATCACATCAACAAGTACAGGCATAAAAACCACTACATTGATTGGGATTTTTGGAAGTAATTTACTTTTCAAAGGTGTACAAGCCGAATACCAATCAACTATTGTTGCCAATTATAGATACTCTTGGAGTTACAGCCCAAGTTTATTTGTGCCCGAAAATATAAATTGGGTTAATCCATTGGATACAACTACTTCAAAAGTAAAAATTGTGTTTCCATCAAATATCAATGTTATTCTTCCCTCAAGAGATTCATCGCGTGTGTATATGGGAGATATAATTTGCAAAGTTTATGACGATTTGGGAAATCTAATGAAAATTAATAAAATTAAATTATTGTTGAATGTAGATGAACAAGCTGCCGCAATTGCTCAATTAGCTCAAACATTGGCAGTTTTGGAATGTCCACCTGCGGTTACAAACTGTACCAAAACATTTATTTCAACTTTCAATTATGGAAAACGTGTAAATGTAACCGACAAAGAATGTAATGGTGGGTTTAGCGATTTCACCGCTTCGGGCAGAATAGATACATTGGTGATGGGCAATCCATATAATTTCAAAATTGGTGCAACGGTTGCTAGTAACACGTCTTCATTGATCTTTTTTGCCATTTGGATTGATTATGATAATAATGGAAGTTTCAACGACCCAGATGATTTCTTAAGAGCCTCTTCAGAAGCTAATAATTTGTTTGAAATTGATAACTTGACAATTAGAAATAACGATAAATACGAAGGTCCGAGAAGAATCCGTATTAGTATGAAAACTTCAAAAATCAATGCAAACGAAAGTTGTTTGGCAGAGGGTGTGGTTGGCGAAACAGAAGATTATATGATTTATGTTAAAAAACCACAAGCCCTAGAAGCAGCAACATTGGTTACTCCAAATGCAGATGAGAAAAACGACTTTTTTGTTATCAGAGGAATGAATGTAAAAAACCCTAAAAAACTATTAATCTTAGATCGTTGGGGTACTCAAATTTACAAAACAGACGATTACCAAAACGATTGGGATGGAAAAGATGGAAATGGAAAACAAGTTTCGGATGGCACTTATTATTACTATTTCGATAATGGAACAGACGAAAACAATAACAAATTATTCATCAAAGGATTTTTGGAGTTGAAAACGAAATAATAATTTTAAATATATAAATAGGATTTCCCTTTCTATATATTTTAGTACAAAAAAAAGGTTCAGTATTAAAAACACTGAACCTTAAAAGTATTAAGACTTTATTCAAGATGCATATTTGAGATTTTGAGTGTGATGTGGCTCACCAAAAAACAAGCCTCTAACATACGAAATCATTTTATGTTCTTCAATATCAACTTCATCGTCTGCCGATTCTATATCTGATAAGTCAGAAACAATATCCTCTTTTGTTTCTTCTGATAAAACAAAAATCTGATTTAGATTTTTTATAGTTTCATTCATTTCTGGTATAGAATGATGTTTGATTTCATAAATAATCTCGTCCAAAATTGGCGATGGAGAAGGAGATTGTATCGAATCGGGATAATACCTATTCAAAAATTTTTCTAACTTTGAATAGCACATGTCTACTTCTTCTTTCAATAATTTACTGTCGGCAAAAGAAACTGCCAAATATAAATATCCTACATAGTGTTCAATTTTCCATTTATTAATTATTCCGTTCGTTATCATAATTATATATTTTAATATGTAAGTTAATACACCACACGCACATAAAATGTTAATGGATAAAATCTATAACTGCAAAAAACACGGAATCAAATCTAACTTCGATGTTATTTTTTATAATAATAAATTAATAATGAGATTTAATTCGCTATATTTGCAACCGAAAAAGCTAAAATTTTCAAAAAAATGACTCTTACAACAACATTTACATTTTTGGGTGGTATTGGTGCAACCGAAGCCATACTCATATTTTGTGCCATTGTATTCTTGTTTGGTGCAAAAAAAATTCCGGAATTAGCACGTGGATTAGGCAAAGGAATCCGTGAATTTAAGGATGCTACAAAAGAAATTAAAGATAATATTCAAGAAGGAATTCAAGAAAATAAATCAAATCCATCTTAGTTTTTATATTTTTTTATGTCCTATCGTTCTTTTGATTTAATCAAAGCTGATATAGCTTCTGCAAAAATTTCGTGTGCCGAATTGGTTGATATGTACTTGGCAAATATTGCTAAAAATCAACATCTTAACGCATTTGTAGAAATATATGCTGCCGAAGCAAAAGCAAAAGCCATAGAAGTTGATGCCAAAATAAAAGCTGGAAAAGCTGGAAAATTGGCAGGAATGGTAGTTGGATTGAAAGACGTGTTGAGCCACGAAGGACATGGTTTACAAGCATCGAGCAAAATTCTTAAAAATTATGTGGCACAATATAATGCCACTGCAGTTCAACGATTGATTGACGAAGATGCCATAATTATAGGTCGCCAAAACTGCGATGAATTTGCAATGGGTTCATCTAACGAAAAATCAGCATTTGGTCCAGTAAGAAATGCTGCAGACGAAAGTCGTGTACCAGGTGGTTCTTCTGGTGGCTCGGCAGTTGCAGTCCAAGCCGATATGTGTTTGGTTTCTTTAGGTTCTGACACAGGTGGTTCGGTTCGCCAACCCGCTTCTTTTTGTGGAATTGTGGGCATAAAACCAACCTATTCACGTATTTCTCGCTGGGGATTAATTGCATATGCCTCTTCTTTTGATTGCATTGGTGTTTTTGCTCGCAAAAACCAGTTCCAGAATTTAGTAAATTATTAACATCAACAAAAAAATATAAAATCGCATATCTTACTGAAGGTATCGAAAGCCAAGGCGTACAAGTTGATGTGAAAAATGCTGTAAAAACACAAATCGAAAAATTAAAAACGGCTGGTCATACGCTAGAACCAGTAAAGTTTAATTTACTAGATTATTCTATTCCAGCATATTACATTTTAACAACCGCAGAAGCAAGTTCAAATTTATCTCGTTATGATGGTGTGAAATTTGGTTTTAGGAGCGAAGCTACAACCGATTTGATGTCGATGTATAAAAAAACGCGTTCAGAAGCATTTGGAAAAGAAGTTAAAAAACGCATTATGCTTGGTTCGTTTGTGTTGAGTGCAAGTTATTACGATGCGTATTACACCAAAGCACAAAAAATCAGACGATTGATAAAAGAGGAATTTAATAAAATTTTTAGTTCGTATGATTTCTTAATTATGCCAACTAGTCCTTGTACTGCATTTAAAATTGGCGAATTAAACGATGACCCAATTGCTATGTATTTAGCAGATATTTTTACCGTTTCTACTAATATTGCTGGTATTCCTGGAATTTCAGTACCTATTGGCGAAGATGCTCAAAAACTTCCGATTGGACTTCAAATATTGGCGGATGATTTTAAAGAAGCCGAATTAATGGCTTTTGCAAATCAAATTCAGCCTTAAGTGTTTCAAAATCAAAGCGTTCAACAATTTTTATTCAGTTTGTTAATAAATTTTCATTTACAATAATTAGTATTGTAGATGATTTTTGCGTTTTTACTTCAAGTTTTATCTTTTAATCCCATTCAATCTGTTTCGGATAGCGTATTTTTTTGGCACGGAGAATCAAAAGTAGATACCAACACAAAGCAAGTAGAAATATTAGCAACCCTTAAAAAAAATAAAGTAAAAGCTGATAAAGGTATTTTGGCTCGCAAAAAAAAATCAACAAGCCATTGGAATTTATACGCAACAAATCTTTGGTATATTTATGATGCTAAAGGTCAATCAGTTACATCAAAAGATATTATAGAAATCGAACCATTTGAAAATGGTATTTTAAAACTACAAACCCCCAATGGAGATGGATTGATAAATGCTGATGCTTATGCGCTAACAACTTTCGATTATGCCGAATTTAAGCGTACAGATGGCATTTTACTCGGCAGAAAAGCCAACCAATATTTCATTGCTGATGCACAAGGAAAAATCACTAATCAAATTGCAGATGTAGATGCCATAGAACCCATTTCGAAATACAGTTTTAAAACTATTATTAATAAAAAAGTAGGGATTTATGATATTTTACAAAATAAATATATCTTAAAACCTATTTTTGAAAATATCATTTTATTAAAAAATATTGGCTATTTAATTAAAAAAAACAACAAATTCGGTTTGTTGGCATTCGATGGAAAAGTGCTTTTACCAAATGATTTCGATCAAATTGTGTATGATACATTATCTTTTTTTAAATGCCTAAAAACAAAAGTAGAAACACATGAGCAGCTAAGTTCGCTCAAAATTGTAGATGAAACTTGGAGTGTTTTTAATGCGAAAAATCAAAAAATGATTTTGGAAAACAGCAAAGAAATTGGAAAATGCAAATCACACAAGAAAAGTTTAAAACAATTCAAGAATTTAGGAGTGGAGTAGCCATCGGACAAGTTGGATTTTATTATGGATTTGCCGACAAAGTTGGTGATTGGATTGAATATCCGCAGTTTTCGGCTATTACATATATCAACGACACATTATATATAGTGCGTCGAAAAATAAGTTTAGAATCGTATGAAGAAATAAAACCACTCGAAAATGGCTATTATCAAATCACACAAGATGGCTATTTGGGTTTACTTTCTCCAAATTTTAAACCTTTAATTGATTGCAAATTCACTAAAATAGAAGTTTTGCCTCAATATAAAATCATTTTAACTGCACTTATCAATCAATATTCTATTTATTACATGAATGGAAACTTAAAAGTAAAAATGAATTATCCGTATGATAAATATTTGCCATACAAATCTGGCTTGGCAATGGTTTCGCATCATGGCAAATGGGGATTTGTGAATACAGACGGACAATTAATCGTTTCTACACAGTATGACGAATGTAGGGATTTTGTAAATAATTTTGCAGCCGTAAGAATTGGAAAAAAATGGGGATACATTGATAAAAGTGAAAATTTAGTAGTTTCTCCTTATTATGACGAAATTTCAGATTTTGGAAAAGGCTGCGGAGGAGTACAAAAAAACAAAAAGTGGGGATTTGTAAATCACAAAGGCAGAGAAGTAATTGTTCCACAATATGACGAAGCCAAACAAACCAACAGTGGCTCATTTGTAATTAAAAATAAAACTAAATCAGGATATGTAAATACACTTGGTTATGAGCAAGTTGCACCAACTTACAAAGATTTTGCAGAACTAAAACCAAATTATTTCAAAGTACGCAGCACAGGAAAATACGGTTTAATAGATTCAAGAAGCACGGAATTGATTCCACATTTGTACGATGATATTGTGTATGACGAAAAAGATAATCGCTATTTTTTATTTTTAAAAGGACAATGGCAAAGTGCAAAATAGTTCGAAACTAGCACACTATTTTTTTTATTTCGCAGGTATCATTACACAACAATAAAAGTTCTGAAATTGATTTTTTCAAAATAGGATGTTTAAAATCTGGACAAATTTCTTCCAAAGGATGCAATACAAAATTCCTGTTTTCGATTTCAGGATGAGGAATGGTTATGTTTTTTTGTTTTAGTATCAAATTATCATAAAAAAGTACATCGATGTCGATAGTGCGAATTCCCCATTTTTCATTTCTAATTCTTCCTAATTTATTTTCGATTTGTTGGATGGCTAAAAGGCAATCTTGCGGACTTAATTGTGTTTCTAATATCATTGCAGCATTTAAAAAATCGGGCTGATTTGGATTTCCCCATGGTTGTGTGCTGTAAAACGAAGAAATGCTTACTGTTTTTCCAATCTCAGATTGAAGTAAACAATAAGCATTTTCTAATATAGATTTGGAATCGCCTTGATTGCTTCCCAAACCTAGAACAAGTGTGTGAATCAAACTATCTTTTTGCACTTACCAGCTCGCTTTCTACCAATGCTCTAAACGCATTTGCTTTTTCAGTTGTTTCGGCAGTTGCAGCAGGATAAGTATTTTTTAATTGTTTTGCTTTTCCGTCAATATCGCCATAAACCAATGCTGATTTAGCGTTTGCATCTTTAATTTTAACCTTAGCGTATTTACTGCCACATGAAAAACAAACTACTAATAATAAACCTGAAATCGCAATTTTTAAAATCTTTGTTGTCATTTTTTAAATTATTAATTTTATGCAAAACTACAATATAAACCCAAAAGTTTAAAATGATTTTTGATTTTTATCTTACACAAACAAAATAACTATCTAATATTGAGCTATTTATAATTTCATAAAAATTAATTTTAATTCAAAATGGATTTTAAAATTAAGTAATCTTCACAAAAAAAGTACATCACATCAAAAGATTATACTATTTTTTTTTCGTTTACGTTTTCAATTCTATATTTGCAATCGTTAAAAATAAAAAATATTAATTCTTAACAATTTCATAATATTCAATTCAATAATTTTGTAAATAAATCTTTCTCAATCATTCACATCTCTTAACCAAATGGAAAATAAAAAAGAAGCAAAAGCAGGTTCGATTTTCGCAGGACTAACCATTGTAGTATGTCTAATCGTAGCACATTTAATTTATCACCTAATTATGGGGAGCGGTGCTAACTTCGAAGGAGGCGACAACAACAACCATCCACTACCAGGCAATTATTTAGGTATAGTTTACAAAGGAGGTCCGATTGTTCCTATATTAATGTCATTTTTATTAATAGTAATTACCGTTTCTATCGAACGTTTTTTAACTTTATCAAAAGCGAATGGAACAAGTTCTATCGAAAAGTTTGTATTGAAAATCAAAAACTCATTGTCAGCCAATAATGTTGATGGAGCAATTGCTGATTGTGATAAACAAAAAGGTTCTGTTGGAAGTGTTGTGAAAGCAACTATGATAACTTACAAAGAAATGGCAAATGCTAATGGTTTAGATAAAGACCAAAAAATCGCTAACATTCAAAAAACTGTTGAAGAAAATACAGCATTAGAATTGCCTATGTTAGAAAAAAATCTAACTATACTTTCAACTTTGGCTTCGGTTGCAACTCTTGTAGCTCTTTTAGGAACTGTATTAGGTATGATAAAAGCGTTTGCGGCTATGTCTTCGGCTGGTGCTCCAGATGCAACTGCACTTGCAACAGGTATTTCTGAGGCACTTATTAATACTGCAATTGGTATTGGTACTTCGGCTATTTCTATTATTGCCTATAACTTCTTTACAAGCAAAATTGATGGATTAACATACAGCATAGATGAAGCTGGTATGTCAATAGCTCAAACATTTGCGGCTAATAATAAATAATTTTGGCTGATTCGTAAGGGGAGTTAGATTAACCTCCTTACGAATTCAAAATTTTGTTTTCATATTCTAAATTTCTGAAAAAATGCCAAAAGTAAAAGTAAAACGTCATGGGGTTTCGCTCGATATGACAGCCATGTGCGATGTGGCTTTCTTATTGCTAACATTCTTTATATTAACAACAAAGTTTAAACCCAATGAGGCAATGGCAGTAGATACTCCTACTTCTATTTCTCAATTACCAATTCCAGAATCGGATTTAATTACGATTTCAATTGGTAAAAATGGTGGTATCTTTTTTGGTGTAGATGCACAGCCAGTGCGTGAAACCATCTTGAAAAAAATTGCTGCCGAAAAAGGTTTTTCGTTGAATGCAAAACAAATTCAAAACTTTAAATTGATTGATAGTTTTGGATTGCCGATAGCTGCTTTGCCAGGCTATTTGAATCTCGAAGGTCCAGAAATGGCTAAAGTAGAGCAACAAGGTATTCCTTGCGATTCGTTAGTAAATGAGTTATCAACTTGGGTAATACAAGCACGTTATGCAAATCCAAAAGTACGTATTGCTATCAAAGGCGATAAAGAAACGGATGCAAAGGTAGTTAGTAAAGTAATAGCTACACTTCAAGATCAAAATGTGAATCGTTTTAATTTAATCACTGGATTAGAGGCAAAACCATCTTCATTATAAAATTTAGTTTACAACACGTTAAAAAATAATAAGAAATGGCTGAAATAGCAGATGACGGTGGGAGTAAAAAAGGCGGGAAAAAGGGACCCAAAAAGAATTCCACCAAAGTAGATATGACTCCCATGGTTGATTTGGGCTTCTTGTTGATTACATTTTTTATGCTTACCACTACCATGAGTAAGCCAAAAACAATGGAATTGAACATGCCTGACAAAAGCCAAGAAGATGTGAAACAAGATGTGAAAGCTTCGCAAACTATTACTGTAATTCTTGGAAAAGACGATGCAGTATATTGGTTTCATGGTACTGCTACTGAAACTAAAGAAAAAGATGCGTTAGCAAAAACAGATTTTTCGGCTTCGGGAATTAGAAAAGTAATTTTGGATAAAACCAAAGAAATAGGCTACGACCAAGATAAAAAAATGTACAAAATCATTATTGTAATTAAATCTGCTGAAACAGCTAAATACAAAAATGTAGTAGATATTTTGGACGAAATGCACATTACAGGTTCTAAACGTTATGCCATAGTTGGCTTAGATGATACAGAAAAGGAGTTAATTAAAAAATACGAAATTTAGTATTTTAATTGATTTATTGTTAGATAATTATAAATATTCAACATTTAATAAATGGCTGATTTACTCTTACAAGATTCGTGGACATCACTTATCTTTCAAAATAAAAACCAAGCTTATGGAGCTTATGAGCTTCGTAAACTTTACAATAAAAATGCAAATAGAGCATTGATTATTGCTGCAATTCTATTTACACTTGCCATTGCTACTCCTGTAATTTTGTCTAGCATACAAGGTGAAAAAGAAAATGTAGAAAATGTGGAAATCAACTTAGAGTTGCTGCCACCACCACCAGTAGACCCAAACACACCACCACCGCCACCGCCACCAAAAATTGAAGCCCCAAAACTAGCTGCAGCAGTTAAATTTGTGCCTCCAAAAGTGGTTGAAGATGAGAAAGTAACAGAAGAAGATCCTCCAACGCAAGAAGAGTTGAAAGATGTTCAAATCTCAACAAAAACAGTAGAGGGAGAGAAAAATGCAGTTGAAGAAATTGTAGAAACTGGACCTGCTGTAGAAGAAGTAAAAGAAGAAGTATTCTTAGTTGTAGAAGAAATGCCTGAGTTTCCGGGTGGTGGACAGCCTGCTATGATGAAGTACATAGCACAAAATATTGTTTATCCACCAAAAGCAACTCAAATGGGTACAACAGGTCGTGTAATTGTTTCTTTTGTAATTAATAAAGATGGTGAAGTTTCTAATCCAGAAGTATTAAAAGGCATTGGTGATGGTTGCGATGAAGAAGCACTTCGTGTAATAAAATCATTGCCGAAATGGAAACCTGGAAAACAAAATGGTAGAGCTGCCGCTGTTAAATTTACAATTCCAATCAATTTTAAGTTAGCACAGTAATTGTTAATTGTTAATTGTTAATTGTTAATTGTTAATTGTTAATTGTTAATTGTTAATTGTTAATTGTTAATTGTTAATTTTATAAAAATATTTGCAATTTCAAAAAAAAAGACCTACAAATTTGTAGGTCTTTTTTTTGTTTTGAACAAAACAGAACTGATAATCAAAGTTGTCTTTTAATTTCATTATACCTATTTGACTTTAGATAATAATTTTACACAGAAGATTAATGCTCGAAAAATACTAACAAAATATTTAGCAACAAACACATGAAAAAATACTAAAATTAGTGCATTTGTGTAAGAATACAATTAAAATAATAATTCAGTTGCTCAATGTATTAAAAAACGGCTATTTTTTGAAATTTACAACAAAATATGACTTTGATTTATTGCAATAATGAACGAAATAAAATCAATCTAACTTGATATTTGCCACGAATGCACGAAAAAAACAGTAAAAATTAGTTAATTCGTAGCAAAAAAATAATAGAAATAAATTTGGATTTGAAGTTGTATCTTCAAATCCAATTAGAATTTAACAAATGTTGTTGATTTAGAATATTGCCAAAAAAACGAAGCATATCACTTTTTATAATAGCAATTGTATAGAATAATTGAAATGAGATAGCGTACGAACTTGTTGTAATTCGGATTAGTATAAAATAGAAAAGAGAGCTTTCGCTCTCTTTTCTTGTAGTGCAATCCAAATAAAAGCTATTTTATTTCGTATGCATTCATTCCATGCTCAAAAGAGTCAAGTCCTTCAACTTCCTCATCTTTAGATACTCTTATACCTGTAGTATATTTCAAACCTAAGAAGATAACAAAAGCAAATATAAAAGCAGCAGCACCATAAGCAGCAACACCCGTTAATTGTGTGATAAATTGAGCTCCACTAGCTTTAGCACCAAATAAACCTACAGCTAATGTGCCAAACACACCACAAACTAAATGTACAGAAAGTGCCCCAACTGGATCGTCAAGTTTTAATTTATCAAACATAAACACTGAGAAAACTACTATTGTACCTGAAATTAAGCCAATGATAATCGCATCTCCAGGACCCATTTGATCTGCACCTGCGGTAATTCCAACTAATCCAGCTAAAATACCATTCAATACCATTGATAAATCGTGTTTTTTAGTTACGAAAAAGATTGTTAGGGCAGCAGCTACACCACCAGCAGCAGCTGCTAGAGATGTAGTAACTAATACCAACGAAGTTAAAGCTGGATCGGCAGAAAGTACAGAACCTCCATTGAAACCAAACCAACCCAACCATAATAAGAAAGTACCTATTACAGAAGAAGTTAAACTATGACCAGGTATGGCATTTACTTTTCCGTTTTCGTATTTACCCACACGAGCACCTAAAAGCATAACACCAGCCAAAGCTCCCCATCCACCAACAGAGTGAACTAAAGTAGAACCTGCAAAATCATAAAAGCCCATTGTGTTTAACCAACCGTAGCCCCATTTCCAGCTTCCTAATACTGGGTAACAAAAACCTACAAATAAAATTGAGAATATTAAATAAGCTTCTAATTTAATACGTTCTGCAACAGCACCTGAAACTATAGTAGCACAAGTAGCTGCAAACATACCTTGGAAAAGAAAATCTGTCCAGTAAGTATAGCCAGGATTATATGCACTAGTTACACCAGCAGCATCTGTACCGATTCCCCAACCAGCAAATCCGAAAAAGTCCATTGAAGCACCAGCTTCAAAACCAGGATACATTAAATTAAAACCGCACAATGCATACATCAACAAACCTATGGCAGGAGTGAGTGTATTTTTATAAAGTACATTTACAGTGTTTTTCGATCTTGTTAAACCAGACTCGAGTGTGGCAAAGCCTAAGTGCATGATAAATACCAACCCAGTTGAGAGCATCATCCATAGGTTGTTGGTGGTAAATAATGTTTGTTCCATAAGTAAGTTAAATAAAGGTTAAGGTTTAGTTAATTTTTATTATTAATAATTTCAAAAGTATGTAAATAAAACTAATAATCTAATTTTTTGTTATTTATTTTTATAATATCTTTAAAAAATAGCCATAAAATACAAAATAAGTACAATTTTTAGACAAACAAGCCTTGAAAATTAACCATAAAAACAGTTTTATTATTTTAAAGCTTATTTAAAATTGATGCTAAAGTTTATACATTATATATATTGATTCATTAAAAAATAGTATTTTTGCAATACATATATTATATATTAAAAACAAATCTTTAAACTAAAATGAAATACTTTCTTCAATTCTGTCGCATTTTCGTTGGATGTCTATTTATTTTTTCTGGAATAATAAAATTAAACGACCCAGTAGGCACACAAATAAAAATGGAAGAATATTTTGAAGTATTCGGTACACATTTTATGGTGCCTTATGCCCTTGCAGTGGCAATTTTAATGTGTGTGGCTGAAGTGGCACTTGGTTTTGCACTATTATTTTATTACAGAATGAAATATACGGCAACAGCACTTTTAATATTAATTCTGTTTTTTACTTTCTTAACTTTTTACTCAGCATTTTTTAATAAAGTAACCGATTGCGGATGTTTTGGCGATTTTTTAAAACTTAAACCTTGGACATCGTTCACAAAGGATATTGTACTATTGGTATTTATTCTGCCTCTATTTTATTATAGAAATCAACTTTCGGCAGGGTTTGACAATAAAAAAGGCGATATTATAGTAGGATTTTTTACCATTGGTTCGTTTGCATTTGCACTATATTGTATTGCATATTTGAACGTTTGGGATTTTAGAGCTTATAAAATCGGTAATAACATTGCTCAACAAATGAAACCTGCATGTTCGCCAATATATTCTTATATAATGACAAAAGATGGAAAAGATTTAACTTTTGATAAATACCCATCCGACACCACATTGCAGTTTAAAGAAATGATTTTAACAAATCCAGATTGTGCAACACCTAAAATAACCGATTTTAGTTTGTGGAACGATGAAGGAGATTTTACACAAAAAAGTTTGGAAGGAACAAAACTATTTATTGTGATTTTAAATACTCAAAAAGTCAACACTTCGCATTTGCCACAAATTAATGACTTAATAAAATCTCTAAAAGGTACCGAAATCGAACCAATTATTATTACATCTAGCGATAAACAAACCTTTGAAGATTTTAGACATGAATACAATTTGGCTGTGCCATATTACTTTGCAGATGGTGTAGTTATTAAAACAATGATACGCTCAATTCCTGGTTTAATGCTCCTAAAAAATGGAACAGTTTTAGGAAAATGGAGCCATAATAATATCCCTCAACTTATTAATTTACAGGACATTATAAAATAGTATAATTACTAACAAGTTTGTTAGTAACAAAAATGTTAGTAACAAACTTGTTAGTAAAAAATAAACACATATATTTGTAATAAAATACATACTAATATGCGTTTGTTGAATGACCCATTAAATCCGTTTATGTTTGGAAAAGTAGCCCACGGGCAAGGCTTTACCAATCGATCACGAGATATGACTAATCTGATTAGAGATTTCAGAAACGGCATACACACCATATTAATTTCGCCACGCAGATGGGGGAAAAGTTCACTCATTCAAAAAATAACAGAGCAAATTGCTGACCAATATCCAAACTACAAAATTTGCCAAATAGACCTTTTCAATATAAAAGATGAAGATGATTTTTATGAGCTGTATAGCCAAGAAATTATCAAATCTACTTCTACTAAATTTGAAGAATGGAAAACTACTGCAAAGGAATATCTAGCCGCATTTATGCCAGTTTTTAGCTATTCTGTAGACCCAAATACAGACCTGAAACTTTCGTTAAACTTAAAAGACGGCAAAAATAATTTTATTGATATTTTAAATTTGCCTGAAAAATTAGCTATAAAAAACAACTTTAAAATCATAGTTTGCATAGACGAATTTCAAAATATTGGTGGATTTGAAAATCCATTACTTTTTCAGAAACGCTTGCGAGCCCAATGGCAACACCATAAAAATGTAACCTATTGTCTTTATGGCAGCAAACGGCATTTGATGATGGAATTATTTGAAAAACGCTCGTTTCCATTTTATCGTTTCGGACAAAGTTATTACCTCGAAAAAATAGAAGCCCAAGAATGGGAAAGTTTTATTATTCAAAATTTTGAACGATTTAATAAAAAAATAGCCCCAGAATTTTGTACACAAATTACCGATTTGATGGAGTGTAATTCGTATTATGTGCAACAATTATCGTATTTGATTTGGGAAATCACCAAAAATGAGGTTTCAAAAGAAATTGTAAATATGGCGCTAGAACGCTTTTTTGAGCAAAATAGAATTCTATATCAACTTGAATTAGAGCTTCTTACTGCTCCACAAACCAATTTCTTAAAAGCACTTTGCAGTGGAATTGATAAAAATTTTACATCTCAAGAAGTTATTTCAAAATACAAATTGGGTTCGTCTGCCAATGTAATTCGAGCAATCAATGGACTATTGAAAAAAGACATGATAGATAAAATGGGCAAAACCATTACGTTTGTAGATCCAGGATTTAGATTATGGCTCAAACGAATTTATAAAATATAGGCTATTTGTCGCCATCAATTCGGATTCCTACTCCCCCATCGATGCGAAACGCATGACCTGTGCAAAATCCAGCTCTTGGACTTGCAATAAAAGTAATAAAATCAGCCACTTCTTCGGATTTGCCAAGTCTGTTTAATAACGAAATACTTTCGGTTGCTTTCACAAATTTATCTTTTTCGGCTCCTGAGCGAGCATCAATGTCGCGTTGCAAAGAAGGAGTTAAAGTTGCACCCGGACAAACCGAAACAGCCCGAAGCCAAGGAGCATAATCGACTGCTAAACTGCGTGTGAAACCCAAAATAGCGGTTTTAGTAGTGGAATAAGCTGCCATACCTGCTTGATATTGAAAAGCAACGCCACTTGATAAATTTACAATTACAGGATGAGTAGCGTTTTTAAGATGCGGAAGTGCATACTTTGCCATAAAAAAATATGATTTTATATTGACAGACAACATGGCGTTTAACATTTCATCTGTGGTGGTTTCGGCTGGCGCAAAATGAAAAACGGCAGCATTATTTACCAAAACATCAATTTTGCCACAAGTATTTATTACCCAATCTATGGCGTTTTTTACATCGTTTTCGTTTGTAATATCACAATACTTGAACAATATATTGCCATTTACCTGCCGCTCCCCTGCCCTATCTACATCAAAAATTACTACTTTGCAACCTTCTGCTTCAAATGCCTTGGCAGTGGCTAATCCTATGCCTTTTGAAGCTCCTGTTATGATTATGACTTTGTCTGTTAAAAATAAATCCATATTAAATTATATTTTGGTAAATATGTATAAAAAAAGAAGCCTACCAAAAAATCGAAAGGCTTCTTTAAAAAGAAAATATTGAATAAGATTATGCCAACGCTTTTTTCAAATTTTGATCAATGGCATCTAAAAACTCTTCGGTATATAAATAATGTTCGCCATGTGTAACTTTGTTTCCATGAATACAAACAGCTAAATCTTTGGTCATTTTTCCGCTTTCTACGGTAGACACACATACTTTTTCTAAGGTTTGACAAAAGTTAATTAAAGCTTGATTGTTATCTAATTTGCCTCTAAACTCAAGTCCACGAGTCCAGGCAAAAATAGATGCAATTGGATTTGTAGAAGTAGGTTTACCCGCTTGGTGGTCTCTGTAATGGCGAGTTACAGTGCCGTGGGCAGCTTCTGCTTCCATTGTTTTTCCATCGGGTGTAACAAGTACTGATGTCATCAAACCAAGTGAACCAAAACCTTGAGCCACAGTATCTGATTGCACATCGCCATCATAGTTTTTACATGCCCAAACAAAATTTCCATTCCATTTCAGTGCCGAAGCAACCATGTCATCGATTAAACGGTGTTCGTAAACTATTCCAGCTGCTTCAAATTTTGATTTATATTCTTTCTGATAAATTTCTTCAAAAATATCTTTAAAACGACCATCATACTTTTTCAAAATGGTATTTTTTGTAGATAGATACAAGGGCCATTTTTTTTGCAATGCAGTATTGAAACATGAATTTGCAAAACCTTTGATAGACTCATCGGTATTGTACATTGCCATAGCAACACCATCACCTTTATAATTGTAAACTTCAAAAGATTGAACAGGCGAACCATCTTCTGGTGTATAAGTAATAGTTAATTTACCTTTTCCTTTAGTAACAAAATCGGTTGCTCGGTATTGATCACCAAACGCATGACGACCAACCATAATGGGTGCTGTCCAGTTTGGAACCAAACGAGGGACGTTTTTACAAACAATTGGCTCTCTAAAAACTGTACCGTCTAAAATATTGCGGATAGTGCCGTTTGGCGATTTCCACATTTGTTTTAAGTTGAATTCTTTTACACGTTGCTCATCAGGTGTGATAGTAGCACATTTGATACCTACACTATATTTTTTTATAGCTTCGGCAGCATCAACAGTTACTTGATCGTTGGTTGCATCTCTATGCTCCATTCCTAAATCAAAATATTTAATATCAACATCTAAATAAGGTGTGATAAGTTTGTTTTTAATGAACTTCCAAATAATTCGGGTCATTTCATCGCCATCAAGTTCAACAACAGGATTAGCAACTTTAATTTTTGTCATAATTATATTACAATTATTTGTTTTTAGATATACTATTGATAAAAGTGATGCAAAAATAAAGGAAATATAAAGAGTTACTAATTTTTTTTTAAAAAGGATAAATTCTATGTTATTTTTTTGTAAATATCACATTAGAAAATGTTTTATGTCTATTTTTGTAAAAAAAATATTAGCAAAAAATCTATGAGCAAAGTTTTAATTATTGGAGCTGGAGGTGTTGGTTCGGTTGTAACACACAAATGTGCACAAGTACCCGAAGTATTTACGGAAATTATGTTGGCAAGTCGTACAAAATCAAAATGCGATAAAATTGCGGCAGATATTGGTGGCAATAAAATAAAAACTGCTCAGGTTGATGCCGACAATGTACCCGAATTGGTTGCATTAATAAAATCTTTTAATCCAAAATTGGTAATCAATGTGGCACTTCCTTATCAGGATTTAACCATAATGGATGCTTGCCTCGAAACAGGTGTACATTACTTAGACACAGCCAATTACGAACCAAAAGATGTTGCAAAATTTGAATATTCGTGGCAATGGGCTTATCAAGAAAAATTTAAAAAAGCTGGTTTAATGGCACTTTTGGGTTGTGGTTTCGACCCAGGTGTAACTAATATTTTTACTAAACACGCTGCTGTAAGTCATTTTGACGAAATACATTATTTAGATATTGTTGATTGCAATGCAGGCTCACACGGAAAAGCATTTGCAACTAATTTTAATCCAGAAATTAACATCCGAGAAATCACTCAAAAAGGAAAATATTGGGAGAATGGAAAATGGATAGAAATCGAACCGATGTCGATTCATCAACCTGTAGATTACCCAAATGAGAATCGTATTTGCTATTTCACGAAGAATTAGAATCGTTGGTTAAAAACTTCCCTACATTGAAAAGAGCTCGTTTTTGGATGACATTTGGACAACAATACTTAACACACTTAGAAGTGTTGCAAAATGTAGGAATGACATCAATTGCTCCAGTTAAATTTCAAGGAATAGACATAGTTCCGTTGGAATTTCTGAAAGCTGTTTTGCCAGATCCAGGAAGTTTGGGAGAAAATTATACAGGTCAAACCTCAATCGGCTGCCAAATAAAAGGAATTAAAAATGGCAAAGAACAAACCTATTTTATCTGGAACAACTGCCACCATGCCGATTGCTACAAAGAAGTTAAAGCTCAAGGTGTGTCATATACAACAGGAGTACCTGCGATGATTGGAGCGATGATGATGCTGAAAGATATTTGGATGAAACCTGGCGTTTACAACACCGAAGAATTCGATCCAAAACCTTTTTTAGAAATGTTAAACAAATATGGCTTACCTTGGCACGAAAAAGTTGGTGCAGAATTAGCATTTACCTATTAATCAATCAAATATGGAAGCTTTAATTTTAATGTGGCCTATACTCATAATTTATTTAGCACTTCCATTAATGACAGGTTGGACAGCCAAAACCAGAGGAAGAAACTTTTGGTTTTGGACAGGTCTAACCTGTGTTTTACCCGTTATTTCATTAATTATTTTGGCTTCTATTGCAGATTTGGCAATAGTTGAAAAGAAGTAAAAATATTTTTAAGTCAGTTATCAATTAACAAATGTCAAAAAAGTTTTTAATATTTGTTGATGAATATTAAACGTTTTCATTTATGGATTTTATGTACACTTTTTTTCTCAATAAAAGCTGCTGGTTTATCCCCACAAAATATCACATTTGCAAGCATTCCAAATCAAAACTGTTTTGATTCGATTAAATTATTTGCCAGTGCTTCTTCAGGATTGATAGTTTCTTTTGCGATTATTGGAAATAATGGAAGTATTTCTGGTAATCATTTTATACCTTCAAAACTTGGACTAGTAAGTATTAGAGCATATCAAACTGGAAATGCTATTTTTGATTCTGCTCGATCTGTTATACAAACGTTTTATGTTACTTCACAAAAACAAACAGAAGCAAATAACTTGAGTTTAAATTCCGATTCACAATTATGTATCGGACAATCTGCAAAACTTTTTTTGAAAAGTATTTCAGGTTTAAATTACAATTGGAATTTTCTAGATGGAAAAACACATGAAGGAACTGATTATTTTATTCAAACTATTACCTCTGAAATAAATACATCTGGTACTATTTTTATTAAAGAAAACTCTTGCAATATTTTAACAATCAATTTTTTATTAAAAGTTCATGAAAACACTCCACTACTTATTGAAACACGAAAAGACACTTTGTTTTTTGGAGACACTATTACCTTAAAGCCAATTCCAAAAGGAGGAACATTTAGCGGAAAAAGTATGATTAATGATGTTTTTACTGCTGGTTTTGAGGCAAAAACAGACACAATTACTTATAATTATACAAATAAAAATGGTTGTAAGAGTAATATGAAAAAAATATTTCATACAATTTCTAAACCAGAGGAAAATTTTAAAGTTTACGAATATGTAACTCCTAACAATGACGGCAAAAACGACTATTTTCATGTTAATAATATTTCAAAATATATTGAAAATGAATTAGTTATATTTAATCAATGGAACAATGAATTGTTTAGAAAAAAGAATTATGACAATACATGGACGCCAACAAACCTAGATAATGGAATGTATTTTTGGCATTTTACAGATATTTCAACAAGCAAAAGTTACAAAGGCTATTTTTATGTGTCGAAGTAAAAAAATATCCTACTTTTTTTTGATTTTATATTTAATAAGCTTGATGTTATGTGATGCTCAAACAGATGCTTATTTTTCAAACTACACCCAAAATGGAATTTATATAAATCCAGCCTTTACAGGGTACCGACCATATCTGCAAGTTGGGTTATTTTATAAACGATTAAATTCCCAATTTGGGGCATTGCAGCAAAACGGACTTTTTACTATTGACACACCAATATGGCAACAAAAAATGGGAATAGGAGGTGTTGTTTTACATAGCAATACGCCTGTTTTGAGTCGTACAAATGTATCTGTAAATGCTTCATATCGAATTAAAATCGAAAAAAGCACACTTTCATTTGGAATGGCATTCGGCTTAAATCAAATAAAAAAAGACCCTAGCTTGCTCAAAATTGAAGACGAATCCGACCCAATGATAGCTTCTGAAAAAACTATAACTATTAATCCAGATTTAGGATCAGGTTTATATTTTCAACATAAAAAATTCTTTTTAGGAATTTCTGCTATGCATATTTTGACTCAAAATCAGTCCAAATCAAATTTTTTATATACGAATATACTTCCGCATTACTATTTTATTGGTGGTTATAATTTTAAAATAAATGAAGATTTTAGCCTAACTCCACATTTTTTAATTCGCTATATTTCTACAAATCAAAAACTTATTGATATGGGTTTACATCTGAAATATAAAGAACTTTTTTGGTTTGGTGCAAACTACAGAAATCCATCGATGTTGAGTGGGCAAATAGGCTTAAAAATTTCGGATCTAATTCTTTCAGGCGGATATTCGGATATAAAAATTGGCTATGCATTTGATTATAATTTTAATAAAATTGCAGTTTATACTACTTCTCACGAGTTATTTTTGATGATTGATTTTGCTCCAAATATTAATATAAATAAAGTGAAGAAAAGAAAAACACAAGTTTCACCCTTATTTTTTTAATAAATGAAATACATTTTAATTCTATTTTTGATTTTTTCAAGCTGTGGATATTACCTAAATCGAAGCAAAATCGCTTTAAATAAGGCAGATGTTTTATTTCAAAAAAATGATTTTGAAACAGCCATTAGATATTATATTTTGGCAGAAAAACTAAATAAAAAAGAACCGCTGAATTTGAAACTTTCAAAATGTTATCAAAAATTAGGAGATAAAAAACGAGAAGAAGCGTATTTAGTTAAAGCACTAGACAACAACGAATTAAATGAATTTCAAAAATTAGGTTTGGCTAATTTATACAAAACTAATGGCTCGATTGATAAAGCAAAACATCTATATCAATTACTTTTAAAAGAAAATCTATCAGATTCAGTTTATTATAAAAAACAAATTTCTTTTTTGGATTCAATTGTCGAACTAAAAAACATAACCAATGATTTGCCTCAAATTGTACAGTTTGTGAATTCAAAACAAGATGACGTTCAGCCTTTTATGAGTGGTGATACGTTGTTCTTTTGTTCTAATAGACCATTGGAATCGAACCAAAAATTAGTAAATATTGACAAAACACCATTTTTTCATTTTTATGAAATTGAAATCAATTTATTAAATAATAAAAATGTAAAAAAATGCGAATTAAATGATGTGTTGAAAGAATATGCCAATATAAGTGCCCTTTCGTCCATAAATGGTGGAAGAAAAGTATATTTTTCGAGTGCTAGTGATAAAAAAAATAGTACTGATAGTGTATTCAGACTAAAAATGTATACCGTAGAAAAAGATAGTAATAATGGCTGGTCAAAACCTCATGGGTTTATTATGAATAAAAAACCATTTTCTTTCGGACATCCGTATGTTTTGCCCGATGAAAGTATGTTTTTTTTTAGCTCAGATATGCCCGGTGGATTTGGAGGAACTGATATTTGGGTTTGTTTGAATGTCAATCATATTTGGTCTGACCCGATAAATTTAGGTCCAATCATCAACACAGCAGGAAACGAGATTTATCCGTTCCACGACTCTAACGGAAAGTTATATTTTTCATCTGATTTTCATCCAGGTTTTGGCGGATATGATATTCATTTTTCTTTTGAAAAAGATGGCGAATGGAAATCTGTAGAAAATTTAGGCAAAACCATCAATACAACGGCTGATGAAATAAGTATTTTTAAAACTAAAAACACTACATATTTTACATCAAATCGTAAAAATGGAATTGGAGGATTCGATATTTATTTCAAAAAATAAAGTTGAATTGATGTCCAAACAAATTGCAAAACACTTTTTACTCTGGTGTAAAAACACTTCGTGTACTGTCTTTTAATTTTTTAGCATTTTTTTCAAAAAATGATTCTTTTTTGATTGGCTCAATCGTTTTTTTATTTTCTAAAATAATGTTTTCTCGCAAAGTATCAGCCAGTATTCTTTCTTTTTTAACAATAGTAGAGTCTGATTTATTTGTAATACTAGTTTCTGCTTTTGAAAAAGGTTGAGGAACAATTTTAGTGTTTTGAGCAACTGCTTTTTTTTCTACTTTTGTATCAGCAACTACATCATAATCTACTGTATTTTTCTCCTTTAATGGTTGAAATGCAGCAGAATCTACTGCATCAACCATGCTTTTTGTTGTTTTAGTTTGATTAGTTGTGTTGTCAAAACTCAAATACGCATACCAAAAGTAAGTCCCAATTACACCAAGTACAACTGCACTTGAAATGATTGCAACTTTAAGCGAAACTATTGCAGAAGTAGCTTTAGTTGCAGTTGCAGCCTGACTTAATGCTGCATTTGAAGCAGTATCATAAACAGGAATAGCTTCAGAAATTTTTGCCCACAAATCTTTAGTCGGCAACTCTTCGTAGTGTTCGAGCGATTTCTTAAAAAGTGATTCGATATTATCTTTTTTCATATCTTCTTTCATTACAACTGATCCATTTTAGTTAATAATTCAGTCAAAATATCTTTCGATCTCGAAAGGCTCGACCTAGAAGTACCTTCTGTAATTCCTAGTATTTCACTTATTTCTTTATGCGAATAGCCCTCAATTGTATACATATTAAAAACTAAACGTTTATTTTCTGGTAGTTTATACAAAAGTTGAAGCAATTCTTGATGATTAATTTGTGCTAAAACTCCCATATTTTCCGATGGCTTAATGTCGTTATACAAATCAATGTCTTCATTAAAACTAAATTTTTTATTCTTACGAATGGATACTAAAGCTTCGTTTACTGTAATTTTTCTTATCCAAGCTTCAAATGGAGAATCGCCAGAATAGGTTGCTAAGTTTTTGAATATTTTTATAAACGATTCTTGCACACAATCTTCGGCTTCCTGAATTTCTCGCAAATATCGCCTACACACACCCATTACTTTGGGCAACAAAACTTTATATAAAGCAAATTGACTTGCTTTATCGTTTTGTAACGTGCGTTTTATTAATTCAGAATAATCCAACGGTTTAGGAAATTATTTTAGTCTTTCATTTGTAGTGATGCAAATTAAATGCAAAACGTTGCAAGATTTTAAAATATATTTTGAAAATCTGTAAAATTTTAGGCTTGAATAAAAAAATGTAAAAATAGCTGCAACGTTTTTACAAAAAATTACATCATACCAATAATTAAACATAAATTCACTTAAATTTTATTAAAATGAAACCGCAATTACTTTTACAAAAATCAACTTTGATTAAATTTTTGCTCATATTATATATTGGTATTTTTGGTATTGCAAAAGCTCAAGTTAGTGTTACTGGAATAACTTTATATAGTAACCATAATGTAGTAGCACTAGGTAATAATACTGAAATTTATCCATATATTGAACCTAATAATGCTACAAATAGAGATGTATCATATATTATAGAACCATCAAATGCCGGAAGCATTAGCAATAACACGTTTGTATCTATAACTACTGGAGTTGTAACAATTACAGCTACATCTGTATCTAATCCTACTGTTTCTGGAATCTATATTTTAACGGTTTTATCAAATATACCAATTGAAAGTATTAATCTAATCATTTGGCAATCTAATACCAGCTTAATAAATTATAACGAAACAGTAATTTTATGGGCTCGTTCAATGCCTTCATATTCCCCAGATTCAACTTTAACTTGGGAAATTTCTGACAATAGCTTGGGTTCATTAAGTATTGCTAATACGAATACAAATGGAATGAGAAGTTTTACTTCAAATACAATTACTGGCATTGTAACTGTCACGGCTCGTTCGGTTTCTAATCCATCAGTTTCAGAAAAAATAGTAATTTCAATTAATGATTACATACCTATCACTGGACTATACTTACAATCTTTTAAAAGAGTAAATGTTAATATTGAAACATATTTAGGTCTTAGATATACTCCAAATAACACCTCCGAAAAAAGTATAATTTGGACTGTTGAGCCGTCTAATTTGGGTTATATTGATGGCAGTAACAACTTTATTGCAGGTTCAATACCTGGAATTGTAACCATTACTGCTACATCAGCATCAAATTCAAATATAAAATCAACTACGATTATAGAAATTTCTTTAGTTGAAACGTATATTATTAATGAATTAGAAAGTGTCGTTATTGAAACACAACTAGTAACATCAGATGGCTCAAATTTAACTATTACCATGATGACAATTTCAGGGGTAACTACTTATTGTTTTAAATATTCAACAGACCCATTGTTTCAAACCAATGTGGTTACTGTTTGCGGATTAGCATTTCCTCGTTATACTATATCATTTTCGTTTATAAATGGCAGAACGGAATCGAAAAATTTATATTGGCAAATTGGTGCAGTTGATGCGAATGGAAATACGTATTGGAGTTCTACTCAGCGATACGAATCTGTTACTTCTATTTCAAACACCGAGTCGGCTAACTCTAGAAAAATAGAAGTTCATCCAAATCCAGGCACTGATTTTATTCATATTGAAGGCTTAAAACCAAACGAATCAATTTCTATTTTTGATTTATCAGGAAAATTAATGCTGATAGACACAAAATCAGATTTAGACATAAAAGATTTGCATCAGGGTATTTATATTATAAAAGTTGCCAACAAAGTCAGTAAGTTTATTAAATTATAAATTGTTTTTCATACAAAAAAACCTTAGGCTTAACCTAAGGTTTTTTTGTTTAAATTCTGACAATACTAAGATTTACAATTCAATCACAATTTCGGCACTGGCAGGATGCCCGATACAAGTAAGCACATAGCCATTTTTGATTTCATTATCGGTTAATCCATCTGCGTTTTCCATGTGTACTTTTCCGCTTGTACATTTGCCCATACAAGCCGTACACATACCTGCTTGACATGAATAAGGCAGATTAATATTCAGTTTTATGGCAGTTTCTAAAATAGTATGTTTGGGATCAGCTTCAAATTCGTGTATTTTTTTTCCGTCAATAATTTTGATTTTGCTTTTACCATTTCCAACCGAAGCAGACGCCACTACAGAAGCAGCTGCAACTTCGTTAGAATCATGTCCATAGCTTTCTTTATGCACCGAAGATTTAGGAACGCCAAGCAATTCGAGTGCTTTTGAGGCATCGCTTGCCAAGCCATTTGGTCCACAAATGTAATAATGACAATCTTTGAATTTGAGTGGCGAAAGTTTTTCTACAAGCTCAATCACAACTGCTTCGGTTATTCTACCCGAATGCCCTGCCCAAGACGAATTTGGTTTTGTGAGTGAATGAACGACATTAAATCGACCTGCGTATTGACGTTCAAATTCATCAAATACACCTTTATAAATAATACTTTCGGCAGTTCGGTTTCCATATACCAGCGAAACTTTTGTATTTGGTTCGTTTTTGAGTGCTGTTTTGGCAATCGAAAAAAGTGGTGTGATTCCACTCCCCGCTCCTATCAAAATAATATGTTGCGTTGCATTTGGAATATAAGCAAAATGCCCCATTGGCTCGATGGCTTGAATGCTATCGCCAGCTTTAGCACTATTTTTCAGATAATTAGACACCACTCCTTTATCTATTACTTTAATACAAATAGAAGGGTTTGCATCAATATCAGGAGCCGAACTAAGCGAGTACGAACGCCTAACTTCTTGTCCATTTATTTTCAAAATTAAGGTTATAAACTGCCCAGCTTTATAAACAAATGGCTCAGCTGGTTTATTAAAAACAATAGAATATGCATCAGCCGTTTCGCTAATGATTTCTTTAATAATAAGATTAAATATTTTCATAGTTTGTGATAAACTTGATGTCTATCAAATTGTTTTGAGGCTACAAAGAAAAGTTAAAATAAGTGTACGAGCAAAAAAAATCAATTTTCAAAAGCCTAAAATTAAACTTCACTTTTTTGAATTACAGAAATTTCAATTTTATAGCAAAGTTAGTAAAAAAAAAGCCCGGTATTTGAAGACTATGCGATTTAATTGTTTTCACAACATAATAATCCCTATTTCAAGATAAAAAAATCTAATTTGAACAGAAACAGAAAAATCAATAGACACTATATATAATAATAGGCACTATTACAATAAAAGTTATATGTATCAAACTAAAAATAGACCGACAGCAAAACATCTCAAAAGCCACTATTATAACGCTCTTTTATCGAAATCGTTATGTAAAATATTTAACAAAATGCGTTACGCATTTTGCGTAATGCATTTTGTTAAATAAATTTTAGTATATTTGTGCATAAAATTATAAAATAATGCAAGAAATAGAATATAACCCATTCATAATCAAGGGATATTACGATAAATTTCATTTTTGCGATAGAGATTACGAAACTAATAAACTAGTTACGAACCTAAAAAACCAGACTAATACTACTATTTTTTCGCCTCGCAAACTAGGTAAAACAGGTTTAATTTATCATATTTTTGAATCATGTAAGGCAGAAATAAACTGTAAAGTGCTTTATGTAGATCTTTATGCCACTCAAAGTATAAGCGATTTCACAAGCCTATTGGCTAAAGAAGTTTTTTTAAATATTCCTAAATCAAAAAGCCTAACCACCAAATTTTTAGATAGCATCAAAGCCCTGCGACCAGTGGTGAGTTTCGATCCGCTTACAGGAAACCCCGAAATGTCGCTCAATATGATGACCGACCAAACACCCAACGAGAATATCAAAAGCCTTTTTCAATACCTAGATTCGCTCGGAATGCCTGTTTATATAGCATTTGACGAGTTTCAGCAAATCGTACACTACCCCGAAACCAACACAGAAGCCTTGCTACGTACAATTTTGCAACAATTAAAAAATTGTGTGTTTATATTTGCAGGTAGCCACGCTACCCTAATGAATGAGCTTTTTAACAGTGCCAAAAGACCGTTTTATAGCAGTACCTCTTCGCTTTCGTTGGGCAAAATTCCCACTGAAATATACCATAGTTTTATACAACAACTTTTTAAATCGAGAGGCAGAAATATAACTATAGAAGCCATAGATTTTATTTTGACTTGGACTACAGGCTATACCTATCCTGTCCAATACGTTTGCCACGAAATATTTGCTACCGGTAAGCGGAATATTGATGTAACCTACGCCAAACTAGTAGCGGCCCAAATATTGCAAGAACAAGCCCATATATTTCTACAATACCGTAACTTGATTACAGCCGCACATTGGCAGTTGCTAAAAGCATTGGCAAAAGAAGAAAGTACTATGCAACCATTTAATAAAGATTTTCTTACAAAATACAAACTAGGAGCGGCATCCAGTACCAAACGCTCGCTCGAATCGTTGATAGATAAAGAACTCATTTTGGCAGAATCTACCGAAAACGGAACAGAATACAGTGTGTACGACAAACTGTTTTTACGCTATTTGCAACGATTGCCTTAAAATTCCAATAGTCATCTTTCGTTTCAAAATACTGTTTTTATCAATATATTTAACTAAAAAATTTAACTTTCTTGCAAACAAATATTCCTATAAAATTATCAAAGCAAATCACAACTTTTGCGACTTACCCACTTTGAGAGGCTTAGTCAAAATCATATTAACTCCTACTTTTAAATTTAAAATAACTTATCTACAAGCTAGAAAACAAAAATGTTTAAATTATATTTTTTTACCAATTTCAAATTCACTTAATTTGAACACACAATAATTTTTAAAAAAGCCAATGGCAAAATATAAGTTTGTAAAAGAGTTCGATTTTCATGCATCTGCTAAAATGCTTTACCATTATATAAGTACCGCAAATGGACTTGCAGAGTGGTTTGTTGATAAAGTTATGGTTGATGACAACCATGTTTTTCACTTCGAATGGCAAGGCGAATCGCTCAAAGCCACTATGAAAACACACAAAATGAATGGATTTGTAAAATTCGAGTTTTTCCCTAAACCTGGCGATTTAGATACAAAAAATCCTAATTATTTGGATATACACTTAAATTCAGACGAACTCATTGGTTTGACTTATGTAAAAATTACTGACTTTTCTGAAATGGATGATGAGGTTGCCCTAAACGAAATGTGGGACAATTTTATGGAAACACTAAGAGAAAAAGTGGGTGGATAACACATGAAAAAAATTGATAGGCTTATTTTAAAAGCTTTTTTGGGTCCATTTTTTCTTTCGCTTTCGGTTGTTGTTTTTATATTTCTGATTCAATATTTGGTAAAATATTTTCCAGAATTAGTCGGAAAAGGCATTTCATGGACTGTATTTGCCGAATTACTTTACTATTTTTCGATTTCTGTAACACCCAATTCCTTGCCTTTGGCTGTATTGATTTCAACACTGATGAGTTATGGCAATTTAGGCGAACATTTCGAGCTTTCTGCCATCAAAAGTGCTGGCATTTCGCTCATTAGAATTTTAATTCCTACCTTTATTTTTGCCATTTTATTGTGCATAGCAGCATTTTTCCTAAACAACAATGTTGTTCCTTATGCCAATCTCAAAGCTTTTAGTTTGCTTTATGATGTACGTCAAAAAAAACCAACTTTAGATTTTCAAGAAGGCACTTTTTATAACGGAATACCAGGTTATAGTATTAAAATAAACAAAAAATTTGAAGATGGAAAATCGATGAAAGATGTGATAATCTATAACCACACACAAGGCAGAGGAAACATAGAAATTATTATATCAGATTCGGCTCAAATGTACACTATCATGGAAGATAGGTATTTGGTTATGAAATTATTTAATGGCAATTCATATTCAGAATTGATTGAAAATCAAACTGTTAATAAGCAACAATTTGTGCGGAGCAATTTCACTACGAGTCAAATTATGTTTAATTTAGAATCGTTTACACTCCAACGTACGCAAGAAGATTTGTTTAAAGCCAACAAAATTATGCGAAATATTTCTCAGCTTGCTGATGATGTTGATTCGCTCAATCGTTTGCAAGATACTATCCGAAAAGAGGTAGACAAAAGCATCAAACCAATGTATAATTATTCAAATAGGTTAGATACTAGTTTCCAAAAACAAAGTGTAGGTTTTGTAGCCGTAGCAAAAAAAATACCGACCGACTCTAACTCTCAACAAAGCACATTACAATATGCCACAAATTCTGCTCGAAGCGTAAAATCCTATTTAGGAACCCAACGAGATCGAATTTCTTTTTATAAACGCGAAGTTAATGGCAGCCAAATCGAACGGATTCGGAAATTTTCGCTATCATTTGCTTGTTTAGTTATGTTTTTAATTGGTGCTCCACTAGGTGCTATCATCAAAAAAGGAGGATTAGGTGTACCAATTCTAATTTCGATAGTATTTTTTATTGTTTATTATGTCATTTCTATTATAACCGAAAAATGGGCAAGAGATGGATATGTAAATGTGTATTTAGCTATGTGGATAACTAATTTAATTTATTTGCCAATCGGAATATTCTTTCTCAAACAGGCAAAAAACGATTCTCGACTACTCGAAACCGATAATTTTGCTGTTTTATATGATCGACTAAAAAGAAAATTCAATAAAAGTTAAGGTATTTAGATAATTTTATTCTAAATTTGCAAATTCAAAAAAATAACTCGACAAAGATGTATTTATCAGCGGAAAAGAAACAAGCAATTTTCAAAGCAAATAGCACACAAGCAACAAGTAAAGATACAGGTTCGGCAGAATCTCAAATCGGTTTGTTTACAGAAAGAATCAACCATTTAACTGGTCATTTACAAGCAAATAAAAAAGATTTTTCTACTAAAATGGGCTTACTTCGCCTTGTTGGTAAAAGAAGAAGAATGCTAGATTATTTATCTCATACAGACATCAATAGATACAGAGCTATCATTGCTAAGTTAAATATTAGAAAATAATTTCTTGCCAAAAAAAGTTCCTTTCGGTTTTCGCTAGGAACTTTTTTATTTTTTACATCATTTTCCACACAATTTTATAGATCAGGGATACCTATTATATATACACACAATGCTACCAAAACATTTTATTAAAAAATTTAATCTTGCCGATGGCAGAGAAGTAACAATCGAAACAGGTAAATTAGCCAAACAAGCTGATGGTTCTGTGGTTGTAAAAATGGGTAACTTAATGTTACTTGCTACGGTTTGTTCGGCTGCCGAAGCCAAAGATGGCGTGGATTTTATGCCACTCACAGTTGATTATCAAGAAAAATTCTCGGCTTTGGGTCGAATTCCTGGTGGATTTTTAAGAAGAGAAGGAAAATTATCTGATTATGAAGTTTTGGTTAGTAGATTGATAGACAGAGCTTTGCGTCCACTATTTCCTGACAATTATCATGCTGATACACAAGTAATGGTTTCGTTAATTTCTGGCGATAAAGAAACCCAACCAGATGCATTTGCAGCTTTGGCAGCATCGGCAGCTTTGGCGGTTTCGGATATTCCATTTAATGGTCCAATTTCTGAAGTTCGAGTTGCAAAAGTCGATGGTCAATACAAAATTAATCCAACTACAAGCGAAATTAATCGTGCAACGATAGATTTGATGGTTGCTGGTTCGATGAAAGATATTTCGATGGTCGAAGGCGAAGCTGATGAAATGTCGGAAGAAGAAATGGTGGAAGCCATGGAAATTGCACACGAAGCCATAAAACAACAATGTAAAGCCCAATTAGAATTAGCTGAAATGGTTGGAAGCACTAAAAAACGTGAATATAATCACGAAAAACACGATTTAGATTTAAAGAAAAAATTATATGATTTACTTTATGCCAAAGTGTATGCTGTGGCTCAAAAAGGAAATCCAAACAAACACGAACGTACTTCGGAGTTTAAAGCTATTGTAAAAGAATATATTGATGCTCTTCCTGCTGATTCAACAGAAGATAAAGCTTTAATCAAACATTACTATCACGACATAGAAAAAGATGCGTGTAGAAATTTAGTTTTAGACGAACGCAAACGCTTGGATGGAAGAAAATTAGACGAAGTTAGACCAATATGGTCTGAAATCGATTATTTACCTTCGGTTCATGGTTCGGCTATTTTTACTAGAGGCGAAACACAATCATTAACTTCAGTAACTTTAGGCTCAAAACTTGATGAACAACAAATTGATAGTGCCATGTTTGCTGGTTACAACAAATTTATGTTGCATTATAATTTCCCAGGCTTTTCGACAGGCGAAGTAAAACCTAATCGTGGAGTTGGTAGAAGAGAAGTTGGACATGGAAATTTAGCCATGCGTTCGCTCAAAAAAGTATTGCCAAATGAAATTGATTTTCCATATACTATTCGAGTAATTTCTGATATTTTAGAATCAAATGGTTCTTCGTCTATGGCTACTGTTTGTGCAGGTTCGCTTGCATTGATGGATGCTGGTGTGCCAATTAAAAGTGGTGTATCTGGAATTGCTATGGGATTGATAACAGACTCTAAAACGGGAAAATACGCAGTACTTTCTGATATTTTAGGAGATGAAGATCATTTGGGAGATATGGATTTTAAAGTAACAGGTACTTCAAAAGGAATTACTGGTTGCCAAATGGACATCAAAATTGATGGACTTTCGTTCCAAGTAGTGCGTGAAGCATTGGCTCAAGCAAAAAAAGGAAGAGAACATATTTTAAACGAAATGAACAAAACCATTTCGGCAGCAAAAACAGACTTAAAACCATACGCACCTCGCATGGTAAGTATGTTTATTGATAAAGAATTTATTGGTGCAGTAATCGGACCTGGTGGAAAAATCATTCAAGAAATGCAAAAATCTACAGGTGCGACTATCAACATCGAAGAAATTGATGGAAAAGGTAAAGTTACTATTTCATCGGCAAATGGCGATGCACTTGAAGCAGCTATTGCACGAATAAAAGGTATTGTATCAGTTCCGGAAGTTGGCGAAACTTACGATGGCGTTGTAAAATCTGTTCAAACCTATGGTGCATTTGTTGAATTTATGCCTGGAAAAGATGGTTTGCTACATATTTCTGAAATCAAATGGGAAAGAGTAGAAAAAATGGATGGTATTTTAGAAGTTGGCGAAAAACTAAAAGTGAAACTAGTTGAAGTTGATCCTAAAACTGGAAAATATCGTTTATCACGCAAAGTTCTTTTACCAAAGCCAGAAAACGCTGTTGCGTAAAAAAAGTTTAAACTAATTGTAATAAATACGAGTTAAATTTGTTATTGATAATAATTCTATACGGCAAAGCCTAAAATGAGACAGCTTAAGATAAGTAAACAAATTACCAACCGTGAGAGCCAATCGCTTGACAAATACCTACAAGAAATAGGTAAAGTTGATTTATTAACTCCAGACGAAGAAGTTGATTTGGCAAAACGTATTCGTGACGGTGATCAATATGCGCTCGAAAAATTAACGAAAGCAAATTTGCGTTTTGTGGTTTCGGTTGCAAAACAATACCAAAATCAAGGACTTTCGCTTGGCGATTTAATAAATGAAGGAAATTTAGGCTTGATAAAAGCCGCTCAACGTTTTGATGAAACTCGTGGATTCAAATTCATTTCTTATGCAGTTTGGTGGATTCGCCAATCGATTTTGCAAGCTTTGGCTGAGCAATCTCGTATTGTTCGTTTGCCATTGAATCGTGTGGGTTCTTTGAATAAAATCTCAAAAACATTTTCTGAATTAGAACAAAAATACGAACGTGAGCCTTCGCCAGATGAGCTTGCTGAAGTGTTAGATGTATCTACTTCCGAAATTGTGGATACCTTAAAAATATCAGGAAGACATGTTTCTATGGATGCTCCTTTTGTTCAAGGCGAAGAAAACAGTCTTTTGGATGTTTTAGCTGGTGATGACAATGATACGCCAGATGGAAATTTAATTACAGATTCGCTTCGCAAAGAAGTGAGCCGTGCCTTACACACACTTACACAACGCGAGGCAGATGTGGTGATGCTTTATTTTGGATTAAATGGCGAACATGCTATGACTTTGGAAGAAATAGGCGAAAAATTTAATCTCACACGCGAACGTGTACGACAAATCAAAGAAAAAGCTATTCGCAGACTTCGACATACCTCTCGAAGCAAAGCACTTAAACCTTATTTAGGTTAGTCAAAAAAAATCCCGCTCAAAGCGGGATTTTTTGTTGCTGATTTTTCAAGATAAGATATTATTTTTTTATCCTTTAGCTAAATTTAACTCTTGTGTTAGCACATTATAATTGGTCAAAATTAATTCGTTTCCAAACGATAAAAGTTCCATCACAAAATCATGAGTTATAAATAATTTGTAAGAAAATACAATTTCTAAATCATTTTCTGAAACTACTTTTTGTGAATGATGAAGCGGATAAGTTTTGATATAATTGCCTTGCTTTTTAGAAAATAAAAGTTCAAATGTTGGTGCAAATTCTTCATTTTCGGGTTTTATAATTCCAAAACAATCTTTAAAATAAATTTCGACATCAAAAACAAAATTAGTCTTTTTAGTTTTTAAAATATTTACCTCTGAAATTCTATCTAAACCATACGTTTTTATTTTTTCGTTTTCAATTTCCTTTGCAACCAAATACCAGCGACCTTGAGATTCTTTTATTGCCAAAGGTTCTAGAGTATGTAAAAATGATTGTTTCTGACTAAATTTTTGGTGTAAAATTTCAATTACATTTTTTGTTTTTATTGCTTGTAAAATAGGTAATAAAAACGTAGTTCCTTGAGGTTTTCGTTTTTCGAAACAAATATGTTTTGTCATGTTTTCGCTCATTTTTAGCGATTGAAACAAATCAAAGGCATCCAACATTCTAACATTTAATTCGGACTGAAATTCGTCTGTTATAAAATACACTTTTTTAGAAAAATCATACTTTATTTCAATGTCATATAAAGTAAGTATTTCTTTAATATCTCGCTGAAAGGTTCGAGGAGAAATAGTGAGCGAAAAACCTAGTATTTCGGATTCTCGTTCGAGATAATCGAATATAGATTCTAAAGTACAAGGCGACTTTTTGAGTTTTTTGATAATTAAATTGTATCGAGTTAGAAAATTGAGTTTTGCCATTTGAAAATATTTTAAGGCAAATATAAAAATACACTACGACAAAATATGGCACAACAAAAAGTTATATTGGAATTTCTAACGATTGAATAAGGGTCTTGATTTCATTGTCGCTCAAATTTTCTTGCTCACTTTTGTCATAAATAGAAAGTAAATAAACGGTTTCTTTTGCTACATAAACATAGGTAATAACTCTTGCACCACCACTTTTTCCTTTATTTTTAGTCGAGATTGCCATTCGTACTTTATAGCAATTTTCAAAAATCTTATCGCCTTGTGTGGGGTTAATTTTTAATTTTTCGCCTGGTTCAAAAACATCATTCTGAATAGAGTGATATTTTTTTGATAATTTTTTTAAATTTTTATCAAAATCTGAAATAGTTAAAATCTCATAATTCATTCAATACGTCTTTTAGAGGTCTAGCTTCTAATTTTCCATCCAAAACTAATTGTAATTCTTTTACAGCTTGCCTAAAACCTTCTAAGGTTTTATTTTTTTTGGATTTTTTGGGTTTTTTTATCGCTTTTTCTTTTATACCGTTTTCTGAAATGTGGTATTCAGCTTTTATGAACTCCCATTCTTTGATTGGAATAAAAACACCCATAGGTTTTCCATTTTCGCTATTTATTACTTGTAAATTCATGATTTTTATGATTTTATAATTGCAAATTTAATCGTTTTAACCAAAACTTCAATTAAAAAAGGAATGTGTTTTTTTATTCAAGTATCAAAATTTGTTAAAACATACTTTACACAATAAATTAATT
Organism: Bacteroidota bacterium; assembly: GCA_004293915.1. Lineage (GTDB taxonomy): Bacteria > Bacteroidota > Bacteroidia > Cytophagales > UBA9547 > REAG01. The sequence continues at coordinate 1,962 of RDZG01000001.1, read as the reverse complement.
TTATTAATTATTATTATAAATTATTTAATTATGAATTTAGATTTTCTTACGCCACTGTTTGACTGAATTGGCGTTTAATTTTGTGGTATTATTAACTTAAAAACCAAAAATTATGTTTCTTATACTCATAAATGCTATTTTAGATAGCCAGTTAAATCCGGGAATTTTGAATATTGATTTTAAAGACATAGAAATGATTTTTAGAGATAAAAAACATTTTTATTATGGCATTGGCGAAGCAAAAGGCATAAATCGAACTGAAATTGCAACTCAATTGGCATTGGATAAAATGAAAGAAATGGATTATCCTACGCATTGTTTAGTAATTATTTATGCAAATGAAGAATTTTCTATGGATGAATATGCTTATGTTATTGATTATATTTCAAATACTTTTTCGGAAAATATAATTATAAAATGTGGTATTTCTACTGATAATTCGCTAAGCGAATCGATAAAAATTGTTGTAACGGTTGGGTAATAATTTAATAAAAAAATTACAAAATCACATATTTATGAACCCAATTTGGGAGTTCATCCTCAAGAATGGTCTCAAATTCATTTCCATTGGTAATTTGAGCCACAAAATGATTGATTTCTTTAGAATTATCCATCAAATAGGCTTGATCTGAAGTTTTGATAGCAGATTTTAAAAGTTCTAAACTCTTATAATATCGGTCTATAATGGTGGCTTCTGGCACATTGTGTCCGCCTTGCTCCACCCTAAGTTTCACGCGTGCAATATTTATTTCAGGGTCATTTGTTGTGAAATAATAGAAATATATTTTATATCCTTTACTTTTTGCCATTTCCAAAAAATCAATTTTAATAGCATTACTCATTACAGTTTCGTAAGAAAATGAATGATTACTTAAAACTAAATTTTGGCGAATAAACTCAGCAATATCAGCTGCAATATAAGAATTTATTTGTAAGTTTTTGTCGAAATGTAATACATTTTCTGTAATCCAAAGGCTGTCAAAAAGCAAAGGATTTTGTAATTTTATTGGCGAAAAAGTAGAATTTTTGAAATAGTTTTGAATATTTTCGGTGCTTATTTCTAATTTAAAATCCGAAAAATTTAATTTATGCGTACGTTTTAAAGTCGCTTCAATTTCATCTGCATTGACAAAAATATGCAAACGAGCATTGTAGTTGCTTTCAAAATCACGAATAAAAGTAGATTTTCCAGAACCATTTGCACCTGCAAAAATCCTAATTTTTTTGCTAGACATATAAAATTAACTCAAAATTAGTTTTCTAGGAACTTTAACATAAGGCGGCAAATCCTTTATAAATATTCTTTCTCCTGATTTATGCACTTCAAATAATTGGTTATTTTCAACCAACATCCTTGGCAAATCAGATTCTTTGGCTCGTTGCGAAGCGTGATAACTGCTCACAATGGCAGCTCCTGCAATGGCTCCAATTATCGCTCCTTTTGAGTTTTCGGTTGCTAATGCACCCATAGCAGCCCCAATAACGCCACCCAAAACCAGTTTTTCGATTATTTCTTTGTCTTCGTTTGTCATGGTTGATTGTTATTTTTAATTTACCTTACAAAATAAATCCTTTACAAATTTACAATTTTTATTTTAATAAGAAAAATACATTATATTTTTTCAAACACGCCATCCTTTGGCTGAGTTGGCATTTATTTTTGTGGTATTATTAACTTAAAAATCTAAAAATGATAAATTTTATTACTCGGGCTTGGGGAATAGTAGTTTTATTGCTTGCCTTAATTTGTTTGTTTCCGATGCTTGGCTGGGGCAATTGGTTTGTGATTGTACTTGCGATTATTGGTATTATTATCAGTGCATTTACCGAAAAACGTGGAGGTATGACTTTAAATATCGTAGCTTTATATAAAGTCTAATAAATATTTACAATTAAATTACTGAGCGTTTTTCCTAATTCATTTTCATTTTCGAATGCAGTCATAAACGCATTAAATTTCAG
>RDZG01000128.1 GCA_004293915.1 Bacteroidota bacterium | reverse complement strand
AACAAACTTGGCGTTTTGACTCAACAGATGATGGAAGTGCCAATAGAGAAGCATCTGACGAATAAAAAATGATGCTGTAAAATAGCCATACATCCACACAGCCCTTGTTGCACTCAACGATTGAATCACTGCTTAAACTGTTTAGCAAAAACTAACTTTAAAACATCCTGTTAAAATAAAAACGATTAATTATTTGTCGTTAAAATATACTAGATTGTACCTTATATGTTACCTTAGTAGATATCAAGCGAATACTTCGGACAGTTTTTCTATGGCCCAATGACTTATCCTCGCTTGACTTTGAGCCACTGTGGATAATTAAATCAAAGTCATGTCCACCCCAGACGCGGCATTTAATTCGACTTTTTCATAATCCTTAGCCTTTAAAGCTTGTATTATCGTTCCAAAAACTGTCCGGGGTATTGTCAAACAACAAGGAAAATTAAAATCAAATATCGCCTGCCTAAAATTTACGGTCGTTAAGTTTCGTCGCCCTATTACTCAGTTCGTTTGAACCCAATATAATTCTAACCATTTGGAGAGTCATAATTTTATGACAACAAAATTTGCTTTATCAAACTTCAAAGGATTTAAAGAGCTTGATGTAATTGAAATGAAACCCCTGACAGTGCTGTGTGGCATCAACAGTTCTGGCAAAAGTTCAATTATCCAGAGTTTGCTTTTGATGAAACAATCAAATATTGATAGCAGCCAACTCTCTATTGATTCTTACATTCAAGAACCTGTGGTTTTTAATGGTCTGTACGTGCGTCTGGGTGATTGGGCAGATGTAATCAACAATCATGCAACCGAAAAAGAAATCGGGTTTTTCTGGAAATTATCAGGGGATTTTGATTTAAGAGACAAAACAAGATATTGGAATACAAGACAATCTGTTCAGATTGATGTAGAAGTGGAAATAAAACTCTCCAATCTGGAAAATGAAACAATGAATTCATCAGAAAACAAAAACAAATTGTTAGTTAATAGCTTTGTTTTTCGAGATATAGAAAGAAACTTTTCATGGGAAATTATTCAATCAGGCGAGGGAAAATATTTAATCAAATTAAAGTATGTTGAACTGAAAGATTTATTATTTAGATGGATAGATTATGGATTATTTGACATATTTTCTACATACCAGCGCAATCGTTTAGATACCAGAAAATTCACAGAAACCAAGTTTTTCAAAGAGACCGTGATAGAGGAAGTAGTGTTTGACAATGTACAAGTTAAATTTGAGGGTATACTACCAACGCTTTTAACAATCAATGACTTCACCAAACAAAGCTATACAAATCTAAATAAGGTTAACAACGATTTCACAAATAGCAGAACAAAAATACCGAAACACTTATCGAAATTTATTGATACCACGCTCCGTAACTTGAGTACGTATCTTCAGAAGAAACCTGCACCCGAAAAAAAAGCAGATATTCAGAAGATCCCTGCAACTTTGCTCGGAGATGAATTTTCTTTATTTAGGCAAGAGAAAGAATTTGAACTGATGTATTATTATGGTTCTTATCAAGTCACCGCCACTTATTTGAGAAATTTATGGTCTAGTGTTAGATATATAGGGCCTCTACGTGAAGCGCCCAAGCGATTCTACTTTTTTGAGGATTTGAGAAAGATTGATATTGGGATTAATGGTGAATATACTCCCTTAGTTCTTGCTATCGAACAAGAACATAAAATTCCTAAATATTACAGATGTATTTATCAAGGAAAACAGATCAAAGAATACGAACTGCGAGAGTCAGACAAAATGCTAGAAGCAGTCAACTGGTGGTTATCCGAATGTATGAAATTACCTAATATCACTTCTGTAGTTGGTTTAGGTGGCATTCCAGGTCAAGTTAAATTAAACTCATCGGGAATAGAAGTACATTTACCAGATGTCGGATTTGGTGTCAGTCAAATTTTGCCAATTTTAGTAGAATGCTTGCGGACAAAACCAGAAGAAACTATTGTTTTAGAACAGCCTGAAATTCATTTACATCCTTCACTACAGTCAAAGCTTGCTGATTTTTTTATTTGCATGGCTAAGTCTGGAAAAAAATTAGTTATCGAAACCCATAGCGAACATTTAATCAACCGATTGTGTCTGCGAATTGCCCAAGAAGAATCAGGGGAAATTAAAGAGCTTTTAAATACCCTTTTCGTGAGTTTTGATGAGAAGCAGAAAACTTCGGTTGTAAAACCAATTCAAATTAATGAGTTTGGCGAGATCCAAAATTGGCCAGTTGGCTTCTTTGATGAAAATGACGCGCGGGATTTAATGGAAGCAACTTTGAAGAAAAGGATGGCAAAGTTTAGATAATGAGAAAATATTTAGATCCTGTCTATTTAGCTGTCAGTGAAAAAGCATGGCAATCGCGACGCTATTTTGAAATTTTTCAGTCCCTTAACTCATTACTAACCGATATTGAAAATATTGAAAGAGATACAGACAGTTTATATCAGTTAATTAAGTTTAAATTTAGTGAGGGACTGCTGGCAGAAATATACAATAATAATCCTTTCAAAAATCAGCCAGAAGTTGAAGAACATTACACAAGATTTTTTAAGGATAAAATTATCCCTGAATTGTTTAGAAGATTTGAATTTTGTCCTGGAGAGTGCGCCGCATTAGCCGAAAATAACCCCGCGTGTAAATTTGGTAATGAATTACTTCCTGAAGATGTCTTAAATGAATGGAATTTATTGCTTGATAAATGCTTGTCTTGTAATTATACTGACTTGCTGTACTTGGTAAGTCCTACTGCTTGTCAGACAGTAATGGTAGAATCTGATAATATTTCAGTTGCTCAAAATTTTTTGGTAGCTGAGGATGTAAAACAGCTATTTGATGTAACTGATTTTTTATCAAAAATTATAGTTGACGAAAGACACCGAGAAAATCAGATTCGGCAAGCTATTGAAATTTGCTACAGTCAATCAGTTTTACAAGATGGATGGTTGTCTAATTTGACACGGCAAGATTATGAATTAAATGAAAAATTTTGGCTGAGTATACAACGAGCTAAGTTTTTCAATGAAAATCGTTCCTATCAAGAAAGATTTATCAAATCGATGACTCAAATTGTCTACGATCTAGATATAGATATTCGCAAGCACAAGTATCAAGGTGAAAAAATAACAATTGGCCGTAAAAAATACACTAAATATAGCGCTGATGTTTTCAAAATGGGACAAAGTAGTAGTGATAAAAGATGTTCCCGGATATTTTACTGTAAAGTTAGCCAAAAAATTCATTTTTATGAATTTGAACCCGATCGCCATGCAGGTGAATAGATTTAAATCAGCAAATCGTTAACGAATGATAATCATAAAAACAGGTAATGTCGTGGCTAGCAAGTGAAACCGCGCCTGTTTCCCTCTCAAAAGTGCCAGAGAATCTGCTATTATCCCGATCGCACTTTTTGAAAGTTATGCAATCCTTGGGACGGCGTTCATTAGTTGAAAAAATCCAGGAGGGCGATCGCACATTTTTCACCCTTGG